>NZ_PIRS01000003.1:0-164648 GCF_003048985.1 Campylobacter concisus
AGCTATACATTACTCACCCGTGCGCCACTAACTCATAAGAGCAAGCTCTTACTCGTCCGTTCGACTTGCATGTATTAGGCACGCCGCCAGCGTTCACTCTGAGCCAGGATCAAACTCTCCATATTAATTACCTATCTAATAGATAGGATTTTTATTATGAAGTTTTTAATCAAAAAAACTTTTAGTTTTATTATCAGTTTGTCTAATCTATTATTTAATTATAATAGACTGGCTCAATCGATCACTTGTTTAGATTTCAAAGATTGACTAATAGTTTAACAATTGTAAGTTAAAAGAACAACGATAAGAAAAAGGCTTTATTAACGGTGAAGTTAAAGGTGGTTTCTCGTTTCGTGAGCTGGAATTATATATGAGGGATGCTTAAATGCAGATTAAAAAATAGCAGCTTTTTGAAAAAAATCAAAAGCTCAAATTTTGATCAAATTTAACTATTTTCTTTTATGGATGCAAAGCCACTTTCTTTTTCTATAGTAATTGTTGTTTGATTACCGCGTTTATCAGTTATTGTTATACTGCAATCTTTTTTAAGAAGTCTATCATAAGGGCGCTTTGCTCCTCGATTTTTTGTAACACTTACTACTTTCATAGGGCGACCCATTTCATCAAAGTTTATAGTTTGCATTCCACTACAACCGTCTTTAAAATCAACTGATGTTATGCCAAACCTTTTTCCTAAATTTAATTCTTTATTTATTTTTTTGCAAGCATCTGTTGACATTCCACTCCAACCACCACTAAGAAGCTTTCCACTTTTATAGATATCGTTTGCGACTTCACTTTCTGAATTTATATTTCCTTTAAAACTATTATCAAAAAAAACATTATACTTCCAAGTCTTTATTCCTGGTTTGTCTATCAAACATTCATCATACAAACTAGTATTATTAAAAGCTATCCCCCATCTCATCTTAAACCATAGTTTAGACTGATTGTTAATAAAATTTTCATACTTATCATCCTGCATAGCGAGGTGCTGGGTGTATCTTATATGAGTTAGGATCTGATTTGCAGCTTCTCTTGAGGCATTTCTGTTTAGTTTTGGGATCATAATGGCAGCTAAAATTCCAACAACAACAATAACAAAAATAAGCTCTATCATCGTAAAAGCTCTTTTTTTCATAGCTTATCGTTCCTTGATATTGAAATTTGCAACTACTTTTCCCATTTTTTCTATACTAAATTTCGATTTTTCATCTAAATCGGCAATTGCTAATAAATTTTTAGAGTAACTTTTTGTTTTTATCCCATAAAATTTAAGTCTTAGCGCAAGCCTTGTATCTTCAGTCGCAATATCTTGCACTCCAGCCTCTTTTAGCTTATCTGCTAGCTCTTTTGCTACATCAAATTTATAAGTGAGATGTTTTGTAGGATCGTTTAAAAATAGGTAAAAAATTTGATTAAAGATGATCGCTGACCAGTTAAATATCAAAAAAAGCATCACTAAGCTAGTGCAAATTTTGTGTCCTTTTCTAAATTTTGGCAGCCTCACGCGATATGAGTTGAAAAAAACTCTTACCATAAGTGGCGTTGCGATCACACAAAATGGCAAAAACTGCTCAAGCTCCAGTCTTTGGCGCACAGAGACTATCATACAAAAGCAAAATGAGCAAATGGCGATAAACCACAAAAGATCCTTCTTCTCCTTAACCCAAATTCTATAAATCGTATATACAAAAAAGATAAAGACAAATGGCGAAAATACAGCGGCAAATATGCCAAAGGTATCGATAAAATGCCCGCTTGGTCTGCCATTTGTTTCAAAGCCAAAAAAGTAAAGCGTCAGCAAAAATAAAATGGCACTGAGCCAAGCAATAGGCGGCTTTCTTTTATAAAGTGCAAATATAAAAAATCCTGCATAAAATATCAAAAAGTCACCATCTATAAAAAAGGCTAGGCAGAAAAATAGGCTAAATAAAATTTTCTTTTTAATATGAAAAAGATATATACACAAAAGCGCTAGAGTGATGCAAATTCCAGCGTTATTTATGATAAGTGCTGAAGCTAGCGTGCCAGGAAGTAGCACAAAAAGTAGAACCGCTATAATCCTGTCAAACTCGAGTTTAATGTAAAATTTACTCACCTTATACATCAAAACCACGCTTGCGATGTGAAAAAAGATCATCACGCCCCGCACAGCAAGGTCATTTTGACCAAAAAAATGGGTGCTTAGTTTTAAGATGTAGCCAAGAAGGCTGTGCTTTTGAAAGAAAATTTCAGCCTCGTTGTAGCTTATGCTAAGAGAATTTGCCGCATAAAGTAGAAAAACAAAATCAATCAAACATATCAAAAATACGCTAAAAGCGATGTGTCTGCTAGCAAATTCTCTAACTCTTTCTAACAAATCGCGCCCTTAAATATGTATATCCCAGAAAAACTCAACCCAGTCATGAGCCTCTTTTACCTTAAATTCAGGCAAAAGCAGAGCCTTCTCTTTATAAAATACAGTCGCTATCTTTATATCTAAATTTGGATAGCGTTTAAGCAGTTCTCTTTTTATCTCGACCATGCTCTCGCCGCTATCGATGATATCATCAACAAGCAAAATTCTAGTGTATTTGCTAAGATCTGGCACGTTAAAAATTTGTATCGTATCAAGCTTGTTTGTATCCTCGTAGTGGATAGAATTTAAAGTAAATAAATTTCTATTTTCAAGCGCAACAGCTAGTGAGTGGCCAAGCGTTAGACCGCCTCTTGCCACAGCTAGTATCACCTCTGGATCAAACTCATCTTTTATCTGTTTTGCCATCTTTTTGGCATCAACGGCAAATTCATCGTAGCTATAAAATATCATCTTTAATCCTTATCAATGCACTAAAAATACGATAAAACTAATAAGCGCTAGCACGACTACACCTAAATTTATATCGCTAAATTCTCTCTTTATGAGCTTAACTATGACGTATGACATAAAGCCAAATGCAAGACCGTTTGTGATCGAGTAAGTAAGCGGGATGAGCACAACTATGAAAAATGTCGCAACGCCGATGGCTGGATCTTTGAAATTTATGCTAGCAAGCTCGGCAAACATAAGCACGCCGACCATTACGAGGATCGGATAGATGGCATTGCCAGGGATCGCTTTAAAAAGTGGCAACATAAATAATGTAAGTATAAATAAAAGTCCGCAAAATACAGCTGTTAGGCCAGTCCTACCGCCCTCTTCTACGCCGCTTGCGCTCTCTACAAACGATGTGGTCGTACTTACACCTACAAGCGAGCCAGCTGCAGTAGCAACAGCATCAGCTTCAAGGGTTTTTTCAAGTTTTACGACGCCATCTTTTTTGTTTTCGTCAAATATCCCAGCCCTTGTGCCAACGCCAGCTAGCGTGCCTATCGAGTCAAAAAGATCTGTCACAAAAAATGTGATAATAACCGGTAGCAAGGCTAGGCTAAAGGCACCTTTTATGTCAAGCTCTAAAAATATCGGTGAGATAGAGGCTGGAGTTGAGAAAATTTCTGTTGGATGAGGAGCGATGCCAAGTACCCAAGCTATCACTGAAGTGACAAGCACTGCTAGGATAAACGCACCCTTTATCTTCCACGCCCAAAAACAAATAACCAAAAATAGCCCCAAAACGCCAAGAAGCACGTTTGGATCTCTGAAATTTCCTATGCCAACCAAAACCGCATCGTTATTTACGATAAAGCCCATTTGCTGAAACGCAACAAAGCTGATAAATGTACCTATGCCAGCGCTTATCGCTCTTCTTAGATCAAGTGGGATGGATCTTATTATCCACATTCTAAAATTTGTAAAAGACAAGACAACAAATATCACGCCGCTTAGAAAAACAACGCCAAGAGCCGTTTGCCAAGGCACTTTCATACCGATGCAAAGACCAAATGTAAAATAAGCATTAAGCCCCATGCCAACACTCATCGCAACTGGTGTGTTCGCCCAAAGACCATTTAATACAGTAGAAAATATGGTAATTAGCGCAGTTGCAGTGATTAATGCCTCATAAGGCATGCCAGTTTTGCTCATAATGATCGCATTTACCGGCACGATATACATCATCGCCAAAAATGTCGTAAGTCCCGCTCCAAATTCCTGCTTCACACTCGTTTTGTTTTGTGCTAAGTCAAAAAATTTCACCCCAAGCTCCTTTAGTAAATTTTAAGTTCGTTATATAAGCTATCACGCTCAACCGGCGTAAAACCAGATGTTTTTATGAGATCACAAAATGTCTTTAGTGTGACGCCATTTGCGCTATTTGCGCCAGCTGCACTTTGTATGCTCTCTTTTTCTATCGTGCCATCAAGATCATCAGCACCAAATTCCTGAGCGATCATCGCTAAATTTAGCGTCGAAGTAGCCCAGTACGCCTTTATATGCGGGACGTTATCAAGCACCAAGCGAGATATCGCCATAGTCTTTAAAATTTCAGCTGATCCTAGAAATTTAATATCTTTTAAGTAGTTATTTTCTCTTTGATAGACAAGCGGGATAAATGCGTTAAATCCGCCAGTTTCATCCTGCAAGTCTCTGATCCTTAGCATGTGATCGATCCTATTTTTACGGCTTTCTATGTGGCCAAAAAGCATTGTTGCATTGCTCTGCCTGCCTTTATCGTGCCACATTTTGTGGATCCTTAGCCAGTTCTCGCTACTTACCTTGCCTTTGCAAATTTTAGCCCTGACCTCTTCGTCAAAAATTTCAGCCCCACCCCCTGGCATGCTATCGACGCCGTATTCAAGCATCTTGTCTATCACCTCATCGTAGCTTAAGCCGTAATGCCTTGATAAAAAATCAATCTCAGCCGCCGTCATCGCCTTTACGTGAAGCTCTGGATGAGCCGCCTTTATCTTTTTAAAAATTTCTAAGTACCACTGCCAACCGCTAGTTGCGTTGTGGGCGGAGACGATGTGTATCTCTTTTACACCGTGACTCACGCTCTCATCAACGATCTTTAAAATTTCTTCGTGACTCATTAGGTATGGATTTGGATTTTTTCTGTGGGCTGAAAATGCGCAAAATTTACAGATATCAGCACAGATATTTGTTGGATTGATATGGCGATTTGCGTTAAAAAAGACCTTGTTGCCGTGCAGTTTTCTGCGCTTTTTATCGGCAAATTTAGCCAAGGTAAAAAGATCAAGCTCATAAAGCGAAAAAGCCTCTTGCTTGCTTAATCTCTCGCCACTTTCTAGTTTTTGTAATAGATTCATTATTTATATCGTCCTAAAGCTGAACTTAAGGCTTCATTATAAGCAAATAAAGCTTTGTTTTTGCAAAAATTATGTAACATTTGCCAAGATATTTTTAACAATGGAAACACTAAATGCTAGCTGATAAAAGTGCCAAAAATAGCGATAATTATTCAAAGATCAAAGAGAAATTTCTTGATTTTAAGGCAAATTTGCCAAAACATTTTCAAAAAAATCAAGGCAGAAATTTCACAAATTTCTTAGCCAAAGAGTATGATGATTTTATAAAATCTTATTTAAATGAAACTATGCGAGAATTTTTTGATGAGTTTGTGCCACAAAATGACAGCTTTGCCTTTAGCGTTCTAGCCACTGGCAAATACGCCCAAACGCTACTTAGCGCAAATAGCGAGCTTGAAATTTTGCTAGTTTATAAAAATTTAAAGGGCTACAATATAAAAAATTTCTTAAAAGAATTTTCTGAAATTTTAGACAGCTCTGGCATGAAATTTGTGATAAAAATTGCCGAAGTGGATGAAATTTTTATAAATTTCAAAGATGACCTTAAATTTAAAAGTGAAACCTCGCAACTTCGCTATATCTGCGGCTCAAAAAGCTTATATCGCTTAGTAAAAAGCGAGATCGTAAAGATAAAAGAATTTGATAAAAAAGCCTTTTTAAACTACCATTTAAAGGCATTTTTGCCATTTTCTAGCATAAGCTACTTGGCACAAGAGCCAAATTTAAAAAGTGGCTTTGGCGGGATCGATGAAATTTACCACCTAAACTGCATACTAAACTGCCTAGATAGCGACGTTTCTGTTAGATCGCAAGCCCTTAAAGTGATGAATGAAAAAGAGATAGCAAGTTTTAATCTAAATGTGGATTTTTTACTAAGCTTGCTAAGTGCTTTAAATTTAACTCAAAACACCGATACTTTCAGTGCTTCAAGTGTCGAGATCACGACAAATTTCATGCAGACAAAGTCCAAAAAGCTGCAAGACAACGAGAGCGTCATCAGCCAAAAGATGCTAAGCTCGATGAATAACGTAGCCATTTATTCAAGATTTATCGCAGCTTCGCTTTGTAGGCCATTTTTCAAAAGCGAGTTAAGCTTCGAGCAGAGAAAATTTGCTAGGCTAAAAAATGGCTTTTACGAGATAAATGGCGTCATCTACGTGCCACTTCACAAAAAGCCAGCCCTTATCGAGGATCTCATAAATGAGCTTTTGGAGTTAAAAGATGTGGATTATAAATTTGATATAAGCGCAATCTTTTATATCAAGCGAGCCATCATCACAAAAGATGGCTTAGAGCGCGCTATAAGCGAGTTTAAGAAGATATTTTTAAGAGAGAATTCCTACGCCATCTTAAAATCCTTGCTCGATGCGCAGATGATACAAATTTTGATAAAACCGATGGAGCATATCTCCCAGCTAGCAGAATATGACGGCTATCACGAATTTACGGTTGATGAGCATAGCGTTTTAAGTGTTAAATTTCTTGAAAATATAAAAGATAAATTTATAAAAAATCTCTATGCTGAGCTTTGCTTGGAGGGCAAAACGATGCTAAAGATCGTGACGCTTATGCATGACGTTGGCAAAGGACTTGGCGGCAAAGATCACGCAAACATCGGCGCAAACATCTTTAGGGCCTATGCTAACAAACTAAATTTAAGTCAAAAAGCTATCAACGTCGGCGTCATCTTGATAAAATACCACACCCTAATGAGCAACGTCTCAAACAGAGAGGACATCTACTCGCAGCGCGTCATCTTCGCCTTTATCTCGAAGCTTGGCGACAAACAGGTTTTAAAGCTACTTTACATCCTTAGCTACTGCGTGATAAACGCCACAAATGAGAGGCTTTACAACGCCTACACAGCAAAGCTTTTAAGGGAGCTTTATGAAATTTCTCTTAGCGCATTTAGCGATGAAAATTTACTTGATGAAGCGACAAGGCGAGTAAAAAAAGAGCAATCTATAAAACGAAATAGCGAGTTTTTGGCGCTTGAGCCAAAGCTGCAAGAGAAAATTTTTAAGATCACATCAAATTTGGTCTTTACAAAATATAGCGCAAGCGAGATCATAAATTTAAGCAAGGTAGCTGACAGCTTAAACGAAACCGAAATTTTCATAAACAATAGTAAAAATTTAAGCATTCAAATTTATACAAACAAAAGCCTAAATTTAAGCGCCCTGCTCTATGAATTTGCCAAATTTGACCTTGCGTATATGGAGATATTTGAGCTATTTGAGAAGAAATTTTATATCAGGCTTGACTTTAACCAAAATGTAAAAAATCATGAGCTTGAAAATACTAAAATTTTAGCCCTAAAATCCCTAAATAGTGAGGTTTTAAGAGAGCCTTTGAAACCAAATATTAACAAAGATGAGATAAACTTCGAGCTAAATCACTCAAAAGATTACGCCAAACTTAGCATCAACGCAAAAGATCAGCGTGGGCTAATGGCTTATGTGATGAGTGTTTTTGACAGGCTTCATTTTCAAGTCACGAGTGCGAGAATTCAGACGGTTAAAAATAGAACGAGAAATCTCTTTTTGATCGAGAAAAACGAGCGACTTGAGAGTAAAGGCGATGAGATATTAAATTTATTAATAAGCGAGTAAAACATGTGTGGAATCGTAGGATACATCGGAGATAGAGAGAAAAAAGAGGTCATTTTAAGCGGGCTAAAAGAGCTTGAGTATCGCGGATACGACAGCGCTGGCATGGCTGTGATGAGTGATGGCAAGATCGACTTTTTCAAGGCGGTCGGCAAGCTTGAAAATTTAGTCCTAAAGACAAAGGACTTTACATCAGAAGGTTTTGGCGTGGCGATAGGTCACACACGCTGGGCGACGCACGGCAAACCAACCGAGATAAACGCTCACCCACACCTTGGCGAGCACTCATTTGTCGTTCACAACGGCATCATCGAAAACTACAAAGAGCTTAAAGATGAGCTTGAGGCAAAGGGCGTGAAATTTGTCAGCCAAACCGACACCGAAGTGATCGTGCATCTTTTTGAAGAAATTTTAAAAGAGGCAAAAGACCCATTTAAAGCTTATGAGGCGACTATCGCAAAGCTAAGAGGTGCTTATGCAACGCTACTTATCACCAAAACTGCACCTGATAAGATATTTTTCGCAAAAGATGCCGCTCCTATGGCGATAGGCAAAAGTGACAAAAAAGAGGTATATTTTGCCTCATCAGATGCTCCACTTATTGGCAACGCAACCGAAGTGGCATATCTTGATGACAATAACTACGGCTATGTGAGCTTAGACGAGATAGCTGTTTTTAAACACGGCAAAAAAGCTAGCATAACCTTTAACGCTTTGCCAAAAGATAAGAGCTATGCCCAAAAAGAGGGTTATACATTTTTTATGGAGAAAGAAATTTACGAGCAAGGTGCAGTTGTATCTGAAACCATCATGGGCAGGGTTAAAAACCACAAAGTGACCCTTGAAAATTTAGACGATGAATACCTAAAAGGCATCGATGATATCGTGCTTTGTGCGTGTGGCACGAGCTATCATGCAGCGCTAACTGCAAGCTATCTTTTTGAAAGACTTGCTAAAGTCAGGACAAAGGTCGAAGTGGCAAGCGAATTTAGATATAGAAAGCCTTATCTAAACAAAAACTCGCTTTTTATCGTCATCTCACAAAGTGGCGAGACAGCTGATACTCTTGAGGCACTTAGGATCGCAAAAGAGGCTGGGCTAAAGACACTTGCGATTTGCAATGTCGATAACTCATCTATTGTTAGACTAGCTGATAATACACTTCTAACTCGCGCTGGCATCGAAAAAGGCGTGGCAAGCACAAAGGCCTTTGCTACGCAGATCATCGTGCTTTGGATGCTTGTACTTCAAATGGCATCAGCAAAGGGTTCTATCAGCAAAAAAGAGCTTGATCACGAGATCAAAACGCTTCTTCACATACCACAAATTTTAAATATAGATAACTCTTTGCAAGAGAAGCTTCACCGCCTAAGCAAGCACTATTTACACGGTCATGGCTTCTTCTTCATCGGTAGAGACATCTTCTATCCGCTAGCACTTGAAGGTGCATTAAAGCTTAAAGAGATTTCATATCTTCACGCCGAGGGCTATCCATCAGGCGAGATGAAGCACGGACCTATCGCACTTGCAGACGAGAAGCTATTTACGATCGCTTTAATGCCTCAAAATTTGTTATATGAAAAAACAAAGAGCAACGTCGAAGAGCTTGCTGCAAGAGATGCATATATCCTAGCGATAAGTCCGCTTGAGTTTGAACTAAGCGACGACTACGTAAAAACAAGTGTTCAAGATCACTACATGAGCGAATTTTTCGAGATGATGCTTGTGCTTCAGCTGCTTGCACTTGAAATTTCTGTTAGACTTGGCAACAACGTCGATATGCCAAGAAACCTCGCAAAAAGCGTAACTGTCGAATAATTTATGTGGCTGGCATCTTGCTGGCCGCTTAAATTTTTGTAAAAAATAATTTTGTATTATGTTATTAAACATAAATTTTATATTAATATTTTTCTAATATTTACTCATATATAATTCTAAAACCAACTTAAATATTAAGGAAAAAAATGAAGTTAAGTTCATCTTTACTAAGCGTGGGTCTTGGAGTTTTACTTTTAAGTGGTTGTGCAACTGGTAACAACAATGGCGTAACTGGCAGTGCTGCTGGCAGCAACAACAAAAATGCTAACACAAAAATAGAAAAGTGTAGTAGCACTATTGGAACACTTGCGTTTTATGAAGACCAAAATTCAGACTGGTATTCATATTTAACACGCAACTACAAGCTCACATCAACTATTCCTGTTCTGCGCCTTCTTGCACAACAAACCGGCTGCTTTGTTATAGTTGAGCGTGGTGCTATGATGGATAATATGATGCAAGAGCGTGCACTTGATAGATCAGGCGAACTACGTAGCGGTTCTGGCTTTGGCAAAGGCAAAATGGTAGCGGCTGATTATACTATTCGTCCTGAAATTTTCTTTAGTAACGAAGATACCGGTGGTGTAGGCGGTGTTGTTGGAGCACTTTTTGGTAGTGCAGCAGGTGCTATCGCTGGTGGTTTTTCAACAAAAGAGACACAAACCACATTGGTTCTTATAGAAAATCGCTCAGGTGTTCAATTAGCAGCAGCCATTGGCTCAGCTTCTAGCACTGACTTCTTTGGCATGGGTGGCGGCGCTGGCGCTTCTCTTGGTGCTGGACTTGGCGCATATTCAAGAACACCTGAGGGAAAAACACTTGTAAATGCTTTCCTTGATTCAATGAATCAATTAGTTATCGCTCTAAAAGACTACAAAGCACAAACCGTAAAGGGTGGTCTTGGCAAAGGTGGAAGCTTAAAAGTAGGAGATTAATATGAAATTTATAGCCATTTTATTTTGTTCATTAACTTTTTTGTTTTCTATGAGTTACGAAAAAAAAGTTGAAGCTAGGCTTTGTGGTCTTATAAATCAAAGAGAAATGGCTAAAATTTATGGCGACATAAGAAGTATTGATAGCTTTGATAAAAAAATAGAAAGCTATAAATTTCGCAACGGAATAGAAAAATTTGACGAGGATAGTTGTCGCGCAAATGGCTACTATCCTGTTGATCCAAACTATGCGCCATATCCGCCTAACTACCGCCCATACTATCAAAATGAGTACGAAAGATTTGATAGATTTCAGCGTGGTTACCGTGGAGGCTACTACAACGACGATGACTACGACGATGGTTTTGAGCACGGATATAGACGTGGCTACAATGACGCTAGAAGAGAGTATAGAAGACCTTATAGATAGACACAAAAGCCACAATCTTTAAAGAAATTTGATGCAAAACATTTGGATATGGCAACATCCTAACTACCCAAATTTCTCTTTCGATAAAAGAGAGATAGACGCCATCATAAAAAAGCTAGAGCAAAATCACGAAATTTTAAAAGATATAACAAACAAGATCAACAGAAACGATCTTTTAAAGGCGCAAATTAGCGCACTTGAAGATGAAATAATAAGCTCATCTCTCATAGAGGGCGAGAGGCTAAAAAGATCAAGCCTTCGCTCATCGATAAAAAAGAGACTAGATGAAAATTTGACTGGCTAGCCGACACTCATGCGACTAGACACAGTGATAATCTAGTCTCGCTAATGCTTGAAGCAAATTTAAACAAAGCCCTATGAGCTTCGAGCGGCTACATGGCTTGCACAATGCCTTGTTTGAATATAGCCATAGCAAATTTTACAAGATAAAAAGAGCTAAATTTAGAGATGATGAGATGAGCGTCGTCTAAGGTCCTTCAAAAAATGTGCAAATCCACTACGAAGCCTTGTCAGCAGAGCGCGTAGAGGAGAATTTTTTTAAATTTTATCAATAAAAGCCCTGAAAACGCCTATGTAAAAAGTGTTTTGGCTCACCTTTTGTTTGCGATCATCCATCCTTATGAGGACGGCAACGGACGCATGGCAAGGGCTTTGGCACACTACTGCTTGGCTAGTGAAAGCATTGAGCCATTTTCAATATCCAGCATTATTTACGCAAATAAAAAAGTTTATTATGAAATTTTAGAGCAACAGCAAAGCTTGAAAATAATTCAAATTTTGACTTCACAGCGTGGATAAAGTGGCATTTAGAAGCGGTAAATAGCGCCATAAAACAAGCTATAAGCTCATTAAAAGGATAAAATTTCTATCAAATTTAAGAGCCAAAGCCCTTAAATTTTATCTTTACTTAGGATTTTTGCGAGCTGCTCTTTGATCTCGTCATCAAATTCGCTAACGCTTATCACACCCCTGCTCTCGCACATCTTAGCGTCATTTACCTCGCAGTAGCCACTCAGCGCGTTTTTGTATCCGCCCCTTATGCAGGCCTCTCTGTCTTCTAAAAATCCAGCGCCGCCAAGGATGAGCACGCCAAGGTCAAAGCCGATCTTAAATTTCGCACTCGCTGAGCTTTTTATCCAGCTTAAAAATATCTCGTCATACCTTAGCCCAAGCGCTCCAATGCCATCTGGCACGACCAAGATATCCACGCCGTAAAGACTCTCAGCGTAAATTTCAGAATGAAGCCTGACGCCAAATTCATCGACTATCTCAGGCTTTAGGGCGTAGGTTTTGATGTTAAAACCTTCAAATTTATGCAAAAAATCATAAATTTTGGCAAAGCTTAGCAAATTTATCTTATCAAACATCAAAATGCCAACTTTCATGTTAGCTCCTTTTTTAATGAAGTGCCTCATTTAGCTTGATCGCCCTTTTGCTCGCACTCGCGGTGATCTGCCCTGTTTGGCTATTTTGTCTAAAATGAAGCCCGTTTAGCCCGCCAAGCTCAAGCGCTTTGTAAATTTCAGCTTCAAATTTAAACTCTGGATTTAGCCTAGCTAGCTTTTCGCGCTCGCTTGCCGAGATATAGACCTTTGTGCCCTCAAGCACCGCTATGCCAGCATCCACGATGCAGTTATCACCTAGTGGCACGCCAGTAACTGAGTTTGCGCCAAGCAAGCAGTGTTTGCCGATGCTTACAGGGTTGCCGTTCGTGCCGCTTAGCACGCCAAGTATGCTAGCTCCACCACCTACGTCACTACCCTCGCCAACTACGACAGAGCTGCTGACCCTGCCCTCAACCATCACGCCGCCAGTCGTGCCTGCGTTAAAGTTGATATAAGCAGCCCCTGGCATGACGACTGTGCCAGGATGCACAGCTGCGCCCATGCGAACCTTGGCAGCGTCTAAAATTCTCGTGTTATCAGCTGGGATGATGTGACTTAAAAATCTTGGGAATTTATCCACGCTCACGATCGCTGGATACTCGCCAAACATCTTTAGTGAAATTTCATTTTCTCTTAGCCACTCAAGCTCGATCGGGATGTTTTGGCTAGTCCATGCGACATTTGGTAGCACTCCAAATGCTCCATCAAGCACGATCGTCCTAGGTGCGACCTTGCCAAGCGAGATCAAGTAGAGCTTGAGATAGACGGCCTCCACGCTAAGTGGCTTTGTGTCATCAAATAAAAATACAAGCTTAAATTTATTCTCATTTAGCTCAATGTCGTCCTCAAATGCCATCTTTACAGCGTGTAAATTCTCCACGTTTTTGTGTGATTTTATATCTTTTTCAAAGACGCTAAAGAGCTTGCTAGCCTTTTTCGCTACCTTTGACGTGAGATCAGCGACAAACTCGTGAGCGCTAAAATCAACCTCAACATCGCACTTTTGCAAGGCATAGATAAAAGCAGCTGCGCTTAAAAAGCTCTCTTTATAATTTACAACGGCGTAACTTGCTTGCAAAATTTTGTCGCTATTTTTTTGTCCGCGATCGACTCTTGCGATGCCAAAAGCAACTGGATCTTTGTAGCCATCTTTTTTTCTAAATTCTTCAAAAAATTCCTTAAATTCGTTTGCGTCTTTAAACTCTTTAGACATCTATTCTCCTTTAAATTTTTTCTTAGTCTAGCCAAAAATGGCTAAAAATTTTATGATTTTAAAGCATTTGAGCTTTGATAAATTTATAAATTATAATAATGATTAACCTTATCATAAAAAAAATAGAAATAAAATGTCACAAATTTTACAAGGAGACAAAATGTCAAATTTAGCTACCAAACCAAAATTTGCCTTAGCTGCGCTGATTAGTTTAATCGCTGGCGTAGTTTCAGCTTTTGTTAAATGGGGCGCAGAAGTGCCGCTTCCACTAAAAAACCCTTTGGATATGTTTAAGAAAGTGCCATCAGAGCGGCAGATGCGATCAACTGCTCGAGAAATTTTCTAAATCCACCTTATGTCTTTTTAAGAGATTATGTCGGTATCGCCGATCCAAATGCTGCTATTTACGAGTTTGCAGGGTATGCCTTTAACTACGTGATACTAACGCACATTATATTTTCAATTGTCTTTGCCGTTGGTTACTGCATTGTGGCTGAGAAATTTCCAAAGATCACGATGTGGCAAGGCGTAATGGCAGGCATTTTAGTAACTATCGCAGTTCATGGTATCTCACTGCCACTCTAGACACTTCCTTGGCATGGGTATGTATATGAGTTTGTAGGTCACATGATCTGGTTTTGGTCTATAGGGATCATCCGCCACGACCTAAGAGCTAGGATCACAAAAGAAAAAGATCCAAACGACTGCTGCAACGCTTAGCTTATAAATTTGCTGTTTTGGGCGCAAAACCTAAGACAGCAAAATTTAATCATTTAAAAAACTCTAGTGCCTCTTAGATCGCAGCCAATACCTAAAAACAAAATTTTCATCATTTTTGCAAAGCTTGAAAAACTTAAATTTATATATCTTTTAATGCATAAATTTAAAAATTTAAGCACTTAGCACTCACTGCTAAGCTCTAAATTTTCTAAACGAAGCGGCTTTTCATCCTCAAAGATCACCCCTATACCATAAGGCTCACAAATATCAAGCGCACCCTCGGCAAATCTCATCAACCACTGCTTATCACGCGCATAAAAGGTGCATTGCGGCGAGCTAAAGGGCAGGTCACAAACTGGCACGTCAAGCAAGCTAAACTCGTCCTTGCTCAAAAAGCGCCCTCGCTTAAGCTCATCTTTTAAAAAGATAAGTGCCTCTTTTACGTACCGATCGATATCACTAGCAATTCGCTCTGCTAGCAAAGTAGTCTCATCATCCACGTCTGCCCTATCTGCGCTAACAAGGCAAAACGCTACCTGCCCAAAAATTTCGCTTTTTAGCTTCATCTCCGCATACCAGATAAAGCCATCATCTGTTGCGACTTTTTCAAGCTCGACAAATTTCAAAGTCATTTTTTATTCTCATTTTTGTGATTTTGCTACTCTTGTAAAAGAGTCAAATTTAAGCAAATTTGTTGTGATTTAAAATAGAGATAGCTTGCAAATTTACCCTTTTAAGATAAAGCAAAAGCTAAATTTACAAGCAAATTTTCAGTTTTTCTCGCTATTTAAAAGCAAAATTTCTCATCAGTGCCATTTTGCTTGCGCATAGCTTTAAAGTTAGCAAGATTGTCTTTGTCTAAAAAGTAATCTTTCTCTTTTTTATTGCGGGCTTCAAGCTTTTCTATGCCTTTTGCAAGGGCTGCTTTTCTATCTTCGTGAGGCGAGCTAAATTCTGGCGAAAACATCGCTTCATAGGCATTTTTCTTAGTCCATTCAAGTGCTTTATCAGCGATCTCTTGTTGCTTTTTGATATCGCAAAATGCATAAGGATTTACCACGTCGCCAACAAGCTTCATAAACGCCCCTATCGCAGCCACCACATCAGTAAATTTCTCACCCTCCATGTCTATAACGCCTCTTAGCAAGATCGCGCGGTTTTTTGCCGCATAAAACCAAAATACCGCATCATCGCGAAGTCCAAGATCATAAGCGCGAGCTGAGAGGACAAAAAGAGTTATCGGACTAACTAACTGCGAAGCGTCCTGCACGATCTTTTCAGCCTTTTTAAAGTCCTCTACTTTGCCACTTTTTAAAAGCTCATCTATCTTGTCATAGACCTTGACATACTCCACCTTGCCAGCATTTGCTGAGTAGTAAGGCGTGACGTAGATGTCGATACTTCTTACTTTGCCATCGTTTGCAAAGCCACATACCGCTGTAAAAAGTAGCATCGAAAGCAGTGATAAAATTTTCATTTTAGCTCCTTAGTTTAAAATTTTTATTATTTTAACTAAAAGCAGTTAAAAAGTTTGGGATAAATTTAAGAAAAAGTCCGCAAATTTAAAGCGGACTTTGAATTAATTTTTAAAACTATGGATAGGTGCTGGAATTTGTCCGCCACGAGCTATGAAGTCGGCACTTGAAGCCTTATTTATCTTCATCACAGGCGCTCTTCCTAAAAGGCCGCCAAACTCGATCATATCGCCCTCCTTACCCAAAGGTATGATACGAACGGCCGTTGTTTTTTGATTTATCACGCCGATAGCCGCCTCATCAGCGATCATCGCAGCTATACTCTCGCTTGGCGTATCCGCAGGTATGGCGATCATATCAAGTCCAACTGAGCATATCGCTGTCATCGCCTCAAGTTTTTCTAAATTTAGCGATCCCGCGCGCACCGCAGCTATCATGCCCTCATCCTCTGAGACTGGGATAAACGCACCGCTTAAGCCGCCCACTTGATTGCACGCCATGACGCCACCTTTTTTAACCGCGTCATTTAGCAGAGCTAGTGCAGCAGTCGTGCCATGCGTACCGACAGCCTCAAGCCCCATCTCCTCAAGCACGCGAGCCACCGAGTCGCCCACAGCAGGCGTTGGAGCAAGAGAGAGATCAACGATGCCAAATTTAACCCCAAGGCGCTCGCTCGCCATTTGACCGACTAACTGACCGATACGAGTGATCTTAAACGCCGTCTTTTTCACAGTCTCAGCCACCACGTCAAAGCTCTCGCCACGCACCTTTTCAAGCGCTCTTTTTACGACGCCTGGGCCTGAAACGCCGACATTTATCACCACGTCAGCCTCGCCCACGCCGTGAAATGCACCTGCCATGAAAGGATTGTCCTCGACTGCGTTTGCAAAGACAACAAGCTTCGCACAGCCCATCTCTGAAGCTGCTGCCGTCTCTTTTATGATGCGTCCCATATCACGCACCGCGCTCATGTTTATGCCACTTTTTGTTGAGCCGACATTGACGCTTGAGCACACTTTTGCGGTTTGTGCAAGTGCTTGTGGGATAGAATTTATCAAAATTTCATCGCCCTTTTGATAGCCCTTTTGCACTAAGGCCGAAAAACCACCTATAAAATCAATACCAACTTCAATAGCCGCCCTATCAAGCGTCTTTGCGATCATCACGTAGTCTTTTGCATCTGTTGCGGCGCCGATTATCGAGATAGGTGTCACGCTCACTCTTTTATTGACGATTGGTATGCCTAGCTCGGCAGAAATTTCGTTGCCCACTCTAACTAGGTCTTTGGCTTTAGTGGTGATTTTTGCGTAAATTTTATCGCAGGCTTTATTGATGTCAGGGTCGATGCAGTCAAGCAAACTAATGCCCATCGTGATCGTTCTGATGTCAAAATTTTGCTCCTCGATCATCGAGATCGTTTCGGTTACGTTTTTGATATCCATCTTTTGTCCTTAAATTTTGTGCATCGCATCAAAAATGGCTGAGCTTTGGATATTTATCTTTACTTTTAGGCTCTCTCCAAGCTTATCTAGCTCCGCTCTTAAGGCTGTAAAGTCCTTATTTTCATCGCTTGAAACCACCGCCATCATCGTGAAAAAGTCGCTTAAAATAGTCTGGCTTATATCATCTATGTTTAGCCCTAGCTCGCTAAGCTTTGCTGAGACGCCAGCAACGATGCCAACTCTATCTTTTCCGACTACGGTTACGATCGCTTTCATCTTTTCTCCTGTTAAATTTTCTTTTTAATAATTGCATTTTGGCTCCAAAATTTAAACTAAGCACCAAGCAAAGTCAAATTTTGGTAGCCAAATTTAAACTGGTAAATTTTAAAATTTGCTCTAAATTTTATCTTTTATAAATTTACTTCGAGCAAGCACTCTTGCCGTCATTTACTGGCTGGATCGCTGAGTTATCAGCCCCGCCGCCGTTATTTATATTTTCTATTATCTCCCAAAGCCTTGCAGCTGCGCTCTCGTAGCGTTTTGCAGTGACTGAGTTTGGCTCATAAAAGCTAACTGGCTTGCCATTATCGCCGCCAACTCTAACAGCTGGCTCGATAGGAATTTCAGCTAAAATTTGAGTGTTGTAAGCCTTTGCTACCTCTTCGGTCGTGCCTTTGCCAAAGATGTCATACTCTTTGCCGTTATCTGGGCAGATGAAGCCGCTCATGTTTTCGATGACGCCAGCGATTGGGATGTGAAGCTTCTCAAACATATCAAGCGCACGCTTGCTATCATCAAGTGCTACCACTTGAGGCGTTGTGACGCATACACCTGCTGTTACTGGCACGCTTTGAGCTAGAGTTAGTTGCGCGTCGCCCGTTCCTGGAGGCATGTCGAGAAACAAGACATCAAGCTCGCTCCAAAGCACGTCTCTTAGCAGTTGCTCGATCGCTTTCATGATCATCGAGCCACGCCAGATAAGGCTCATGCCCTCCTCCATCAAAACGCCCATACTCATCATCTCCACGCCATGGCTAAGTATCGGCTTTAGCTTGTTGCCAACGACTTGTGGCTGAGTATTTACTTCGCCAAGCATTCTTGGGATGTTTGGTCCGTAGATGTCAGCGTCTAAAATTCCCACTTTTTTGCCTAGTTTTGCCATTGAGATGGCTAAATTTAGCGTCGTGGTTGATTTACCAACGCCACCTTTGCCAGAGCTTACCATTACGAAATTTTTAACTTGCGGCGCGATATTTTTACCACTTTGAGTGTTACTTTTCTCCTCAGGTATCTTTGGCTGGATCAAATTTAGAACGTACTCATTTGAGCCCATGACACGTTTGATGTCCGTTTTTAGCTCGTTTGCCACATCAGGATTTGAGCTAACGATCTCGACTTCTATTGCAATTTTATCGCCGATTTCTACGTTTTTTACAAAGCCAAAGCTAACTATATCCTTTTCAAATCCCGGATATATGACGCCTTTTAGTCTATTTAAGACCTCTTCTTTATTTAACATTTTTCTCCTTTTTCTAGATCTTTTGAAATTTTATATGCACAAAATTTTGGTCCGCACATCGAACAAAAATGAGCGCTCTTAAACGCATCTTCTGGCAAGCTCTCATCGTGAAGCTCTCTAGCCTTTTTTGGATCAAAGCTAAGCTCAAACTGCTTGTTCCAGTCAAACGCATACCTCGCGTCACTCATAGCATGGTCTTTTTCGATAGCTCCAGCCTTGCCAAGTGCGATGTCTGCGGCATGAGCTGCTATCTTGTGAGCTACGATGCCCTCTCTTACGTCATTTTCATTTGGCAAGCCAAGGTGCTCTTTTTGCGTTACGTAGCAAAGCATGCTAGCGCCGTGATATGCTGCCATCGTACCACCTATCGCTGAAGTGATATGATCATACCCCGCGCCGATATCGCTAACAAGTGGCCCAAGCACGTAAAATGGGGCGTCATGGCAGAGCTCTTGTTCGATTTTCATATTATACTCAATTTGACTTAATGGCACATGACCAGGACCCTCTATCATCACTTGCACATCTTTTTGCCACGCACGAAGTGTTAGCTCTCCAAGCACCTTTAGCTCGCTAAGCTGTGCCTCGTCTGTCGCGTCATAAAGGCAACCTGGGCGAAGTCCGTCGCCAAGCGAGAGTGAGACGTCGTATTTTGCGCAAATTTCTAAAATTTGATCAAAAATTTCATAAAATGGATTTTGCCTATTTAGCTTTGACATGTAGCTAGCGCTCAAGCTGCCACCGCGGCTAACTATGCCCATTTTACGCTTTTTAACAAGCGGCAAAAACTCACGCAAAAAGCCAGCGTGTATCGTAAAGTAACTCACCCCTTGCCTTGCTTGCTTCTCTAGCACGCTTAAAATTAGCTCATTTGTAATATTTGTAACCTCTTTTGCCTCTTTTAAAATTTCATACATCGGCACCGTACCAACTGGCACGCTTGAGTGCTCTATGATAGCGCTTCTAATGGCATCCAAATCGCCGTCCGTGCTTAGATCCATAACCGTATCAGCGCCAAATTCTAAGCAAATTTCAAGCTTTCTAAGCTCAGCGCAAATGTCGCTGCTTAGGCTTGAGTTGCCGATATTTGCATTGATTTTTGTCTTTAGCTTTCTGCCTATGCCCATAGGCTTTAAATTTGTGTGATTTACATTTGCTGGGATGATGATGCTACCTTTTGCCACCTCATCCATCACTAAATTTTCGCTCACTCCCTCGATCTTTGCCACATAGCTCATCTGCTTTGTGAGCTCACCTCGCCTAGCATAGTACATCTGCGTCTTTGTCATGACCAGCCTTTTTTTAAAATTTAAAGGCTCATTTTAGTCCTTTTTTGTTTTGATCTAACTAAATGCTAGACTTAAATTTATTTCTATAAAAAGAAATATTTAGCTTTTAGGTGTATAATTCCGTAACAATCTTCAAAGGAGCTACCTTGCTTGATATCTCACTTATAATGCTAGGAGCCGGAAATTCTAGCCGTTTTGAGCTACCTGTAAAGAAGCAATGGCTTCGCATCGGCAGCGACCCACTTTGGCTATTTGCCACTAAAAATTTGAGTAACTTTTACACATTTAAAGAGATCATCGTCGTTAGTAAAGAGTGCAAATATATGTCTAAATTTGCTCCAAATTATAAATTTGTTGATGGCGGCGAGACAAGACAAGATAGCCTAAAAAACGCACTTGAGCTAGTAAGTAGCGAATTTGTCCTAGTTAGCGACATCGCGCGCCCTTGCATATCAAGTGAGCTCTTTCACAAGATCATCGAGGCTGCCGCTCAGGCTGACTGCGTGGTGCCTGCGCTAAAGATCGCTGACACTGCCTATCTTGGCGAAAACGCAATAGACAGAGAAAAGGTAAAACTTATCCAAACACCGCAACTCTCGCGCACAGCACTTCTTAAAAAGGCTCTTAGTAGCGGCGAAATTTACACAGATGATAGCTCGGCTATGAGAGCCATAGGCGCAAGCGTTTGGCACATTTTGGGCGATGAGATGGCTAGAAAGATCACTTTTAAAGAGGACCTTGCCAAAATTTCAGCCCTAAAAGCACCAGAAAACGAGGTTTTTGTTGGTAATGGCTTTGACGTGCATGAGTTTGAAAAGGGGCGCCAGCTTGTGCTTTGTGGCGAAAAGATCAACTATGAGTTTGGGCTAAAGGCTCACAGCGACGGCGATGTGGCACTTCATGCGCTAACAGACGCCATCTTAGGAGCTGCTGGGCTTGGCGACATAGGCGAACTCTTTCCTGATACAGACGCTAAATTTAAAGATATTAGCTCTACTTATCTGCTTCAAGAAGCCTATAAAAGGGTGCAAAGTGTGGGCTTTGTGCTAACAAATGTTGACATCACGATAATGGCGCAAAAGCCAAAACTTTCAAAACTAAAATCAAAAATGGAGGCAAACATCGCTCAGGCTCTAAATTTAAGCCAAAGTCGCATAAATGTAAAGGCAACGACGACTGAGGGGCTTGGCTTTGTGGGCAGATGCGAGGGGATCGCTGTCATGGCAAGTGCTAGCCTTAAATTTTACAACTGGACACAAATATGAAAATTTTAATAGTAGAAAACGAAATTTACCTAGCTGGCTCGATGGCTAGCAAACTAGCTGACTTTGGCTACGACTGCGAGATCGCAAAGAGCGTCAAAGAGGCTTTCAAATTTGAAAATTTTGACGTAGTGTTACTTTCTACCACACTCCCTGGGCAGGACTTCTACCCTGTCATAGAGAAATTTAAAAGCTCTATCATCATCTTACTCATCGCCTATATCAACAGCGACACCGTGATAAAGCCGATACAAGCGGGTGCGGTGGATTACATACAAAAGCCATTTATGATAGAAGAGCTAGTTAGAAAGATAAGGCATTTTGAAGAGTTTAGAGGCTTTAAAAACGAGATCAAAAACTACGAAAACTATATAAATTTCACCCTAAAAGACTACGAGATACCTTGCTTTGAAGCTAAAAAGATCAAATTTCCACTTCTTTTAAAATCAAGCAAAAATGGCTACAGCGATAAATTTATCTTTAACTATGTAAAGGCTGGGAATTTGCCATTTTTGTTTTTAGGCAAAGCCTGTTTTAGCGAGCTTGAAAAAGCACTTGCTCAAAGTGGCGACGAGCTCATCTACATCACAAATCTTGAAGAGCTAAAAGAGGATGAAAAAGAGAAAATTTTAGAGCTTTGCAAAAAGAAAAAAGTGGCTATCCAAACTAGCGATTTTGCGCAAAGTGCGCCATTTGAGGAGCTTGAACTCTCCATCCGAGATAAAAACTTTGACATCGGCGAGATCATCACGATCGATGAATATATAAAATATATCATCGTTAATTATCAAGATAAATTCCCCGACACCGAGCTAAGCAAAAAGCTTGGAATTTCTAGAAAATCACTTTGGGAAAAGAGAAAGAAATATGACGTCAGCAAGAAAAAATAGTGAAATTTCTATAAACACCGAAGTTTATGGCGCCTTAGAGCTTATCAAAAACAAAATTCTCTCAAATTTTAGCGCCCTGATGGACGACGAGCAGATCAAAGAGGTGGCAAAAAAGGGCTACTTTAATGGCGAGCCGATGCCCTACTCTTTTGGCTTTGCTCCATTTGGCGAGGTCAATCAAAATATCGCTAGCAAGCTGCATGCTGGCCAAAGAGTAAATTTAAATATGGACGGCAAGATCGTTGGGCACATCGACGTGGCAAAGGTCTTTAAATTTGACGAGAGCATGCGAGCTAAAAATATATTTTTAGCAAATGAATCAAACAGCGAAATGTCACTAAATTTGGGCAAATACGGCATAAGCGGCGAGTTTGAGCTATATGATGAGAGCTTGCAAATAAGCAAAGATGCGCTAAATGAGCTAATAAAAGAGAGTGGCGCCAAGAAGATAACGGCTGTTTTTTTAACGGCTGATCCATTTAACCGCGCTCATGAACGCCTAGTTAGGATGACTATCGACAAGGCCGATCTTGTGGTCGTTTTTCTAATAAGAACGCGCGAAGAGAGGCATATTGACTACGAGATTAGAAAGCAGGTGCTTGACTTTTTTAACCAAAACTACCTGCCTACAAAAAAGGTCTTTGTCTTTGCGCTAAAAAACACAACCCTTTTTAGCTCGCACGCCAACCCAACGCTTGAGTGCATCGCAGCTTCAAGACTTGGCGCAAACAAGCTAGTCATCGGACAAAACCACTCAGGAATTGGCATGTTTTTTGACCACAACGAAGTTCATACGATACTTGACATCTACAAAAACGATCTAAATTTAGATGTGATCGTCCTGCCAGAGCTAGTTTATTGCAACAAGTGTAAGACGCTAGTTAGCACCAAAAGTTGCCCGCACGGACAGCACCACCAGATAAAATACCACCCAGACGTGATCAAAGAGCTACTATTTAACGGCATCATGCCACCAGCCATACTCGTTAGACCTGAAATTTCAGCGCTCATCTTAAGCAAACTCTATGTAAATCGCTTTAAAGATATACAAAAGCTCTGCGACGATCTCTTTGTAAATTCTGGACTGCTTGAAAACAAGACCGACCGCGACTTTTACGAGGAGCTTATGAAGCTCTACCAGACATCATCACTCACTTAAGGAAATTTATGCAAAAGCTATTTTTGACATTTTTTGGATTTGGACTTTTACCAAAGGCACCTGGCACTTGGGGCTCGGTGGCTGGGGCTGTGGTGGCTTATTTTGTGTTATATTTTTTCTCATCTACCACGCTTTTGCTAGCTAGCATTTTGTTATTTTTGGTGAGCATCAGCGTCATTGATGATTTTGAAAAAAAGGTAAATTCACACGACGAAAGCTTTATCGTGATCGACGAGGTTGCTGGTGTTTGGCTTGCTATCGCCATTAGCGGAGCGACGATCTCACAGCTAGTTCTCTCGCTCGTGCTTTTTAGAGTACTTGATATCAAAAAACCATCGATCATTGGCAGGATCGACCGCAACGTAAAGGGCGGACTTGGCGTTATGGGCGATGATATGGTCGCTGGATTTTTCGCTGGCATTATTAGCGCGATGATATATGGCATAGCTATGAAATTTGGCGTAGTTTTGCCGTAAGCTGAGCTAGTGATCTTGCTGGCTCTTTTTAAATTTAACTCTCCCTGTTTTTTATTTTAGACCTCTTTTTAGATGAGAGCTTTATCGTTAGAATTTATCTCATCCCTGCCTGCAAATTTCTCTTTGTCATATTTTTTTCTAAAGACGATCATATTATAAAGTGAAAATCTAAGCTCTTCAAAAAGGCTTAAATTTTTGACATTTTCAGGGGTTATCTCATGGCCATTTTTGTCACATCCTTTGCCGCCTAAAAATAGCAGATAAATAAGCAAGGTCATGAAGTTAAATCTTAAAAGTAACGCCAAGAAGCAGTTTATAAAGCCGTGATTGTATTTAATGCAAACATAAAAGCCAAAAACAGCGTAAATAGCTATTATAAAAAGCATGGCATAAAATATGTAAGATAGCCCAGTATTGTTTGAAATGCCAAAATACTCGGCCGCTTCACTAAAAATAGCTACAGATATAGGAAATATCACGAGCGGAACGATCAGATGTAGGCCGATCAAGTCAAATTTACTCAGATAGACTTTTATATTTCGCCTGCCAGCAAAGATCATCAACAAAATAGCTAGCACTATCGGCAAAAAGACTAAACTAGCATAGAAATCATTGATGTCCAAATTGCACTCCTATTTTTGCTTTGTAAATTTGAGTTTTGCTAACGACATTTTGCGTTCTTAAATTTAAAAAAGCTAAATTTACCTGCGATTTTTGCGGTTTTCTATGCCTATCCTCTCACTGTCTTCGATCTCTGCAACATAGCTTGGATTTTTCTTTTTAGCCTCTTTATCTAAAAAGCTAATAAGCTTTGCATCGGCATTTTGATGAGAGCAGATGAGGATTATAAAATTTATGTAGTTGCTAGCTTCTTTTGGAGCGACCTGATTTTTTTTCGCTGGTATTATAAATTTCTCTCCGAAAATTTGTATAAGCTCGAAAAGCTCGTTTTTGCTTAGAGTTTTATCGCTAGCAAGTTCTTCAAGCTTTTCGATCGTGATCTCTTCTTCGCTCTCAGGCTCTAGCCCTCTTGCCAAGACTTGATGATCTTTGTTTTTTAGCAAAAGATAGATTAGAGCACAAATAGCCACTATAAGCAAAAAAACAAAAAAGACTATCAAGCCTTTAAGAAGCATCTATAGCCTTGTGCAAAGAGAGCGTTTCGTAAATGCGACAACGCTCATAAGCACCATTACAGCAATAACCACCCGGATAAAGTAAGGCACCGGAAGCGGATCTCCAGCTGCATATGAGTGCATGCCAGCTAGATAGAAATTTACCCCAAAATAGGTCATTATGATCGACCAATAGGCAAAAAATGATGCAACAGCAAATGCGTATTGATTATTAAGCTTTGGTATAAATCTCATGTGAAGCACCGCCGCATAGACAAGGATCGAAACTAGCGCCCAAGTCTCCTTGCTGTCCCAACCCCAGTATCTACCCCAGCTCTCATTTGCCCAGACGCCACCCAAAAAATTTCCAAGCGTGAGTAAGCTAAGACCTAGTATCATCGCCATCTCATTTATACGCGTTGCTTCAGTGATATTACGCGTGATCTCTGCATTTGGCTTTTTCTTGTTTTGCAAGATGATAAGCAGCAAAGTAAAGCCGCCAAGCAGTGAGCAAAGACCCAAAAATCCATAACTTGCAGTAATGATAGAGACGTGGATAGTTAGCCAGTAGCTCTGAAGTACAGGCACAAGTGTCGTGATCTGCGGATCCATCCAGCTAAGGTGTGCGACAAATAGCGTAACGCCAGCTAATATAGATGTAAGCGCAAGTGCGATCGGACTACGTTTTGCAAAGATGATGCCAGATAGACCAAGCGCCCAAGCGATATATACCATCGACTCGTAGGCGTTACTCCAAGGGGCGTGCTCAGCGATGTACCAGCGAAGACCAAGTCCAGCTGTGTGCGCAAGAAAAGCTAGTAAATTTATAATATATACAGCTTTAACTATGCCATTTATCTGCACTTTTGGCGCTAACATCTTGACAAAAACAAATAGCAAAAGAGCAAGTCCAGCCAAAAGATATATCGGTGTCAAGCGGTCAAATACTTGAAATTTATTAAACAAAATTTCTATATCTATCTTTTTCTCACTTGGCATGACAGCAGCGCCGTATTTGTGCTGATAGGCTGAAATTTTCTCAAGCGCCGCATCCGCCTTACTCCAGTCATTATCCTTTGAGGCTGCATCAACAGCTGAGAAATACTCTCTCATCATGCCAACGACTAGCTCAGCCTCTTTTGGCGAGAAGTACATCATCGCGCTAGCTGGCGAATACCAAGAATTTGACGGATCGTCTTGTTTAGGGAAAATTTTGAAAATTTCACCGATAAATATCATATAAAATACATTTAGTCTCTCGTCAATCTTTATCACATCTTTGTCAAATGTATTGCGTGAGCCTGGGTGTTTGCGGTTTGCTATCTCGGCAAATTTTGTTAGTTTATACTCGCTTCCACCATCTTTTGTCGCTTTAAAAAATTCATCAAAGCTTGCGTATCTTGCATTCTCATCAACGCCTAGCTCTTTTTTTAGCTCCTTGCTCTGACCAAGCGCGATGATCTTCTCATTTCGCCAAAAATCAGGCGTTACCATTATAGAAAGCATAGCTTGGTTTGAATTTAGACTACCTATGCTCTCGCCTCTGTGAATTTTGTTTAAAACCTCTTTGCTAAGCGTATCAAATGGCTTCATCCTGCCATCTGGACTTTGCACGATGAGTCTAGCAAGCTTGTCAGCATGCTCTTTGCTGATATGTGGCAAGAAGTCCTCAGCCTTTAGCGAGCTAAAATTTAAGCCCAAAAGTAAGACTGCTATGAGCGCAGCTACTTTTTTGCCGCCTTTTGTTGATTCATTATCTATTAGTTTTGCGAGCTTTCTAAAGCGGCTGTTAGGGTTTATGACATTTAGCAAGAAGCCAAGTCCTAGCAAAAAGTAGCCGATATATGTCGGGATTTTACCTGGGTCTTTATTGACAGAGAGGATCGTGCCTTTCTCGTCAGTGTCGTATGAGCTTTGAAAAAATCTATATCCATCATAATCAAGCACGTGGTTCATATAAATTCTATAGTCAAACCCAGGATCATTCGTGCCGTCTTTTACCACAACCTCACTTGAGTAGCTCATAGGAGAATTTGAGCCAGGATATCTTTTTAGCTCAAAGTCTTTTAAGTAGAGGCTAAATGGGAGTTTTATCTGCTGAGCTCCCCACGAGGCGTTAAATTTCTGTCCAGCCACGGCGATACGTGAAGGCTCCATTAGGTTGTAAAATACATGCATCTCTTTACTCTCGCCTTTGTAGTTTAGCTCAGCTATCAACGCATTAAACTCGCTATCCTTTGAGCTGACTAGCTTTCTTGAAGCGTGCGCTGAGACTAGTCTTGGGGCAAAATTTATATTTGAGATAGTATATAAGCTACCTGTGCCAAATTCATTCACGCTACCAGCTTTTAGCTCAGTTTTTGAGCTGTCCGCCATAGTAAATTTTGAAAGATCGGCATTTGAAGTAACTGTGAAATTTCCATCATTTAGTCTAAAAAGAACGTATTTTTTATTTTCAGCTGGTTTAGCATTAAAGATAAAGCTAATATCTCCAACTCTCGCCTCTTCTTCTTCAAGCAAAAATATCTCTTCGCTTTCGCTCTCGTTTGATACTACAAATTCAACGACAGGCTTCCCGCTATCATCATTTACAAATTTATAGCTTGCATTTGGCACAAATTCTTTAAATTTTAAACTAGCCTCACCGTCTGCTGTTTTTAGCTTTAGATCAAAGCCTTTCTTCACATCAGCAAGTCCCAAAGGCATAGCCGAGCTGATCTCTTCGCCTTTGTCGTTAAGCGCAGTTAAATTTATATACGAAACCTTTGTACTAACGACGTTTGAAGCAGTGTTTTCACGTATATGCATATCAGCTTCAAAGCCAAGGTATCTTGTGATGCCAGCACCGATTAAGATGACGATAAAACCTAAGTGAAAGATGAGTGATGGGAGTTTTTTAGGATCGATTAGATTGTATCTAAAGATGTTGAAGGCTAAATTTATACCAAGCAGTAGTTGGATGAGCGCAAACCAGCCAGCGCCATAAACATAGTACCAAGCTGCTTCAGTGCTGGTTTTGCTCTCTATTATTGTGGCGGCTCCACTAGCTATGGCAAAGATTATCATCAAAACGATAGCTGAGCCCATACTTAAAAATAATGTTTTTGGATTTAACATCTGCTTCCTTTTATTTATATTGTGGCAAAGCTACCGAGGTGAAATTTATCTTAAATAACTGCCTTGCTTTGTTTCGGTTGAAACTGGTTTATTTTCGTTTGTATCTTGATCTGCAAGTGCGTCTTTACCTTTTAGATAAGCAAGTATTGCACCTAGGTCATTGTTTGAGACGATCTTAGCTTGGTTTTGCATAACGTTTTTACCACTACCACCAAAGCTTGAGTCGCTTCTATAAGAGATGATGCTATCTTCTATATCTTTAGCATCCATGTTTTTAAGTGGTGTTGAGCCAAATGGTCTTTTGTCTGCGCTTTCGCCATGGCAGCTAGCGCATTGTTTCTCATAAAGCTCTTTTCCTAAAGAGACGCTATATCTACCTTTTCTATCAACGCCAAATTTTAAAATTCTATTGTCTTTATAACGTCTTGGATCTTCATCAACATAGACATTTACTTTTTCGTTTCTATCATTAGCCTGCTTTTTTGCCATCTCGGCAAGCTCTTTACCAAACTCACCACGAGCTTCTATATAATAAACCTGAGAAGCTGCAAAGGCATTTGCCACCAAAAAACACGCCAAAAAAGAAATTTTGATATTTTTCATAAGTTTCCTTGAAATTTTGCTCTAAATTTAAAAATCCCGGATCAGATTACTCCGACCCGGGATTATATCATAAGTTGATTAACGAGCTATGAATTAGAATGAGTATTTAGCTTCAAATCTAAATTTGTTAGTTCTCTCTTTATCTCCGTTATACTCTTTTTCTGTTTTAAAGGCATAAAATGAGCTAAACTCTAGCTTTTTGCTGTATTGATAAGCAAATCTTGGAACAAATTGTTGAACTTTAGTCTTCTCGTTTGTTTTATAGCTACCTTTGATATAGTCTAGACCAACTTTGAATTTATCGAAATTATATGCACTTTTTGCATAGAAGAAGCTGCCTTTGCCTGTAGCACGTGTCCAATCAAATACGCTTTCGCCAGCGTCGATTAAGCCACCTTGATCTTCAAATGTAAATATTGAATACTTACCATCTTGATAATTTTGAGTTTTATAGCCGATATAACCAGCAGCTAGATCAAAACCATATAATGAAGTTGAGAGCTCGCCAGCATAGAAATTGCCATCTTCATAATTAAGAGTATTTTTTGCACTTGTATCAACTTGGCTATGTGCATAGTTAATTCTTGCACCTAAAGATATATCGTTAGTTATAGCAAAATTTCCTGAAACATCAGCTGCAAGAACATCAGCTAAATTTGTCAAACTACCATACCATAGTTGAAAATCGATTGGGCTATATGATCCCATAATAGCTGCAGCATATAGATTACCAGCATCATAAACATCAAGAGAATTTTTACCTCTAACAATTGAATACAAATCTCCATCACTCTCATCATTACCTTCAAGTGCATCAAAAGCTGCTGCTGCTAAAGTGAGACCTTCAATATCTTGATTTACTATTTTAATACCTGTAGCAACGGCATCATTAGTAAAGTATGAACCGATCTCTTGCTTACCAGCTGTTATAGTAGTGTTACCAGCTTTATATCCAAGATAGAATTGGTGAACACCGAATCCTGTAGTTGTATCTGTTTTATCTGTGCCATTAGTTTTTGAATTATCGCCTGAGCCATCAAGAGAACTATATCTCAAACCAATAACACCAAAGAAGTTATCATCTATAGCAGCTTTAAAATTCGTGATCATTCTAAAGCCATGGCCATCACCATCAGCACTTCCATTTTCTTTTACTACAACTTTACTTTTATCTTTCTTTACATGAGTATTTGTATATCTATATCTTGCAAATCCTGAAAGATCAACATTTTTTATAGCTTCTTCAAGTGGAGTAGCACTTGCTACGCTTGAGAATGCGCCTAAAGCAACCAAAGCGGCTAAACTAATTTTTGTTAGTTTCATTTTTTCTCCTTTTAAGGTTTTTGTGTCGACGATTATAATCAATAAATTTTAAGATGAAGCTTAAAAAATCATAAAATTTTGCATTTTTGTTACCGATCGTTTACCGATTTTGACCAAAAAGAGATACATTTTGATAATTTAATCTTTAAAAATGAAACTTTTAAAAAGGGGATAAAAAGAAAAAGGGGCCGTTGCTTTGCCCCTTAAAAGGAGTTCTAGTTTTGATTGCTGATGAAATTATATACGCTAGCAGTAAATCAACGGTAATCTAAAAAGAAATTTTCTCCTCTTTTGGCACATCGATATTTGTTTTTATATTTTTTCTTTTAACGACTACTTCATTTTGCGGTTTTCTTATGCCATTAAATGCACCTCTGGAGCCACCCTCTTTTATAAGAAGCATGTCTATGAGCTTATCTGCGTAAAATGTCGCATAGACAAGATCACCCTTATCGTAATAATATCTGTTTGCACAAAAATTTGCTTTGTTTAGTTTGTGATTTTTCACATCGCTAGCTACTATCTCGTAGCAGTATTTCGAATCTTTATAGCTAACATCTTTTATGAAGCCTTTAATGGAGCTTTTTGCAGGCATAGTTTTAGTAGCTTGCCTTGGTTGCTTGCGAACTGGCGGGTTATCATCAAAAAATGAACATCCCAAAAACATAGTGGCTACTGCTAGAGGAAGTAAAATTTTAGCTTTCATCTTTTCTCCTTAATATAAAGAGAAAAGTATAGCTTTTAAGATTAAATAAAATTTGCGAGTTTTAAAATTTGAGTTTTGTACTTACATTAATATATAAATTTCTTGGGAGAGACCCCAAGAAAATTAGGCTGATACATTTAAAACATTACCGCCAAGCTCAGCGATCTTTTTATCAAGCGTCTCAAGGGTCTTTTCGATAGTCTTTTGTGAAATTTCAGGAAGCTCTCCGCCCCAAATTTTCTTTGCGTCCTCAAAACCCTTTGCCACGCCATCTCTACCAGCTTTTAGCTTCTCTACATCATCACCTGCGCCATTTAGCACAAAACCGGCTATCCTATCAGCTGTATTTGCGATGCCAAAAAAGCCATTTTCACTAACTAGCTCGCTCGCCTCATCACTACTTAGCTCTCCTAGAGCTTTGCCGTTGTAGCCGATACCTGCTAGATCAAGTCCAGATAAAATGTCTGATAAATTTTCAGGCACGTTAAAGCTTAGACCACCTTGAACTAGTAAATTTGAACTAGCATTTTGAGTAATATCTTTTTGATACTGCAAAAAGTAGCTATTTGATATCTCTTTTGCACTTAAATTTGAAATCTCAGGCTGCTTTTTAGAAATCTCTTTTTCATCTTTATGAAGCGAAATTTCTGATTTTACATTTTCTTTTATGCTTGAAGTGTTGTATGAGCTTACGATTTGACTGATTTGCATATTTGGCTCCTATAAGTTTATAAAAACTATATCGCCAAAAGGTGAAATTTATTTAGAGTAAAGCGGGAGAGCTCCCGCTATGATTATTTACCAAGTGTTGCGTTTAGCATCCAGATTGCTTTTTCAAATTTAGCTATTTGATCTTGTGCGTACATCTGAGTTGTTGTGTCACCCTCTGCAAGCTCATCAAGCTTTTTAAACTCACCCAAAAGGTGCTTGTAATCAGCCAAAACAATATCCAAAACTTCAGTAGGAGTATAACTCTCTTTTGGCTCGTGTTTGATGTGAGCGACTTTTGCTAGCTCTTCGGCCTTAACAATAGGTCTGCCACCAAGCATAAGAGCTCTCTCAGCTGCGTCATCAAAAATCTCACTCATATCCTCATAAGCTTTTTCAGTATACTCGTGGACGCTGAAAAATTGAATACCTTTTACATTCCAGTGAAGATCGTGAAATTTGATATAAAGTGCATTTGCATCAGCCTGAATTGTGTTTAACTGTAAAATAACTTTTGACATTTTGTCTCCTTCTTTATTGTTTAAATGTGATGAAATTATATTGACTTAGAGTTAATCACTGGTTAATCAAATAATAAAATTTATTATTTAGGATAAATTTTGGCTACAAAATAAATTTATCTTGTAGCCAAATGTAGAATTTAGAAATTTGTCTATTTTTTATAAGGTGTAGTTTTGTAGCCTTGCTCGATCAAACTACTCATGCCACCATCTAAATTTATAATCTTAAGATCTGTGCTATCTATCGCTGCAGCTGCTGCTGTGCTTCTTCTGCCACTTCTGCAAACAAGAGCGATAGGCTTTTTGATATCAACCGCTTTTGAAAGCTCATCTAAAAATGCACTCTTATTACTTGAATCAAAAGTGATGGTCTTAGCACCAGCTATGATGCCAGTCTCTTGCCATTCAGATGGGGTTCTAATATCAACGATCTGATCATACTTTTTGATCTCATCTGGACTTATATTAACAGTTTTAACATCAGCTGACAACATGCAACAAACGGCTCCTAAAAGTAAAATTTTTTTCATCTACTCTCCTTAAATAAATTTTTGAAATGTTAGCATGGATTATTAAATATATAAAATTTTTGTTGATAAATTTTATTAATAATAAAGTCATACAAATAATGCGGTTAAGAAGAAAAATAAAAATTTATTTACATACCAAACATAACTACTTATAAAAATAAGAATTCTAAATATAAGTGGTTAAAAGAACTCTATAAAAGATTGTTATTGCATGGTATTAAAAGCAAGAGTGGTGTCCCCAGCGAGGTTCGAACTCACGACCTCAGAATTAGGAATTCTGCGCTCTATCCAGCTGAGCTATGAGGACAAATTTGCAAGATAGTTTAAATTTTTATCCAAGTAATTAAATTTTAAAGGGCAGATCGCTCTGCCCTATTTTTGGCTAATTAGCCATTTCTCTTTTTAATAATCTCTTCACTTACGTTTTTAGGAACTTCTTCGTAGTGATCAAATTCCATAGAGTAAGTCGCACGACCTTGAGTCATTGAGCGAAGATCTGTTGAGTAGCCAAACATTTGAGCAAGCGGACAATAAGCAGCAATGATTTTTACACCATTTCTATCATCCATTGAATTTACTTGGCCACGGCGCTTATTAAGGTCACCGATAACATCACCCATATACTCTTCTGGAGTCTCAACTTCAACTTTCATCATAGGTTCAAGGATAACCGCACCTGCTTTTCTAGCGCCCTCTTTAAAGCCCATAGAAGCAGCAAGTTTAAACGCCATTTCAGATGAGTCAACTTCGTGGTAACTACCATCAAAAAGTGTAACTTTAACATCTTCAACTGGATATCCAGCAAGAACACCGCTTTGAAGTGCCTCTTTACAACCTTTTTCAACAGCTGGGATATACTCTTTTGGAACAACACCACCTTTGATGTCGTTAACAAATTCAAATCCGCTAGCAGCTGGAAGTGGCTCGATACGTAAGAATACGTGACCATATTGACCACGACCACCTGATTGTTTAGCATATTTATACTCTTGTTCAACTGCCTTACGGATAGTTTCGCGGTAAGCAACTTGTGGCTGACCAACTTCAGCATCAACTTTAAATTCACGAAGCATACGATCAACAATAATCTCTAGGTGAAGCTCACCCATACCGCTAATAATAGTTTGTCCGCTCTCTTCATCAGTGCTAACTCTAAAGCTTGGATCTTCTTGAGCTAGTTTTTGAAGAGCGATCGCCATTTTTTCTTGATCTGCTTTTGTTTTTGGCTCAACCGCAACACTGATAACTGGCTCTGGGAAGTCCATTCTCTCAAGGATAACTTTATCTTTTTCACTTGCAAGAGTATCGCCAGTTAGGGTATTTTTTAGACCAACAACGGCGCCGATTTCACCAGCGAAAAGTTCAGTAATCTCTTCACGTTTATTTGAGTGCATTTTTAGCAAACGGCCAATTCTCTCTTTGCAGTCTTGAACTGTGTTGTAAGCGTAGCTACCGCTTTCAAGGCTTCCTCTATAAACACGAATAAATGTTAGCTGTCCAACAAATGGGTCAGTCATGATCTTAAACGCAAGAGCGGCAAATTCGCCATCATCTGTACTTTCAACAGTCACCTCAGTGCCATCTTCGTAAACACCATTTATCGCTGCGATCTCATCTGGAGCTGGTAAATAATCAACAACAGCATCAAGTAGAGGTTGAATACCTTTGTTCTTAAACGCAGTTCCGCAAAGCATAGGCGTAATAGTCATTCTTAAGCAGCCTGCTTTTATACCTTTTTTAATCTCTTCTTCAGTTAGTTCTTCGCCTGCAAAGAATTTCTCCATCAAACTATCATCTGTTTCAGAAACAGCTTCGATTAGTTTGGCGCGGTATTCTTCAGCTTTATCTTTAACTTCAGCTGGAATTTCTTCTTCTACATAGTCAGTTGGCTTTTTCTCGTCATTCCAAACGTATGCTTTCATTCTTACAAGATCAACCACACCTTTAAAGTTATCCTCTGCACCGATAGGAATTTGAATAGGCACTGGATTTGCTTTTAGCCTTTCTCTGATCTGCTCTTCAACTCTAAAGAAATTTGCACCAATTCTATCCATTTTATTAACAAAAACAATTCTTGGTACGTGATATTTATTTGCTTGTCTCCAAACAGTTTCAGACTGTGGCTGAACACCACCAACAGAACAAAATACCGCAACAGCACCGTCAAGAACACGCATAGAACGCTCAACTTCAATAGTAAAGTCAACGTGTCCCGGAGTGTCGATTAGGTTTACTTGGTAGCCCTTCCAAAACGCTGTAGTTGCAGCTGATGTAATAGTAATACCACGCTCTTTTTCTTGCTCCATCCAGTCCATAGTAGCAGCGCCATCATGAACCTCACCTATCTTATGGCTCATACCAGTGAAGAACAAAATTCTCTCACTAGTAGTTGTCTTTCCAGCATCAATGTGAGCCGCAATACCGATATTTCTTACCTTATGTAAAGGCGTTTTTCTCTCTGCCATACTAATTCTTTCTTACCAGCGGTAGTGAGCAAATGCTTTATTAGCCTCTGCCATCTTGTAAGTATCTTCCTTCTTCTTGAAAGATGCACCTTTTGAATTTGCCGCATCTAAAAGCTCATTTGCTAGTTTATCAACCATTGTTCTTTCGCTTCTTTTTCTAGCAAAAGTTATAAGCCAGCGGATAGCAAGAGCTTGTTGGCGAGCTGGGCGAACCTCAACTGGCACTTGATAAGTAGCACCACCAACACGGCGTGATTTAACTTCTAAAATAGGTTTTACATTTTCGATAGCGTCGTTAAAAACGTCGATGCCTTTAACCTCAGCATTTTTCTTTTCGATAGCTTTGATAGCACCATACATTATCTCTGTAGCGACGCTTTTTTTGCCATCATACATAAGAGAATTAATAAATTTAGTGATTATTTTATTTCCGTAAATCGGATCAGGTAAAACTTCCCTTACAGGAGCTTTTCTTCTTCTCATTTTGATCTTTCCTTCAAATTTTTATGAAATTTTACTCAAACGTTTGCAAATTTAAGCAACGTCTGCGAACCTAATTTTTTACTTTTTTGGAGCTGCAGCGCCAGCTTTAGGGCGTTTTGCACCATATTTAGAACGAGAAACTGTTCTTTTTGCAACACCAGCAGTATCAAGTGCACCACGAACGATGTGATATTTAACACCTGGTAAGTCTTTAACCCTACCGCCGCGAACTAAAACGATACTGTGTTCTTGTAGGTTGTGACCTTCACCGCCGATATAGCTGATGACTTCAAAACCGCTTGTAAGCCTAACTTTGGCAACTTTCCTCAAAGCTGAGTTTGGTTTTTTAGGAGTTGTAGTATAAACCCTAGTGCAAACTCCTCTTCTTTGAGGGCACTCTTTTAACGCTGGAGATTTTGACTTAACAGTCACTTTCTTGCGTTCATTTCTGACCAATTGATTTATGGTTGGCACAATAATTCCTTTCAACTAAATTTATTAAAAAGACCTAATTTTATTTAAAAAAAGCTTAAATAACGGTTAATAAGTTAGACTTATTCATATGTTCCTTTTTTTATAAAACCGCTGTCATCTTTTAAAATTTCGCCCTTTGCAACGACAAATTTAATCTCAAATTTCTCATCTATTAGCAAAATATCTGCATCGTAATTTTCTTTTATCTCGCCTTTTTTATTTTGCAAGGCCACACTTCTTGCCACATTTGTCGTAAAATATGGCAACGCCTCCTCGATACTAAAACCATCTTTTACAAAATTTATAAACTCTTCATACAGGCTCTTAACGCTAGCGATGCCAATTTTTAGTAAATTTCCGTCGCTATCATAGCTAGAGTAGCTACCAAAGCCGTCCGAGCTTATCGTGAGCTTGTTTGTTGGTAAATTTTCTTTTTTGACGCACTTTACAGCTTCAAGTGGCGTAAGTCCTGGCATGCAGGTAAAGTCGATATAGCCGCCGTCTTTTATAAATTTAAAGCTTTGTTTAAAAAGCTCCTCATTTCTATTTACATGCGTTGGCTGAAATAGCGTGATCGGCATGTCATACTCATTTAGCACTTCATAGATCAAATTTAAGCCCTTTTTGCCATCGCCCATGTGAAGCGTGGTGTGGCCTGACTTCGAGCTGATCATGCCAGCCACCCTGCCAGCCGAAACTATGTGAGCTAGCTCATCTTTGCTTACACTTGATGAGCGGTGGTCGCTTATGGCTAGCTTGGTGCCAATTATCGGATCAACAAAGACAATATCTTTTTCGATCTCGCCAGTTATGGTTGGCGTTTTAGAGCTGTATGCGCCAGTGTGAGCGTAGCATGTGATACCCTCGTCGTTTAATGTGTGTGCTTTTGCGACTAAATTTTCAACGCTTCTTGTCGTGCTGTCAGTTCCAAGTAGGCCAACAGCCGTCGTTATGCCAGCCTCTATTAAATTTGATAGCATGATCTCTGGCACCCTAGTCTTAAAGCCGCCCTCGCCGCCGCCGCCTGTTATATGCACGTGTTTATCGATAAGACCTGGTATGGCTACTAAATTTGAAGCGTCGATCACCTTTACATTTGGTAAATTTGGCTCTATATTTTCAGCTATGCAGACGATCTTGCCATTACATATAAATATATCTTTTTTGCCAAGAAATTTTGGCGAGTAAATTTTGACGTTTTTTATAAGTATCATTTGGCGTCCTTATTTATCTTAGCTATGCCAATACCGGTGAGTGCTAAAATAATAGCAAAGACAACGCCCATGTAGTTTAGTATCGCCCATGGCAAATACTCTACCGTTGGCACTCCAAGTGTGGCTGTCATATATGCGCCTGCTGCTGACCAAGGGATGAGCGGGACGATCACGGTGCCAGAGTCTTCAAGCGTTCTTGAGAGGTTTTTGGCTGCTAAATTTTTCTCTTTATAAAAGTCTTTAAACATCTCGCCAGGGATGAGGATAGAAAGATATGAGCTACCTGTGACAAATGCGACGGTTAGGCATGAGCCGATAGTCGAGATGATGACGCCTGCTGTTGATTTAACCCTTGCCATAATGGTGTGAAGTACCTTTGTAAGCATGCCAGTTTTTGAGATGATGCCAGCAAAGCCCATAGCGCAGATGACTAAGATAGTGGTTGAATTTACCGAGCTCACGCCGCCTCTATTTAGAAGCTTAGTGATATCTTTTGAAAACTCTATATTAATGCCGCTCATCGTGACGTTAAAGCCAGTCATCACTGAGATAAAGCCATTTTTAAAGCTAAAATCTTGAACGATAACGCCAAGAAGCACTGAAAATAGCGAAGCTATGATCATGACAGGTATCGTTGGCCACTTTAGCACTGAGCCAGCCAAGACAAAAAGCACAGGCAAAAGTAAGATGATGTTCCAGTGAAAAATTTTATCAAGCTGACCTTGAAGCGCCAAAACCGACTCTGAAACATTTGCACCACTACTTGCCGCCTCGCTACCAAAGAATAGATAAGCTGCTATCGCAACGATAGTTGCTGGGATAGTCGTATAAAACATATGTCTGATGTGCTCATAAAGCTCTGAGCCAGCAGCTATCGGAGCTAGGTTTGTCGTGTCTGAGAGTGGGGAGAGCTTATCACCAAAGTATGCTCCTGCGACTACCGCACCAGCAGTTGCTGCTAAATTTACATCAAGACCTTGAGCTATGCCCATGATGGCAACACCGACTGTGCCAGCAGAACCCCAAGATGTGCCAGTTACGGTTGAGATGATAGCTGCGATGACAAAAGCAGTTAGGACTAGATACTGCGGACTTATAAGATCTACGCCGTAGTAGATGATCATAGGGATGGTGCCTGAAAATACCCACGAGCCAATAAGCAGACCGACTACCCAAAGTATCATAAGTGCTGGCAATGAGCTTGAAATTTTCTCTATTACCCCTTCTTGAAGCTCGCTCCAACTATATCCTAGTCTCCAAGCGATGCCACCAGCCACGAGGGCTGCTATCAAAATGATCGGCTCAACCTTTAGTTTCATGTAACCAACGCCAAGCGCAAGGCCTACGATCATAACCAAGATAGGCGTAAGGGCTAGCAGAAACGAAGGCTCTTTTTTATAGAGTTCATCATGTGTCCTTTAAATTAGAGATATTTTTCAAATTTAAAAGCAATAAACTTAAAGTGTTATAAAAAAATAAACTAAATTTAAATTTTAAATAACATGTGTGAAAATTTAGCACATTTTTATCTGTGCTAAATTTGAGTTAAGATCAGTCTTGCTTTATTGCGTATTTGCCGCTGCCAGTCGAGATGATGCAAAGTGACATAGCGATATAAAGATATATAAGCTCTGCTTTAAAGCCATTTACATTAGTTAGCTCAAGTAAATTTGACAAGCCAAAATATGAATACAAGATGACAAGACTAGAGCCAAAAACTAGGAGCGCACCGAGCCTTGAATAAAAACCAACAGCGATCATTATAGGGGCTAAAACCTCGCTAAGATAGGCAAAATACGCTAAAAAGCTAGGTAGTCCAGCATCAACTAAAATGCTCTTTACGCCGCCAACTCCGTGTAAAATTTTGCCAAAGCCGTGCATAAAAAGGCAAATTCCAAGACCTAAGCGCAAAAATAAAAGTCCAAGATCGACATTTTTCATAATATCTCCGTTACATATTTTTAGTTATGGATTTTATTTAATATTGATTAATGGCTTGTAAATTTTAAAATTTTGTAAATTTAAGTGGGTAAATTCATGAGAGGATTAAGCCCCTAAGCGGGGCTTAATATATTAGTTTTCTTTGATCTTTATCTTTTTATCTTTGTAAAAACCAGTACCAACTGGGATCATACGTCCAAGGATGACGTTCTCTTTTAGATCTTCAAGATAGTCAAATTTAGCAGCGATTGAGGCTTCTGTTAAGACCTTAGTTGTCTCTTGGAATGACGCAGCAGAGATCACACTATCACTTCCGATGGCCGCTCTTGTGACACCAAGAAGGATCGGCTCAGCGATAGCTGGCTCGCCACCCATTTTCATGATGCGCTCGTTCTCTTCTTTAAATTTGTTTCTTGAAACCATGTCGCCAACGATGAAATTTGTATTTCCGCTATCGACGATTTTGACTTGGCGAAGCATTTGAGAGACGATGATCTCGATGTGCTTATCAGCGATCGCAACACCTTGGCGGCGATAAACTTGCTGAATTTCACTGATCAAATAGTAGTGAAGCGCCTTTTCACCAAGAATTCTTAAGATATCGTGGCTTGAGATAAGTCCGTCTGTTAGTTTCTCGCCAGCATGGACAAATTCGCCGTCTCTTACTTGGATCTGGCGGCTCTTCTCGATCAAATACTCAGCTGTCGTGCCATCTTCTGCTTGGATGATGATGCGCTCTTTTGAGCGAAGTGGCTTGTCAAATCTAACAACGCCGTCGATCTCTGCAACGATAGCTGTATTTTTAGGGCGTCTTGCTTCAAATAGCTCACTAACCCTTGGAAGACCACCAGTGATATCTTTTGACTTAGCAACAGCTTTTGGAGTCTTAGCCAAAATGTCAGCCTGAGCCACTTCATCACCACTTGAAACAAAGATCGCAGTTTTTGGATCAAGCGGATATTTGATCAAATGTCCGCTCTTTGTAGTAATGATGATCGCTGGTTTTACGCCACTTGGCAAATACTCGTTGATAACAAGACGTCTTTGGCCAGTTGCCTCATCAGCTTGCTCAGTCGCACTATATCCTGGCTCGACATCTTCAAAGCTAACCACACCAGCCTCTTCTGCGATAGTTGGAGTTGAGTATGGATCCCACTCAGCGATTATTAGCTTGTCATCTTTTTCAGGTAGTGAGACCACTGTCGCTCTTTCTACCGCATCATTGTCTGATACTTGGATGATAGAATTTCTTGGGATGTAGTGGCGAACTGCCTCACGTCCGTCTTTGTCAGAAACAACAACAAAGAAGCCTTTTTCAGTTACTTTGTGACCTTTTTTGATATCTTTTAGTCTATCAAGGAAGTCACCTTTTAGTATGAAAAATTTAACCACACCATTTGCATCTGCTGTGATCTTTCTAGTTACTGGATCGCCGTCTGAAATTTTAAGCTCACTAGCATAAGGGATACGATTTGGAATGTTCCAACCCTCTTTTATTATCTCAACAATACTCTCGTTCTCTTTTACCTTATCGCCATTTGCATAAGGGATATACATCTTGCCTTCGATCTTGCCGCTAACGCCAGCTAGTTCGTTTGGCTTAGCAAGATCGTTTCTTCTGATGGTATATTTGATCTCTTCTTTTTTGCCTTTAATTACGATATTTACATCTTCGTGGGCATATTCGATCTCGATTTTACCATCGATTGTTGATTTTATCTTTGGCTCAACAAGTAGTACAGCTGCACTTCTTCTGTTTGCAACGATTTTCTTGCCGTTGTTCTCGTATGTGCTAAGGTTGTAATACCTAATAAAGCCCTCTTTTTGAGCGATTACTTGGCGATCTTGTTGCTCAGTAGAAGCCGTACCACCGATATGGAATGTTCTTAGCGTTAGCTGAGTACCTGGCTCACCAATTGATTGAGCTGAGATGATACCGACAGCCTCGCCTGGTTTTACGAGTTTGCCCTCACCCAAATTTAAGCCGTAGCATTTTGCGCAAACGCCTTTTGGCGCCTTGCACGTGATAGGTGTTCTAATGCTTACTGATTTTATGCCAGCTTCTGTTATTGCCTTAGCTTTCTCCTCGTCAAGCAATGTGCCTTCGCTAAATAAAATTTCATTTGTTATAGGATCGATCACATCATCTGCTAAAACACGGCCCAATACTCTCTCTTCAAGGCTTTCGATTAGCTCGCCGCTCTCTGTGATATCTGTGATCTCAACGCCCTCGTGCGTACCGCAGTCGTGCATTGTGACTTTAACGTTTTGAGCAACGTCGATTAGCTTTCTTGTTAAGTAACCAGCGTTGGCAGTTTTTAGCGCTGTATCTGCAAGACCTTTTCTAGCTCCGTGGGTTGAGTTGAAGTACTCCATTATGTTTAGACCTTCACGGAAGTTTGAAATGATCGGTGTTTCGATAATTGAGCCGTCCGGTTTTGCCATAAGACCACGCATACCAGCTAACTGGCGAATTTGCGCTGCACTACCTCTCGCACCTGAGTCAGCCATCATATAAATTGAGTTAAATCCGCCCTTATCACTTTGGATAAGCTTCATCATCTCGCTTGCAACGCTGTTGTTTGTATCTGTCCAGATATCGATGATCTTGTTATATCTCTCACTATCTGTTAAAAGACCAGCGCCATATTGCTTTTGAATTTCACGAACTTTTTTCTTAGCTTCGTCGATATACTTTTGCTTGCTATCTGGCACGATGATGTCTGCGATAGAGATAGAAATTCCCGCTTTCGTAGCATACCTAAAGCCTAAATTTTTAAGCTTATCAAGGAAGTCAGCCGTTACTTCAAGGCCGCCATTTCTATAAACATAATCAACCAAATTTGCAATGTCTTTTTTCTTCATGATCTTATTCCACATATTTTCAGGGACAAAATCAGGAAGTATCGCTCTTAAGATCAAGCGACCAGCTGTTGTAAAGATGATCTTGTTATCAACCATTGTTTTGATTTTAGCGTGAAGACCAAGAGTGTTAGCCTCTTCAGCGATCATTACTTCATCAACGCTTGAGAAAATTTTATTTGCGCCTTTTTCATCGTTTCTCTCTAAGCTTAAATAATAAATTCCTAAAACCATATCTTGTGAAGGGACTGTGATAGCCTTACCACTTGCAGGAAGCAAGATGTTCATTGAGCTAAGCATCAAAATTTTGCACTCAGCGATAGCTTCCTGCGATAGTGGTACGTGAACAGCCATTTGGTCGCCGTCGAAGTCAGCGTTGAACGCCGCACAAACTAGTGGATGAAGCTGGATCGCCTTGCCTTCAACAAGCACTGGGTGAAACGCCTGGATAGAGAGCTTGTGAAGTGTTGGAGCACGGTTTAGCATGACTGGATAGTCTTTAACGACCTCTTCTAGGCACTCCCAAACCTCATTTGTCTTATCTTCTATCATCTTTTTAGCTTGCTTAACGGTTGTCGCATAGCCTTTTTCTTCAAGGCGAGCAAGCAAATGTGGCTTAAATAGCTCTAAAGCCATCTTCTTTGGAAGACCGCACTGATCCATCTTTAGCTTTGGACCAACGACGATAACAGAACGTCCAGAGAAATCAACACGCTTGCCTAGCAAATTCTGACGGAAGCGGCCTTGCTTACCTTTGATGATCTCACTTAGTGATTTTAGTGGGCGTTTATTTGCACCTTTTACTGCATTTGCTCTACGGCCATTGTCAAATAGCGCATCAACAGCCTCTTGAAGCATTCTCTTTTCATTTCTGATAATGATCTCAGGTGCGTCAAGCTCAAGTAGGCGTTTTAGACGGCTATTTCTATTTATTACACGGCGATATAGATCATTTACGTCCGAAACAGCAAATTTACCGCCATCAAGATTAACAAGTGGTCTAAGATCAGGCGGAAGAACTGGTAAATTTGTTATCATCATCCACTCTGGGCGGTTGCCTGAATTTAAAAAGCTCTCGATAACCTTTAGACGTTTTACGATAGTCTTTTTCTTAGCCTCAGAATTTGTAGCCTCCATCTCTTCTTGTAGCTGATTTAAAATTTGAGTTAGGTCAAGCTCAGCTAGCATATCATAGATGACCTCGCCACCCATTCTAGCACTAAAGCCAGTTTCTTCATATCTTGAAGCTAGGCTTTGATATTGCTCCTCGTTTAAAACGTCATATTTTTCAACTTTTTTAGAATTTTCATTGTCATAATAAGCCTCGCCAGCATTATCAACAATGTATGCCTCATAGTAAAGTACGCGCTCAAGGTCTTTCATCTTGATACCAAGAAGCGCACCTATACGGCTTGGCAAGAAATTTACATACCAGATATGAGCCACTGGAGTTACAAGCTCGATGTGACCCATGCGAGAGCGACGAACTTTAGATGTTGTTACTTCAACGCCGCACTTTTCGCATTTGATACCTTTGTAGCGCATCTTTTTATATTTACCACAAAGACACTCATAATCACGGATCGGTCCGAAAATTTTGGCACAAAACAGACCGTCACGCTCAGGTTTTAGCGTGCGGTAGTTGATAGTTTCTGGTTTTTTAACCTCGCCATAACTCCAAGATTTTATCTTCTCAGGACTTGCTAAACGAAGTTGGAAAGCTTCAAAATCACGAGGTCTATGCTCTTCTTTTATCTCAACTGGTTTTAAATTAGTTAGTTTCATTTGTCTCATCCTCATCATATACTTCCACATCAAGAGCTAGTGATTTTAGCTCGTTTGTTAGAACAAAGAACGTCTCAGGGATACCAGTCTCAGGAACGTTTTCACCTCTTGTTAAAGCTTTGTAAGCAGAAAGTCTTCCCTCAACATCATCTGATTTTACAGTTAGCATCTCTCTTAGTGTATGAGCAGCACCATAAGCCTCAAGTGCCCAAACCTCCATCTCACCAAACCTTTGACCACCAAATAGCGCCTTACCGCCGACAGGTTGTTGTGTAACAAGGCTGTATGGTCCAGTACTTCTTGCGTGGACTTTTTCATCAACCAAGTGGTGAAGTTTTAGCATATACATACAACCAACATTAACGCGTTCTCTTATCTTTGAGCCTGTACGTCCGTCATATAGCTCAGTTTTACCGTCACTATCTATCTTTGCCATCTCAAATAGTTTTGCAAATTCATCAGCTTTAACGCCTTCAAAAATCGGAGTTGCAAATCTTACGCCATTGCTCCAATCTTTTGCATACTCAAGAAGCTTCTCATCACTCATCTTACCAAGAGCTTTTTTAGCGTCCATTAGCTTAGCAACGCTTGCGATCTCTATCATCTTAGCTCTTAGCTCTTTTATCCATTCGCCTTTTTTGGTCTCAAAAATTTCATTGATCTGCTCGCCTAAACGGTAACCAACAAGACCAAGGTGACTCTCTAAAATTTGACCGATGTTCATACGGCTTGGAACACCTAGTGGGTTTAGCACGATATCAACGATCTGACCGCTTGGAAGATACGGCATATCGACTTCTCTTACTATATTTGAAACGATACCTTTGTTACCGTGACGTCCAGCCATCTTATCGCCAACTTTTAGTTTGCGTTTTGTAGCTATATAAACTTTTACAAGTTTTACAACGCCGCTTGGTAAAATATCATCTTTTTCTAAAATTTCTATCTTAGCGTCGTGCTCTTCTTTAAGCTTTTTCTTCTCATTTTGGAAGTAATTTTTTAGCTCATCATATTTCTTTTGAATATCTTTTGAAAAGCTCTTTACGATAGCATTTAGAGTAAATCTATTGATATTTTCAAAGTCAGCTTTGTTGATCTTTGAGCCCTTTTTATACTCTTTTTTATTTACCTCTTGATCGCTAGCTAGTGGGTTTTTAGAAAGAAGTGCTGTAACTTTTAGCATCTCTTCGCGGTCTAGCATAAGCAGTCTATCGTGGTGCTCTTTTTCTAAAAGAGTCTTCTCTTCTTCATAAGCTTTGTTCGTTCTGCTATCTTTCTCGTAGCCTTTTTTGGTGAAAATTTTAACATCAACAACCACGCCTTCCATTGAAGCTGAAGCATAGAGTGATTTATTTACCACGTGGCCGGCTTTTTCGCCAAAGATCGCACGCAGTAGTCTTTCTTCTGGGGTTGGTTTAACTTCGCCTTTTGGAGATACTTTACCAACTAAAATCATGCCAGGCTTGATCTCTGTACCGATTTTAACGATACCACTTTCATCAAGGTGCATAAGCTCCTCTTCTTTGACGTTTGGTATATCTTTTGTTATCTCTTCAACACCGTCTTTTAGCTCACGAGCCTCGATCTCTTTTTCATAGATATGAACGCTTGTAAAGGCATCTTCGCGTATCATTTTTTCACTAATAACGATCGCGTCCTCGTAGTTGTAGCCATTCCAAGGCATAAATGCAATTAGTGCGTTTTTACCGATAGCTAGCTCGCCTTTTTCCATGCTTGGACCATCGGCTATTATCTGACCAGCAAAGATCTCATCACCTTTTTTAACGATAGGGTGTTGTGAAAATGTCGTATTTTGGTTTGTTCTTAAATTTTTCTCTAAAGAGTAGTGATCGATATATGGACCAGCTTCATCTTCACCAAGGATAAAGATGTTTTTATTATCAACCTTTTCAACCACGCCACCTCGTTTTGCTTTTACACTCTCCCAAGCATCTCTTGCGATAACGCTCTCCATACCTGTTCCAACGATAGGAGCAGTTGAACGAAGTAGTGGCACCGCTTGACGTTGCATGTTTGAACCCATAAGCGCACGGTTAGCGTCATCGTGCTCTAGGAATGGGATAAGCGAAGCTGCAACACCAGCTATCATACCAGAGCAAAGGTCGATCAATGTAACATCTTCTCTACGAGCAAGCATCATCTCGCCCTCTTTTCTAACCTCGATCAAATCCTCAACAATATGTCCATTTTCATCAAGCTTAGTTGATGCTGGAGCGATAACGTTACCCTCTTCTTGAGTTGCAGTTAGATAGACTATCTCATCAGTCACTTTGCCATCGATGACCTTTTTATAAGGCGCCTCAACAAAGCCAAGGTCATTTACTTTTGCATAAGTTGAAAGAGTGTTTATAAGACCGATATTTTGACCTTCTGGAGTCTCAACCGGACAAATTCTGCCGTAGTGAGTTGGGTGAACGTCACGCACCTCAAATCCAGCACGCTCTTTTACTAAGCCACCCTCTCCAAGCGCAGATAGACGGCGCTTATGAGTAACCTCACTAAGTGGGTTTGTCTGATCCATAAACTGACTCAACTGACCGCCTGTGAAAAATTCCATGATTGTTGCCGTGATCATTTTTGGATTAATAAGATCATAAGGCATGATCTCATCAGTATTGTTGCTTAGACTTGTAAATTTATCACGGATAGCCTTTTGCATCTTAACAAAGCCAAGGTGAAGCTCACTAGCAAGTAACTCACCGATCGATCTTATACGGCGATTGCCAAGGTGATCGCGGTCGTCAATGTGACCTTGTCCATTTTTAACTTTTATAAGATATTTTGCAGTTTTGATGATATCTTCACTAGTTAGCAAAGTAACGTACTCTGGTACATCAAGTGAGAGCTTGTGGTTCATCTTCATACGACCAACTTTTGTTAGGTCATATCTTTCAGGGTTGAACAATATATCATTTACAAAGCTTTTTGCAGCCTCTTTAACTACCGGCTCGCCAGGTCTCATGACCTTGTAAATTCTAATCGCAGCAAGATCGTTTTCATCATCTACGCCCTCAGTTTGTTTTAAAACTTTAAGCATATCATTGTCAGCGATAAATGAATTTATGATAGCGTCGTCAACGCCAGCTGCGGAGTTGTTTATGATCTCGATACTTTCATGCTCAGCTAAAATTTTTGCCAGTTTATTCTCATCAAGAGCAGATAGTGTGTCATATAAAATTTCGCCGCTTTCTGTGTTTATCACAGGGTTTGCCAAATATCTACCAATAAGTGCTTCGATCGGATACTCAACAAATTTAACGCCATCTTCGATTAATTTATCAGCTTTTTTCTTTGTTAGGCGCTTGCCAGCTTGGTGAAGAACCTCTCCATCTTCATTTTTTATATCATACTCAACTCTTCCTAGATAATCCTCTGGATTGAAAAGAGCTAAAAATTTATTATTTTTAATAACCAAATTTTGTATCGGATAAAATAGCTTAATAATGTCTTGTTTTTTATATCCTAATGCTCTAAACAAGATAGTTACAGGCACTTTTCTGCGCTTATTTATCCTAACATATAAAATGTCTTTTGTATCATATTCAAAGTGTAGCCAAGATCCGCGATCTGGGATTATTTGAGCTGTATAGATAAGTTTATTTGCAACAGTCGCACTCTCTTCTTGTTTAAAGATAACACCAGGGCTTCTATGAAGTTGGTTTACAACAACACGCTCAACGCCATTTATAATAAATGAAATTCTATCTGTCATCAACGGAATTTCACGTATAAAAATTTCTTGCTCTTTTATATCTTTAACGCCAACTTTATCACCAGTCTTATCATCTTTTTCATGCACGATAAGGCGTATTTTCATTTTTAAATTTACAGAGTATGTAAGACCTCTTTCTATGCACTCTCTGATTGTATATTTTGGTTTTCCAATCTCTGAGCTAACATATTCTAAAGTCAAACGATTTTGCGGATCATGTATAGGGAAAATCGACTTAAAAACTTTTTCGATACCGCTTTCTGTCTGATTGTTATTTAGATTTAAAAAATTATCAAAGCTCTTTTTTTGTAGTTGTAGTAGGTTCGGAACGTCTATCTCTTTAACGACATTAGAGAAGTCAACTCTAAGACGATTTCCTGAGTATAAGCTATTTAACATTGCATCTACCTCGTGGTAATTTTGAAAGAAAAGTATAGCCTTTTACAAGGCATCTAAAATTTAAAAAAGAGAGAGCCTCTGCCCTCTCTTGAAATATTAAGCCTAAATAATAAAAAATTATTTAAGTTCAACCTTAGCACCAGCCTCTTCAAGCTCTTTTTTAGCTGCTTCAGCTTCGTCTTTGCTAACGCCTTCTTTAAGAACAGATGGAGTTCCTTCAACTGCGTCTTTAGCCTCTTTAAGACCAAGACCAGTAAGTGCTCTAACAACCTTAATAACGTTGATTTTCTTATCACCAGAATCAACAAGAACGATGTTAAATTCTGTTTTTTCTTCAGCAGCAGCTGCACCACCAGCAGCAGCTGCACCACCAGCTACCATTACAGGAGCTGCGCTAACACCAAATTTCTCTTCAAACTCTTTAACAAGTTCGCTAAGTTCAAGTACAGAAAGATTAGATATAAACTCTAATACGTCTTCTTTTGTAATTGCCATTTTTAATCCTTATTATTTTTTAATTTTAATTAAGCTGATTGTTCTTTTTTCTCTTTAAGCGCATTCAAACCAATTGTGAAATTTTGAATTGGCGCATTCCAAACTTGCAAAAGCATCGCAATAAGCTCATCACGGCTAGGCATTTTAGATAGAGCTTTAACTTTATCAACGCTTGCAACTTCGCCATCGATATATGCTGTTTTAATTTTGAAAAGGTCAGCATTAGCCTCTTCAAATTTTGCGGCTACTTTAGTTACTGCTAATTGATCTTCACTCCAAAGATAGATGTTTGTATCTTTAAGTTCCATTCCGACTTTATCAGAATTTTTAAGAGCAATATTTGCAAGAGTATTTTTAATAACTTGAACTTTTACATTTTGTTCTTTTGCAGAATTTCTTAAAACTTCAAGTTTTTTAACTGAAAGACCACGATAGTCACAAACTACAATAGCTTCAGCGGTTTTAAATTCACTCTCTAATTTTGCAACAACTTCAGTTTTTTCGTTACGTGTCACTTTTTCTCCTTTCCGACCGGTAATTTCAAGCAGAGCGGGTCGAATCAATTAAGCCCAATGGCCTCGGCTATCTCCAATCTAAGATATAAATTTGTCTAAATTCTTATTTTAAGTCCATAACCTCTTGAGTATCAAGAGTTACAGAAGGGCTCATTGTTAATGACAATGAAGCATTTTTTACATATCTACCTTTTGCAGTCGCAGGTTTATGTTTATTAATAGCTTTAATAAATGTTGAAATATTTTCATTTAATTGTTCTTTAGTAAAATTGACCTTACCAAGACCTGCATGTATATTTCCTTGCTTATCAACACGGAAATTTACTTGACCACTTTTTGCATTATTAACAGCTTGTGCAACATCCATTGTAACTGTTCCAGTTTTTGGATTTGGCATTAAACCTTTAGGTCCTAAAATTCTACCAACTTTACCTACAAGACCCATTAAATTTGGAGTAGCTATAAGAACGTCAAAATTCATTACACCTTTTTGGATATCCTCAACTAGATCATCAGCACCAACTATGTCAGCACCAGCAGCTTTTGCCTCATCAGCTTTAGCGTCTTTTGCTATAACAGCAACTCTTACAACTTTACCTGTACCAGCTGGCAAAACAACTGAACCACGAACCATTTGGTCAGCATGTCTTGGATCAACATTTAATTTCAATGCAATCTCAACTGTCTCATTAAATTTAGCAGAAGCTAAAGTTTTAACTGTATCGATAGCTTCACTAAGGTTATAAATTTTATCTTGCTCTACTTTTTTGAGCAATTCTTGAAATCTCTTACTAGTTTTTCCCATAAATTTCTCCGCATATAAATTGCTTCCGTCTTTTGAAAATCAACCTGACGGTAAAGGTTTTAGTCTATTACTTCGACACCCATTGAACGAGCTGAACCAGCAATAATCTTAGCTGCTTGCTCTTTATCATTTGTATTTAAATCAACAAGTTTTTTCTCAACTATTTCTAAAACTTGAGCTTTTGTTAATTTACCTACTTTATTTTTTAAAGGATTATCTGTTCCTTTTGTTATACCTGCAGCCTTTTTGATAAGGTCCGTAGCAGGTGGTTGTTTTGTGATAAATGTAAAACTTTTATCAGCATAAACAGTAATAACAACTGGGATATTAAATCCAACCATATCTTTTGTTTTTTCATTAAAGGCTTTACAAAATTCCATAATATTAACGCCTTTTTGTCCTAATGCTGGACCAACTGGCGGGCTAGGATTTGCTTTTGTTGCGGCAATTTGTAATTTTATTTCACCTATAACTTTTTTAGCCATTTCTTGCTCCTTAAATTATCTTCTCAACTTGTGAATACAAAATATCAACAGGGGTACTTCTACCAAAAATAGAAACATTGAGTCTAAGCTTGCCATGTATCATATCGTATTCTTCAACGATACCTGTAAAGTTAGCAAAAGGACCTTCTGTTATGCGAACGCTTTCACCATCCTCAAAAAATATTTTAGGTTTTGGTGCCGCTCTTTTTTGAACTTTCTCCAAGATAGTATTTATATCTTTTTCAGTCAATGGTGTAGGCTTTTTAGCCTCACCGATAAAACGTCCAACCTTTGGCAAAGACTGAATCTTATGCCAAAGAGCTGTATCAAGATCTAAACATGCAAAAGCATATCCAGGATAAAGAGTTCTTTCATTAATTTTTTGCTTACCGTTTTTTATCTCTATTACGTCTTCTGTTGGAACTATAACTTCTTTTAGTTGATTCTCAATACCGTGATCTCTAACTAAATTTTCAATTCCTCTTTTTACTGCCATTTCGCTACCAGCGTAAGTTTGTATAGCATACCATTTATGTGACATTATTTTTCCCTTACGCTATATAACTTTAGAAAGAACAAAGGACATAATAACATCAACAAGAGCTAAAAAAAGTGAAACAACAGCGACCACGATAAAAACTGCAATAAAAGCATTTCTAATTTGTTCTTTAGTAGGAAAGATAACTTTCATTATTTCCAATTTAGATAGCTTTATATAATTTATAAATTTTTCCATAATCTTAACCTTAATTGTGGCAGGGCAAGAGGGATTCGAACCCCCAACCATTGGATTTGGAATCCAGCGCTCTACCGTTGGAGCTATTGCCCTAATAGCTACTTATTCTTAATTAGCTTTTTAACTTAACTTCTTTATGAACAGTATGTTTTTTTAATCTTGGGCAATATTTTTTGAGCTCAACCTTATCTGTGGTGGTTTTGCTGTTTTTTGTAGTAGTATAATTGATATCACCACACTCAGAGCATTTTAAACCGATTTTAATTCTCATATATATTCCTTATAGAAAGCCAAAGGGTTTCCCCTTTGGCATAATTTTATAAATTAACCAAGTATTTTTGAAACAACACCTGAACCAACAGTTCTACCACCTTCACGGATAGCAAAACGAGTACCTTCTTCAAGTGCAACTGGAGCTATAAGCTCAACAGAAATTCTTACGTTATCACCTGGCATAACCATCTCTGTTCCCTCTGGTAATGTAATAGAACCAGTAACGTCAGTTGTTCTTACATAGAATTGTGGTCTATAGTTGTTAAAGAAAGGAGTATGGCGACCGCCCTCTTCTTTAGTTAGAATATAAACCTCACCCTCAAATTTTGTGTGAGGAGTAATTGACTTAGGTTTGCAAAGAACCATACCACGTTCAACGTCTTCTTTTTTAGTACCACGAAGAAGAACACCAACGTTATCGCCAGCTTCACCTTGGTCCATCTCTTTTCTAAACATCTCAACACCAGTAACTGTTGTTGTTTGTGTAGGTTTGATACCAACGATTTCTATTGTGTCGCCAACTTTTACAACACCTTTCTCAATTCTACCTGTTACAACTGTACCACGACCTGAAATTGAGAAAACATCTTCGATTGGCATAAGAAGATCTTTGTCAGTAGCACGAACTGGAGTTGGGATATAGCTATCAACTGCATCCATTAGTTCCATAATTTTTGCTGACCATTCGCCATCTTGTCCAGCTTTTGCCTCTTCAAGAGCTTTAAGTGCTGAACCAGAAACTATTGGAGTATCATCACCTGGGAAGTTATACTCGTTAAGTAGTTCGCGAATTTCCATTTCAACTAGTTCAAGTAACTCAGCGTCATCAACCATATCTGCTTTGTTCATGAAAACAACGATATAAGGAACACCAACTTGGCGAGATAGCAAGATGTGCTCTCTTGTTTGTGGCATTGGGCCGTCTGCTGCAGAAACAACTAGAATAGCACCGTCCATTTGAGCAGCACCTGTAATCATGTTTTTTACATAGTCGGCGTGGCCTGGGCAGTCAACGTGAGCATAGTGACGTTTCTCTGTCTCATACTCAATGTGTGAAGTAGCAATTGTAATACCACGCTCTTTCTCTTCTGGAGCATTATCAATATTATCATAATCTTTTAGCTCAGCAAGACCTTTGCGTGAAAGAACAGCAGATATTGCAGCTGTTAAAGTAGTTTTACCATGGTCAACGTGACCGATAGTGCCTATGTTTACGTGTGGCTTGTTGCGTGAAAATTTTTCTTTAGCCATCTTTTCCTCCGTTATGATATGTGTCTTTATCTAATTCAAATTCGTATAGTAATATAAAATCATATAAACCAGTGGAGCTCATAGCGGGACTTGAACCCGCGACCTCTTCCTTACCAAGGAAGTGCTCTACCTCTGAGCCATATGAGCGAAAAACGCTTGGCTGAGATGATTTTAATCAACATACAAACAACTAAAAATTCATGAAAATAAAGATGGAATAACTGTGTTTAGTAAAATCTAGATACAGCTCCCAGTTTACTTTCCCAAATTTTGGAGCGGGAAACGGGGCTCGAACCCGCGACCCTCAGCTTGGAAGGCTGATGCTCTAGCCAACTGAGCTACTCCCGCATAACAATGGTGGTGAGACGTGGATTCGAACCACGGAAGACATAGTCAGCAGATTTACAGTCTGCCCTCGTTGGCCGCTTGAGTATCTCACCTTAAACATTAATAAGTTATTTTGGTATTTTCTGGTCAAACACTGTTACAAAATGGAGCTGGTGAACGGACTTGAACCGCCGACCCACTGCTTACAAGGCAGTAGCTCTACCAACTGAGCTACACCAGCACCTGTTTTGTGAAGTGGCAATTATAGCCCAAAATAAAATAAAAGTCAAGGAGATTTTGAAAAAATATTTTATCTAATTTTTTACAATCAAAAATCTATAGAATTTAAAAAAATTTCAAAAATAGCCCACTAATCTAAGCCACTTTTACCAAAAAACAAAAGATAAATTTTACATATACAAAATTTCATATTTTCATAGTTTTATTTTTTTTAAAAGCTAAAATTTCTATAATTACGAAAAAATACAAAGGATTTAATATGCAATTTTTACCTTGGGCGGTAATATTACTGCTAATTTATGTGATCTACTTCTTAATGATCCGCTATGAAAAAAAGATAGCGACACTAAGCAAAATGATCGAGCAAAACAGTGATGGTATCAAAGAAAATAGAGACCTTATAGGTCAAAACAGATCACTAATCGAGAAAAATAAACATAACATTGAGAAAAATACTAAAGATATTACAACAAATGTTGAAAAAATAGACATTGACTTGGAAGATTAATTCTTCCAAAATTTCTCTTCTTTTTCCTTTTTTATCAAATTTTCATAAGTTTGCATTCTTATATTCACTGGCTCTAAATTTATGCCATCTTTTTTTATCTTAAAATATTTCCCATCCATCAAGCAATACTCTGGCACCAGGTCGTAGCGCTTCGAAAGCGGCAAAACTCTAAAGCTTAGATTATCCAGTATCAAAGGCTCTTTGTGTAAATTTTCCCAAACAGCTAGCACCATATGATATTTTTTTGTATTTTTTTCCTGAACTACTAGAAGGCATTTTTGATTATCCACGCCAAGATCTTTTAGGCTATCGCGCTTTGATATCGCGTACTCCTCGCAGTCTCCGCCACCTCGCCTTAAAAACTCACCCCTAGTGCTCCACACATCTACATTTGTATTGTAAAAATCATCATATCTTGGCATCAAAGAATTTAAGTATGAATTTATGAGCTCTAGCTTTCTGATAAAGCTTTCGTGTTCTATTTTTTTCATAAAATTTGCATAGTGATTTAGGATATTTTTACAAATTTGATTTTTGCACTGAGATATATTTTTTGGAGAAATTTCAAAATTATTTGCAAAAAGAGAAGAAACAAAAAAGAGAAGAAGCAAAATTTTACACATGCAGCTGCTTCATCAAAAGCACAAGACCTATTCTATCTTTCACATTTAGCTTGCTGTAAATCGACGTAGTGTGCGCCTTTACCGTCCTTAAAGTAATGCCTGTTTGCTCTGAAATTTCATTGTTTGTTAGACCTTGATATATTAAGTTTGCGATCTCTTTTTCACGTGAGCTAAGCTCACTTAGATCAGACTTTTTCTCCAAAGTTTCACTTTCATTATTTATATATGAGCCAGTTAGTTCTCCGATCATCGCTTGGATAAATTCTGGATAAAGCCAAACTTTGCCATTTAAAATCGTCTCAAAGGCATCTTCAAAGTGTGTCTTTCTCATGTGTGAGTTTGCATATCCTTTGACACCAAGAGCCAGCAGATGTTTGCCTTCACTAAATTTTGGTTCGTTTGCAAGGATTAGACATTTTATATTTGGAAAACTTTCATGAATGGTTTTAATATTTTCATCAAGGCTATCTTTAAAAGCATTTGTATCGATACCGACGATATCAACCTCGTCGTTTAAATTTGCAAAAAAATCCTTTTTATTGTGAGTAAATTTCACATCATCATCTGAAAAATACCCTCGCCAAAGATTATTAAGCGAACCATTTTGAGTAAAAAAAACCACATTCATAACCATATTTCCTTATATCACATATAGGTTTGCTCGTAAATTTTTGACTCATTTACGAAAACGATCACGTGGCGCTCCTTGCCACTATTTGCCTCAAATTTATAACTAAAAGTGGATAAAAATTTCTCAACCACTTCTTTGTCTTCTTTTAAAAAGATACTCATCTCAAAACAACCATTTGATATGGCGTATCTATATGGCACGCTAAGAGATAGTAAATTTAGATCAAAGTCCAAGCTATCGCTGCTTTCATCGTAGCCACTAATTGATATCTTGATGCTGCTTACTAGCTCATCTTCTATCTTTAGCCCAGCTAAGCTGATATGCTCTTCTTTTTTTAAATTTATCATCTCATCAAAGCTTTTTTCACAGTCTTTAAAGAGAAATTTAACTACCTCTCTTCCGATTAGATCGCATATTTTGCCATCATTTAAAATGACAAATTCCTCAGCCAGCTTTGCTCTTGAAATTTGATATTCGCTAAAATTTCGCTCAAAGCTAGCTGACTTTTGCATTATCGCTCCGTTAAAGCGTTTTGTTTTGCTTTTAAGATAGGTTTTAACAGATAGTCAAGTATCGTCTTTTTACCAGTGATGATATCAGCTGAAACTATCATACCGACCTTTATCCTAAGTGGCTTCTCTTCGCTACCAAGATAGTTTTTCTCAGTTTCTATCCTGACTAGATAGTAGCTCTCGCCAGTTTTTTCATTTGTTTCAGTATCGGCACTGATCTGCGTTACTTTGCCTTTTAAACCGCCATAAATACTAAAATCATACGCCGTAAATTTAACCATCGTATCAAGCCCCGGTCTTAAGAACGCAACGTCAGCTGGCTTAACCTTTACCTCAGCGATGAGCTTATCTTCTAGTGGGACGATCTCAGCTATGTTTTCACCAGGCTTGATGACGCCTGAGACAGTATGCACCATCATCTTACTAACGATACCATTTACCGGAGATCTTACATAAGTTCTTTCAACCCTGTCGCTTAGGCTGATTTGCGACTCGTTTATCCTTGCGATCTCAGCAGAGACTTCATTCAGCTCTTTTTTTGCATTGTTTTTAAATGCCAGCTTTGCCTCTTCTATCTTATTTTTTGCCTCTTTTATGGTTGATTCGACCCTTGGCACGGCAAGCACAGATGCGTCAAGCTCGCCCTTTAGGTCATTTACACGTCTTTGAAGCTGGATATACTCGACCTCACTAACAAGACCTTTTTTAAAGATAGGCTCCATGATCGCTTTTTCTTTTAAAACAAGGTTGTAGCTATTTTGAGTTTGAGAAATTTTATTTCTAAGCTCATTTAGCTCGCTTTGGCGCTGATGGATCTGCTCTGTTAGAATTCCTATTTGCTCATTTAAGTGATCGATGTTTGAGTTATGTAAGCTTATCTCGTATTTTATAGCCTTGCTATTGTTCGCATCTCTTGTTTCGTTGTAGTCAAATTCTTTATCATTTGCTTCAGCATCAAGCCTCATAAATTTAGCCTGAAGCTCATCAAGTCTTAGCTTTGACTCGCCGTAGCTACTTGTAAAGTTTTTATTATCAAGTCTGATTAAAATCTGATCTTTTTTAACCTCATCGCCCTCTTTTACAAAAATTTGATCTACGATACCACCTTCAAGGTTTTGTATCGCTTGGTTTTTGCCTGATGGGATGATCTTGCCACTACCTCTTGTTATCTCATCTATCTGCGCCCATGAAGCCCAGATAAGAAGCCAAAATACAGTTATGCTAACTGCATAAAGTATCTTTTTTGAGGTTGATGGAGCTTTTGCCAAAACTGCTTCTGAGAGGCTTGACATAAATTTCAAGTCATAAGCATCGTAGTTTTTTGCTTGGATGTTTGACTTGATGCCATCTACGCTATTTAAAATTTGATCTCCAGCGCTCTCTTGATCTTTTATGTCGCTTTTTTGAACTGGCTTTTCGTCTGGCTTTAAATTTTCATTTTGTTGATTTTTTATATCTTCTTGCATAATCACTTCCCACTAAGTCTAGCTAAAACTTCGTCTCTTGGACCATCTAGTAAAATTTTGCCGTTATCCATCACTATGAGCCTATCAACAAGATCGAGCATCGATGTTCTGTGAGTTACTAAAATCATAGTTTTATTTACGGTATTTACCTTTAAATTTGCTTTTAGCTTGCTCTCAACTGTATTGTCCAGTGAATTTGTAGGCTCGTCAAGCAAGATGATAGGACTATCTAGCAAAAACGCCCTAGCCACAGCTATACTTTGACGCTGACCGCCGCTAATACCATCACCTCTTTCAAATACTGGCATATCAAAACCAAGTGGATGAGCATTGACATATTCATCGACGCCACTTACCTTAGCAGCTTTAATGATCTGCATATCATCGACATAAGGAGCTTTTTGAACGATATTTTCTCTAACTGTTCCTTTAAATAGCACAACATCTTGTGGCACGTAGCCGATATTTCTTCTAAGGTCAGCTGGGTCTATCTGGTTGATATCTATACCATCAATTAGCACTGAGCCTTCAGTCGGTGCATAAAGGCCTAGGATTATCTTTTGTAAGGTTGTTTTACCAGAGCCATTTCTACCGATGATGCCTACTTTCTCACCCGGCTGAATGACAAAATTTATCCTATCAAGTGAGCCTTTTGTAGTGTCTGGATATGTAAAGCTAACGTTTTTAAACTCTATCTTGCCCTCAAAAGAATTTCTTCTAACAAATTTCTTGCCCTCAGGCCTTTCAACTGGCATCTGCATGATCTTGCTAAGGCTTTGATAAGCTGTCTTTGTCTGCTCGAAATTTGCAGCTAGTGAGGCTACTTGACCCATAGGAGCGATCGCACGAGAGCTAAGCATAACAGCAGCGATCAAACCACCCATTGTAAGGTGCGTATCTTGTATCATATAAACGCCAAGAACGATGATAGCGATAGTGTTTAGCTGAACTAAAAATGAAGTCACAGTTGTGATCGAAGTAGTGATTATTTTTGACTTGATGCTTCTGTTTGCTATCTCACCAGTCGCCTCTTCCCAGTTCCACTGCACGTGGCCGCTAGCACCAAGAGTTTTAATAGTCTCTAAGCTGCTAAGACTCTCTATCAAAATTCCATTTTTCATAGCTGAAGCCTCAAATGTGCTTTTAATCGCATTTTGAAGCGGGTCTTTTATAAAAAATGTGTAGCACAAAATAGCTATCATAATAACGATAGGCACAAGCACAAGGTAGCTTCCTATAAAATAGGTAACTATCAAGAAGATTAACGCAAATGGCAGATCCACAATGGCAGCAAGCGAAGCAGATGAGAAGAAATTTCTAACTGTGTCAAATTCTTTCAAGTTGCTAGCAAACGAACCAACTGACTTTGGTTTATTGCTAAATTTCATATCCATTACGCGCTCAAACAAGATGGAGCTCATAATGATATCACTCTTCTTGCCTGCGATCTCAAGAAAATACGAACGAACAAATTTTAAAAATAGATCAATACCATAAACAACGCTCACGCCAAGCGCTAGAACCCAAAGTGTCTCAACTGCGTTATTTGGCACAACGCGGTCATAGACGTTCATCGTAAAGAGCGGGCTTGCAAGGACAAATAAGTTTATGATAAAACTTGCTATCACGACATCAAAGTAAATTTTCTTAGAGCGCTTTAAAGTGCCCCAAAACCAGTGATCATTACCAGCGTCGATAAGCTTTGTCGAGCTTGTATCTTCTGGGACAAATTCACGTTTTAGGTAGTAAGCATAGCCTAGATACTCATCTTTTAGCTTGCTTGTTTCTATCGTGCTAGTACCAGTTGAAAGATCAGGCGTAATGATGTTTGCCATCTTTTTGTCTTCGCTGAAAGATTGCAAGATGCACGCTTTTTTGCCTCTAAGCATCAAGATACAAGGCAAAACTAAAGGCGAAATTTGATCAAGGTCTTTTCTGACAAGAGTCGATGCAAAGCCAGCACGTGAAGCTGCACGAGAAAATAAAGACTTCGAGCTCTTTAGTGAAAAAAGCTCGATCTCTTCGCCATCTTTTACAGGCAGACCGATAGTCAAAGCATCGGCACTATATGGGTTGTTATGAAGTTTGGTAAAGATCACCAAACATTGAAGCAGTTCGTCTTTTATCTTATCGCTATGCATCTATCATCCAATATTTTTGATTTCATCTATGTAAATTCCTTGCATATTTTTAATGCCAAGCTCAATTAGCTTACTCTTTTGCTCTTCACTCTCAACACCGATCGCAATCAAAATGATATCTTTTGAGCTTAAAACAACATCTAGTGATTGTTTTGTGTTTGCTCCTGATTTATCACTTAAAAAGTCGATTAAGACGCTTGACTGGATCTTTACGTAGTCTGGATTAAATTCTTTTAGCTTCTCAATGCCTTTTGCGCTGAGTTCAAAGTGGTCAAATCCAAAACCAAAGCCGAGTTCTTTTAATTTTTTAGTAAGTCTAACTATACTTTCGATACTAATATCGTCTTTGTTTGGAATTTCTATATAGTTTTTAGATTTTGAAATTTGAGCGATTTTCTTAAGCGTAGCTTCAAGTTTTGAGAAATTCTCATCCGAGCTTAGTATCTCTTTACCCAAATTTATCGCCAAGCTTCCTTGAGGCAAGATATTTTCAGGCAAAATTCTAGCGATCCTGTTTAGGATATGAAGATCAAGCATCGCACCTAAATTTAGCTCATTTACCATTGGCATAAAGTATGATGCCATACGCCATTTGCCCTCGCTATCAACGAGCCTTAGATAAAGTTCGTACTGCTCAAAGTTTGAGTCAAAACCAACTACTTTTTGAGCTGCAAATTTAAATTTATCCTCTTTTATAGAGTCAAAGATAAGCTCTTTGTATTTCTCTTTGCCGATGACTAAGGTGTTTTGATTTGCATTAAATTCTTTGCAAGTAAAGCAGCCAGCCAGTCTTGCACTAGCCAAAGTAACGTCAGCTGATGTAAGTAGCGTCCTCATATCAGTGCTTGGCGAATACTCGACAATAGCAGCATTGACTGGGCATTCGCTATCGTTTATAGAGAAATTTGCATAGAGTTTTTTAAGCTCAGCCATGATCTTATCGTCTAAAGCTGAGAAATTTGATGAGTTTTTACCGTAAGAAAGCAAGATAAAATCGTTATCATTTAACCTTGCGACGATCGCATTTTGGTCATTTTCGGTTGATTTTTCTTGTAAAATTTGAGCTATTTTTATGATGACACTTTGCCATTTTTCAAAGCCAAGAACGCCTTTTAGCCCTGCTAGATCTTTAAAGCTAACAAGTGATGCAACACCGCTTGAATACTCTTCACTTGCCAGATACTCACTAAATTTAGTTTGAAAAAATCTTCTATTGTAAGTGCCGCTCATAGAGTCTTTATATAAAAGCTCTTGATACTTGCTAAGTGTTGCGGCCTCTCTTTCAAATATGTCTTGAACCTTGCTAACCATAGAGTTCATGGCAAGCACCATCTTCTTAAGGTCAGTTGTGAATGGAATTCTCTTTTGGATGATAAATTTATTATCAAGTATCGCTTCAGCTTGATCTTGCACCTTAACAAGTGGTCTAAATATCGCCTTAAGAGCAAAAAATGCCACGACAAGAGCGATGATTATCATTAAAGCTAGAAAGTTAAAAATATTTTTTGAGTTTGAGTAAAGCTCATTGTAAGCAAGCGCTGTGCTGCCTTGAACATAGAGAGTACCAAATTTAGCCCAGCCAGTCATGATCTCGCTTGTTGCCACTGGTGCTTCAAATTTAGCGATCTTATAAAACCACTCAGGGATATCTTTAACGATAGTTTGTTGAGAATTTTCTATAAGCACCTTACCATCGACATCTTCAAGTTTAATGAGCTTGTATCTGCCGCTATCAAACATAGAATTTATCATCGTTTGCGCTAAAGACATATCCTCAGGATCAACAATCGGCTTTAAGGCAAGTCCAAGTGAGTTTGCTGTGTGCCTTGCGTTTTCACCGAGCTGGTCGTTGATGTATCCATTTAGGCTCTTAAAATTTAAGTAGCCAACAGCCATAAAAATCACGATGCCAAAAGCTATCACAGCGATCATAATCTGTTTAAATAGCGTCATAAATCCTCTTTTCCTATCCTATCTATTAGTTCCATCCACTTAGGATTTTGTTTTTTATTTCCACCTGGTATTGCCTGACCAAGACCTTCTTGTTTTGCCAAGTATAGCGAATCACCGTTGAAACTATAAACTGGCACAAGGTCTGTTCTTTGAGTTGCGATTTTTATTTTACCATTTATGTTGTCTAAAATTAATGGAATAGACTTTGGTGTATCATAATATGCCAAAACCATATGTGCTTGGTTGTATCTTAAGGCTTTAACGTATGTGAAGTATAATTTTTGAGTTGGAATTCCAAGTTGCTTTAGGGTGAAATACTTTGCGATAACGTAGTCTTCGCAGTCACCAGCGCCTTTTCCTACAAATTCCATTCTGGTAGCCCAGTAATCTTTTTTATGCCAAAGTTGCATATCATCAACCCACCTAAAAGAGTTAAAAAAATCATTTACTTTTATTAATTTCTCTTGTTCGGTTGCATCTTGCAATGAAGTCATTAAAGAATTTAATGCCGATGCCCTTCTTCTTGCATCTTCTCCATAAATTTTAGCCACCTTTGCTATCGTTGTTTGTTTTATAAAATCCCCGACAGCATTTAATGCTAATAACGAAAAAAGGACGCTTAAAGTAAGCGTCCAGAATTTTGCTTTGACCCTCATGGTCATCACTTTTTAAATTTTTATCTTAAGTCGTTTTGAATACTGCAAGCGCCTTGAATATATCTCTTAGCAAAGCCTGGCTCAAAACTATCTGAAACCATACCCATGTTATCTAGCAATCTATATTTTGCATAAGATAGTGCAGTCTCAGTTGTAGCGATCTCTTTTAAAGCTGTGTTGTATTCGTTTTCTGCATCAAGTAGGTTGATAAGGTCGCGGCGACCAATTCTAAACTCATCTTGGTATGCATCAAGAGTAGCTTTTGAATATTCAACGTGTTGATTTAGATATCCCATTTTTTCTTGGTTAAGAACATAGTTTTGCCATGAAAATTCCAAAGACTCTTTAAGCTCTCTTACAAGGTTGTCCATAGTTTGTTGCTCTTGTTGGACAGCAAGTTGGCTCTTCTCTTTATCAAGTTTATCATTACCTTTGTTGTAAAGATTATAGTTTAGTCTTAAAAGAGCATCAAATGTTTGCTCTTCATAATCATCATATAAAACATTTGAGTGATCATAAGCGCCTGACACAACAAGATCTAGTTTTGGTAAGAATGGTGCATTTTTCTCTTTTACAACTGACTCTGCCATAGCTATATTTGATCTTTGAACTAGAAGTGTTGGGTTACAAAGAACAGCTTTGTCATAAACAGCCTCTTTAGTGCTTGGTAATGGCAGGTTAAACTCAGGCATTACTAGATTTTTAGCAGCAACTTTTCTTCCATATAGTTTTTCAAATGTAGAAAGTGCATCCTCATAATTGTTTTTAGCAGCTACATAGTTTGATTGAGCCAAAGTATAGCGTGATCCAGCTTGTCTCTCTTCAGAAGCTACGCCGTAACCTGATGCGGCTCTATCTTTGATTTGATTATAAATTTCCTCATGGCTTTTTACGTTTTCTTCTTCAATGTCAAGAATTCTCTTTGTTTGAAGAACTTGTAGGTAAGCATTTGCAGCGCTTAGTGTTAGTCTATCTGCAGCTTGAGCTACTGTGTAAGCAGCTGAGTCAAGTCTTGCGCTTTGAGAGTTGATTCTGTTTTTATCAGCGCCACCATTATAAAGGTTTTCAACTAAAGTTAAAGATGCGCCAGATACTCTGCCATCGCCTCTTCTTGTTGAGATGCCATCATCAAGACGTTTTCTCTCATATCCTACTCTAGCAGCTGCATCAAGTGTTGGATAGTAAGCATTTTTAGCTATTTTTAGATCTTTGCCTACTTGTAAGTAGTTAAATTCTGTAGCTTTTAAGCTTGGGTTTTCATTTAAAATAGTTTTTACAACTTGATCCAAAGTCAATACGCTATCATCAGCTTGTGCTGTAGTTGCTGCTTTAGGCTCTGCTGATATAGTTTGCTCTATATTAGATTTTTTAGCTGACTGAGCATTTGTTACAGGTGACTTAGCTCTCATTAAAGCATCTTTATAACCTGACTCATTTTGAACTTTAGCAAGTAACTCATTAGCTTCATTTTCAGAAACTGGAGTTGTATCAACATATAAAAACTTTCTTCCACCAACTTCATAAACGCCAGTAGTTAGTCTGCTATCTGATATTTTGCTGTTTACTTTGCTAACAGCACTATCGATTCTAGCAGCGCTATCATCTTGAGCAAATGAAGCTAGAAAAATCCTATAAGGGACATCTTGAGCAGACAGCAGCGTTGCTGCAGCCAAAGCACTAATTGCCAACATCTTTTTCATAATTAGATCCTTTTACCTTTTTATTGTCAAGCTTTGGCTCGACCTTTTTTCGCGGATTATACACTAAAAAGCATTAAATACATTTTAAATATCTTATGACAAAAAAATAATTTTTATATCGTCTTAGAAAATCGCCTTAAATTTTCAGGAATTTTCTTAAGATACTCATCAAAACACATTGCAATATTTCGTATTATCAGCGTTCCTGTCTCATTTACGCTGATCTTATCTGTCGTAACATCGACAAATTCACTTAAATTCTTTAGCTCTTCAAGCTCATTTTTGAAATGTTCAAAGAAATTTATATGAAATTCATCCTCGACTGCCTTGATATTAAGCCCGAAATTACTCATCAAACTCATGATCACACTTTTTCTAAGCAAATCTTCATTGCTTAAATAAATTCCCTTTGCGTATGGCAACTTTCCGCTATCGATCGCTTTTTCATACTCATCCATATCTTTATGATTTTGCGCGTAGTGTCTTTTGCACTCTCCGATACTCGTGATGCCTATGCCGATAAGATCAGCACCACCTTTTGTCGTATAGCCTTGGAAATTTCTATGCAAAGTGCCATTTGCCAAAGCGCCAAAAAGCTCATCATTTGGCTTTGCAAAGTGATCCATTCCTATCATTTTGTAGCCATTTTTAGTTAAAAACTCAGCTGTAAATTTTAAAATTTCAAGCTTCACTTCTGGATTTGGCAGGGTTGTCTCATCAAATTTACGCATCGACTTTTTTATCCACGGCACATGGGCGTAGTTAAACACTGCAAGCCTATCTGGATCAAGCGTAAGCGCAAGCTCAAGCGTCTTTTTAAAGCTCTCTAGACTTTGATATGGCAGGCCGTAGATCAAGTCCATATTGATTGATTTTATGCCCTTTTGCCTAGCCATTTTTACGGCATTTTGAGTGATCTCATAAGGCTGAATTCTATGAATTTCTTTTTGCACCTTCTCATCGAAGTCTTGCACGCCGTAGCTTATGCGGTTAAAGCCGTGAGATATGAGCACATCAAGCTGCTCATTTGTCAAAAATCTCGGGTCTATCTCGCAGCTTATCTCAGCCTCTTTTGAGAAATTTTTAAATTTAGCCTTGATAAGTTTGATGATCTCATCAAGCTGAGTGGCATTGTAAAATGTCGGGGTGCCGCCACCAAAGTGCATCTGCAAGACCTCAGTGCTTGTATCTAGGTGGTGAGCTAAAATTTCAAGCTCTTTTTCTATATATCTTATATATCTCTCTTTGCGGTCTTCTTTGCTCGTGTAGATGACGTTACAGCCACAAAAATAGCAAGCGCTCCTGCAAAAAGGCAGGTGCAAATAAAGCGAAAGCGGTCTTTTTTTATCCCGGTTTTCAAGCTCTTTTACGTAAGCCTCATAGCTAAATTTATCGCTAAACTCCGGTGCTGTCGGATAGCTCGTATATCTTGGTCCCGGCCTTGAATACTTCACATACGCACTAAAATCAATCATCTGCCCTGCTCCTTGCCATTTGGATCATCTCTTTTATATCTACAAATAAATTTGGATGCTCTTTTTTGATATTTTTTACCAGCTTATCAAGGTCGATGTTAAACTGCCTGCTCTTTTTATCGTGAGCAATCTTTTTGATCTCATCCATCGCAACCACCCAAACATCACTAAAATCAACTGGGATATTTTGCCAGATCGTCTTTTCAAGCCTTAGGTCAAAATTCTCTTTTTGCGACTCTTTTAAGGCCTCTATCAAAGCTGAGAGCGATTGTACAGAAATGACCGTGTGTAAATTTTGATTTTCATCAATGCCAAACCACGGCTCTTTCGAGTCCCAAGAGCCACTTTTTAAATTTAAGATATGCTCGTTTGGATTTTTCGTTGAAACTATCTCAAAGACCGTTTTTTCAGGCTCGCTTAGCCCAAGGTTATTACCGATCTCATCTATCTCATCATATATATTTTTCTCTTCACTCATCTTCTTCTCTCGTCTAACCAGACCATCACGCCCTTTTGTGCATGAAGTCTATTTTCCGCCTCGCTAAAAATTTCATCCGCGTGCTTTTCAAAGACTGCCTCGCTCACCTCGTAGCCTCTGTAAGCTGGCAAGCAGTGCAAAAATATCGCATCTTTTTTAGCTAAACTCATCAAATTTTCATCCACGCAGTATCCAGCAAAGTCTTTTAGCCTCTTTTCTTTCTCAGCCTCTTGACCCATCGATACCCAAGTATCCGTAGTCACTACATCGGCACCATTTACCGCTTCTTTTATATCATTTGTGATAAAAATTTTCGCACCTGAAATTTTTGCGTTTTCATTGGCCATTTTTAAAATTTCAGCATCCATCTCGTAGCCTTTTGGTGTGGCGACTCTTAGCTCAAGTCCTAGTTTGCTTACTAACATGAGCCACGAGTGCGTCATGTTGTTGCCATCCCCTACGTACGCGACCTTCTCGCCTGCGCTAAATTCAAGCATGGTTAGATAGTCTGCCATGAGCTGCACTGGGTGAAATTTATCGCTTAAGCCGTTTATCACTGGCACGCTTGAAAATTTAGCAAATTCTTCTAACGTCTCGTGCTTATCGACCCTTAGCATAGCCATGTCACACATCCTGCTTATAACTCTAGCGGTGTCACGTATAGGCTCGCCACGTCCTATTTGTATATCATTTTTACTTAAAAATAGCGCATATCCGCCAAGCTCATGCATGCCCACGTCAAAGCTCACTCTAGTTCTAGTCGAGCTTTTTTCAAATATCATCGCAAGCTTTTGATCTTTTAGATATGGCTTAAACTCTCTAGTCTTTGCCTCTTTTTTGATCTTGCGGGCTAAATTTATCATCTGCTCGATTTCATCTTTGCTAAAGTCATTTAGCGTCAAAAAGTGCCTCATCTTAGCCCCTTAAAATTTTAGCCGCTTCTTTTGCGTGATAGGTGATGATCAAATTTGCCCCTGCTCTTTTAAAGCCGATTAATGTCTCCATCATAACGCGCTCATAGTCTATGATGCCGGCTTTTGCGCCAGCTTTTAGCAGTGCGTACTCGCCGCTTACGTTATAGACACAAAGTGGCAGAAGTGTTAAATTTCTAAGCTCTCTAACGACGTCAAGATAGGCAAGCGCTGGCTTTACCATCAAGATATCAGCACCTTGCGCCTCGTCCTGTAAGCTCTCATTTATAGCTTCAAGGCGGTTTGCGCTATCCATTTGGTAGCTCTTTCTATCGCCAAAGCTTGGAGCGCTTTGCGCCACGTCACGAAATGGTCCGTAGTATGCTGAGGCAAATTTAGTCGAGTACGCCATCACTGGTAAATTCTCAAAGCCGTTGCTATCAAGTGTCTCTCTTAGCGTTGCGATGATGCCATCCATCATACCGCTTGGTGCGATCATGTCGGCGCCATTTTGAGCGTGTATCAAAGCTTGTTTAGCTGAAATTTCAAGCGTTGCGTCGTTGTCGATGGTGTTATGCACATGGTCGATTATGCCGCAGTGGCCGTGGTCTGTGTATTCGCAAAAGCAAAGATCGGTGACGACTACTAAATTTGGGAATTTATCTTTTATGGCTCTAAGTGCGGTTGCAATGATGCCGTCGCTACTTAGTGCGTCGCTGCCAACGCTATCTTTTAGGCTTGGTATGCCAAATAAAATGATCGATTTTATGCCTAAATTTACTATCTCTTCACACTCTTTTAAAATTTCATCGATACTCATTTGATAGACGCCTGGCATCGAAGCGATCTCGTTTTTAACGCCCTTGCCCTCGACCACAAAGAGCGGATAGATGAAGTCATTTACGCTAAGGCTCGTCTCTCTTACCATGTCTCTTAAAGCTGGATTTATTCTTAATCTTCTAAAACGTTTAAACATATTTTTGCCTTTTCTTTGTTAAAATGCGTGATTTTTAGCTAGTTTAGCACAGTTGGAGTAAATTTAAAATGAAAATAGAAATTTCAAACGCGGCAAATCTACCCTCAAGATTTGGCACTTATAAGGTTCAAGCCTTCAAAGAAGGGGCAAAAGAGCACCTCGTGATCTACAAAGAGCCTTTAAGCGAAGTAGTAAATCTTAGAATTCACTCCGAATGCCTAACTGGCGATGCGATCGGAAGCCTAAAGTGCGACTGCCGCGACCAGCTTGAAGCTAGCCTAAAATATATCGAAGAAAATGGCGGCATGGTCATCTACCTGCGTCAAGAGGGTAGAAATATCGGGCTTTTAAACAAGATAAACGCTTATAGCCTCCAAGACAAGGGTTTTGACACCATTGAAGCCAATCACCAGCTAGGTTTTAAGGCTGATGAGAGGACGTATGAAGTGGTTGATTTTATCCTAAATCACTACGGCATAAAGGAGGTAAATTTACTCACAAACAACCCTTTAAAACTTCACGGACTAAGCTCAGTAAAGATCGTAAAACGCGTGCCTATCGTCATCAAACCAAATAAATTTAACGAAGGCTACTTAAAAGTCAAAAAAGAGCAAATGGGACACATCTTGTGATGAAAAATGAGCTTTGTTTGCCAGCTGAATTTGACGAAAAAGTAAAGGCTTACGCTCAAATTTTTGCTAAATTTAATAAGATTCATAGCTTAAGCAACTATAAAGATATAAGCGAGCAGGTGCTTGATAGCATAAAACCGCTTGAAATTTTTGACCTAAGTGCCAAAACGGCGGTCGATGTTGGCAGTGGGGCTGGCTTTCCAGCGATATTTTTAGCCCTTGCGATGCCGCGCACTAAGTGGCATCTTTTTGAGCCGATAGCCAAAAAGTCATCATTTCTAAGCTACGCTAAGATCGAGCTTGGTTTACAAAATTTAGAAGTTCATAGCCAAAAGATCGAGCTTGCAGATAAATTTACGGCTGATCTCATCACCTCAAGAGCACTTAGCAAGACAAAAGAGCTTATAAAAATTTGTGAGGGATTTTATGATGAAAATACTAAATTTCTCATCTACAAGGGCTCAAGCGTCATGGATGAAATTTCAGGCATAAATGCGCAAATTTATAATGAAAAAAATAGAAACTACATATATTTTAATCTCAAAAACCAAGGGGAGATACGTTGAAATACTTGCTTTTTGTAGCGATTTTGGTTGCGATTTACATCATATTTTTTAAAAATAGAAAAAAAAGCGACAAGATAAGCACCAGTAACTTCGAGGAGTGCAGCAAATGCGGTGTCTTTAGCGACATCGACCAAATGGTGCTAAGAGACGGAAAATACATCTGTAAAGAGTGCATAAAGGGTGAGAGATGAAAATTTTGGGTGATGAGCTGATCAAATTTGAACCGCTATTTCTTTGCAAAAGCGAAGATGAAATTTCAAACGGCAGGCAAAATCTCTTTAAATTTGATAGAAATTTGATAAAAAGGGCGTTAGAGGCTGGAGCAAACTTTAGCATCATCGCAAATGACATAAACGAAGCTATCATCGCAAATGCCGCTGGAGCAAAATTTATTATTGCCGATATTACGCTAGCAAAAGATCTGGCAAAAATAGCGCAAAACTACCTATTTGACGCGCTTATCGCTGTTTTGATAGAAAGTGAAGCAAGCCTTTGCGAGCTTGCAAAATTTGAGATCGACGCAGCGATCCTGCCAAATGCTATAAAAGAATAAGGACAAAAATGGAAATTTTAAAAACCGCTTTTTTAATGGTTGCTTTGATGCTAGTTTTTATCGCTGTTGGCGGCTACGTGGGCGGCGAACAAGGCATGATGATCGCCTTTTTGATGGCAGCTGGCATGAACCTATTTTCTTACTTTTTCAGCGACAAGCTCGTGCTAAAAAGATATAACGCCATCCCAGTCGATGAGAACAACGCTCACGGCCTTTACGAGATCGTCTCTCGCCTCACACAAAAGGCGAATTTGCCGATGCCAAAAATTTACATCATCCCAGAAGAGGTGCCAAACGCCTTTGCCACAGGCCGCAACCCAAGCCATGCAGCCGTCGCAGTGACAGAGGGGCTTTTAAAAATTTTAAATGAAAACGAGATCGAAGGCGTGCTAGCTCACGAGCTAAGCCACGTAAGGCACTACGACATCCTAACTGGCTCAGTCGCTGCCATACTAGCTGGCGCTATCGCTATGGTCGCAAATTTTGCCAAGATAGGCACCGTGGCTGGTCAAAATCAAAACTCACAAAGAAACGCCAATCCAGTAATTATGCTAATCATCGCCGTTGTGATGCCTCTAGCTGCCACGATCATTCAAATGGCGATCTCAAGGGAGCGCGAGTATAAGGCGGACAAAGGCGCAGCCTATCTAACGGGACACCCAGAGTGGCTGGCCAGCGCACTAACAAAGCTTGAAAACTACTCAAATTCTTACGTTATGCAAAATGCAAGCGAACAAAGTGCGCATATGTTTATAGTAAATCCATTTGGCTCGCTAACTAGCAAGCTTGGTGTGCTTTTTAGAACGCACCCTAGCACTAGTGACAGGATCGCCGAGCTTCAAAGGCTTGAGCAAGAGATAAAAAGAGGTATGTAAAAATTTAGCCCTTAGTAAATTTGGGCTAAAATTTTTGTTTTTTGGTTTAAATTTTAAATAAAGATAGTCAAATGAACGAGTAATTTCGGCTCTAAAATTTGAGCCAAGCGATAAGCGAAGCCAAATTTTAGTAGCCAATTCTTGCGAGTGAGTGAAAGTTTAAAATTTGTAAAGCAATCTAGTCAAATTTAAATGTTTGTTTTTCTTTGTTAAGGGGGAAGAGGCTTGAATTACGTTCTGCTTGCAGTTGCGAGCTAGCGACGCAAAGAAGCTCTCTTCCCCCTTAACTATCCCCTAACTCCGACAACGTTAGAGGTGGCATGCAATCGTGCTAACGCACTGCATGCGCTTTATCATCAGACAAGCATCAGGCAAAATTTAGAATTTCATGAGCGAGTAATTTCGGCTCTAAATTTAGTGATTTATTAAAGCAAACGAGCAGGAATTTGTAAAAAGTCAAATTTACAACCCAAAAGCTGAAATTTAACCCCAAATTTCACTGCAGTTTCTTGCAATCTTCATCTTTTATCGTGTATTCAAAGATTAGTTCGCCGTTTTCTGAGTAGAAAATTTCATCCAAGCTAACGCCGATGCTTAGCATATTTAAAATTTCTTTATCCTTGCAGGCGGTTCTTAAATTCTCTTTTTTTATAGCCTCGATAAATTCCAAAAGCTCTTTTTCTTCAAGCCTTTTGATCTCTTGCTTTCTTGCGTGTTTGACGGCGTATCTGTAGATGAGCGTATCGCCCACGTTTAAGATATCATTAAGCGTTAGCGTCGGTGTGCAGATAAATGGGAGCTTTTTTTTGTAGTATGTTGCGTGATTTTTCGCCGCCATATCTGGCGTCAGAGCCAGAGCTAGCGAGCAAAAAACCAGAGCAAAAATGGCTACTCGCAACTACTCTTATCCAGCTTCAAATCAAAAAGATGCCTGCCCTCAAAGCCGTAGCTACCACTTAGCGTGATGCCGCGATTTAGCGCAGCTCTTGCCATGCCTGAGTTGCAAAGCGCCTCTTTTCCGTTTTGATAAAATTCATCTTTTAAAGCCGAAATTTGAGCCTTGTTGTAGCCTTTTAGCTTCTTTGTCTTGGTCTCATTTAAGACAAACTCGCCATGTATGTTTAGCCCGTCGCTACTTACATCTTTTAGCGTGATCATCTCATCGACCCTGCTTGGCAAATTTGGCTTTGCAGTTTGGACGACAAAGGCTGGGATCTGCTTTGTATCAAGCTGATTTAGTATCTGCTCATAGACTTTAAACTCACTCTCTTGCACACCAAAAGCAAGGCTTGCAAGAGCTAATAAAACGATCTTTTTCACATATTACCTTTATATAAATTTTCTAGTGATATTTGGCGAGAGTTTGACCAAGATGTCGTAGTTTATCGTGCCAAAAAAGTTAGCCCAGACATTCGCGTCCTCAAAGACACAGACCCACTCGCCACTATCTTTGCAGCTAAAGCTATCCATCGAGATTTTACCAAGTACTAGCTCGCCGTTTGCAAGTCTTAGCTCGCCAAGTCCATTGTATCTTAGCAGTCCGTCGCCATATCCAAGATCGTAAGTAGCGACGTTTATATCGTCCTTGGCTATAAATTTAGCCCCATATCCCACGCTTTGACCACTTTTTAAAACGCGTCTGCTAACGCGCTTTGCCCAAAGTGAAAGCACTGGCTTTAGCTCCAATGAGCCGTTAAACTGAGCATATCCATACTGAGCGATGCCCACGCGCACCATCTCATCTTCAACCGCGCTAGCTCTTTCAAGGGCGGCTGAGTTGTGAGAGTGAAAGATCGGTTTTTTTATACCAAACTCATCGCAAAGAGCTAAAATTTTCGCTTTTGCGGCGTTAAAGTTTTCTCTTTGCACGAAATAATCAGCATTTAGCTCATCGCTTGCGCGAAAGTGAGTATAAGCGCCAAGAAGCTCTAAATTTTTCCTAGCTAAAATTTCAAACGCATAATCAAGCTCGCTTATATCAAGCCCATTTCTATGCATGCCAGTGTCGATGGCGAGGTTGATTTTTGTATTTTCTTTTATCTTTAAAAGTGCGTCTATGTCGTTTATAGCGTAGGTAAATTTAGTGCTCTCATCGCCTGTTGGGATGTGCGAGAGGATCAAGATATTTTCAAAGATATCAGCGATCTCATTTGCTTCAAATTCGCTCTTTACAGCGCAGTTTTTTATGCCAAATTTCTTAGCCTCGCTAGCTATGAGCCTCGCACCGTGCCCATAAGCGTTATCTTTTAGCACGACGATCACTTTTTCTTTTCCGCCAGCTTTGTCACAAATTTTAGTTAGATTGTGGATGTAAGCTGCTTTGTTTAAGCGTATCTCAGACATTGAAATTCACATCATAAGCTTTATAAACGTCAGGCAAGAGCTTTCTTACGTTGTAGTCAAATGCGTAAAATTTAGCGTAAATTTCTTTTAGATCGGCCTCTTTGACCTTGCTAAAGTCAAAGACGTCAGTGCCATTTTTCTTTGGCACTTGGCGGTCTAGCTCAGCAAAAAATGCAGACCTCGCCTCTAAAATTTTCTCTATCTTCTCTTTTACTTCTTGAGATTTTTCCACTTCTACTCCTCTATAAAAATTTTCATCTCATCGCCATAAAGCTTGACATAAAGGGTCTTTTGACCTGCAAATTTATGCGTATCAGCAGCGTAATCCTCATAAAAACTCACGCGAAAGAGCTTGTCGTTTTTAAGGTTTGGATAAGGCGTGATGAGAAAATTTGAAAAAGCGATATGTTTTTTCTCTTTTTTAGAAAAGATCGCTCGTTTCATATTTTTAAAATTTTCTAAACTCATGCCATCATATCGCTCAAAATCTTTATCATAAAATTTCAAATAGCTATCAATGTCACTCTCACTCCAAGTCTTCTTCCAGTTAAGAATTCCAGAGATGATCACTGCTATGTCGTTCGCGCTTGCTTCTGGACGCTTGTCCTCGTAGATAAATGCGAGCGTTTTTTTGTGGTCTATAACTTCGTCAAATTTCATCAAAATGTCATTTTGCATAGCTACGCAGCCTTTTGTCTTTAGCTCATCTGTCCTTTGACCATCAAGTGGATAGCCATGTATCCAGATACCGCTGCCATTACGTTTTGCAAGTTTATCAAGCAAATTTGGATATGAAAGAGAAAAGGCAAGAGGTCCAAGATATCTGTCATTTGGCGTAAATCTACGCGTAAGCTGATAGACGCCAACTGGCGTTTTTAGATCGCCCTCAAGCAGTTTGTCGCCATTTTTGCCAACGATGACGCTTGAGCTAAAGAGTTTTTTTGTAACTCCGTCTTTATAAGAGATGACCTCAAGCTCTTTGTCAGTCTTATCAACCACGCTTAAAAGTATCTCGTTGTCGTAATATCCGTATCTAACGTCCTTGTCTTTGAGCTTGTTTAGCCAGTAGTCCTTACTTAAAATGTTCTTCTCAATGGCTTCTATGACGGCAGATGGGCCATTTTTTAAGTAAATTTCTTCGTAATTTTGGGCAAAAAGGCAAGGCGCTAACGCGATGAAGAAAAATAGTATCTTTTTCAAGTGAAGTGTCCCAAAAAGTAAAATTTAGTGCGTAATTATAACCTAAAAAATTTCAATTTTTAAATTTTAAAGGGAATTTTAGTTTCTTTATATGTATAATCTGAAAACCATTATTAATTTACCATAAAGGAAAATATATGAAAAAACTTGTTTTTGGTGCTATGCTAGCAGCTTCTACTCTTATGGCGGCAGATATAAGCCTAGAAAATGTCAGAGCAAGAGACACAAAGCCTGGCACAAACAATAGCGCTATTTTCATGAATATCAAAAACGCTTCAAATGCCGATGTAAAGCTAGTTGGCGTTCATTCAAGTGTTTGTAAAAGCACTGAAATTCACACTCACAAGATGGAAAATGGCATGATGGCTATGGTTCAGGTTGAAGACGCCGTTATCCCAAAAAATGGCGAGACAAAGTTAGCACCTGGCGGTCTTCATATCATGCTTATGGATCTAAACAAACCCATAAAAGATGGCGACAAGGTTGATTTGGAGCTAAAATTTAGCAACGGCGAAAGCATCAAGCTTGATAATATCGGAGTAACTAAAAACTTTAAATAATGAAAAAAATTCTAATCATTTTTTCACTCATCTTTATCGTAGCAGGCGCTTTTTGGATAGGTCATAAATTTATGGTCAGCAAAGAGGATCCGCCTGAATTTGCCGATGTAAATACATCGCTTGATCCTCTAAAATGCGATCTAAACAAAGATGCTTGCGAGGTGAAATTTAATGGCGCTAAGCTAAAGATAGATATCTCGCCAAGACCGATCTTTGCGATGAGGCCGTTTAGCTTTAAGATCATTAATGGCAAAAATTTAGGGCTAAAAGATCCAAATCTTGTAATCGATGGCATAAACATGAACATGGGCTTGATAAAAGCTAGACTTGAGCAAAGAGGCGATAATCTAATAGCTCAAGTCGTGCTAAGTGCTTGCGTGGTCGATCTTATGAGGTATAGGTTTAAGCTGCTTGATGGCGAAAAAGAGACTGGATTTTTTGTCGATCTTGATCTAAAAATGTAAGGGCAAATGATGAAAAAGACACTTTGGGGCTTAATAATAATCTTAATATGCGCTGGTCTTGCGATGCTTTTTATAAAGCCGAACAAGTATGATTTTAAGGCGCTTTCAGAGCATGGCGAAGTGAGCCTTAAAAATTATAACGGCAAGTATAAAGCGATATATTTTGGTTATCTTTACTGCCCCGATGTCTGCCCTACTACGCTCTCTCTTGTGGGCGATGAGCTAAATAAACTAAAAAGAGACGACTTTGAGCTACTTTTCATCACTATTGATCCTGAGCGCGACACGCCTGAAAATTTAACCCTAATGGCAAAAAATTTCTACAAAGATGCAGACGGGCTAAAGATGAATGATCTGCCAAAAGCCACTAAAAACTACGGCGTAAAATACCAAAAAGTGCATCTTAAAAACTCTGCTATGGGCTACTCTGTCGCTCACAGCTCCGCTATCTATCTGCTAGATAAAGAGGGGAATTTCTACAGCGAAATTTCAAATTTAACTAGTGAAAATATCAGAGAAAATCTTTTAAATTTGATAAAAGAGCGACCTTAAATTTATCTTTTAGATCAGAATTTCTTATTTTTAAAGAAAAACTTCTTAAACAGCTATACAATTCTTTTTAAACTAGCCGATATTGCGACAATGTAAATCATATGTAAAGGAATTCGTGTGAAGTCAATCACCAATAAAATAGCACTAATGCTAATAGTTGCTCTATGTATCTCGTTTGTGGCTATGTCAGCCGCTAGTTACTACACTGCCCAGAGTAAAACCATCGAGCTAGTCACACAAGCTCAGCGCCAAATTCTAAAAGATATTAAAGATGCAATGGATATATTTTTTAACAATAATCTTCATATTGTCGATAGTATGTCTTCTATCCTGTCTAAGCTAGATGAAAACCGCAACGGTATCGACGCCATCTTAGCTCAAGGCAAATCGATGTCAAATAAAGAGGTTGGGCTTGTTTATGCTGGCTATAATGACGGTGCGATGTACCGCTCAAATGGTAAAAACGAAACCCCAAAAGATGGCTATGATCCAAGAACGAGAGGCTGGTATAAACTAGCTAAGCAAAAAAATGGCATTACCTTTACCGATCCTTACGTATCTGCATCTTTGCAACAAATGGTGATAAGCTTTGTTGCGCCGATAAAAGACATAGGCATTGCCGCAACTGATGTAAGTATAGAAGATCTTAGCAAAGAAATCATGAGTATCAGCAAGACTGATTATAGCTATGCTTTTGTTGCAGATAAAGATGGTAAGATCATCATCCACCCTGATAAAAATATAATAAATACAGCCCCTGAACTAACCAAAAAGTTAATCGAGCGATACAAAGCAAAGGATTTTGACGAGAATGGTCTTATACTATATAAAAATTTAAAAGGTGAAGACTTATATGCTGACTTTATAGAGCTAAACGATCGTGGCTGGCTGGCTATATCTGCTATGCAAAAAGATGTATTTACGTCAAATACTATGCCACTACTTAAAATACAAGCTATTATGGCTGTTCTTTTTATTGTTATTTTATCTGCATTTGTTTTCTTCCTTTTAAAAAGATCTCTAAAACCTATCAAGACCATACAAGATAAATTAACCGAAGTCTTTAAATTTGTTACATATAAGGCTGATGCTCCAGCTAAATTAAACATAAATAGAGAAGATGAATTTGGACAGATGAGTAAGGTCATAAATGAAAATATTAGCGAAGTGATCGAAGGCATCAAAAAAGATAATGCGATGATTGGTGAGCTCAATGCCGTTGTAAATACCGTTAATAAAGGCAAACTAGGCGTTAATATCAACCAAGATCCAAACAACCCTTCTTTGGCCGAGCTAAGAACACTACTAAACAGCTTCTTTGCTGGCATAACTCATAATATTAGAAGCGTAACTACTATCTTAAATACATATTCCAAGAATGACTTTACACCAACTATGGAAGTCCCAGAGGGTGCGGAAGCCGACCTAAAAGATATGATACTTGGCGTTAAAAACATGGGCGAAGTAGTTTGCTCTATGCTAAACTCAAATTTAAACCAAGCCCAAACCCTAGAAGAAAAAGCAAAACTTCTAGCTGAGTCAGTTTCTAAAGTAGCAAGCTCAGCAAACACACAAGCAAATAGCTTACAAGAAAGCGCAGCTGCAGTAGAGCAAATGTCTAGCTCAATGAATGCCATCTCTCAAAAGACAGCTGATGTTATAAGACAAAGTGATGAAATTAAAAACATCATAACTATCATTAGAGATATAGCAGATCAAACAAACCTTCTAGCACTTAATGCTGCAATAGAAGCAGCCAGAGCAGGAGAACATGGTAGAGGCTTTGCCGTCGTTGCTGATGAAGTTAGAAAACTAGCAGAGAGAACTCAAAAATCTCTAGGTGAGATAGAAGCAAATACAAATGTATTAGCTCAATCAATAAATGAGATGAGTGAATCTATAAGAGAGCAAAGTGAAGGTATAAATATGATAAATCAATCAGTTGCTCAAATAGATCACCTAACAAAAGAAAACGTTGTAATTGCAAACCAAGCAAATGAAGTAACATCAGAAGTAGATGAGATGGCTAAAGCTATAGTAGAGGATGTTAGGAAGAAGAGGTTTTAACTTCTTAATAAACAAACTAAAATTTGTTTAATGCAAACTACTGAATTTAATAAACTCCAACCTGGTTTAAGCTGGGTTGGGGTTTTTAATATTTTTTAAATTTAATTCTTTATATAGCTGCTTTAAATTTTATCTCGGTTTTTTTCTGCTCATACCTTTAGTGTTTGCAAATTTTAAAACTTTCATTCACTCGCAAGAATTGACTACTAAAATTTGGCTTCGCTTATCGCTTAGCTCAAATTTTAGAGCCGAAATTACTCGTTCATGAAATTTTAAAATTTGATAGACGCTTTTGAAGGTCAAATTTAAATTTTTAACTATTTGTGCTTCGCTTCGTGTTCTAATAGCCAAATTTTAGTTGGCAGACCTTCTCCGCCTGAGTAGCCACCAAGGCCGCTGTGAGAGAGCACTCTGTGGCAAGGGATGATGATAGGCAGTGGGTTTTTGGCATTGGCTGAGCCTGCTGCTCGGTAAGCGTTTTTATGGCCTGCAGCAAGTGCAAGAGCTGCGTATGTGGTCGTTTCGCCGTATGGCACTTTTTGTAAAGCCTCATAAATTTTTGCTCTAAATTTGGTCGTTTTTATATCAAGTCTAACGCTAAATTTTTTAAGCTCGCCCTTAAAATAGGCTTCTAACTCATCAAGGCAAAGCTTTAAATTTTCATCCTTTACCGCTACTTTTTTAAATTTATCTACAAAATTTATCTCACAAATTCCATTTTCACTAGCAACGATCTCTAGAATTCCAATGGGCGATTTTAGGTAGGCTTTTGACACATTTGCTCCTTGAAATTTGAAATTTTGGGCAAATTTTACTTTAGATTGTTTTGCTTTTTGATAAAATGCAAGTAAAATCAGCGATTTTGGACTAAAAACGAGCAAAATCACAAAGGAAATTTATGAGCTTTTTTACCGACTACGAAAAACACGTGAGTGAGCGAGAAAAAGAGGGCGTGCCACCGCTTGCGCTAAATGCCAAGCAAATAAGCGAAATTTGTGAGCTGATAAAACTTGCTGGCGACTCTAGCGGCGATGAGAAGGCACAAAACGAGCTAAAATTTCTTATAAATTTGCTTGCTAATCGCGTAAATCCTGGCGTTGATGATGCGGCAAAGATAAAGGCGGAATTTCTTGGCGAGGTGATAGAAGGTCTTAAGATAGACGGTCTTGACGCGGTTCGTGCCATTAAAATTTTAGGCAAGATGCTTGGCGGATATAACGTGGAAATTTTGGTGCGAGCGCTAAAAAATAGCGATGATCTTATCGCACAAGCTGCGGCAAATGAGCTAAAAAATATTATTTTGGTGCATGAGCATTTTGACGAGATAGCAAGGCTAGCAAATAGCAATAAATTTGCAAAAGAGGTGCTTCTCTCTTGGGCAAATGCCGAGTGGTTTATGCACAAAAAGCCACTTAGTGAGTGCATAAAGGCAGTGGTTTTTAAGGTGCCTGGCGAGACAAATACTGATGATCTAAGCCCTGCTAGTGAGGCATACACAAGGGCTGACATACCGCTTCATGCAAAGGCGATGCTTGTTAAAAAGATGCCTGAGGGGCTAGAAATCCTAAAAGAGCTAAAAAGTCGCGGCAAGAGCGTGGCATATGTTGGCGACGTGGTCGGCACTGGCAGCAGCAGAAAGAGCGGTATAAACTCTATCCAGTGGCACCTTGGCGATGAGATAGAGGGCGTGCCAAACAAAAAAACGGGTGGCATCGTGATCGGCACAACCATAGCTCCGATATTTTTAAACACCGCTGAAGATAGTGGCGCGCTGCCGATAGTCGCAAACGTAAATGAGCTAGAAATGGGCGATGAGATAGAAATTTATCCATTTAAGGGCGAAATTTATAAGCTCGCAGGCGCCCAAAAGAAGCTCGTGGCAAATTTTAAACTTAGCCCAAACACCCTAAGTGATGAGATAAGAGCAGGCGGCAGGATACCTTTGATGATAGGTAGGCAAGTGACTAAAAAGGCTAGAGAGGCCTTGGGACTTGGCGAGGAACAAATTTTCATAAAGCCAGATCAGCCAAAAGAGCTAGGCGGTGGCTATACGCTCGCTCAAAAGATGGTCGGCAAGGCTTGTGGCAAGGCTGGCGTGAGAGCTGGTGCATACGTGGAGCCTGAAATTTTGACCGTTGGCTCGCAAGACACCACTGGGCCGATGACTAGAGATGAGATAAAAGAGCTTGCTAGCCTTAGTTTTGGGGCGGATTTTGTCTTGCAAAGCTTTTGCCACACGGCTGCTTATCCAAAGCCAAGCGACCTTGAGATGCAAAATAGCCTGCCTAAATTTATAAATTTGCGTGGCGGTGTGAGCCTAAAGCCAGGTGATGGCGTCATCCACTCGTGGCTAAACCGCATGGTCTTGCCTGATACGGTGGGCACTGGTGGCGATAGTCACACGAGATTTCCTATTGGCATTAGCTTTCCAGCAGGCAGCGGCCTAGTGGCGTTTGCGGCGGTGCTTGGTATGATGCCGCTAAATATGCCAGAGTCGGTTTTGATCAAATTTAAAGGCGAGCTAAAAGAGGGCGTGACGCTTCGTGATCTTGTCAATGCGATACCTTATTTTGCTATCAAAAAAGGGCTTTTAAGCGTTGAAAAGAAAAATAAAAAGAACATTTTTGCAGGTAAAATTTTAGAGATCGAGGGATTAGAGAGTCTAAAAGTGGAGCAGGCATTTGAGCTAAGTGATGCTTCGGCTGAGCGCTCGGCGGCTGCTTGCGTGGTAAATTTAAGCGAGGCTAGCGTCGCGGAGTACGTTCGCTCAAACGTTGCGCTAATTGAAGCGATGATAAAAGCAGGGTACGAGAGCCGTGAAACGCTTGCTAGGCGAAAAGAGAAGATGCAAAAATGGCTAGAAAACCCAACTCTTTTAAGAGCCGATAAGGACGCAAAATACGCTGAAATTTTAGAGATTGATTTGTCGCAGATAGATGAGCCGATCCTTGCCTGTCCAAACGACCCAGACGACGTGGCGACGCTAAGTGAAATTTTAGCTGATAGCAAAAGAGCGCACGATATCGACGAAGTTTTTGTGGGTAGCTGTATGACAAATATCGGGCATTACAGGGCGCTTGCTAGAATTTTAGAGCGTGAGAGCAAGCTTACAACTAGGCTTTGGATCGCGCCGCCAACTAAGATGGATAAAAAGACGCTTGAAGATGAGGGTGTTTATGAGATATTTAGGAGGCTGGAGGCTAGGACTGAGGTGCCAGGCTGCTCGCTTTGTATGGGTAATCAAGCAAGAGTAAATGACAATGCCGTTGTTTTTTCGACCTCGACAAGAAATTTTGACAACAGAATGGGCATGGGTGCAAAGGTCTATCTAGGAAGTGCTGAGCTGGCCGCTGTATGCGCGCTACTAGGGCGTTTGCCAAGCGTTAGTGAGTATAAAAAGATAGTAAGAGATAGCCTTAGTTTAAAAAAAGATCAAATTTATAAATACCTAAATTTTAATGAAATAAGCGAGTTTAGTATATAAATTTGTTACAATATCGCGAAATTTTAAGGAGCTTTGATGAAAAAAGTAGCTTTTTTTCTCTTTTTTAGCAGTTTTCTTTTTGTAAATTTACATGCATTAGAGTGCAGTGACCTTGCTAAAAAAGAGAGCTTTAAAACTACTCCAAATGAGCTTGCTTACGCGAATGAGGGGCTATTTTACTGTGATGGCTCGCTTTTAAATTTAAAAGAGGTAAAAGAGCTTTTTGATGCGAGTGTGGCTGTTAGAAGCGAGTCTCAAAGCTGTGTTGGCGAGGGCGTTTATAGAGAAAATTTAAATAAATTTAGATGGATCTTGCTAAAAGCCTCATTTGCCCCTGAAATATATCAAAAAGAGCTTGCAAAGCCAGAAGCTGCTGAGGCTCAAAAAGACGCTCAAATGGAGTACTTTAGATACTGGGCGAATGAGAGCTTGTTTAACTTTTTAAAATATAAAAAATTCAGCGAAGCTTATAAAAACGCTCAAACTCCGCTGGTTAAATTTTATGAAGGCCTTGGTCTTGATAGTGAAAGTGCCGCATACTACGCAACTAGCGTGGTAAATGAGTTTTTAAGCTTTAGTGTCGGCAAAAATGTAAATAAGGCTAAAATTTTAACCCCAGAGCAAAAGATGATGGCTCAAAAGATAAGTCAAGATGAGCTAGCAAATTTACTCTACTCGAAAAATTTTACCACCGCAGAGCTAACTGGGCTGCTAAATGTGGCACTTTTAAATGAAAAGAGCAAAGAGATGATAGCTGAGATCATCAGGCGTGGAGCGGATATAAATTTAGGCGATGAGACGCCGCTATTTTTTGCCCTTAAAAATATAGAAAACGTTAAACTTTTGCTAAAAAACAGAGCCGACGTAAATCACAAAAATTTCTTTGGAAAAAGCGCGCTTTTTTACGCTGTGCAGTTTGAGGATGCGCCTCTTTGCGAACTTTTGCTAAAGAGTGGGGCAAACGCAAACGAGAGCTATATCGACGAGCAATCTAAGATGAATATGATAAATTTAGGCATGATGCAAGTAGAAGATACGTGTGGCCTAGAGCATACAAATAGAAGCGTTTTCATGCATGCAGCAGCTCACGCGACGCCAGAAATTTTAAAGCTTTTGATGGATAACGGCGCTGATATAAACGCCACTGATGATGCGGGATTTAACGCGCTTGATTATGCGATTAAAGATAAAAACGAAAAAAATATTAAATTTTTAGAAGAGCTTGGTTTAAAGCCAAATTTTAATTAGGAAGAGATATGAAAAAGACAGCTTTTGTGACAGGTGCGACATCTGGCTTTGGCGAGGCGATCGCTAGAAGACTCTCAAAAGAGGGCTACAAGATAGTAGCTCTTGCAAGGCGTGAAGATAGGCTAAAAAAGCTTGCAAGCGAGCTTGACGATACGCACATCATCGTAGCTGACATACGTGATAAAAAGGCTGTTTTTGACGCAGTTGATAGCCTGCCTGATAAATTTAAAGATATCGAAGTGCTTGTAAATAACGCTGGACTTGCCTTGGGACAAGAAAAGACGATAGATGCGAAGGTGGAGGACTTTGAGGCGATGATAGACACAAACGTCAAGGGGCTTATCTACTCGACAAAGGCCGTTTTGCCGCTACTTTACAAGCAAGAAAAGGGCTATATCTTTAATCTAGGCTCAACAGCTGGCTCGTGGCCGTATCCTGGCAGTAACGTTTATGGTGCCACAAAGGCCTTTGTAAAGCAGTTTAGTCTAAATTTAAGAAACGATCTAGTTGGTACAAATATAAGGGTGACAAACATCGAGCCAGGGCTTTGCAAGACTGAATTTAGCGAGGTTAGATTTAGAGGAGATAAGGCAAAGGCGGATAGTCTTTATGAAAACACAAATTTCATCACGTCTGAGGATATCGCGACGATTTTGGTAAATTGTCTAAATATGCCTGGAAGTGTCAATATAAACAGGGTCGAAGTCATGGCAAATACGCAGACTTGGGCTGGACTTGCGATAGAAAAATTTTAAGGAGTTCTTGTGAGACAAATTTTATTGTTACTATTTTTTAGTGCCGCGCTTTTTGGTGTTGATCCAGAAGTCGCCAAAAGAAACGCACAAATTTACGGCGTTTTCACGCTTATACCGCCAGTTGTGGCCATAGCGCTTGCTTTTATCACAAAAGACGTTATATTGTCGCTATTTATCGGTGTTTTTAGCGGAACGTTTCTCATAAATATCATCAATGAAAACGTCTTTATGGGTATCGTAAAAGGCTTTACTGGCATCGTTTCAAGGGTCGTTGACTCGATGGCTGACAAGACCGACTCAGGCATCTTGCTTCAAGTGCTTTGTATCGGTGGCGTGGTCGCACTCATCACAAAGATGGGCGGCACAAAGGCGGTCGCTCTTTGGCTTAGCAAAAAGGCAAAAACAGGCGTTTCAGCTCAAATTTCAACTTGGCTTATGGGTATTTTTGTATTTTTCGATGACTACGCAAACGCCCTAATCGTTGGTCCTATCATGAGGCCAATAAGCGATAAATTCAAAATCAGCCGCGAAAAACTAGCCTTCATCATCGACGCTACTGCAGCACCGATTGCAGGTATTGCTATCATCTCTACATGGGTTGGACTTGAGGTTTCGCTCATCGAAAAGGGCTATGAGCTTATCGGCGAGACTGGCATAAACGCTTATTCTATATTTATCGAGACCATTCCATATAGATTTTACAACCTCTTTATCTTGTTTTTCATCGTCTGCACAGCCTTGATGCAACGCGAGTATGGTCCTATGCTAGCAGCCGAAAGACGCGCTAGAAGAGGCGAGCTTCACTCAGGCAAAACTCAAATTCAAGACCTTGAAGACAAGACTCTTGAGCCAAAAGAGGGCGTAAAACTAAGCGCTTCAAATGCGATAGTGCCGCTTCTTGTGCTAGTTATCGGCGCATTTACTAGCTTTTATTTTAGCGGTCTTGCTGCACTTGAGGGCGATACTCTTAAAAATGCACTTGCAAATCCGCTTTCATTTTCAACATTTAAAGATACTTTTGGCGCAGCTGACTCTGCTACATCGCTATTTCAAGCAGCATTGCTCGCTAGTATTGTAGCTATCGTCATGGGCGTTTGGCGCAAAATTTTTGATGTAAAAGAGGCTATTAGCACGTGGGTAAAGGGCTGGAAAACTATGATCATCACGGTCGTCATCTTGCTTCTTGCTTGGAGCCTTAGCGCGGTTATAAAAGAGCTTGGCACTTCAAGATATTTGGTTGATTTGCTAAGTGATTCAACGCCTAAATTTATCCTGCCAGTGGCTGTTTTCATCCTTGGCTCATTTATCAGCTTCTCAACTGGCACCAGCTACGGCACAATGGGTATTTTGATGCCTCTTGCTATCCCGCTAGCTTATGCAGTGGGCAAAAACTACGGCTTAGATGGCGATGCGATGCACGCTTATATGATTGTAAATATCTCAAGCGTTCTAACTGGCGCTATCTTTGGTGATCACTGCTCGCCGATATCAGACACTACGATACTTTCATCAATGGGCGCAGGATGTAGCCACATCGATCACGTCTCAACGCAGATGATCTACGCACTTAGCGTTTGTGCGGTTTGTGTGCTTGTTGGCTACTTGCCGGTCGCACTTGGTCTTAGCGTTTGGATCGCACTTCCTTGCGGATTTTTAGCGATCTGGGCTTTGGTTAGATTTGTCGGTAAAAAAGTCGAAGAGAAAGCAGCATAAATTTGGACTGCAAATACCTAAAAGAGTGCGGATCATGCACTCTTTTTACTCCTTATAGTGAGCAAATTTCATTTAAAACTGATCTTATCAAGCAAAATTTCTCCCACTTTTACGAGGGTAAATTTGATGTTTTTAGCTCAAGCCCAAAGCACTACCGCACGAGGGCTGAGTTTGGCATCTGGCACGAGGGCAGCAAGCTTAGCTATACTATGCATGCAAGCGAAAAAGGCAAAAAGGTCTTTGTAGATGAGTGCCCAAAGGTTTGCGAGCAAATTTTACATCTCATGCCAAGGCTACTTGAGAGCTTGCAAGATGATGAAATTTTACGCACAAAGCTCTTTGGAGTGGAGTTTATCGCCTGTAAAAGCGGCACCTTAGTCACGCTTCTTTATCACAAAAAGCTTGATAGTGAGTTTGAAGCGGCAATGAAAATTCTAGCTAGCAAGCTTGATGTGATGATCCTAGCTAGATCTCGTGGTCAAAAGCTTCTTAGCGGCGAGCTAAATTTAGTTGATGAGCTAAATGTTGATGGGCAAATTTATAAATTTAGCCTAAGTGAAAATGCCTTTATCCAGCCAAATAAAGCGGTAAATGAGAAGATGATAGCTTGGGCAAAAGAGTGCGTTGAGGGTGGCGCTGACTTGCTAGAGCTCTACTGCGGACATGGGAATTTTACTATCCCGCTTTCGTTTAAATTTAAAAACGTTCTTGCCACTGAAATTTCAAAAAGCTCGATCGCAAATGCCCTTAAAAACTGCGAGCTAAATGGGGCAGATAATATCAAATTTTTGCGAATGGACGCTGATGAGCTGATGAGCGCATTTGCTGGCGTTAGGGAGTTTAATAGGCTAAAAGATATAAATTTAAGCGACTTTAACTTCTCGCACGTCCTTGTCGATCCACCACGCGCAGGACTTAGTGAAAGCGTCATAAATTTCATTAGAAATTTCAAAAACATCATCTACATCTCGTGCAGCCCAGAGACATTAAAAGAAAATCTAAATGAGCTTACTAAAAGCCATAAAGTGATAAAATTTGCGCTCTTTGATCAGTTTGCCAACACTCATCACATCGAGTGCGGCGTGCTACTAGAGGCAAAAGATAAATTTTAAAAGGAAAGTTAAAAATGGTTTCATTAAACAAAATAATCCAAGCAAAGATAACGATCGGTCACTTTGTAAATAAAACTCCATTTGCTCTAAGTGCAAAACTTAGCAAAATTTTAGGCGCAAATGTCTATCTGAAAGAAGAAAATTTACAAAGAACGGGCGCATACAAGATAAGAGGCGCATATAACAAAATAGCTAGCTTAAGCGAGGAGGAGCGAAAACGTGGCGTCGTGGCTGCAAGCGCTGGCAATCACGCTCAAGGCGTGGCGATAAGTGCAAAAGAATTTGGTGTGCATGCTTGCATCGTCATGCCAGAATCAACCCCACTTCTAAAGGTAGCTGGCACAAAGGACCTTGGCGCTGAAGTGATCTTAAAAGGTGATAACTTTGATGAGGCGTATGAATTTGCAGTAAATTACGCCAAAGAAAAAGATATGACCTTTGTTCATCCATTTAACGATGAGTACGTCATGGCAGGGCAGGGCACTGTGGGTCTTGAGATGCTTGATGAGATAAGCGACCTTGATATGGTTGTAGTGCCAGTTGGCGGTGGTGGCTTAGCTAGCGGCGTGGCAAGCTGTATAAAACAAGTCAATCCAAAAACCAAAGTCGTTTGCGTCGGCGCAAAGGGCGCTCCAGCGATGTTTAACAGCTACGGCGCTAAAAAGAGCATAAACTCAAAGTCGGTTCGCACCATAGCTGATGGCATCGCTGTGCGTGATGCGAGCGAGATAACGCTTAAAAATATCGTTGAGTGCGTGGATGAGTTTGTTCAGGTCGATGATGAGGAGATCGCAACTGCGATTTTGTTCCTCTTGGAGACGCAAAAGATCGTAGTTGAAGGAGCTGGCGCAGCTGGCGTGGCAGCACTTATGCATGATAAGATCAAATTTAAAAAAGGCGCAAAGATAGGCGTGGTGCTAAGTGGCGGAAATATCGATGTTCAGGTGCTTTCTATCATCATCGAAAAGGGTCTTATCAAGTCTCACCGCAAGATGACCTTGCAAATCACACTTGTAGATAAGCCAGGAGCGCTCATGAGCCTAACTGATAGTCTAAAATCAGCAAATGCAAACATCGTTAAGATCGACTATGACCGCTTCTCTACTAAGCTTGACTACGGCGATGCAAGCATCACTATCACGCTTGAGACAAAGGGTCTTGAGCATCAAGAAAAGATTAAAGATACGCTTAATAAAAACGGCTTTTCTTTCACTCAACTCTTCTAAATTTACAAGCTCGCTACCTTTTAAAGTAGCGAGCATTAACTTTCATTAAATTTACAGGACTAAAATTTCGCAAATTTATTCAAGGATGAGATATGAAAAAGAGTTTATTAAGCCTTGTGTTGTTTTGCACTTTGGCTTTTTGTGCCGATGATGAGGTGGTTAGCAAGCAAAACGATCAAGTATGGATAGGAGCTATGGGCGGATGCAATCTTTATGTATTTTCACTAAAGACGACTGATGCGCCAGTAGATAAGCTAATAGCCAAAGATGAGGCGCAAAAAGAGCTTGTGGCAAATACTAAAAATTTACCAAACAAACACAACGTAATGTTTGCAAAGTGCGATGACTACACGGCGCTCATAGATAGCGGCTATGAAGATAGCTTGGAGGTTTTAAAGTATGATCTGCAAACTTTTGGAAATATAAAGCCAGAGGATCTAACCTACGTCATCATCACGCACGCTCATCCTGATCACATAGGCGGGCTCATAGATGGCGGCAAAAAGACATTTAAAAACGCCAAGCTTTTTATAGATGAAAAGGAGTGGGACTACTGGATGAAGGGCAAAGATGAGAGGACAAAAGAAATTTTATCGCTTTATAAGGATGATAAGAGCTTTTTTGACCATAAAAAGCCGCTATTTAACGGGGCGCTAAAGATCATGGCTATCCCAGCCTACGGCCACACTCCAGGACACAATATGATAAGCTTTGAGGCAGATAACGACAAGATCATCTTTATATCTGACCTTCTTCACGTCCTAGCAGTGCAAGAGGTCGAGCCAAGCATATCTATCACTTATGATATAGATCCAGCTCAAGCTGCTAAAACAAGAGAAAAGGTGCTTGATGGCTTGGAAGACGAGACTACAAAGATAGTAGGAGCTCACATGCCTTATAAGAGCCCCATCACCTTGCCTGAGTGATAAATTTCTTTTGCTTTACAAATTTAGGATAAAATGCGGGCTTTAAAGGAGAAAATATGAGCGAATACGCAAATTTGATATTAGCTATCTTGCTAGCTATTTTGGCATTTGCATTTTATAGGTCAAACAAGGCGCTAAAAAAGGCAAAAGACGATAGCGAAAATGTCTCAGTCAGCACTGAAATTTCGCAGCTTAAAAGCATCGGCGAACTATCCGTCTTTCAGGTATATAGCAAAGAGATCGTTACAAAGACAGATCATGCGTTTGGAAATTTCGGCAAAGAGTATCTAAGATGGCTAGTAAGCGAGAAGAAGCTTTCGATGATATTTGAATTTGAGATAAATTTTATCTACGATCTAACTAGCCCTAGACTTGAGATCATGCAGATCGCAAACTCTAGCTACAAGATAAAAATGCCTCCATGTAAGTATAAATTTTCAATCGCAGATATGAAATTTTACGATGAAAAAAACGGCAAATTTATACCATTTTTGCTGCCTGACTCGCTAAATGGCTTTTTTGGTAGCACTTTTACAGAAGAAGATAAAAATAGGCTGATAGAAGAGGCTAGAAATGAAGTCAAAAAGATGAGCGTTCGCCTTATCTCACAGCTTCAAAGTAAAATTCATAAATCAGCTCGCGACACGCTTGAAGCGATAGCTAAGAGCTTTGGCGCAAACAAGGTCGAGTTTGTCTTTGACGATAGCGACGAGCAGATCAACGAGCAACTAAATTTAGAAAATATCGCATAAAAACAAAATTTAAAGGAGAAAAAATGAGTGTAAATTCACAAGAGGTCACACAAGCACCAGGCAACAACACAGTCTTTCAAACATGGATTTTAAAAGGCGACAAAAAAGCATGTAAAGAGGGCTTTGCTAAGCTTTGTGCTTTGGTTGTAAATTTAAACAAAACTGCTAAAGTTAGATTTGGCGCAAATGAAAATGTAAATTGCGTCCTTGGCGTGGGTCATGATGCTTGGAAAAAGCTTGAAATTTCAAAAGAATTGCCAAAAGAGCTTGTAAATTTTAAAGCGATCAAAGGCGATAAACATGAAGCTGTTAGCACAAAGGGCGATATCCACATCCACATCCGCGCGCTAAATGCGGCTGACTGCTTTGACATGGCGCAAAATATCAAAGAAGTTTTGTTTAAATTTGCAGAGCTTACAGATGAGACTCAAGGCTTTAAGTATCACGACGGCAGGGCGATCATCGGCTTTGTCGATGGCACTGAAAACCCTGATGGCGAAGATAGAGACCACTTTGCAAAAGTTGGCAAAGAGGATGCTAAATTTAAAGGTGGTAGCTACGTTTTTGTTCAAAAATACTTCCACAAAATGAAAGAGTGGAACGCTACAAGCGTAAGCGAGCAAGAAAAGGTTATAGGCCGCTCAAAAGAGTATGACATCGAGATGGACGAGAGCGTAAAACCTACAAATTCACACTCAGCTGCTGCAAATGTCGGCGACGATAAAAAGGTCGTGCGTGGCAATATGCCATTTACTGAAGGCAGCAAAACAGGCACTTACTTCATCGCTTATGCAAGCACATTTTCAACGGTTGAGCTTATGCTTAAAAAGATGTTTATCGGCGAGCCAAAAGGCAACTCAGATAGACTGCTTGACTTTAGTACGCCAGTAACTGGGGCTTTATATTTTGCTCCTACGCTTGATATGCTTGGCGACTACGAGGGGTAAATTTAGCTTGGGGCGAAGTAAATTTGCCCCTTTAAATTTATAAGGATAAAGATGCCAGAGTGGTTTATCTACGCAGCTCTTTCGGCTGTTTTTGCTGCACTTACTGCGATCTTTGCAAAGCTAGGTGTGAAAGATATCGACAGCGATTTTGCGACATTTATAAGAACGGTCGTTGTCGTTTTGATGCTTGTTTTGCTTTTAAGCGTGGCTAAAAAATGGCAACCGCTAAGCTCGTTAAGTCCCAAAAACTGGCTCTTTCTCATACTAAGTGGCATGGCGACTGGGCTTTCGTGGCTTATGTATTTTAAAGCTATGCAAGCAGGCAAGGTCTATCAAGTGGCACTAGTTGATAAATTTAGCGTTGTGCTGGCTATCATTTTGGCTGTCATATTTCTTGGTGAGAGGCTAAATTTAAAAGAAATTTTAGCTGTTTGCCTTATCGTATCTGGCGTGTTTCTACTTATTTTTAAATAAAATTTTCTGCGTTATTCTTAAAATATATTTTTAATTTTGATTTGTAATTAATCAAAAAGCCCCTAGAATTTGAACGATTTCATTTTGAAGGGAGAGATATGAAAAAAATTATTCTATCAGCCATCGTGGCTTGTGCTGCATTTGGTGCAGGTATGAACTACACAGATGTCGTAAAGGACGTATATGCTGACGCAAACTCAGCTAAGAGCATAGGCAGGCTGCTACCAACCAACGCAGTTGAAATTTTGCAAACAAGCGGCGACAGAGCGCAGATCAAAGTAAAAGGCTATCAAAATCCAGCCGTTAGCAACGTAGTTTATTTTGCTGATGGCGCGAGGATCATCTCAGTAGCATTTGCAAAAACTGCACCTTTTGATATTAAAGTGATAAAAGAGGGCAAAAACGGCAAATGGAACGAGGTAGAAACCACAGTTTTTGTTCAAAAAGATGGCTTTAGCACTGATGTAAATGCGATGTTTGCAAAAGCTGATAAGATGTATAAAGAGAGCTGTGGCGTTTGCCATGCGTTGCCTCAAACTACGCATTTTAATGCAAATCAATGGCCGTCACTTCTAAAATCAATGATCGGCAGAACCGCAATAGAGAAAAAAGACGAGTGGCTAGTTATCGAGTACCTACAAAAACACTCATCTGATGTAAATTTAGGCAAATAAGGAGAAACAATGAACGAGAACAGACGAGATTTTCTAAAAAAAGGTGCAACAGCGCTTGCAGCGACACCTTTGCTTTCAGGCGTAACAGCTTCAAATTTGTTTGCTGATGAGGTTAAAAAGGGCGTTGTAAAAAATGGCGAAACTCTTACAGCTGCTCACTGGGGCATGCTAAAAGTTACAACTAAAAATGGCATCGCTGTAAAGTCAGAGCCTATCCAAAAGACAAGTGAAATTTACAACCCACTTCAACACTACACACCAGATATGATCTATAAAAGTCGTATCAAACACACAATGGTAAGAAAAAGCTACCTAGAAAACCCAGATAGCCCAAAACCAGAGCTTCGCGGCATCGATGAGTGGGTCGAGGTGCCTTACGAAGAGGCGATCAAGCTAGTTGCTAAAGAGCTTAAAAAAACAAGAGCTCAAAAAGGCTTACAAAGCGTTTTTGCAGGCAGTTACGGCTGGAAATCAAGCGGCAATGTGCATAACTCAAGAATTTTACTTCATAGATTTATGAACCTTAGTGGCGGCTTTGTTGGCTCGCTAGGCGACTATTCAACAGGCGCTAGCCAGATCATCATGCCTCACGTTGTAGGTAGTATCGAGGTCTATGAGCAGCAAACTAGCTGGCCAGTAGTGCTAGAAAACTCAAAAGTCGTAGTCATCTGGGGCGCAAACCCACTTGCGACACTTCGCATAGCTTGGACAGCGACTGATGAGCAAGGCTTTAAATACTTTGAAGAGCTAAAAAACAAAAAAGATATCAAAGTGATCGTGATCGATCCTATCAGGTCTGAAACAGCACAATACTTCGACAAAGCTCAGTGGATCGCTCCAGTGCCAAACACCGACACAGCGATGATGCTAGGTATGATGCACTACCTATATGAAAGTGGCAAATACGATAAAGAATTTATTGAAAACTACACTTATGGCTTTGATAAATTTCTCCCATATCTACTTGGCAAGACAGACAACACTCCTAAAAATTTAGAGTGGGCGAGCAAAATTTGTGGTATCGACAAAGATACTTTAAAAGAGCTAGCTGATACATTTGTAAGCAACCGCACGATGCTAATGAGTGGCTGGGGCATGCAGCGCGCTCACCACGGCGAGCAGCCACACTGGGCTATGGTGACACTTGCAGCTATGATCGGTCAGATCGGACTACCAGGTGGAGGCTTTGGCTTAAGCTACCACTACTCAAACGGCGGCGCACCAACATGCAAAGTCGTAGTCATCGGCGGCGTAAATAGCGCAAGTGTGGGTAAATTTAACGAAAAAGGCGAGTTTATCGGCACTGATACGGGTGAGTTTGACAAACACGGTCGCTTCGTCGCAAAAGCAGCCGCAGTAGCAGGCACAGGTCAAAGCTGGCTACAAAAAGCAACCAACTACGCTTTCCCAGTAGCTCGTATCGCTGATGCGTTGCTTCACCCTGGCAAAGTGATAGATCACGACGGCAAAAAGATCACCTACCCAGACATCGACTTTATTTACTGGGTCGGCGGAAATCCACTTGTTCACCACCAAGATACTAATACAAATTTAAAAGCGTGGAGAAAGCCTAGAACGGTTGTCGTTCACGAAGCTTACTGGACACCGACAGCAAAGATGGCTGATATCGTCTTTCCAGTCACAACAGAGTATGAGAGAAACGACATTACTATGACAGGCGACTACTCAAACATGAACATCGTGCCAATGAAACAAGTCGTTGAAAAATACCGTGAGGCAAAAGATGACTATCAAATTTTCACCGATCTTTGCAAGGCTTATGCTAAAAATTTAGTCATAGCCTACACAGATAACGGCAAAGACGAATTTGACTGGATCAAAGAGTACTATGACGCAGCCTACGCTCAGGTCAAGGCTGTGCCAGAGCTTGCAAGCGATATGAAGCCATTTGAAGAGTTTTGGAATGAAAACAAACCAGTCACATTTGCCTCATCTCAAGATAGTGATAGTTGGGTAAGACTTGGCGAATTTAGAGAAGATCCTGTGCTAAACGCTCTTGGAACGCCTAGCGGTCTTATCGAAATTTACTCAGATACGATCGAGAAAATGGGCTATGATGACTGCAAAGCGCACCCAACTTGGTTTGAGCCGATCGAGTGGCTAGGCATGAAAGATAAACCAGCAAAATATCACATGATAAGCGCCCACCCAACTGACCGCTTGCACTCACAGCTAAGCCAAACTTCACTTCGTGACAAGTATGCTATCGCTAACCGCGAGCCAGTATGGATAAACGAAAATGACGCAAAAGAGCTTGGCGTAAAAACAGGCGATTTGGTGTGTGTCTTTAATGCTCGTGGCGAGGTACTAGCTGGTGCTCATGTGACTAAAAACATCAAAGAGGGCGTTGTAAAACTAGCTGAGGGCGCTTGGTATGACGGCTTTGATAGTGGCATCTGCAAAAACGGCTCTGCAAACGTGCTAACCATAGATATCCCAACAAGTAAGCTAGCAAACGGCAACATCAGCCACACAGCTCTTGTAAATATCAGAAAATATCAAGGCGATGAAGCACCAAAACTTACAGCGTTTTCTGAGCCAAAATTTTCTAAATAATTTCAAAGCAGGGGAGTGATCTCCTGCTTAAATTTATCCTTGCTTATAAAATATCTTTAACTACTTTTTCAAATTTATCTATTCATTTTCATAAATTTTAGAGAAAATTTAAATAATTTCTATTAATTTATATTATTTATTTGTAATTAATATTTTCTTAAAATCCTAAAATAGGGCATTTGTTTAGTAAAGTAAATTTATTATTGCTTAAATGTAATTTATATTTTCAAGTTATATTTAATTATTAAAGTAATAAAATCTGCCTTGTTTTTAGGAGAAATAGCCTATATATCGTATCTTGTAATGCAAAGGAATGAAAAATGAATAATCTAAGTATAAAAATAAAGATCCTACTAATTGTAATTTTAAGTCTTATTTGTTTAAGTGCAACAAGTATTTATATTTTAAATGGCGTTTTTAAGACTAGAAGCCAAGCTGTATCAAGCCTTAATACAGCCGAAGATATCATAAAACAAAGTGAATTTATCCATGAACTTCAAAAAGAGCGCGGTTATAGTGCAGGCTTTATAGCTAATGGCAAAGATGCTGATAAAAATTTAAAAGAGCAAAGAGCTAAAGTTGATGGCGTTTTGTCTAAGCTTTCTAACAAAGATGAACTCTCAAGCGAGCTTAATAGCATAAGAGCCAAAGTAGATAACAAAGAAAGTTTTGCTCTCATAGCTCCTAAATTTCACGATATGATCGAAAATACACTTATCTTTGAAAATTCCCTTGCAAGCAGCTCTGAGTCTGATATGAAAGATAACTTGGCTAGAATTTTTAGTATCTCAAAGATCAAAGAGTATTTTGGTATCACAAGGGCGGTGCTAAATGCTGCCTTTATAAAACATAACATCGATAAAAATACATACGTAAATTTGGTTTCATTTAACGCAAATATCAAAAATCTCTTAAATGACTACGTGAAATTTAACGCAGGCACATACGCAGACAGCTTGCAAAAAGAGATCTTGCAAAGTGATGAGTTTAAAAAGATAGATGATATCATCAAAAGTGCTATCGCCACTCCAGATGAGACAGCTGGCAAGATCGAAGCAGCTAGTTGGTTTCAAAGCATCACAAATTTGATCGATAATTTTAGAAACTATGAGCTTTATTTACTAAATGATATGAAAGATAAAGCTTTACAAGATATGAGCGAAGCTGGAAACTTAGCCGTTTCTATGGTCATTTTGCTTGCCTGTTTTATACTCTTGCTTGTTTTGGTTTCATTTTTTGTTGGTAAAAATATCATCTCAGGCATCGATAGCGTAAAGGGCGGTCTTGGCGAGTTTTTCTTATATCTAAACAACAAGACAAATTCTGCCAAACTTCTAAGCCTAAAAGGCAAAGATGAAATTTGCATCATGTCATCACTTATAAATGAAAATATAGAGGTTATCCAGACGGCAAAAGAGCATGAGAACACCTTCATCCAAAAAGCCAACACCTTTGTAAATGAGATAAAAGATGGCAACTATGAAGCAAGCTTAGAAGCTGATACTAATAACCCAGCTCTAAATCAACTAAAAAGCACATTTAAAGATCTACAACTTGCTCTTAAAAATGCAATCTCAAGTAACGGCAAAGACGTACTTGATCTACTAAACACCTATAAAAACCAAGACTTTACAAAAAGACTTGATGATGATGGTAAGATAGCAAGTGGTATAAACTCTCTTGGCATTGAGATATCTAAAATGCTAAATGACAATCTAAACCAAGCCCAAACCCTAGAAGAAAAAGCAAAACTTCTAGCTGAGTCAGTTTCTAAAGTAGCAAGCTCAGCAAACACACAAGCAAATAGCTTACAAGAAAGCGCAGCTGCAGTAGAGCAAATGTCTAGCTCAATGAATGCCATCTCTCAAAAGACAGCTGATGTTATAAGACAAAGTGATGAAATTAAAAACATCATAACTATCATTAGAGATATAGCAGATCAAACAAACCTTCTAGCACTTAATGCTGCAATAGAAGCAGCCAGAGCAGGAGAACATGGTAGAGGCTTTGCCGTCGTTGCTGATGAAGTTAGAAAACTAGCAGAGAGAACTCAAAAATCTCTAGGTGAGATAGAAGCAAATACAAATGTATTAGCTCAATCAATAAATGAGATGAGTGAATCTATAAGAGAGCAAAGTGAAGGTATAAATATGATAAATCAATCAGTTGCTCAAATAGATCACCTAACAAAAGAAAACGTTGTAATTGCAAACCAAGCAAATGAAGTAACATCAGAAGTAGATGAGATGGCTAAAGCTATAGTAGAGGATGTTAGGAAGAAGAGGTTTTAACTTCTTAATAAACAAACTAAAATTTGTTTAATGCAAACTACTGAATTTAATAAACTCCAACCTGGTTTAAGCTGGGTTGGGATTTAATCTTTTGAAATTTAATTCTTTAAATTCTAAATCTTAAATTTAATCTTTGTGCTTATCTATAAATTTCAAATTTAGCACTCAAGAATAATCTATCAAATTTTAAAATTTCTGATTACAAACTACAAAAATTTATTTTTACAAGAGAAGCTCGAGTAAATTTTAAAATTTCATGAGCGAGTAATTTCGGCTCTAAAATTTGAGCTAAGCGATAAGCGAAGTCAAATTTTAGTAGTCAATTCTTAGGGGTGAGTGAAATTTTAAAATTTGCAAAATAATAAATTTCTACTTTTAAAATATAGACTTTAATTTTTAAGCTCTTTTTTATTCAAAAGGGAGACAAGGGGACTTGAATTACGAAGCCGTCCCCTTATCCCCCTTTAAATCCCCTAAACCCCTCGCACGTTAGAAGTGGCATGCCTCAGTGCTTTGCACTGCATGCGAATTAAAACTCTAGCAAGTTTAAATTTAGGATATGGTGTGTTTGCTCATAAATTTTAAAATTTTAGAGATATTTATTATTTTATATATAAATTATATGTATTTTTATATGTAAAATTTTACAAAATTTCAAGTCTTGCGCTGATGTCAGCAACGCCTTTTGAGTACATCGCAGAAGTGACTATCGCATCGGCATTTGCATAATCTTTTGCGTTTGCCAAATTTACGCCGCCAGCTGCTAGTATCATAGTATTTGGTGAAATTTCATCTCTTAAGGTTGGTACGTTTTTGATAAGTTCTGGGCTAAATTTATCACACTGCACGACGTCGCATTTTGCTTTCAAAAGCTTGCCTGCCTCATCTAAATTTTCAGCCTCGACACAGATCTTTCGCTCGACCATTTTGGCTTTAAATTCTGACAAATGCGATAGAAATTCATCAAAGCTAGCGTAGGCTTTTATGTGATTTTTAAAGAAAAGAACGCTGTCGCTAAGTCCAAGCCTGTGCATACCGCCACCGCCTTCAAGCACGGCTTTTACGCAAAATTTCTTCGCAAATGGGAAGCTCTTTCTGGTTGCTAAGACTTCGCATTTTTCATTGACACTTTTTGCAACTTTTACCATTTTGTTTGTGTATGTTGCGATGGCGCTAGCATATTCTAGTGCGACTTGGGCTAGTTTCCAAGCCTTATGCACATCTTCGTAGCTACCATAAATTTTTATGATCACATCGCCAGCCTTGCAAATTTGAGAGTTTTTGATAAAAATTTCGCTCTCGCAGCCAAGTAGCCTTGCCACGCTTGCTGCCACATCTACGCAGCTAATGCAAATTTCATCACGCGAGTAAATTTCAAGCGAAGCTTTTTTATCGATATCTTGAAGCGACGTAGTGAGGTCAAAGTAGGGTAGGTCCTCGTTTATGTAGTCTAAAATTTCAGCGTCGCTTAGTCTCATTTTATCCCTTTTTTGAAGCGGTTTTTGCTTTTACGATCATCTTTTTAAAGATGCCGTTGTCGTAAAGTCCAGCGTGGTAAAGCGCAAAGCATGTAAATGCGATGCCAGAAGCTACGTGGAATTTTTTAACAGATCTATTTTTCATAAAAAGTGCGCTTAGGCAAACAGATGCCAAAGTGACGCTCATGCCGACCTTTGCTACTTGTCTATGGGTATTTAGATCTAGTAGTTTGCCGCTTATCTTTATATCTTTTCCCAAATTTTCTCCTTTAGTTTTTGCTCCAGCAGCTTGTGTTTTTGATGCCTAGACTCTCTGGGTCAAATTCTGGATTTTTACCAGCTTTTCTTTGAGCTTCGTAGTCTTTTATCGCTATTATCACCACTTTTGATAGCAAGAAAATGGCGATGATATTTATCGTAGCCATAGCTGCCATCGTGATATCAGCGATATTCCAAGCTAGTTTTAAGTTCATCTGAGCGCCTATAAATATCATAATCACTGCTGTGATCTTAAATGCTAGCGTTAAATTTTTGCTTTTTGTTAGAAATTTCATATTTGCCTGTGCGTAGTAGTAGTTGCCGATGAGTGATGTGATGGCAAATAGCACTACTGCAAGGGTCGTAAAATGTAGTCCAAAGTCGCCAAAATACTCTTTCATCGCTGCTTGAACAAGAGGTAGGGCGGTTAGCACTTCGCCACTTACGCCAGTTTGTTTTGTAAGATATGCTTGAGAAAAAAGCACGATCATACCAGAGGCGATGCATATCGTCATATCGATAAAGACCGCCATTGCTTGCACTAGCCCTTGTTTTACTGGGTGGCTTGTGTGAGCCGCAGCCGCTGCATTTGGCGCTGAGCCCATGCCGGCCTCGTTTGAGAAAAGTCCTCTTTTTATGCCTATTACGATCACGCTTCCAGCAAATCCGCCAAATATCGCTTTAAAATCAAAGGCGCTTTCTATGATCATCTTGATAACGGCTGGAATTTCTTTGAAATTTAAAACGATCGCGATGATAGCTAGCAGGATGTAAGTAAGCGCCATGAAAGGCACGATATATGAGCTAACTTTGCCGATGATGTGGCTCTTGCTAAAAAACATCACAGCCGTAAATGCTGTAAGGATAAGTCCGATGCCAATAGGCAAGCCGCTTTGTGCAAAGGTGATGTTGCTACCTGCTTTGTCGTAGTAAATTTCAAAAGCAGAGGTCATGGTGTAGCTTTGAAGCCCATTAAAACCATAAGCATAGGTGATGATAAGAATGATGGCAAACAAAGAGCCAAGCCACTTTATGCCAAGCCCATTTTTGATGTAATAAGCCGGCCCGCCTTTAAAGCCAAAGACATCTTTTGTCTTATAAATTTGAGCCAAAGTGCTCTCGATAAAAGCTGAAGCTGAGCCTAAAAATGCCATCAAGCACATCCAAAAAAGTGCTCCTGGACCACCTGCGACGATGGCAGCTGAAATTCCAGCGATGTTGCCGATACCAACTCGTGAAGCAGTCGAGATCATCAGCGCTTGAAACGGCGTTAGATGGTGCTTGTTATACTTATCCTTTTTCTCTACCAGAACTCTGCAAGCTTCAAAGAACATCCTAAACTGCACAAAACGGGTAAGGTAGCTAAAGTAAATTCCTGAAGCTACAAGGATGATAACCAAAAAATATCCATATAAAAAGTCGTTGGCTACATCCATTTTGCCGTTTAAAAAGTTTAAGAAATTCTCAAACACCATCTATCCTTTCAAATTTATTTTGACTTGATCTTCACGCCCTTCATTGAGTTGAGCAGAAGCCAGATCGTCGTGCCATTGTGAAGCATAGCAGTTGCTATTGGATTTAGCATGCCAAGCGTTGCGGCACTTAGTATGGCTGTATTTACGCCAACGGTTGAGCGGAAATTTGAGCTTATTAGCTTCATCGTCTTATTTGCGAGCTCTTTTGCAAGCGCCACGCTCATAATGTCATCTTTTAAAAGGCTTATATCAGCCGTTGCTTTAGCGATATCTGCACCTTTGTGCATGCTTATGCCAACATTTGCTTTTGTTAGACTTGGCGCGTCATTTATGCCATCTCCGACAAAGGCGACCTTTTTGCCCTCACTCTTTAACTCTTCGATGATCGCTGCTTTGTCCGTTGGTAAGCACTCAGCATATACTCTATCAAGCCCTAGCTCGCGCGCTACCTCTTCAGCCTTGCTCTTGATGTCGCCACTTAGCATAACTATCTCTTTTACGCCAAGATTTCGTAGTTTTGCCACCATATCTTTAGCGTTTGCTCTCATATCATCTTTCATAGCTATGACGCCAACAAGCTCTTTATCGTATCCCACGTAAAGCAAGGTTAGACCGCTTTGCAAAGCCTTATTTATGAGCGCTTCGTGAGCTTTAAAGCTTATCATCTCATCATCTTCTAAAAAGTGCCTACTGCCGATAACGACCTCTTTGCCGTGCATCGCAGTTTTTACGCCGTGAGCCACAATAAATTCAACCTCGTCGTGGTGGATATGACTAAATCCACGCTTGTTTGCAGCCTCAACTATCGCTTCAGCTACTGGGTGGAAGTAGTGCTCCTCGGCACTTGCGGTTAAATTTAAGATATCAGCCTCTGAAAATCCATCTTTAAAAGAGTAAATTTCAACCACACTTAGGTGTCCGTGAGTTAGAGTGCCGGTTTTGTCAAAGACAAATGTATCAACCGAGCTTAGAGCCTCGATCGCCTTTGCGCCTTTTATGAGGATGCCGTTTCTGCCAGCTTTTGAGATGCTTGACTTAAACGCAACTGGGGTAGCAAGCTTGAGCGCGCAAGAGTAATCAGCCTGAAGCACGCTTGCAACGCTGTTCATATTTTTATTTATAACATACGAAAGCCCAGCAAGAGAGAGTGTAACTGGCACTAGTTTATCAGCTAGTTTTAGAGCTTTTACACCGATGGCTGATTTTTCATTAAGTGAAGTTTGGATGTACTCTTTGATCCTTGCGGTTGCGGTGTCGCTACCTACGTTTTCAGCCCAAATTTTGATCCTGCCTTCATCGACAACAGTGCCACTTATGACGCGGTCGCCTCTAGCTTTTGCCACGGGTTCTGCTTCTCCAGTCATTGAGACTTGATTAACATCAGCATTGCCCTCGACGATGTAGCCATCAACGCCTATCGTCTCGCCAGCTCCGACTACTACGATGTCGCCTTTTTTTAAATTTTCGGTTTTTACCTTTTCAAGCGTCTTTTCACCGTTTAAATTTCGCTCGACCCAGACCTCTTCGATGTTTGGTTTGGCTAGCTCTTTTATGAGATCATCACTTCTGTGGCTAGCGCTTTCTTCCATGTATTCGCCGATATTTATCATCAAATTTGTGCTATTTGCAGCCAAATGATCGCCCATTGCAAGGCTAGTGCCAATAGCAGTTGCCTCAAGCACTTTTGAGGTGATGCCATCGTACCTTAGCTCTTTTGCACCTTCTATTAAATTTGGAGCTGTTGCGTAAAGAGTTACGGCTGATTTTAGAGTTTTGTTACTCATAAACGGCGTTACACCAAGTGCAGCAGCAGCTTTGTAGATATTTGCTTTGCTAGGCAGGCTCTCATCTTTTGGCTTGGTTGGAAAATCATAGCTTTTTATAAAATCTAAAATTTTCTCATAGCTCTTATCAAACTCGACGACGATGCTTTTTGCGTATTTATTTACACGCACGCTTCTTGCATCGGTTCGCTCTGAGATCGCAGCCTCGATAGCGCTGACATCGCTTCTGGCATTTAGGCTCTCGCAAATAAACCTTGCTCTGTTTTTGCTCTTATGAGCTAGAGTGACCTTATTTTTGTGAGTCAAGTTCAGCTTTGACATCTTCAAAACGCTCTTTTAGTTCTTCTATGCCAGCGTTTATTAGCTCGCCACCTTTGATGATCGCTTTAAATACGCACTCTTGTGCTTTTGGATTAGTTAGCACATAAGCTGCTATGCCGCCTAAAAGTAGGCCTTTTACAAAGCCAGCTGCGTTAAAATTTTCAGGTACAAATGGTAAATTTTGAGCTGCATTGTTTATTGCATTATCAACTGCACTTGGCTGAGTTGCTGCTGCGTCATTTGCTGCTACTTCGTTTGCGTTTTCTTCATTGATATAAGGGTTATTCATTATTTACTCTCCAATTTTATTAGTTCTTCAGCTATCAAAAGACCGCCGATGCCAGCTGCAGTAAAAGCCGCTGCGTTTAGATATTTTTTTTGCGCTATCAAATTTGAAGCGTGAATGCCAACAGCACCTACGAAACCACCAGTTACGGCGTATTTTGCTATCTTTTTAGCGACATCTTTTTTAGTTGCTCTGTTGTTTAGATAGTCGCTAAAGCCAAGCGCAGCCGCGCCCATGCCAGCGATCAAGGCTCCACTGATGAAGTGATCAAATGGGAGTCTTGTGTTTGAAAGTGTAAAAAGACTATTTTCTTGCATTCTCTATCCTTAAGCTATATCGTTTGGTGTGATAGCTTTTGGAGCTGCTGGCTTTTTAGCACGTGGTTTTCTTGTTTTTTTAACCACTTTTTCAGCCTCTTTTTCTACTTTTTTAACGCCACGTTTTGCTTTTTTCTCTTCTTTGACCATGAAGTCTTTTGCGTCTTTTGCGACGTTTTTACCTTTTTTATAAAGATCTTTTGCAGCCTCTTTGCCTTTATCTAAGCCATCTTTTGCGCACTCTTTGATCTTATCTCTTTTACTCCAAGCAACTACTGCTAAACCGCCTACTGCTAAACCTGCTAAAAATGGTAATGCCATTTTAAATCCTTTCTTTGTTTGATTTTGTAAATTATTCATCTTCTTCATCCTTATTTAAATTTTTGCTAACTACTGAAATGCCTAATGCCCCAAGCGCAAGCCCGCTAAAAAACGAGAAATTTGGGTTGTTTGTGATCTTTGCCAACTCGCTTTTATCAGCCTTGCCACTTGCGATATTTTGCAAGCTTTTAGTTATCTCATTAAAGTCATTTTGATAGCTTTCTAAAATATTTGTTATGCCATTTTGCTCAAAATTTTGCGAAATTTCATTTAAATTTAGCTCATTTTTTGCCTCACATCCGCTATAAATTTCTTTTAAGCAGTGCTTTAAAGAGGTGATGTATTCGTTATTTGAAGTAGCCCAAAGTCTAAAAAACAGATCTTTTAGCTCCTCATCGTCTAAGCTTTCACAAAATTTTTCATACATTTTGTTTAGCTCATTTTCATAGTTTAGTGCCTCTATTAGCGCATCTTCTTTATTTTTTGCTGGTAAAAAGATAGCTTCATTTTCGCAAACAAGCTCATACTCATGCGCACTTGCAAATTTCTCTATCAAGATGATCGCATTTTTTCTCACACTTGCGATTTGATCAAATACTTCGCCAAATGAAGCTAGGCTTTCATATAGCCTAAGTGCGTTTTTTTCGCTCGTATAAGAGGCGTTTAAAAGCTCGTTAAGCATATTTTACTTCTCTTGCTACTTCATTTACTTTAGCTGAAATTTCTTCTAAATTTTGCCCTTTTAATAGATCCTCCCAGAGATTTTTTGGGAAAATTTCATGATCGTATTCGATCGTTACAGAGCCGATTATCTTGTTAAATTTAACATTTTTTATGCCATTTATCTGAGCGATCATGTCATCTAAACTGGCTAAATTTACGCTGCTGCTTAGCTCTTTGATCTTTGGGCTAACCCTTACTCTTAGTCTGCCATTTGTGTGAGCTATCATAGAAAAATAGCTTGCAACTTGTGCTAAAGTTTGTGTTTTTATATCCATTTTCATCCTTTTATTTTGTCTGCGTATTATCTAATCTGTAACTTAAACAAATCTGAAATTTTTTTGTCTTTCATTATCAAAAAGTAAAACGAAATGATAAATTTAAATCCCATTTTTTGCTTGGCAATCACTGCAAATTCCATAAAGTATCATCTTATGAGACTCTGCACTAAATGACCTTTGGCTACAAATTTGATCTTGTCTTTGCTCTATCATCTCATCTTCAAAATCAACCACTTTGCCGCAAATTTCACATATCAAGTGATCGTGAGAGGATTTTAAATTTAGCTCATAATTTTTGACACCATTTTGCTCAAAACTATTTGCCAGATGGTGCTCTTCAAGAAAATTTAAAAAGGTATATATAGAAGTCATTGAAATTTCATTTTTGTAAGTTTCATAAATTTTTTGACAAATTTCTTGAGCATTTAGATGTGACTTGCTTGCAAAAAGCACACGCAAAATTTGCTCTTTTATCTCAGAGCCTTTTTGATTAAAAGCTTTTAAAAACTCGTTAAAATGCTTGAAAAATAGTTCAAAGTCTTCCACAAAATCCCTATCAAATTGATAATGAAAGTAGAAATTTTACAACTTTGCTACTAAAAAATGCATAAAATTTCTTACGAATTTAAAGTAAAGTATTTTATAAGCTTCTTTTGGTATAGTTTCGCATTTTTTAAATCAGAATTAAGGAACGAAATGACTTACGACGAGCTAGAATTAGACGCCGTTTTGTTAGAGGTTTTGGAAAATAGAGGCAGCTTTGACTCGATGGATGACGAAGAGCTTTATGAGCTTATCGAGCAAGTCGCGCAATATACAGACGGCGACTACGAAGAGGCGTTTGAATATATGACTCAATTTTCTCCAATCCCTAAAAAACGCTTTGTATCACTATTTATGGTTTAGCAAAAGGCTAAGCCATAATCTTGCTAAATTTATAAACTAAATTTCTAAAATCTTTAAAATGTAAAAAAGAGCTTGACTCTTCTAAAAGAGCCAAGATATGAGGTTATTATAAGAAGTATTTTGAGATTATCTCTTTAAATTTGATTGTGTATTTGCTAGCTTTTGGGCTGTTGTTGTAGATATCTTCAAATTCATACATTCTATCGTAGTAGTCGTTTGTATCTTGTGCGTTTATCTTAAGTCTTGCCACATCTAAGCTAACGCCAACAAAAGCTCCGCTAGTCTTGCCACGCTCCTCGACAAATGCTGAAATTTCAGGCAAATCACTAGCTATCGCCACTTCGTTGCCAACGCCGCCAGTTGCTTCTGCTTTTAGGCTGATCGTATCTTTTGCGTTAAACAAGCTTGCATAGGCTTCTGAGTTTTTAAATAAAATGATCATATCAGCCGAGCTATATCCTAGCTGAAGTCCGATGCTGCCAGATGTGTAATTTACAAAAAATGGGCTTGACCACTCGCCATCGTCGTTTTTAGCGATAAATACGCCTCTGCCTTTTGAGCCAGTGATGATCGCGCCTGCTTTTGTCACGTCTGGGATGATAGCGATGGCTTTGATGCCTGTAAATTTGGTATTTGGTTTTAAATTTCTAGTGCCAAAAGCGTTTAAAATGTTTATCGCATTTTTTAATTTTTGGTTTTGAATCACATCAGCGTTTAAATTTAACGCAAAAAATGAGCCAATCAAAAAGAGTAAAGTTAGAATTTTTTTCATCAAATTTCCTTATTTAAAATTTTTGTTATTATAGCCTAAAATAAACTATTATTTAAAAATTTATTAATGAAATTTTATGAGATTTCATTATAAAATGCCCATTTTTAAGGAAAAAATATGAGCTTAATACTTTTTGTAGAATACGTCGGTATCGCATCAGCTGCGCTTAGCGGCTTTTTGTTTGCTGTAAAGAGGGAGTGCGACTGGCTGGGTGTCTTTTTGTCCGCATTTTTGACCGCACTTGGAGGTGGTATCATGCGTGATATGCTCGTTGGCAGGGCGGTTTATTCATTCACTCACTACATGCCAGTAAGTGTTGTCATCTTTATGCTTGTCGTATCTAGGATCACAAATTTACATATAAAAAGAGAGGGCTTGGAGAAGAAATTTGTCTTTATCTTTGCCGACGCGATCGACGTTATCTGCTTTTCTATCGTTGGAGCGATGGTTGCCATCGAGTATAGTTACAACATCTTTGGCGTCATGATGATCGCCTTTTTTAACGGTGTTGGCGGCGGTATCTTAAGAGACATCTTGCTAAATGAAGTCCCATGGTTTTTGCGCACAGGACTTTACGGCACGATAAGCCTTGGCGTGGGGCTTGCCTACTTTATCCTCTATCATCTGGGTCTTACCAACATATTTTTTACTATGTTGCTGCTTGCTGCTGGTATAACGGTCAGGATGTTTGCATTTTACAGAGGCTGGAAGCTGCCTGATCTATGAAATTTAGCGAGTTTTTTGATATCTGGGTCAATGAAAACTACTATAAATTTGGTGTGGATATCGGCAAAAAGGGCGACTTTTATACAAATGTAAGCGTTGGCTACCTCTTTGGCGCCTGCCTTGCAAACTACTTTATAAAGCTACTTAAAAATGGCGAAATTTCTAGCTCTTGTAAGGTCGTGGAGATCGGCGCAAACTCAGGCGATATGCTGGCTGATTTCGTGCAGGGCATCTTTACGCTTGAGCCAGAAATTTTGCCAAATTTAGAGCTTATCATCATCGAACCTCATGAAATTTTACGTAAAAAACAGCTTGAAACCTTTAAAAATCGCTTTGGTAATGAGATAAAAATAAAACACTATAAAAATTTAGACGAGTGTAAATTTGATGAAATTTTTGTCATATCAAATGAGCTGTTTGACGCATTTAGCTGCGATGTGATAGACTGGGAAAATATGCTTTTTGTGGATAGTAAACTAAAATTTCACTGGCAAAAGGCAGATCAAAATTTGCTAGCCCTTGCAAAGAAATTTGGCATAAAAAAGGGTGAAATTTCAACTAGCTACGCTAAATTTGCGCTCCAGCTTGCAAATGCGGCTAAAAAAATTAGATTTTTAAGCTTTGACTACGGCGAATTTGAGCCAAAAAATGAATTTAGTCTAAGGGTTTTTAAAGATCATCAAGTTTTTTCTTTATTTGAAATTTCAAACCTTGCACCATATTTTAAAAGCTCGGATCTAACTTATAGCCTGTGTTTTAAACAGGTAAAAGAGGCTTTCTCTCTGGCTGGCTTTTTGATGCTTAAATTTAAAAAACAAAATGATGCTTTGGTTAATGATCTTGGCGTGGATGAAATTTTATCTTTGGTGCTTGAAAAAGGCAGCAAGCAAGCCTACGAAAACGCCGTAAAGCAGGCGAAATTTCTACTCTCACCTGAGTTTTTGGGTGAGAAGTTTAAATTTATAGAGTTTTTAAAGAGCTAGCCTAGCGATATCAGCGTAATCCGCTTCGCAAGCCTTTAAAAGGTCGTTTGGAGCTATCTTTATCTGCTTGCCTCTTACTCCAGCGCTTACTAGCACATACTCTTGCTCTTTTGCTCGCTCATCGATGAATGTGGCAAAGTGCTTTTTCATAGCAAGTGGCGAGCAGCCGCCTCTAATGTAGCCGGTGATCTTTTCTAGATCTTTTAAATTTATAAGCTCGCAGCGTTTGGCTCCGCACGCATGAGCAAGTGCTTTTAGATCAAGCTCCAGATCGCCTTGCAAGCAAGCAACGACAAAATTTTTAGGCTCGCACTGGCAGACGATCGTCTTATAAATTTGCTTTATATCTTGCTTGGTGCTAGCTGCTACGTGAACGGCTGAAAGATCGTTTAGATCGACTTCGTACTCAAGTATCTCATACTCTATTTTTAGCTTGTCTAAAAGCCTAGCGGCGTTGGTTTTATGTATCATCTTTTCTCATTTTTGTGAATTTTTTGTATAATTATAGCCAAAACTTAAAGGAGGAAAGATGGCTGAAGAAGTTGAAGAGAAAAAAGCAAAAAAAGGTGGCAATGGCGCTTTGATGATAATCATCATCGCGATATTTGTTTTATTGCTAGTTATCGGAGGGCTAGTGGCGTTTTTAATGCTTAGTTCTGACGAGCCAAAAGAGGCAAATATGGCGCAAACACCAGCTCAGACTCAAACTCAACCAGCACCCGCTCAAAACAAAGCAAAACGCGGTGGCAACGACTATTCGAACATGGGGCCGATATATCCGCTTGATCAGTTTGTCGTAAATTTACTTAGTGAAAATGGATCAAGATTTCTTAAAACTAAGATCGATCTAGAGCAAAGCGATGAGCTACTAACTGCCGAGCTTGATAAGAAAAAGGCACTTTTAAGAGATATCATCATAAGAACGCTCTCTTCTAAAACTTACGAAGAAGTAAGTACTGCAAAGGGCAAGGATAGGCTAAAAGACGAGATCGTCGGCAAGCTAAATGAAGTGCTAAATGATGGCTACATCAAAAACATATTTTTTACTGATTTCGTGGTGCAATGATAGGCATCGATATCGTTAAGATAGATAGGATTTCAAGACTTAAGGCTCGTCACGGCGAGCTTTTTTTAAAGAGATTTTTAAGCGATGACGAGATCGCGCTATCAAAAAATGATGCGACTTTGGCTGGATTTTGGGCGGCCAAAGAAGCAGCTAGCAAAGCCCTTGGTGTGGGCATCAGCAAAGAGTGTGGCTTTTTAGACATTATGCTCAGTAAAGATGCAAAAAACGCACCAAAGATAAAATTTAGCCCAAGAATTTATACAAGCTTTAACATCAAAGAAGCAAGCCTTAGTATAACTCACGACGGCGGATTTGCCGTAGCCGCAGTGATGATAGTGTGAAATTTATCTGTTTTTGCTTCTAGTTACTTTTTATGTAAAGCATAATTTACAAACAAATACTTATATAAACTTTTTTACAAAAAAGACGAAATTTGATGTAACCTTTGGTGATCATAAAAACTAAGGATAGTAAAATGCAAATTTCTAATAATCTTTCAACCCATAACTATCTCTCAAGAGAGAACATAGCAAGAGAGATGGGTTTTAAATTTAACGATATAAACGAGATACTTAGTAACGATATGGGTTATAGTATGACACTTTCTAAGTATGCAAGGCTAGATGATAAAGAAAGAGCAAGAGAATACGACAGATACGATCACTCACTCACTGGATTTGTAAAAGGTGAAGGAGAGCCAAGAGTAAGCATACTTGGCAAGCTAATGGGCTATGACGACGCTTTTTCAAAAGATGAGATAGATGAGCTAAAGAAATTTATAGATGATAGCGGTGCTTTAGGGCTTGAGAGAAATCCAGCATTTGAGCCAAAGGGAATTTTCAAAGATCCATTAAATAGTAAAAAGCTTAGCGTTGATGATTTTATAGATCAGTTTGCAAATAAAAAAATCCTCTCTTTTATAGCTTTTGGCGGTAGTAAGACAGCTGAACTACTTGATAGCGATATGAGTGTTGATGAGTTTAAAGGTAAATGGGCTAAATTTGCACTAAAGGAGCGCTTTGGTTTAGAGCTTGATGAGGAGCTAGCAAAAGATACTATAAATTCTATCAACGATCTTGAAACACAAAACGAAGAAGATAAGAAAGAGAAGAAATTTACACCTATACAAGTTACTAAAAAATCTCAAACCTATAAGCTTGAAGCCGATGAGAGATTTAAGGAGATGTATAAATTTATAAAGAGCGAATTTGATAGTGGCAAGAGTATGTTTGAAATTTTAGAAAAAGTGGCAAAGCTTAAAGTGGATAAGACAGCATAAGGGGGGGGGGACTTAAATGATAACTAGCATAAATGGACTTAGCAACACACCGATACAAGATAACACTATCCAAAAAGAAAATGCAAAAATGTCAAAGGAGCAAGAAAAGGCTTTAATAGATAAACTAATGCACAAACCCCTTGCAGAAGTATTGCCAAAATTTATTGATATAGATGAAAGTAAATATAACTGGATAACGGATGCTATAAACAAGATAGATACTATGCTTTCCAAGAAATATGATTTTACTATCGAGCAAAGACGTGCGCTGATAGCAAAATATCCAGAAAACATGGAAGAGCTTGAGATTAGTGTCTTGCAAGGGCACATGGACTGGTTGCTTTCTAACTCAGTAGATGGCAAGCCAACAATATCTGGGCTAATGGTTGGTATCGGCACAGCAGAACAAGAGGCTGAGCTAGAAGATTTTATGAAATCATTTTCTGAAGATACAATGATGAGTAACGATGGTGCTAGATTATTTGCTAGAGCAGATCTAAGCATAGAAGAGTTTAAAAAGCTTTATAGAGAAGATGTAGAAAAAACCACAAAAGAGCATAAAGAATTTCTAGCTAAACTACACAAAGAAGAACAAGAATACAATGCAAATTTAGCTAAAGAGCAAAGCGAGAAGAAATTTAAACCTATGCAGGTTAAGAAGAAGTATGAGACTTATGATATAAATAAGGATCAGAAATTTCTCTTTGCAAGAGAGCTTTTAAATTTCAAAGAAAAAAGAGGCATAGATGTCTTAGAACTTATGCAAAAGATAGATAAGAAGCAAATTTTAAATAAGATGGCTTGATGGATAAAAAATAGCTATCTTATTTATTGTATAAAGTAGTGATTGCTCTAATTTTAGTCCTTTTATGCGATTTTATCCACTTTTGTATTTGCGACTTTTTCTAAAATTTCAAATATGCTTTCGCCATTATCAAATTCAGTTTTTATAAATTTGTAAAATTCTTTAAATTTCTCATCGGCTTGCATATCATAAGTTTTAAATTTCTATAGGCTTAAAGGTTTCTTGTTTTTGTGTATCAGTTTGATTGTCTTGTTCTTCATGATCGCTTTTTTGATCCATTAGCCCATAGTCACCAACCTCTTGTGGCATACTTCTATTTATAACTTTAGAATATCTCTCAATAAATTCATCCACACTTATATTAGACGACTCGAGAAGCTCACGACCTTCATTACTAAAAGACACACCAAATCTTTCTAAAGTTCGACGTATCTTTTGTCCTTCTAGATCATCATCTGACGTTTTGCCCCAGATGGTTTTTTTATCATCATTGTAGGATTTAAAAGCTCCAGTAAAGTTTGTGCTATTGTCCATCACTTTCTTATAATTAACTCTACTTGCGAATTCTTTTCCTTCAAATAGTGAGTTGCTATTTAGATTTGGCGAATAGGTTATATTATTAAGCATTGTTAAGGTCTCACTTTATTTAGATATTCCAGCATCTCTTTCATAGGTTTTAATTCTTTTTTATGGTATTAATTTGCATTAGAGCATCTTGCTACCTACCCAGCAGTGCTGTTTTTATACGCTAGCACACAATCACTCATAGAATATGAACTATCTATTAATATTGATAGTTAATCAACCTACTTAGGTTAATAATGCTTTTGTGAGCAAGAGTATAATTAATAACTAAATCGACCTTTAAATAATTTAGTTTATATATGACCTATCTCTACACAAAAGTCTTACTAATAGAACTTATCCTCTCGCTCCAAGAATTTGCTAGAGAATTTATATCCTCGCTAGTTGGCTTAAATTTCCCATATTCGTTTGAGGTAACACTTTCTGCGTTAATATTCTTTGATCTTGCATACATTAAAAGCGTTAGCTCTTTAAGTCTTTCTTTTATGAGCGCTTTTATGCTCTCACTATCTTTACCCACTTTTTCAAAATCCACAAAGTACTCTTTATGCTCTCCTGTGCTTGAGATATCATTTAAGGCAGCACTGCTAAGCTTAGTCTTTGCACTATCACTTGGTAGCGGTCTAGAACTGCGCAAAAATCCCATGAAAAGAGCTTCTTTGCTGTAGCCTTCATCTGACTTATAAAAAGACATATTAGGATTAAAACTAAACTCATCACCTGCTTCGCTCATCGTAAAATCAACCTCTTTTACTATGAGCCTAATGCCTGCACTTGATAGTTCTTTACTTAGAGACTTAGCGCTATTTAGCTCATCGGTGCTAGAGTAGATGTTTGAGATAGTAGAGTTTGATAGATCTTTTAGCAAATGTCCTTTGGCGTCATAGTGAGTGCCTTTTGTGCTGTAACCTTTTGGTAGTTTGTCTATATCTGCAAGGGTGTAACTCTTTTTATCATCGCCTAAAGCAGAGGTCATTTGATCAAATAGTCTGTAATAGTGCTTTATGGTATCAGCCATATCGATGTTGTCAAAGATCTTTATCTGCTCGTCTTTGCTCTTGATGCGGTTTAACACATGGTTGCGCTCGGCAAACCTACTAAGCTCATCAAGTGTGCTTTTATGTATTTTAAAGTCCTGTGGCAAGCCTGCTGCTTTGTTAAAATCAGCTCCCATAAAGCCAGCTTTATCTACTGTGTAGCCATAAGCTTGAAGATCATTAAAATTTAAAGAGATAAGGCTATTTTGTGAAGAAGTAGTATAAGTAAATTTAGCTGGCTCTTGGCTTGGCTTGCTAATCTTTTCTTTGACACTTTGCTTTATAAGATTACTAAAATTTAAAGATCTATCTTGTTTGTGTTGTTGTTTGGTGTATGAATTTACATTGGTGCTTAAGATGCTAATATCATTCATGGTTTGCCTCCTAGCTTCTTTGCTTGATACCAAGCAAAACGTATTCCAGTGAGTGATTAGTATTTCTTACTCTGTTATTATTCTGTAAAAAATAATTACTTGTAATGATATATCATTTTTAAGATATTGTATAATGGTGCCCGAGGTCGGACTCGAACCGACACAAGGTTGCCCTTATCAGATTTTGAGTCTGACGCGTCTACCAGTTTCACCACTCGGGCTAAGTTAAGATTGAATTTTTAGATTTGTGAGAAGAAAGAAAAAGGGGAGACTTGCTCCCCGAAAAAGAAAATTATTTCTTTTTACCTTTTTTAGCAGCACCAGCAGCAACTGCTTCTTTAAGTTTTTTGCCAACTTTGAATTTGACTGCTTTGCTAGCAGGAACGTCGATTACTTTCTTAGTTCCAGGAACTCTAGCTTTCCTTGCAGCTCTGTCAGCAGTACCGAAAGTACCAAAGCCTATAAAGCTAATTGTATCGCCTTTTTCAAGAACCGCTTGGATTGTCTCCAAAGTAGCATCAACAACTTTTAGAGTATCTTTTTTTGAAAGACCAGCCTTGTCGGCAACCGCTTGAATAAATTCAGCTTTTTTCATGAACCATCCTTTTAAGAAGTTATGCGGCAATTCTACACTCTTTTAAAAAAAAATACAATACTTTTTCCCTAAATTTAGCTCTTTTTTTGCATTTTTTTAGTAAAAAAGACCAAATTTTGAACTTTCACTCACAAATTTCAAATGTAAGCTCGTTTTTTAGCCCTATCTTTTTCATATCTACAAGCTTTAAATTTTCAAAATTTAAACCCATTAGCTCATCTTTGTTTGTCACTTTAGCATTTGCGATCTGGCGTAAAACCTCACCTCTATATGCTTTTGCATGGTGGCTTAGTATCTTTTTGTTTTTTAAAAAGCAAAATGTCGTAAATTCTTTTTTTACCACATAAAATTTCTCATAAAATTTAGCTCTAAAATCTAAAATTTCATCATTTTCTAAAAAGCTATCGACTGCCTTGCTAAAATTTTGCTCATAAAATTTACAAATATCAAAGCCAGCTAGCTTTTCGCCTTGCTTTAGTTTGTACTCAGCTATCTCATCTTTTGCTAAAATTGGCCCAAATAAATTTGAAAATATCAAAACATTATTATCTATATATTTTTGAGCGTCATCGCTTAGTCCGCGGTAGTTTAGGTGCTTATAGGCAACGCCGTCATATCTTAAGATAGCTTTTATGCTGCCTTTTTGAGATAGACTTTCTCGCAGCTGCTCGCTATCCTCAAGCTCTTTTAGTCCAAAAAGCTTTTTTATCTCGTCTAAATTTGCACTTTTTAAAAACTCGTCATATCTTTTTAAAATTTCAGCCCTTTTGTCAAAAAGCTCAGAAAATATCAAATTTTTACCATCAAATTTATCATTTGTATTTAGAGAAATTTTGCTTTCGCTTGGTGAGAAGAGGATTTTTAACGCCATTTTCTTTCCTATTTTATATATGTAAATTTTTGCAGATTATACAATAAAACTTTTTTGCTCTAAAAAAAATCAAATTTTCACCGATATATCACAAAGCGGAATTATTCTTGCTTAGAGTGAATAAAAATTTAGGGAAAAATTATGAGAATTACAAATCAACTACGTTTTAGTCAGACTTTGCACGACTATCAAAAAAATATGGTTGGCGTAAATAAAAGCTACCAGCAGCTTTCAAACGGACTTAAAATCCAAGATCCATACGACGGTGCTGCGGTTTATAACGATGCTATGAGGCTTGATTATGAAGCGACCACTCTCACTCAAGTGGCTGATGCTACTGGTAAGTCAGTAAATTTTGCAAAAAACACGGACAATGCGCTGAAAGAATTTGAAAAACAGCTTGAAAATTTTAAAACAAAAGTCGTTCAAGCAGCCAGCGACGTGCATAGCACAACCTCTCTTGAAGCTTTGGCAAACGACCTTCAGGGCATCAAAAACCACCTTGTAAATATCGCAAATACCTCTATAAATGGGCAGTTTTTATTCTCAGGAAGTGCTGTGGATACTAAGCCGATCGATGGCTCAGGTAAATATCAGGGCAACCGCGACTATATGAAAACTTCAGCCGGTGCGCAGGTTGAGCTACCTTACAATATCCCGGGATTTGATCTATTTTTAGGAAAAGATGGCGACTACAACAAAATTTTGACAACAAATGTGATGCTGGCTGATCAAACTAGAACCGACATCTCTTATGCGCCAAAATATCTTGATGAAAATAGCAAGATAAAAAATATGATCGGTCTAAACTACGCAAGTGACTCAGTTGTGGGTAGTGACGGCTCTTATAAAGGCACGATTGAACCTGATTTCGACTTTTTGGATACTTCAAATGTAAATTTTCCTGACACATACTTTTTCATGCAGGGCAAAAAGCCAGACGGCACGACATTTACGAGTAAATTTAAGATGAGTGCCGATACATCAATGGCTGGTTTGATGGAGAAGATCGGTATGGAATTTGGCAACACAAAGACGACAAAAGTTGTCGATGTGAGCATAAATAACGACGGACAATTTAATATAAAAGACCTTACTAAAGGCAATCAAACTATAGACTTTCACATGGTTGCAGCTACTTCTGTGGCGGCAAATCGTGGTGCGATAGCTCCAAACAATACTCTTGATACGGTAAATTCGCTACAAAGCCTTGAAAATATGGCAAATGCTGTGCCAAAAACGGTTCATATAACTGAATTTACAAAGAGCAAATACCTTGATAAAGATGGAAATTTAACAAACGCATTTGACTATGACAAGGTTAGATTTGAGCGAAAAGACAATGAATTAATCGCAAATTTACCTCAAGTAGCTAGAAGAACGGGCGAGTTTGCAACTGATCAGACAAAGCTAAGCGAGGTTTCTGGCACAAAAGAGAGCTACAATAGAAATTTATACCCAAAAGATGTCGATGCCAGAAAAAGAGAGCTTTACAATATAGATAATCAAGAGATAGGTCTTCAAGTAAAATCAATAACTGGCACAATGTATGATATCAAAGTAAAAATGGGCGAAGCAGGTGGCGTAAATACCCCAGTGCAGTTTCAAATAACATCTACAACAGCTGCTGGCGTGGTATCTCCAACTAGAAATTTGACCGTCTATAACTCAGATGAATTCGGCAGTTACAGAACCTATGCAAGCGACTTTACATATCGCCAGCTAATGGATATCGTAGCGATGGCTGCAAGCGATAATATCCCTGATCCTCAAAACGTAGAAAATGCAAATTTTGATACAGATATCGAAAAGGTAAGAAGAGATCAAAACTACAATGCCTATAAAGACGCTTTGTCAAAGACTAAAGGTGCAGTAGAGGTAAATTTAGACGATAAAGGCAGGATGGTGCTAACTGACAAGACAAAATCTGTCACAAATATAGAGCTAACCATGTATGATGCGAAAAATGGAGATATATTTGACGGAGATAGCACCGGTATAAACACTGCTGGCGCTGCAAGCCACCCTCAAGGCAAGGGCTCAGTATTTAGCTTTAACGAAAATAACGCTTTAACTATCGATGAGCCAAGCACAAGTGTCTTTCAAGACCTTGATGATATGATATTTGCTGTTAGAAATGGCTACTATAGAGCAGACGCTAACAATCACGATCCACGAAATACAGGCATGCAAGGCGCTTTAAAAAGGCTAGATCACTTGATAGATCACGCAAATAAAGAACTTACAAAGATCGGCTCTCAAACCAAGCTTTTGACATCGACAAAAGAGCGCGCAGAGATAATGAAAGTAAATGTGCTAACCGTTAAAAATGACGTTATAGACGCAGACTATGCAGAGTCATACCTTAAATTTACACAGCTTTCACTCTCATATCAAGCTACTCTTCAAGCAAGCGCTAAGATAAATCAACTAAGCTTGCTAAACTACCTAAACTAAAATGATAAATCAGCAGGCCTAGCTTGCTGATTTTTTAAAAATTAAACTCAAGCGTGCTATAATAAGCCTTTTTAACAAAAGGATCTAAAATTTTAAGACATATATTATTTACTATTTTTGTTTGTTTTTTTATATATTTTGGTATCGCTACGGCTGCTCCGACTGCTGATTTTGTAGGCTTGCTTGGACAAAGCCTTGGCGTTTTTAATATCAAGTATTTTGGGCTTATCGCCTATGTTTATCCATTTTTGCTTATCATTTTGGGCTATTTTGTATATAAAAATTTTAATAAATTTGACTTTGATTTTGCCCAGTTTGTGGTTGGGATTTTTCTATTTTTTATCGCATTTTTGATGTTTCAAGCGCTAACCACTTCTGGAGCAAATAGCGGCGTGATAGGTGGCTTTATAGTCTCAGCTCTAAAAGAAGTCATCGGTGCTATCGGCACTGCGGTTGCTATACTTATGATATTTATTATCTCTCTTGGGCTTGCTTTTAGAGAAAATTTTATCATCGTTTTAAGAAAGGCTTTTGTAGATAAAGAGCCAAATGGCTATGAAGACAAAAGTGCAAGCGTAAAAGAGGTAAGGGCAAGGCAGATACCAAAGATAGAGCGCAAAAAGCCAAAAGCTGAAGAGATAAAAGAAGAAGAGCTTATAGACGCTCAGGTGCTAAATGATGATGAGCCAAATTTAGAGAGCGAGCCAGAGCCAGAGATGGAGCCGGCACAAGAGAGCAGACCTGCAACTATAAGCGGGGTTGAAATTTTAAATGAAGTGGCTGAAAACAAAAAACTTCTTGATCAGATAGAACGCGGCAAGGTCGAAAAGCCAAAAGACTTTGTCTTGCCGCCACTTAAATTTCTAAACGATCCCCCAAAGCGCTCGCACAATATCAATGAGGCCGAGATCGACCAACAAATTTCAAATTTGCTAGATAAACTGCGTAAATTTAAGATAGATGGTGACGTGGTGAGAACTTATACTGGCCCTATCGTCACGACATTTGAGTTTCGCCCAGCCCCGCACATCAAGGTGAGTAAAATTCTCACTTTGCAAGATGATCTAGCGATGGCGCTAAAGGCTCAAACTATCCGTATCCAAGCGCCGATCCCTGGCAAAGACGTCGTTGGCATAGAGGTGCCAAATCAAAATTTAGAGACGATTTATCTAAAAGAAATTTTAGAGAGTGAAGTCTTTAAAAACGCGAGCAGCCCGCTAACCATGGCTCTTGGTAAAGATATCGTGGGCGCTCCTTTTGTGACTGACCTTAAAAAGCTCCCACATTTGCTAATAGCTGGAACAACTGGATCTGGTAAGAGTGTGGGCATAAATGCGATGCTTTTAAGTTTGCTTTATAGAAATAGCCCACAAACTTTGCGCCTAATGATGATCGATCCAAAGATGCTTGAATTTAGCATATATAACGACATCCCACATCTTTTGACGCCTGTTATCACAGAGGCTAAAAAGGCGATCACAGCGCTTTCAAACATGGTCGCTGAGATGGAGCGAAGATATAAGATAATGAGCCAAACTCGCACAAAAAATATAGAGAGCTACAACGAAAAGATGAAGAACGAGGGCGGCGAGCAGTTTCCATATATCGTCGTGATCATCGATGAGCTGGCCGATCTTATGATGACTAGCGGCAAGGATGTGGAGCTTTACATCGGCCGCCTAGCGCAGATGGCAAGGGCTAGTGGCATACACTTAATAGTAGCGACCCAGCGTCCAAGTGTCGACGTCGTGACTGGCCTTATAAAGGCAAATTTACCAAGCAGGATAAGCTATAGAGTAGGGCAGAGGATCGATAGTAAGGTCATCCTTGATCAAATGGGAGCTGAGAGCTTGCTAGGGCGAGGAGATATGCTATTTACGCCTCCTGGAAGCCCTGGAGTGATCAGGCTACATGCGCCATTTGCAAGCGAAAAAGAGATCGAGACAATCGTAAATTTCTTAAAAGAGCAACAAGATGTGATTTACGATGAGAAATTTCTAGCAGAAGAGGGCTCTAGCGCAGGCTCAGCTGCTGGTGTGCTAGGTGAAGAAGAGCTTGATGAGCTTTATGAAGAGGCAAAAGAGATCATCTTAAGCGAGCAAAAAACATCGATCAGCTACCTGCAAAGACGCTTAAAAATAGGCTACAACAAAGCTGCAAATATAATCGAACAGATGGAAAAAATGGGCGTTTTAAGCCCTGTAAATGCAAAAGGGCAGAGGGATATTTTGGTTTAATATAAATTTATATTTAAAAAATAAATTAATCTAAACTGCTAGCAAAAAATTTATTTACATATAAGTTATATTAAAATAAAATAAAGTGTAAATTAGGCTATGCAGGGAGTAGTAAAATGGCACAACAAGTCGTATTTGCTTGGGGAAGGGAATTTGAAACAAATATTAAACAAGTTGATTCTGAACATAGATATTTGGTTGAAATAATCAACTCTTTAGGAAACAAACTTACTATACAAAATACCGTTTTAAGTGATATGATACCTTTGTTTGAAGAACTGGTTGATTATACAAAATATCATTTTTCAAACGAAGAAGGGTTGATGTTGGAGGCAGGCGTTGATGCAAGACATGCCAAAGAACATCTCAAAGCTCACAGAATTTTTATCAAAGAAGTTACATCAAAATATAAAAATTTAAATTCAAACAATATAAAGGTTGAGGCAAAAGAACTACTTGACTTTTTGGTGCAATGGCTGACCTTTCATATACTTGGCATAGATAAAAATTTATCTGCTCAAATGCGACTTATAAAATCAGGCTATACTCCAGAACAGGCATATGAAGAGGTAAGCGGAGTAAATCACGAGCAGCTTGATACTTTAGTTAAATCATTTAATGGTGTTTTTGGTGTTTTGATGAAATATAATGAAGAACTTTTGATGCTTAAAAATTCACTTGAAGAAAAAGTTAAACAGCGCACAGAAGAGTTGCTTGAGAGCAATAAAAAATTAGAAATTTTAGCTATGACTGATCAATTAACAGCACTTGCAAATCGTCGTAGAATGAGTTATGAGCTTGAAGACTGTTTGCAAAAATACACTGAAAGTAAAGTTCCATTTACGATCATAATGTTCGATCTTGATAATTTCAAAACCATTAATGATACTTTTGGACACGATGCTGGCGATGTTGTGCTTGTGGAATTTTCAAATGTCCTTAAATTTAATCTACGCACTGATGATATAATATGCCGTATAGGTGGAGATGAATTTTTAGTAATATGCCCTAGCACCGATGCTGATGGTGCATTAAAAATAGCTACAAAAATTCATAAAAAGATAAATAAAATACGTATCGAATTTAAAAATGCTTGCTGGATCGGATCCGCAAGTATCGGAGTTGTTACGGTAAATGATAAGATCGCAGCAAAGGATAAAATTTTAAAAGCTGCTGATAAATCAGTTTATGATGCTAAAAATGCTGGAAAAAATAAAGTTGTTTGCTTTAAATGATTTTTAGATTCCAAGTTTTAAATTTACATTAAAAATATAACTTCTTGTGTGTTTTAAAATTTTTAGTTTTTAGCATTTTTTTAAATTTTTATTCATTTTTTATTCGTAGAATAATATACCTTTTTAGCGTATAGACTTAGAATGCTACAATGCTACTCAAAGTTTAAATCTATGCTTAGCTTCAAAGGACTTCAAGTTAGGCAAGTAGTAACCAAAAGACCTGCTTTAAGAGATGATGAGCTTCTAAGCACTAAAGAGTTTTTATATAACAGAGCTAAAAAAATCTAAAGCACTATCAAGTGTAGAGATATATGAGCTCTTTATAGTCTTATCTAATCTTGGACTAAGACCCTCTGAATACTTTGCATTAGAGCTTGGAGATATAAACTTCGAGCACGATACACTCTCTATCTCAAAGGCGGTTAAGACACATAAGACTAAGAAACCTATCATAGGAGCTCCTAAGAACGGACAAAGCAGGACACTACCTTGTGGAGAGAATGTTATGGAAGTCTTTAGAGCTATTAAGCAACGCTTAGAAATAGCTAAGAGTGTTAGTAGGGCGGAAGCTTTAAAACTCTTTACTGAAACAAAAACTAACGGAGTGCTTAGAATGACCTACTATTGGGTAGCCAATGGTGCTTACGATGATTGCAGAGACCTACCACTAGATAAGTGCCCTATAACCCATCTAAATATTGATAGTAGCAGTAGGATGTGGGGGGCAGTAAAAGAGTTTTTAGGATATAAGGGAGATGATAGTGCTCACGGTCTTTACGTATTATGCCATACGGTGGCTTCTAGGTTAGTGAGTTTGAAGGGATTTAATGCTCATAAATTGATGGCTTTTATGGGTCATACAGATATTAAAAGTAGCCTGCATTACGTGCATCTAAATGTTGATGATATACGTGATGGTATGGGAGTTGGTGTTTAGTTAAAAGGTGGTAAAAGTCCTTGGTATTTGGTTGCGGAGGACGGATTTGAACCGCCGACCTTCGGGTTATGAGCCCGACGAGCTACCACTGCTCTACTCCGCGATAAGAGTTATTTGGGATTTTAAAGTGTGGATGGGGTAAGAGGATTCGAACCTCTGAATGACTGGACCAAAACCAGTTGCCTTACCGCTTGGCGATACCCCAATGTTTTTAAGAGTTGTAATTATATAGACTTTAATGCCATTTGTCAAGGTTTTTTGTAAAAAAATTATTTTTATTAGAAATAAAATTTTCCAAACCAAGATTTAAAAGCAAAAAATGGTTTGGAAATGGTTTTCTTATTTTTGCTCTTTGTATTTTAAAATTTGGGCGTAAATTTCGTCTTTTAGTTTTAATTTTTCTTTTTTCAAGGCATCAAGCTCAGAGGCTTGTGCAGCTTTACTGTCTATTTTTTCATTTAGCTCGTCATGCTTTTTGCAAAGTGCGGCAAAATGAACATCTACTTTTTTCAACTCATTTATGAGATCAGTGTATTCGTGTAACATACGTAGCTCCTGTAAAAAATTTATAAATTCTAACAAGGCTTTGTAAATGTTTGGCTATCTAAATTTAGATCTATAAAAGCTTCTAGCATATAGTGGTTGAGTCAAATTTATGCCACGAATCAAATGCAAAAACTAAACGTATTTTAGTTCTTCTGGCTTGTGTTTGCTCTTTACTAGGCGTTTGGTTAGGCGTATGCCATCAACTGTGCCGATGACTAAAAGCTTTGTGCCAGTGCCGATTAGAGTATCACCATTTGGCATCGGGATAAATTTGTTATTTATGTCTCTAATGCCTACCACGTCAGCATTTGTGATATTTCTTAGGTGTGTCTCTTTTAGTCTTTTAAACCTGATCCAAGAGTAATCAGGCACAAGAATTTCTTCTATGTCGATAGGCGAGCTTTTTGTGTATAGAAATTGCTCGAGTAAATTTTCCATATCAGGTCTTACGCTCATGGCGCTTAGACGCTGTGCGACTAGGCGAGATGGGCTTACTACGTTATCAGCACCAAGTTTTTTAAGTCTTTGTGTATCATCTTCGCTATCTGAGTTTGTGATGATGTGGTAAGGTTTTTTGCGGCCTATCTCTTTTTCATAAAGTCTAACAGATGCGATAAGCGCGATATTATCAGCGATATTTGGGCTAAGAGTGATTAGTCCTTTTGCGCTTGAAAGATGCGTTTTTAAAAAGGCGATTTGAGTGTGAGGCTGAGCTTTTATGAAGTATGGATACTTGTAAATTTGAGCTATTTCTGCGATATCTTCTCTGTCGTCAACCACTACAAATGGTATGTGATTTTCACGAAACTGAGCGCTAAGCTCGATCGTGTAGAGGTTGTGGTAACAAATAACGAAGTGATTTTTTAGTCTTGCGATCTTGTAAAGCATGCGCCTTTCCTTTAAAATGCTAATTAATGTGCCTCTTTTTAGAACTTCTACAACGATACCGATTGATAGCGTAAAAATAATGAAGCCAACAAGGATAAATGTTATAGTAAAAATTCGCCCCTTTGGAGTTATGGGCGCAACTTCGGTAAAACCGACCGTCGTGAAGGTCATACCTGCTTGGTAAAAGGCATCTATGAGGGAGAAGTTATCTATAAAGATATAACCCAGTGTTCCAAAAAGTAACAGTAGTACGACTGAAATTAGTGGAAATCTAAAAGGTTTTAGTTGTTCGTAAAGCTCAGTATCTAGGCTTATTTCTGGTTTTGCGGAGTTTGACCAGTTGAGGAATTTTAAAAGTCTTGAGAGAAAAGACATAAATTCCTCTTCATTTTATCTCTTAGTTTGACTGTTTTTTCATAGTTCTTAGAGTAGAAGCAGCAACTTTTATTCTTCTTGTTGTGCCATCTTCTAGAGTAACACGGATAGTTCTAAGATTTGGTAAAAATCTTCTTTTAGTTTTATTGTTGGCGTGGCTCACGTTGTTGCCTACCATTGGTCCTTTGCCGGTTATCGCACATCTTTTTGACATTTTTTTTCCTTATAAACAAAAATTTCTGCTGATTTTATCTAAACAAAACCAAAGTATTGCTTAAAATGAACATTTATATTTATAAGTTTTGTTGATTTTTTATTTAATTAAGGCTAAAATAGCCCCAAAATAAAAAATCGGTAAAACAAAAATGCTAACTAAAAATCAAATAGATGAAATTTTAAATTTTATCTATACAATGCCCGATGTTTTTTATGAGTGCCAAAAGCACTTGGATGAGGGCGACATCACTGCTGCTATAGAGCTTTTTAGGGGTGACGAAGTTTTTAAAGCATATTTTACTACAGTTATAAAATTAGGAGATTTTGCTCCTAAAAGTTGGTCAAGAGATATCTATTCAATGGCATATATGGTTGGCATAGATAACCTAAAAATGATAATTTGCTCTTATTTTGTTTTTATCAAATCTCCAAAAAGATATAAAAATTTTGGTGTAAATTTATACTCGATTATGGAGTTTAATGCCAAATTTCTATCTGACTGGAGCAAACTTCTAAACTACCTTGGACTAAAAAATCAAAAAAATTTATTTCTAGCTGCCTACGCGCTCATTCTTCTTATATTTTGCGAGCTGATCTTTTTGAAGTATCCACACTCGCTTAAACATATCGTTGGTTTTTCTGATATGAGCTTTGATAGGATTTTGCAGCGAAGGTTTGACATTTCGCTATTTGGAGTACTTTTAAAGCTTGCAGGATGGGATAGCGACAGGCTCAATAGAGAAGAGATTTTGGTCTTAAAATACTTTAAAATTTTGCTCTCTTATGAGGCAAGCACTGCTAAATTTTTTGACTTTGGTATAGATAGGATCACCGATGTTAGCGTCCATGCTTCGGCTGATATGGTTATAAATTTAAAAAAGGCTCTTAGAAAATGAAAGTAACTTTTGAGGGCTCTTTGGCCATAGTTAGGCCATTTGGATTTTTAGAGGTTAATATCACCCCTTCAAGCATCAAAAAGGCCGAAGTAGAGCAAATTTGCGCAAGGCAGATAAGTGCCATTTTGCTTTCATTAAAAAATGTCACATTTTTTAGCCCACTTTGGCTAAATAGCACGTGCGAGCATCTATCAAGCATCGCTAAGCAGATAGGCGCTGAGTTTGCAGTCTGCGACTATGATGATACTTTTTACGAGCTTGTGGCAAAGACTTCAAAAAATATTTTGAGATTTTCACTCTTTGAAAATGAAAGAGTTGCGACGCTATTTTTAAACGATACGCTAGCAGATAGTAGTGAAGCCATCGTGATTTATAACAAAAATGAGCAGTATAAAGACTACATCAACTCGCTTTTGGAGCAAAAGTGCTACAAGTGTAAATTTGTAAAAAGCGTGGAAGAATTTAATGCCGCCAAGCAAGCTTACAAATACACCATCAGCACCCTAAATCACATCGTTTTAGGCAAAAAAGAGTTTAGCACCTTTGTAAGAGGCGACGTCGTCATTTATAAGACAGTAGGGCTCATGGATAGCTCTTTTGTGCAGAATTTTGACTATAAATTTCACGAAAGATTACAAAAGATAGGCTTTAAATTCTTTGTTTTTTGGTCTGATTCGGTCGGTGCTTTAAATACCATAGGTGCTAGTTTTCTGATAAAGCTATCTGAGCTGAGCCAAAAAAGTGGCGGTATATTGGCGATTTGCGGCTTAAATGAGGGCAACATCTCAGAGACACTTGCCTCAAATTTAAAAGCGGCAAAGATACTTTTATATAAAAAGATGGATGATTTTTTCAAAGATGACTCGACGCTCTATTTTAAAAAGCGCCTTATCGATATTGAGCCTACAAAGATGAATAAAAACTTAGTTGAGTTTTTGCCACTTGTGATCTCAAGTATCACAGACGTGCTCTCGCCTTTGATAGAGAGTGAAATTTTATGCCTTGACGCAAAGATTAGCAACTTTAATGTAGAGGGCGAAAATGACTATTTGCGGGCTTGCGTGCTCTTTTATGGCGACGTACAGATGAGAATTTTGCTTGGTGTTAAAAAGGACAAGCTTGGTAAAATTTGCTCTATTTTTTCAGATAATGGCGATCTAGAGTGTGGCTGTTTAAGCGGATTTTCTCAAATTTTTAGTATCATTGCAAGCAAAATTTTAGATATTTTCATCGAGAGAAATTTAAAGGTAAAACTTAGCAACTTTAAATTTTTCGAAAATGAGATGTTTTTCGACAGAGCAAGCAGTGGAATTTTTGCCACATTAAATGCAAAAGAGAGCCAAACTGGCGTGATTTTTATAAGTAAATAAGGATTTAAAATGTACGTTGCACCTAGTATTTTGTCGGCTGATTTTGGAAATTTAGCAGCTGAGATAAGAGCCATTTGCGAGGCTGGGTGCGATCTGGTGCATGTTGATGTTATGGACGGGCATTTTGTGCCAAATTTAACCATCGGACCAGTCGTGGTAAGTGCCGTTGCAAAGGCTGCTACAAAGCCACTTGATATTCATTTGATGGTTGAAAATAATTCTTTTTTTGCTGACCTTTTTTTGCCGTTAAAGCCAAAATTTCTAACCTTTCACATAGAAGAAGAGAAGCATCCAATGAGGCTCATCGATCACATCAGAAAAAATGGCGTTAGCCCTGGTATCGTGCTAAATCCGCACACGCCAGTTAGTGCGATCGAGCATATCATAGATGAAGTCGATATGGTGCTATTAATGAGCGTAAATCCTGGCTTTGGCGGTCAGAAATTTATGCCAGTCGTGCTTGAGAAAACAAGGGCGCTACGAGAGCTGATAGAACGCAAAAATGCCAAGTGTCTCATCGAAGTAGATGGCGGCGTAAATGGACTAAATGCGCCTGATCTTGAAGAGGCTGGAGCTGATGTCTTGGTGGCTGGCAGCTATATCTTTTCATCAAATTCATACGAACAAGCCATTCGCGCCATAAAGCTTGAGTTTTGAAACCAAAAAAACAGCGTTTAGAAAATAGCATTGAAATTTTAGCTAGGCAAAATTTAGGCTATCACGAGTTTATCTTGAAATTTAGTGATATCGAGGAAATTTCATCGCTCATTGACGTGCGCGACCTTGATATGTGGCGAACTCTCGGGCTTGACATCACTAGAAATGAAAGCAACGAGATCGAGCTTGGCACCAGATTTAGAGATATTAGCGAGCAGGAATTTTGCGTCGTAGATATCGAAACGACTGGTGGCACGACAAATGGCCAGATCATCGAAATAGGCGCTATAAAAATGAAAAATGGCACCGAAATAGGGCGCTTTGAAAGCTTTGTAGCAGCTAGTGCGGTGCCTGAAAATATCACAGAGCTAACTGGCATAAGAGCAAGCGATCTAGTCGGTGCGCCAAATTTGCTAAACGTGCTGGAGCGGTTTAAAGTTTTTCTTGGAACTAGCGTCTTTATCGCACACAACGTAAATTTTGACTACGGATTTATCTCGCATAGTCTAAATGAGATCGGCCTTGGCATGCTGCTAAACAGAAAGCTTTGCACCATCGATCTTAGCCGCCGAACAATAGCTTCGCAAAAATACGGCCTTGGCTCGCTAAAAGAGCTCCTTGGCATAAACAACACCCATCACAGAGCCCTAAATGACGCGGTAGCAGCGGCTGAAATCTTTAAAGTCTGCCTCAAGCGCCTACCTTTTAGCATCCAAACGACAGAGGATCTCATAAGCTTTAGCAAAAATGCCCCAAGCGTAAAGCTAAAACCAGAACCAGTTTTAAAAGCTTTGGAATAGGGCTGGTTTAAATTTAAGCCACTTGGCTGGGGATTTAGAAATTTGATTTAGCTATGACCCATTTAAACGAGATCGTCTATCTTTTCTCGGTTTGCGATCATTGTGCTTTTCAAAACGCCACGATCTATCCGTGCGCACGCCGATCTTTGCAAAATCTCCTAAAACAAAGTTGCCATTGTGATAGATTCCTCGTGAATGCTAGTTTTTGCATGTGTATAGCCAAGCCGTCGCTACTGATGACGTATTTTGCTAGGCTGGTTGCTTTTGTAGCTAAATTTAGAGTTTGTGCCAATGTGAAAATTTATTTTCGTTAAAATTGCTAGCTAAATTTGGAGTCAAATTTAGCTAGAAACTAAAATTAGTCTTTGGATTTAAGATTTAGGATTTATGGTAAAAATGGCTTTTAAACTTAAATTTAAAAGCCATTTATCTTTTAGCTCTCTTTTAAAAGCTTGCTTGCAAGCATGTCAGCTTTTGCTTTGTCGGTGTCTTTTTTGACGGATTTGTAAATTTTAGAGATGTAGTTTTCTAAAACTTCGTGGCAAGAGATCACTTTTTCGCCCTCGCGTCTAGCTACTTTTGTGTATTCGCCGTTATTTTGTAGCTCAAATGCTAAGTCATTATCACTTAGCTGAAGCTCTAAAATTTCAAGCAGTCTCTCTTGCAGTCTTGGCTCAAAGATAGGTGTCATGAGCTCCAAGCGGCGCTCTAAATTTCGTGGCATCCAGTCAGCGCTTGAGATGTAAATTTTTGGATTAGCGTGCTTAAAATATAAAATTCTAGCGTGCTCCAAATACTTACCGATGATCGAGCGAACTCTTATATTTTCGCTTTTGCCTTTTACGCCAGGCCTTAGTCCGCACACACCCCGAACGATCAAGTCGATCTTTACGCCTGCGTTTGAGGCGCGACTAAGCTCGTTTATCACGTCTTCGTCTATTAGCGCGTTCATCTTAGCGATGATCCTGCCCTCGCTGCCTTTGCTAGCCTCCACTCTTATCTTTTCGATGATGCGTTCTTTTATCTGAAAGGGCGACATGCTAAGGGCGTTTAGACGACGGTTTTTGTTATATCCTGAGAGGATGTGAAAAAACGAGGTCGTATCTTGGCTAAATTCCTCTTTGCTGGTAAATAGGCTAACGTCAGTGTAAATTTTTGCTGAGCTGCCATTGTAGTTGCCAGTGCCAAAGTGCATGTAAAATTTAAGTTTATCACCGATCTGGCGGATCACTTGGCTAACTTTTGCATGGACTTTAAAGCCTGTGATACCATATATCACGTGTGCGCCAGCATCTTCAAGCGCCTTTGCCCAGTGCAAGTTGTTTTCTTCATCAAACCTCGCTTTTAGCTCGACCATCACGGTTACTTGCTTTCCGTCGCTTGCAGCGTCTATCAGGCTTTGAATGATCGGTGAGTTTTTATCGACCCTGTAAAGCGTCATGCGTATCGAGATCACCTTTGGATCTTTGCTCGCTTCTCTTATAAAGCTAACGACTGGATCAAAGCTCTCAAATGGATGAACTAGCAGCACATCCTCTTTATCTATGGCGTCAAAGATCGAGACGCCATTGCCAAATGGAGGCAGGGTTTTTGGGGCGTATGGTGGGTTTGCTAAGTGGCTAAAGTTCTTGCTCCCAGCTATCTCCCAAAGAGAGCTAAGCGTGAGCGGGATGCTTGAAAAGTAGATATCTTTATGAAAAATTTTCATGTGAAAATTTAAAAACTCTAAGATATCAGCGTCTGCATCTTTATCTATCTGCATACGCACAAAAGCCCCTTTTCTACGAAGCTTTAGCCCTTGCTCAAGTATCATCATAAAGTCATCCGCCTCTTCTTCTTCGATGACGATATCAGCATTTCTTGTCACTCTAAAAGCAGCCGAGCTAATGAGCTTATATCCTGGGAAAATTTCTTCTGCGTGGCGGTGCACGATCGTTTCAATCGGCACAAAAACGTTGCTACTTGGCTGGGTAAATCTTGGCAATACTCTTGAAATTCTTATCATGCCGTATTTTAAAATTTCAGGGTGCTCGATGTCAGCAAGCTTAACGGCGAGCGAGAAGCTAAGGTTGTTTAGGTGCGGAAATGGATGTGTCGCATCAACAGCGATAGGCACGATAACTGGCAGGATGTTTGAGAAAAAATACTCGTCGCATTTTTGCTTTAAACTATCATCAAGCTCGTCATAGTTTTTGATAAAAAGACCCTCTTTGCTAAGCGCATCAACGGTGCTTTTGTAGTGGCTTTCAACTAAATTTTGCTCATCTTGAAGATATTTTCTGATCTCACGTAGTTGATCAAGTGGGCTCATGCCATCGCTGCTACTTGTCGTCACTCCAGCTGCAAAAAGCTGCTTTAGACCAGCTACTCTTATCATATAAAATTCATCAAGATTTGTCATATAAATGGCTATAAATTTTAGCTTTTCAAGTAAAGGTATATCCTTTTCACACTGAGCGAGCACCCTTGAGTTGAAGCGTAGCCAGCTTAATTCGCGGTTGATAAAAAGAGTTTCATTTTCGCTCATCATTTTCTCCTTATAATTTTTGATTATTTTATGATATGTGCGGTTATAAAGTTCTTATTTTGTTAAAAATTTAGTTACAATAGTGCAAATTTTAAACATAAAGGTTTCTTATGTCGGATTATATTATATTAGTTGGCATTTTTGTTGTGGCGGTTGTTGTCTTTGCGCTTATCAAAAAGGTCTCTTTTTAGCCTTTAAATTTCTCCCACCACAAGTAGGCAAAGATGAGCCCAAAGCCCTTGACCTTGCTCTCGTCAAAGGCAAATTTCATCATATCTTCTCGTTTTATAAAAACTAGCTCGATATCCTCGCCATCGATGCCACCGCCTGCATTTACTTTCATGCTCTCATCGATCTTTGCGTAAAACATCGTTTGCATGTTGCCGCCAAAGCCAAAAGCGCCGTACGTCATCGTGATGCGCTCCATCTCTTTTAGCTCGTATCCGACCTCTTCGACTGCCTCTTCTCTAGCTGTTTGCTCTTCGCTTAGCCCCTTATCCATAAGTCCTGCGCAAAGCTCATAAGTAAAGCCTTGCTCGCTTGTTTTGATGTCTTCTTTTTCTTGCGAGTACCAAACGGCTGGGCGAAACTGCTTTACAAATAAAAATGCATCTTTTTGCTCGTGATATAAAAATATACTAACGCTATTCATCACTTTGACGCAGTCCCAGTCCCTTTGCAAGCCATTTTGTTTAAATTTCATCTTAAATGGCTTTAGGTATTTTGACTCACCAAGAGGTAAAATTTCTAAATTTGTTATAGTAGTATCCATTTTGCAAGTCCTAAAAAGCTAAAAAATCCTATCGCATCAGTAAATGTAGTAAGAATGACCGCCGAGCCAACGGCAGGATCGATGTTAAAGCGCCTTAGCGTCAAAGGTATGATCGTGCCAAAAAAACCAGCAAAGAATAAATTTGTAACCATACTAAGGCCAATAACCACGCCAAGCATGCCTTTGTCAAACCAAACAGCGGCGATCACGCCCATGATAGCGCCAAAGATGAGGCCATTTACGAGTGAGATCGTCACCTCGCGCTTTAAAACGCTCTTTGCATCTTTAAATTCTATCTCGCCAAGTGCCAAACGACGAACCGTAACGGCAAGTGCTTGCGTGCCAGTGTTGCCACCCATTGAAGCAACTATTGGCATAAGCACGGCAAGTGCGACGTAAGCTGCGATCGTCTCATCAAAAAGTCCGATGATAGATGAGCTAAAAAGTGCTGTTAGTAAATTTATGCCAAGCCAAACCGCACGGCCACGACCCGCTTTAAATAGCGTATCGTCTTCTTCTGACTCGTCATCAACGCCAGCTAGGTTATAAATTTGCTCTGTTGCGCTCTCTTGGATGTAGTCGTGGATATCATCATACGTGATACGACCTAGCAAAATTCCAGTGCTACTTGTAACTGCGATAACGTTTAGATCGTACTCTTGAAACATATCGGCGACATCTTGCATGAGATCCATATCGTTTGCCATGTGAGGTTTGTAGTGGTCGATCTGGGTTGATTCGATATTTTGTTTTAGCGTCTTTGTAAAGTCAAAAAGGATGAGATCTTCAAGCGGGATGGCGTATTGCAAGACGCTATTTTTATCGATGATGAAAAGCTGTGAGACGTTTTCTAGTTTGCCTTCTTGCTTCTCTTGCCTTAGTCTTGCGACTGCGCTGCCAAGCTTCTCTTCAAGATGAGCTGAAAATAGCTCTGTTTGCATGTGCGCACCAGCTCTATCTTCGTCATAGCTTCTAAGTCTTAAAATTTCGTTTTGATTTTCTTTATCTAGCTCGTTAAAAAGCTCTCTAGCCTTGTCCTCATCGATATCCTCGATGTATTGAAGTAGGTCGGTCGCATCGTCACTCTCTAGCTCTTCAAGCGCTTCTACGATCTTTTCAGCTGGGAGCGTGTCGATCACGTCTTTTAGCATGTGATCAGGTAACTCTATCGCCACATCACCCAAAATTTCAGGATCTAGCTTTTCAAGGTACTGAGCAAAAAGCTCTTCATCGTGCTTTTTAAGTGTTTTAAGATGCTGGGCTAGCTCGTAAGCAGAGAGCTCACCGTCTTCTAAATTTTCATCTAAGTGCTGATCTATCAGCTCTTTTGCTTCTTCTAGTTCTTGGCTCAAGTTTTACCTTTAAAAATCTATTACGTTAGGGAAAAATTCCACCTTGTGATACTCTTTGTCGTTGCTTAGAGCTTGTCTTATCAGCTCATCATTTCTATTTATGACTGCTTTAAATTTAGCCGACTCTTTTTTATCTTCTATATTTTTTACGACCTTGATGGCGCTTTCTGGATTGATCGGCTTGCCACCTAGATAGAGGCCAAAGTGCAAGTGTGGGCCAGTGCTCATGCCGCTTGTGCCAACGTATGCTATTAACGTGCCTTGTTTTACTTTAAGACCGCTTCTTATGCCCTTTGCAAAGCCATTTAGGTGGGCATAAAGTGTCTCGTAGCCGCCAGCGTGAGAGATGATGACGGTTCTGCCATAACCACTCTTTTGTCCGACAAATTTGACCGTGCCATCGCCTGCAGCCTTGATCGGTGTGCCTTTTGGAGCACCGTAATCAACTCCAAGGTGCGCTCTATATCTTTGAAGGATCGGATGCCATCTTTTTAGAGTGAAATTTGATGTGATCCTAGCGTTTGCAAGAGGACGAACGAGCAAAAATTTGTCATTTTTCTTGCCGTTTTTATCATAAAATTTATCTTCAAATTTATACATCACGTAGCGTTTATTTTTAGTCTCTATCATCGCTGCGTAAATTTCAGGCGTGCCAAAAGAGCGCCCCATGCGTAGTTTTTGATTATAAACGATAGCGATCGTATCGCCTTTGTTTATCTTTTTAAAATCAATCCCGCTGCCGCTAAAAACCTCTTTAAAACCAAGCGCTAGCGTGCCAGAGCCAGTGTAGTCAAAGATATCTTCAGAGACTGATTTATCTACTTTTAGGTCTAAAGCTTTGTCTTCGCTTTGGTATAAGATCGGGATAAACTCAAGCTGAAATTTACCCTTATCATCTCTATAAATATGTATCTGAAGCTCGTCGCTAACGGGGATGAGGGCTTGCTTAACCTCGCCGTTATCGTCTTTATAAATTTGATATTTTGTGCCAGCGATGATCTCTTCTGTTAGCTCTTGATCTTCGCTTGCTAGGTTGTAGTAAAGTGAAAGTGGAATTTTGTTTGTCTCTAGGAAATTTAAAAAGCTGCTGCCATTTGGCCAACTAAGCTCATCGACAGTTGGTTTTATGGCATATAAATTTATACATAATATTGCAAAAATCACAAAAATACGAGGCATCGATATCCTTTTAAAAAGCTGGAATGGATTTTAACTAAAACTTGCTTTAATTTTGCAAAAGATAAAGCATTTTAGGCTATAATCGCTCTAAAAATTTAAACTTAGGAGATATTTTTGAAACGTATAATCGTGATTTTATCGCTGTTTTTTGGCTTTGCTTTTGGGGCTGATTTTTCTTTAAACGAGTATAGAACTCCTCTTATTAGCGTCGAGAGTGACGGCACAGCAACGATAGTTGATAGTCCTGAAATTTTGATCGGATCAAGCGGTGTTGTGCTTCATAAATTTGACACTGATAGCTCTATCATCGCAAGAGTGAGCGTTGTCTCTAAAAATGCCGGCTTTGCGAAGGTTAGATTTGAGGTGTTTGACCTGCTCGAGCAAAAGGCTCTCCCACTCCCTGGCATCGCACCTGCAAGTGGCGATATAGTCGTGCTAAACTACCTTTATAACCGCTCACTAATCGTCGTGCCAAATAAAGAAATTTATGAAGAGGTTTTGGGCGCATTTCCTAATATGATATTTATCCATCCAGATCTTGTCGGAGCATACTTAAGCTACGAATACAAGCCAAATCCAAGCAGAGATGACTTTAGAAAGATGTGCGCTCAAAGTGCAGCTGGACTTATCTTTGTCGCGATGGATGGTAGAAGCGTTTTTGCTGATTGTCAAAGCTTTAAGGTGCTAAAAGAGTTTAAAACTGGCGAGGTTGAGTACTATCAACTACCATTTTATACAAGAGTTAGCGACATAGACACTGTATTTTGGAAGCTAAATAGCGAGCACATCAACAACTACGACGCTCACTACGAAAAACTTTTTGAAGAAGACAACTGATAAATGAGCCGTTTGTCCTTAAGCAAGAGCGATTTAAAGAGTGGTTTAAATTTGCTAGCTGCTCTTAAGGACAAAGAGCTCTTTCACTACGCAGCAAGCCTTAGTTTTCACACGATCTTATCGATCATACCGATACTTCTCATATCGTTTTCTATCTTTACAAAGCTGCCTAGCTTTGAGGATTATTACGCCAAAATTCAAGACTTTGTATTCTCAGCTCTTTTGCCAAGCAACCAAGAGATCATCTCAAACTACTTGCAAAATTTCCTCCAAAATAGCGGAAATTTAGGCATAGTTGGCTTTGTGGCGATGATATTTACTTCGGCTATGTTTTTTAGCGATTATGAATACGTAGTCTTAAAAGTGACAAGAGCTAGCAAGGCTAGGGGATTTTGGTCAGCACTTAGCTCGTACTGGACGCTCATCACGCTTGCGCCACTCGGACTTGCTGGCAGTTTTTACCTCTCAAGCCTTGTACAAGAGATGCTAAACTCGACTAAATTTACAAGCTGGATAAATTTCTTAAGCATCGTGCCATATCTCATCATCTGGGTGATATTTTGTGTCACATATCTCATCTCTGTAAATGACGAGATAAAATTTAAAAGCGCGTTTTTTAGTTCATTTGCCGCCTCGCTCGTTTGGTATCTTGGCAAGTCAGCCTTTGTCTATTACGTCCTTTATAATAAGACCTATCTAAGCGTCTATGGCTCGTTTTCAGCTGTGCTTTTCTTCTTTGTCTGGATCTACATCTCGTGGATCATCTTTTTATATGGGCTTAAATTTTGCGCCTATCTCTCAAATAGCTCTAAATTTAAAGGATAAATTTATTGCCAGCTAGCAATTTTAAATTTACCAGCTAGCAGAATATGTAATATTTTACGTTAAATTTTATCTATCTAGCGTTTAAATTCGCAAATTTCTATCTTGATATCAAGCTCTTTGCTAAATTTACTAACAGCCTTTTTAAGCTCGTCTTTGTCAAAGCAGATAAGATCAACATAAGAGTGCTTAGTGCCAGTTGCTGCACCCATGCATTCGCAAAAAGTGCTAGTTTCAAGCTCATCTTCTATCTTAGTTTTACTATCAATGCCAAACTGCACATCGCCGCCGTGATGCAGGACTAAAAAGCAGAAATTTATACCAAGCTCGTAGGCTTCATTATAGATATCGCTTTTGCCGTCATAGTATTCATTTAGCAGTGGGATTAGGCTTGTATATCCCATAAAAACATCATCTCTTAGCGCGTCTGAGCGGGGCTCTAGCTCATAAAAGCTAAACTGCTTTAGTGGCTCGCTCGAGGCTTCTTTGCCAAATTTATCATCTATAAGATCAGCAAAGTCAGTAAGCGCGACGCCTTTTTCTCTTGGCTCATCTACGATCTCAAAGTCGCCAAGCGTGTTTATCATCGCTGTCTCGCCAACAACGTTGTCACAAAGTATGAAAGCTAGCGTGTAGGCCTTGTTTTCATCTTCGCTTTTTAGCTTACTCAAAGTTTCGTTGTATAGGTACATATCCACGCTTTTTTCTTCAAAATTTGCATAGACCATGACCTCGTTTGCATCAACACTCACGCCATACATCTGTATAGTGGCCACTTCGCGTGGTGCACGTTGCTTGCCTAGCGTGCAAGTAAGCTTTGCCTCATACTCTTTTGGCATGCGTGATTTGATAAATTTAAGCCAAAAAAGCCTATATTTCATCCCCTCTGGTGTTAGCACTAGATCTATCTTGCCATTAACAAGACCTATCATAAAAGTTGGATCGACTAAACATAAATTTAGCGCCTCTTCAGTCATTTTGCTCGCTGTTTCGTAATTTTTATCTTCTAAATTACGCTTGATGACGTCTAAATTTTTACCAAGTTCGCTCCAAAATTTATCAACCCTGCTAGCAAAACTTGAGTTGTTATGATGTGAAAACTCCATATTCTTTCCCCCTTTCAAAAGACTCTACATTTCTTTGCGTATAAATTTTCATCGATGGAAACTCTAATGCACTTAGTTTATCAAAACCAACTTCGTTAAAAACGCAGCCTGTGTCGATATCTGCGCTATTTTTATAAAATTTTACCTCTTTTACTGGCGTGTGACCATAGACGTTAAATATGCCACTAACTTGCATCTCGTCGCCTCTGCCTGAGAGCAGGTGCCTTTTAAACTCTTCGCTAGCATATTTATCGTTTCTTAGCTCCCACATATTGCCAACGGCTGAGTGAGAGACGACTAGATGCTCGCCATTTTGGGTTTTGTACTCTTTAAATTCCAGATAAACAGGCCTGCTTTCTAAAAAATCCACATGCCTTTGCTTAAACTCCACGCTTTGCCCAAGATAAGATCTATACGTCGCTTCGCCGCCGTTTCCAAAGAACCAGCTCCTATCAAATGGCACTTTGTTGTTTAGAAATTCAAATTTATTGCTAAGTAACCTTCGCTCGTGATTTCCCATTACCATTTTATAGTCATTTTGCATGATAAGCTCGACCACGTCGCAGCTAAAAAGCCCCCGATCTATCACGTCGCCAACAAAGCAAATTTGAGATTTTTCTTTGTTTGGAAACTGCTTGATAAGCTCTAAAAGCGTGTTAAAACAGCCGTGAACGTCGCCGATAATGTAAATTTGCTCGCTCAAATTTTCTCCTTTGCGCCAAATTTTAGTCTATTAAACTTAAAAATAGAGATTGTTATTTTGCTGATAAATTTAGAAAAAAAATTTATTTATGAAATTTAAAGAAGTAGGGGAGGCTAAACCCCCTAAAATCATTGTGCGTAAAAGCCGCTAACCTTGCCGGTGAGATCTATCATGATGTTTTTCATCTGAGTGTAGTGCTCAAGGATGATCTTGTGTGTCTCGCGGCCGATACCTGAGTTTTTATATCCGCCAAATGGGCTGCCTGCTGGGATTTGATTATAAGTGTTAATCCAGACCCTGCCAGTCTCCATAGACCTTGCGACGCGAAGTGCTTTTGTGATGTCTTGCGTGAAAATACCGCCACCAAGGCCGTATTCGCTGTCATTTACCATTTTGATAAGCTCGGCTTCATCTTTAAATTTTATGACAACGCCAACTGGTCCAAAGATTTCTTCTTGGGCCACTCTCATATCGTTTGTCACATCAACTAGCAGCGTTGGCTCGACAAATGCGCCCTTGTCGCAACCATTTGCGGTGTAGGCTTTGCCACCGACTGCTACTTTTGCGCCTTCTTTTTTGCCGATCTCGACGTAGTTTAAGATTTGCTCAGCTTGTTTTTTATTGATCTGAGAGCCCATTTGAGTCTTAGGATCTAGCGGATCGCCAACTTTTATGGTGCTAAATTTCTTAACTGCAGCCTCGATAAATTTCTCATAAAAGCTCTCTTCTACGAAAATTCTCGATCCCGCGCAGCAAACTTGACCTTGGTTAAATAAAATTCCAAGCTGAAGGCCGTCAAGCGCCTTGTCTAAATTTGCGTCGCTAAAGAAGATATTTGCGCTCTTGCCGCCAAGCTCAAGTGTGGCTGGGATGATACGGCGAGCCGCAGCTATGGCGATATCGCGACCGATCTCGGTTGAGCCAGTAAATGCTAGCTTGTCAAGGCCTGGGTGGTTTTTGATCCACTCGCCACTCTTGCTACCTCTGCCAGTTACTATGTTTATTAAGCCTTTTGGCAAAATTTTATCTATCAGTCTAAATAGCTCAAGCACGCTTAGGCTTGTCTCGCTTGAAGGCTTAAAGACGCTCGCATCGCCTGCTGCGATCACTGGAGCTAGCTTCCAAGCTGCCATTAAAAATGGAAAATTCCAAGGCACGATCTGACCTACGACGCCTATTGGCTCGCGCAAAACGATAGAGAGTTGCTTCTCGTAAAGCACGTTTGCGCTGCCTTCTTTGCCCATGATAACGCCAGCAAAGTACCTAAAATGCTCTGCTGCAAAAGGGATATCGACATTTAGTGTCTCACGGATTGGCTTGCCGTTGTCCATGCTTTCAACTTTTGCGAGGTGCTCTTTGTGCTCATCGATGATATCAGCGATCTTGTTTAGAAGCTTTGCGCGCTCGCTAACTGTGGTGTGTTTAAATTTATTAAAAGCTTCACGTGCAGCACGAACTGCGTCATTTACATCTTCTTCGGTAGCGTCAGCGATCTTTGCAAGGTGCTCGCCGTTTGCTGGATTTTTGGCATCAAGTGTAGCGCCGTCTTTTGCGTCACGCCACTCACCATTTATGAAAAGCCCGTATTTTTCAAGTAGTTTCATACTTTTCTCCTTGATTAAGATTTTGTAAAAGGATTATAATATTAATAAAATTTATCAAAAATAAATTTTGGACATAAATTCTCTTTTTTAATAAATTTTATTATTTAGAGTAGGGTGGTTTTAAATTTAACTCTGCCAAGAGAGCAAAAACGTAGTCTCGCCATCAAGCTCGCTTTGGCATTTTACGGTGATGTCATTTTTCTTGCAGCACTCTTTTACTAAATTTAGCCCTATGCCAAAGCCGCCTTGATCGTCGTTAAATCTCGTGTAGCGATCAAAAATTTTCATCTGCTGCTCTTTACTGATGCCATGCCCAGTGTTGCTTATGCTAAAGAAATTTGACTCTAAAATGATGCTAACCTTTGAATTTGGCGCTGCATATTTTGAGGCGTTGCTTAAGAGGTTGTCTAAAATTTTACTCACATCCTCAAGGTCTGCGTTTATGAAGCTTGGTTTTAAGCTAGCCTCTATCTTAAGCCCGCGTTTGGCAAAAAATGGCGAAAAGTAGTTTAACCTTTGTGTGGTTAGCAAATTTAGATCGATTAGCTCTTTTTTGCTTGGTTTATCAAGGTTGAAGCTTAGATGAACGAGCGCGTCGTAGATGCTACCTAGGCTCTTTGCAGCAAGGCTGATGTTATTAAAACGCTTTAAATTTCGCTCATTTAGGTTTTCAAGATCAGCCGTTTCTATACTCATCGAGATAACGCTTAGGGGCGTGTTTATCTCGTGAGTTGAGTCCTTTATGAAGTGATTTAGCGTATCTATCTTTTCATAAAGTGGCTTTAGGCTCAGTTTTGCTAGGTAAAAGGCGATGAAAAGCAGTATAAAAAGGAAAAATATAGCATCCACAACGCATGAAATTACAAGGGATAAGATCTCTTTTTTGATGTCCTTGCCAACTAAAAATATCTCAGCGCTAGAAAGCTCATCTGTTATGTCATTATCCATGCTTTGGATGTTTTCAAAGATCGTAACCTTGCCGTTTATCAAATTTATATTTTTTTCTTTATCTATATTTTCGCAGGCAAAGTCCTGATAAATTTTCGCTCCATTTTTTGAGATGATGCAGGCTTTTACCCCTTTTTCTTTTGTTAGGCTTGAAACCGAACTAAGACCATTTGTCCTTGCTTTCATGTAAATGCCCATCTTTATCTCTTTTAGAGTTTTGACCTCGTTTAAGATGAGCGCATTCTTTTTATTTTTGTAGTCGTTTATGAAAAAATAGCCCAGAAAGAGCACGGAGCTAACAAGATAGAGGGATAAAATTTTAAATAAAATTTGCGTCTTTTCAGACATAGATGTAACCATCTCCACGCCTGTTTAGTATGGCATCTTTGCCTAAAATTTGACGTAGATTTTTGATATAGACACGAAGGCTAAGCTCGCTTGGCTCCTCGTCAAATTTCCAAATTTTATTAAAAATTTCATCTTTGGTTAAAATTTTGCCCTTGTTTTGCAAAAATAGGGCGAGCAGGTCGCTCTCTTTGCTTGAGATGCTTATCTTTTCGCCATTTTTACTTAGAATTTTACTTTGTGGATGAAAGCTAAGCTCGTTTGAAATTACGACCTTTTCGTCGTTGTTGTGCGAGAAATTTCTCTTTAGAAGCGCTTGTATGCGGATAAATAGCTCTTTTAGCTCAAATGGCTTTTTTAGATAGTCATCGCAGCCACTTTTGTAGCCTTTTTCAAGATCATCAATGGTGTTTAGTGAAGTGGTAAAGATGCTAGGTGCGCTAACACCTAGCTCTCTTAAGGAAGAAAGAAGTGAAAAGCCATCTCCTTTTGGGAGCTTGACATCAAGGATCAAAAGGTCGAAATTTCGCTCGTAGGCAAGATCTAGTGCATCTTTGGCGTTGTTTGAAGTGGTGACATCGTAGCCATTTTCGCTTAGATACTCACTGATGAGATCAAGTAAAATTTCATCATCTTCAACGAGCAAAATTCTAACCATTAAGCACCTTTACATGCCTTTTTTCATTTCATCTTTTTTCATGCCCATGTCGTCTTTTTTCATGCCCATGTCATCTTTTTTCATTTCGTCTTTTTTCATCATTGGTTTTTTAGCCATGTCATCCTTTTTCATCTGCTCTTTCTTCATCATCTCGTCTTTGCCCATGTTGTCTTTCTTCATCATTTCAGTAGCATTTGCAAGACCACCAAGCATAAACATAGCACCAAGTGCAACTAAGATTAACTTTTTCATAACGTCTCCTTTAAATGAAATATGATGAAATACTAGCCTCTTAGTGTGAAATAAGTGTGAATTTATGCAAATACAAAATAGATAACTGGAAGCGTGATAAATGAAAAAAGCACGCCTATGGCCACTGATGAGATGGCTAGTGAGCTATCAAGTCCAGCTTTTATGACCATCGCACTTGCAAGGGCTGATGTCGGCATCGCACATTGAAAGAGGCCAACGACCCAAGTTTTGCTCATCTGGATACCTGAGACTTTTAATATGATGAAAAATACGATAGCTGGCAAGATCATCTTACACAAAAGCACAACGCTAACGCCTTTGTATGAGCTTGTGATGCTACTAAAGTTAAGACCAACACCGATCGCAAAAAGTGCCACTGGAGTGACGCTGCCTTCAAACATCCTAAGCGGCGCAAAGATAAAATCTGGAAGCGGGACTTCTTTTAAGATAAGACCCATAATGAGCGCGATAAATGGTGGAAATTTTAAAATTTTCATTGTATTTTGAAATAGCGAAACCTTCTCTGGTGCGGCAAAAGATAGGATGAGTGGTCCAAGGATAGAAAGCGGGATACCAGTGGCTATTTGGTCGTAAAAGATAACCTCATTTACCATCGCATCGCCAAAGAAGCCCTGAATGACAGGCATACCAACAAATAGTGTGTTACCAAAAAGGCTTAGCATGATCATACTAACAGTTGTTATTTTGGTAAATTTAAAAACCCTGCCTATGACAAATGCCAAAGCGGCGCTAATGGCGGTTGATGCAAAGCCGATTAGGATCGTGTTTATAAGCGAGGCATCGACATTTACGTGGTAAATTTTGTCAAAGATTAGCGCAGGCATTGCAAAACAAAGGACAAAATCCACAAATGGGATCGAGTGCTTTTGCTCAACAATGCCGACTTTTTTAGCAAAAAAACCAGTTGCGATTATGAAAAATATTGCAAAAAGTGGTGTGAAATTCATAGCAGTCTCTTTTAAGTTTGGAATTTACAAAGAATTGATTATATGCCCCAAAAGATTAAATTACAATAAACTTTTTTGGATTTTACTCTTAAATTTAAACCCTAGTATCAACCTTTTTGTAAAATTTATCCCTCTCATCTATCTTTTCTTTATTTTTTAGATCGTTTTCAAGATAGCTGATATTATAAATTTCTCTTGCAGATATACTTTTGCCGCTATTTAGGCTGATTAAAAATTTGCTCTCAAATTTATTTGATAAGTTGATGATAGCGATCGCTCCAGCATCTTTTAAGCTTGTGATCTTGCCACTTTGCATAACGCCGATATCATTGAAATTTAGTCCATTTAGCTGCGCATTATCCATCTTTTTTGCATCTAAATTTACGCTAGTTTTTAGCTCGCTTGGCGTATTTAGCTTGCCAGTGTCATTGTAAAGCTCATTTACGTCTAACTCTCTGCCACTATCAAATTTTAGCCTTATCGTTCCATCTTGATTTGGCTTCATAGCTATGACGCTATCGCTATCTCGTAGTGCGGTGGCAGCTGTGGCTTCATTTGTAGTAAAAGCCTTTTTTACCTTTTTTAGATTTGAGATGCTAAAATCAAGCCCAGTTGCTTGCTTAAATTCATTTTCCATTGCAATCATCTTAGCGGATTTTGTATTTTCAAGCTTTGATATGTAAGCGTCCGCATTTTTGTCAAATTTTTTTAAATTAGCACTAAGATTTTCTATCATCTTTTTATGCGCATCAAGCTCAGTGTTGTAGTCACTATAAAATTTCATAAAACTATCTTTTTGAAATTTTGTGTATGAGAAATTTTCATCTTGTTTATGCTCTTTGCTTGGCTCGATGATCGGGTTAAACTCGCTTAGTCTTGCGCTCTCATCAAAGCCTATTTTTGTGTAAGCGAAATTTTTAAAAGAGCTATCCTTGCCAAAGATATTATTGTGCCTTAGATCGACCCAGCCGTCATTTTGAGCATATTTTTTAAAGAAATTATTTATATCATTTTTGCCTATCTTTTCATATCTATTTTCTGCAGCAAACAAGGTATTTGGATCTGAGGCGTAGTAGGAGTGCCTGTGATCGATCTCTTTTGTATCTACGTAAAGATCGGGACTATTTGTGATTATTGCTTTATGGTTTAGCTCTTCTCTTGCTATTTGATTGTGATTTATGACATTTGTGCTGATAAACTGCCTAAGATCAACTCTAGTAGTTACGTCACTTAAATTTGCTATTTTTTCATTTCCGTCTTTGTCGTATCCTCTTACTTTTAGCTTGTCAAAGAGCATATCTTTTTGATCTAGCATGCCGTCATTATTGCTATCAAAGCTAAAAAGTGCGCTATTGTTTTCTAGCTTTCCAACGCCTAACTCATCGTTATCGCCATAAATATCTAAAAAGACTTCCACTTCGCCATAATTTGTCTTTAGAGTGTTTGAATAGGCGTAGTCGTTTAAATTTTGAAATTTTGTATTTTCTAAGTAGCCACTTTTTAAGACAGGTAGCATGGCGGCATCATCTGTGGCATTTATATTTTTAAAGTAGGCGTTTTTGCTAAAGCCATTAGAAAGTTCGTCTGAGTAAATTTTATTGTTGCTATTTATTAAATTTTGCGCGTAATCTTTTAAAATTTCTTTTGCTTTTTGTGTTGCTAGATATTTGTTGTATTCTTTGATATCAGCCTCAGTTATGTAGATGGTATCTGTTTTACTTGCTTCATAAAGCTCGTTAAACTGGCTTAAATTTACTTTTGAGCTATTTTGATCGCCATGATTTAAAAATCTTTTGGAGAGATTTTGCAAATCATTTAAATTTATAAAATCATACTTTTGTGGTGCAACATTCATCTAAAATCCTTTTAAAGATGTTGCACTCAATATCGGCTAAATTTATAAATTATTTAAATAAACTATAAATTTTCGATGATTTTGCCCCCCCCAAAAAAATGGACAAATTTATAGATATAGCATCGTCCCAAGGCGGATCATATTTGAGCCACATTTTATCGCTAGTTCGAAGTCGCTACTCATGCCCATCGAGCAGATAGTTGCGCCTTTTGGCTTTAGGCTCTCGTAAATTTTATATGTTAGCTCAAAGCTCTTTTGCACCTCTTTTGGCTCATCCACATGCGCTCCGATGCTCATCACGCCTTTTAAATTTATATTTTTGCACTCGCTTTGGATACGCTCATAAATTTCAGCCGCATTTGCGACGCTGACACCTTGTTTTGTATCTTCATCGGCCGAGTTTATCTGAAGCAAAGTATCTAGCTTATAGCTAAGCCTTTTATCGACCTCTAGGGCTCTTTCGAAGCTATCGCAGCTTTGCCAAAGCACTGGTTTTAGGCTTATCATTTGATTGATTTTATTGTTTTGCAGGCGGCCGATCATGTGCCATTTGATGTCAGTGAAATCTTGCAGCTCTAGCTCTTTTTTGGCTAGCTCCTGGACTCTGTTTTCGCCAAAATTTCTCTGCCCTTGTGCGTAAAGCTCCTTTACTTCAGTGCATGTCACGTTTTTGCTAACGGCTATTAGCGTCACATCTTTGCTTAAATTTTCTATCTTTTCAAGTAGATCTTTTAAAACTATCATCATAAACCTCCGTTTAATCTCATAATGTCGTTGAAGGTCGCAAGCACCATTATGCCAAGCAGTAGCGCCCAGCCGCAGTAGGTGAGTACGACAAGCACCCGCTCATTTACCTCGCGTCTAAAAATTAGTTCATAAATATTAAATAAAATATGCCCACCATCAAGCGCTGGGATCGGAAAAAGGTTTAGCACGCCCAAATTTACAGAGATGAGCGCTACGATGGTTAAGAGCACGCTAAGGCTGATCTTAGCGGCCTTTGATGTGACATCGGCGATCTGCACGATGCCTCCCACCTCTTTTAGTGGCACAGCTCCAACAACTAGCTTTTCAAAGCTTTTAAAGATGAGTTTTGAAGCTTCGATCGTCTCGTCAAAGGCAAATTTAAGGCTACCAAGACCTGTGTGATAAATTTTCACCACTTCGCCATTTGGAGAGATGCCTATTAGTGGGCGCTGCACCTTTTCATTAAATAAATTTATCGTCTCGCCTATCTTTGGTGTTAAATTTATAGTTAGTGACGAGCCGTTGCGGTATATCAAAATGGTGCTTGGCTCAAGTTTTACATTTTTGCTGATCTCGTCCCACTCGGTTATTTTTACGCCATTTATCGCTAAAATTTTATCGTTTATTGCTATGCCAGCGCTCGCAGCTGCCGAGCCTTCAGCTATATGTCCGACACTTGGCGCAAGCCTCTCAACGCCGATAAATCCAAGCAAAATGTATATGAAAAATGCCAAGATAAAGTTAAAAAATGGTCCTGAAAAAAGGATGTAGATGCGCTTTATCGGACTTAGCACGTTGTAGCTGTCCGCGTCGTAGTTTTTAGCCTTTGGGTCGGTGTCGTCTTGTCCTTTTAGCTGCACATATCCGCCAAGTGGTATAGCGCTTAGGCAGTAGTCGGTGCCGCCAACATTTTTGGTGTAAATTTTCTCACCAAAGCCGATGCTAAAGGTATTTACTTTGACGCCAAGCGATCTTGCTGCTAAAAAGTGGCCAAGCTCGTGAAAAAATATGAGAAAACTAATGGCTAAAACGGTCACTAAAAAATAAAACGAATACGCATAGAGCCCAAGGCAAAGCAGGGCCAGCGTGAAGAGAATGCCTTTCAAAACTTACCTTTTTTTGAAAAAATTGTTGAGATTTTAGCCAAAATTTATAAATTTACTCTCAAATTTGCCTTGCCATTTAGGCAAAAATTTCTCTTAGCCAAGAGAGTGTTTTGGCTCTATTTAGCCCTTTGCTGACGCTAAAATAACTTTTGTCTTTATCATCTAGGTCAAATTTCACATTAAAACGTGACTTTACTTGAGCTACAAATGGCTTTAAATTTAATATATCAGGGCAGGGCAAAATATCTTTTGGCAGCTCTTGCAAAAAGCTCATGCCATCATCGTTAAAATTTATTCTAGCCCTTGGCACAGCGTCATTTCTAAGCTCTATCTCAAATGTGTGATCATACACAAATGGCGCAAAAAGGCGAATTTCTAAGTGAAATTTACCGGCTAGCTCATCATCACTTAAGCCTTGATTGCTAAACCAGTAGCCAAAATTTACAGCATTTAGTGAGATATTAAAATCATAAGGATCAGCAGGGCTTACACCTATACGGCGCAAAAGCTCATATATAGGTAGTTTTGCTTGCAAACCATCATAATAGTCATAAAGCTTTGCAAGCAGTGGATGCGAACGGCCGGCCTTCTCTTGCAAGCGTAAAATTTCAAAGATATATCTGTGGGCAAACGAGCGGTGCGATACCGAGCGAGTAGCCTGCGTGCTTAGATAGTCTAAAATTTCAGGGCTTTTTGAAAAGCTCATCGCACTCCAAATGCCACGCAAAGTCTCTACGTCGTTATCAAACGTATCAAATTTATCTGCATGCGTCTTGTCGTATTCTAAAGCGCAGCTTAATAAAAATTCATTTAGCTCAGGGCTGATCACACCGCCGATCTTTTCTAAATTTTTAGCATCGTGATAGAAATTTGTGTTGATGATCTTTTGATTTAGCTTTTTGGCTTGTTTTTGCAGTGCTGGCTCTAAATTTGCAGTGCGCTCTAAAATGATCTCTTGCAGGTCACAGCTCAAATTTAACTCTTTTTCATCGCTTTTACGTAGGCAAAAATGTACTCAAACCCAGAATAAAGCGTAAGCGCAACAGCTATCCATAGCAAAAGCTCGCCACCAGGCCAGCTCATCAGCAAAAATCCAACCGCAAACATCTGCGAAACGGTTTTAACCTTGCCAGCCATCGAAGCAGCGACCTCAACTCCGTCACTTGCCATCACGACACGAAAGCCAGTTATGAAAAACTCTCTTACCAAGATAAGATAAACAGCCCAAGCGCTCGCTCTACCAAGCATCATAAGGCCTAAAAATGCAGCAAGAATTAGCATCTTATCAGCTAGTGGGTCAAGGATAGCGCCAAGCTTGGTCTTTTGATCCCAGCTTCTGGCGATGTAGCCGTCAAAAAAGTCAGTCACCGAGGCGATCACAAAGATAAGAGCTGCGAAGTAGTTTATCCAGCTTATATGAATTTGCGTAAAAATTCCTGGCGCATTTACGAGCATAAAAAACATAAGCGGAGCTAGCAATATCCTAAAAAATGCCAGTGAATTTGGTAAATTTAAGCTCACAAATATGCCTTTATGTTTAGAAATTTCACTCTCATTTAAAAGTCGTGCCGCCATCTATTATAAATGTATGTCCAGTCACCCAGCTAGCCTTAGATGAGCATAAAAATAGACATGCTCCAGCTAGATCAGCAGGCTGTCCCATGCGGTTTAGTGGGCTAAGCTTTGCCGTCATATCGCGCACCTCTTCGTAGTTTGTAAAGGCTCTTAGTGCGTCTGTCTCGATAGGGCCGCCGCTTACGACATTTACGCGGATGTTTTTCTCGCCAAGCTCGGTCGCAGCGTATCTTGCCATCGCTTCGACGGCTGCTTTTGCTGTGCCGTGTCCTGCATAGTTTTCGATATAGACTAAATTTCCAGTTGAGCTTAGGCTAATAATACTGCCACCACCCACTTTTTCCATGCGTTTTGCAGCCTCTTGTGCGCCCACGACAAAGGCATTTACGGTTGCTGTGAAGATATTATTTATACCTCTTGGTTTTAGCTTCATAAATTTAGTGTATCCGCCAGCCACTGCACGACCTGAGATGATAGCGTTTGAGATGAAAAAATCAACCCTGTCAAAGTCCTCATCTATCTTTAAAAATAGCTCCTTATAAGTCTCTGGCTCAAGGATATTTAGCGCGTAGGCTCTAGCTTTTATCTTGTAGGTAGCCTCAAGCTCTTTTGCCTGCTCTTTAGCAAGCTCCTCGTTTGAGTTATAGGTAAAAGCGATATTTACACCAGCTTTTGCAAATTCTTCGACTATGGCTCTGCCGATGCCTCTAGTGCCGCCACTGATGACTAGCGTTTTACCTTTAAATTCGTTTAGTGTGTCCTTCATTAAAATCCCTTTATTTCGTAATTTTTAATAACTTCTTCGATCTTTTTGAAATTTTCTTTGCTCGGTTTGCAAAGTGGCAAGCGGTACTCCAAAGTGTCGATCAGTCCAGCTAGATACATCGCCGCTTTGATCGGTATCGGGTTGCTTTCGCAAAAGAGCGTTTTGTTTATCGTATAGAGGTTGTCATTTATCAGTTTTGCTTTTTTATACTCTTCGCTCATCGCAAGGTGAGTAAGCTGTGAAATTTGATCTGGTAAGAGGTTTGCAGTGACCGAGATGACGCCCTTTCCGCCGTATGATAGGATAGGGTAGTTTATCGCATCTTCGCCGCTGATGACTACTAAATCAGGCTCGTGAGCTAGCAGATCGACGCATCTATCGATGCTGCCTGTTGCTTCTTTGATGCCAAAAATATTTTTGCAATCTTTAAAAAGTCTAAAAACGGTCGCTGGCAAGATATCTACGCCAACTCTGCCTGGGACGTTGTAAAGAAGCACTGGAATTTCTATGCTATTTGCGATAGCCTTGTAGTGCTCGTAAAGCCCTTCTTGCGTTGGTTTGTTGTAGTAAGGAGCGACTGATAGGATGCCGTGAGCGCCGTGAGCTTGGGCAAATTTAGCGATATCGATGGCCTCGTGAGTAGCGTTGCTGCCAGCACCAGCTAGCACCTTGACATTTGTGCCTTTACACGCATCTACTGCGATCTCGATGCAAATTCTATGCTCATCATGCGTTAGAGTCGCACTCTCGCCAGTAGTTCCAACTGGCACAACGACGTCTATGCCGTTTTTTATCTGTCTTTTTATCAGTTTTTCAAAACTGGCTTCGTCTATTTTTTGGTTTTTAAATGGCGTAACTAGTGCTGTCATCGCACCTTGAAGCGAATTTTTCACGTCTATTCCTTTTTTAAGATTATTGTCGTGCTAGTTTTTTCATTGAAATATCTATTTGCTATCTCTTTTAAAAGCTTGGCATCTATCTTATCTATATTTTTTTCAAGCTCGTAAAGTGGCTTTATATCGCCTCTAGCAAGGTATGAGCCATATAAATTTGCCACCTTACTTGCGCTCTCAAATGAGTAGATAAAATCAGTTTTTATCAAATTTTTAACTCTTAAAACGTCCTCTTTGTCGATTGGCTTTCTTTTTAGATCATCTATGATCTTTAAAATTTCAGCCTCAACTGCGCTAGCCTCGACGTCTGGGTTGCAAACTGCTAAAAATATAAATAAATTTTCATCAACGCAGCTCATATTGTAAGCGTAAATTTGATTTACAAGCATTAGCTCATCGACTAGGCGCTGTTGTAAGATAGAACTTTTGCCAGTGGCTAGATATTCGCTTATCGCATTTAGCCCCACTTGATCAGCATGCCTAAAGTCTGGGATCTTATAAGCGATCGCTAGCATTTGCGTTTGGCTATCTTTGTAGATGATAGCCCTTCTTGCGCCGTCTTGCTCAGGCTCTTTGCAGTGCAGTTTTGGTATGGCTCTTTTATTTTTTATGCCGCTAAAGTTTTTCTTAGCCAGCTTAAATGCCTCATCTTTGCCGATGTCGCCACTTATCATCAAAATGGCGTTTTTTGGCTGATAGTATGTGGCGTGAAATTCTTTTATATCAGCGATCTTCCAGTTTTCGATATCTTTTATAAAGCCTATCGGAGTCCAGTGGTATGGGTGGTAGATAAATGCGTGGTTGTAGAGCCTAAAGTAGAGGTATCCCATAGGGTTGTTGTCTGTTCGCCACCTGCGCTCTTCATGCACCACCTCGCGCTCTGGTTGAAATTCTTTATCTTTTAGGCTTAAATTTTTCATAAGCTCGGCAAAAAGACCAAGCGTTTTGTCTAAATTTTCATTTGAGGCTTTTATGAAGTAGTGAGTGTAGTCAAAGCCAGTGCTTGCGTTATTTACACCACCAAAACCCTTTACGATCTCATCAAACTCCCCAGCTCGTAAATTTTTGGTTGATTTGAAATTTAGATGCTCTAGCATGTGAGCGATGCCGCTTTTGCCCATCACTTCGTTTCTAGAGCCAACTTTGTAAAAAACATCGACGCTTATCACTTTTGATTCATGATTTACTGGCACGTGATAAATTTCAAGTCCATTTTCTAGTTTAAATTTATTAAATTTTATCAATCTCTTGCCCTCTATTTTTTAACATTTGCGCCGACTGCTTCGCTGATAGAGGCAAAGCCATCTCTTTTTAAAAGCTCTAAAATTTCTAAATTTATATCCCTTGCGATCATCGGTCCTTTAAAGATAAAGCTTGTAAAAATTTGGACCAAATTTGCTCCCATTTTTATGCGCTCATAAGCCTCTGCACCGCTATCTATGCCGCCACACGCGATAAGCGTTGTCTTGCCATAAAGCTCATCAGCCACGGCTTTAAAGATCTCTTTTGACTTTTTGGCGATCACCTTGCCGCTTAGTCCGCCAAAATCCTTTAAATTTGACGAGTGAGAGAGCGAATAATCAACGCTTGTATTTGAAACAAGCACGCCACTAGCGCCGTTTTCTACCGCACAGCTACAAAGCTTGATCGCATCTTCGTGGCTCATATCAGGAGCTATTTTAAAGATGATCGGCTTTTTAGTAAGTGGCAAAATGACGCTAAAAAGCTCTTTTATGAAGCTCTCATCTTGCAATGCTCTTAAATTTGGCGTGTTTGGCGATGAGACATTTATGACAAATGTATCGCAAATTTCACTAAATTCTCTTACTAAAATTTCATAGTCTTTTATCGCATCTTCGTTTGGCGTAACCTTGTTTTTACCGATGTTTGCCCAGATCGGTATGGTAAAAGGATAGATCTTTTTTACTCTATTTTTGATAGCCTCACAGCCTTCGTTATTAAAGCCCATCGCATTTTGAATGCTCTCTTCGTCTATGAGCCTAAAAAGCCTTGGTTTTGCATTGCCAGGTTGTGGTTTTGGTGTAAATGTGCCAAATTCTAAATGTCCAAATCCAAGAGCCGTTAGTGCCTCAAACATTGTGGCGTTTTTATCAAAGCCACCAGCTATGCCAACTGGGTTGTGGTAGGTGCTTGAGAATAAATTTTGTTTTAGCGCGTTATCATCGACCACGCATTTGTTTGCTAAAAAGCTTAGTGAGCCAGGAAAGATTTTATTTGCCCCAACCATCGCTACTTCAGCGATCTTGTGGGCGGTTTCAGGATCAAATTTGAAAAATATAGATTTTAAAGTATTGTAGTTTAAGCTCATTTTAACCTCTTTAAAATGCCTAAAAATTTACGCAAATCTTAGCAAAAATCGCCTTAAACTAAGGCTTTGCCCTTAAGCCTTGCATAAATTTCATTTCTCTTGCTAAGCTCCTCGTCGCTTCCACTATCAATGATCTTACCATCGCTCAAAACTGCGATTTTATCGGCATTTTCAACCGTGCTTAAGCGGTGAGCGATGACGAAGATGATCTTTTTGCTTCTTAGATTATTTATCGCTTTTGTGATCTCTTTTTCGCTCTCGTTATCAAGCGCTGAAGTAGCCTCGTCAAAGATTAGGATTTGTGGGTTTTGATAAAGCGCTCTAGCTATGGCGATGCGCTGTCTTTGACCGCCTGAGAGGTTGGTGCCAAATTCATTTAAGATAGTGTTTATGCCGTTATCTAGCTTGCTTACAAACTCATAGGCATTGGCTAGTTTTAGTGCGTTTATCACGGCATCTTCGTTAAATTCTCTGCCGTAAGCTACGTTTTTAGCAACTGTGTCGTTAAAGATATAGACGCGCTGGGTTACAAGCCCGATATTTTGGCGAAGTGAGTGAATTTTGATATCTTTTAAATTTATGCCGTTTATCAAAATTTCTCCGCCATTTACGTCGTAAAATCTCATAAGCAAATTCATAAGCGAGCTTTTTCCGCCGCCACTTGAGCCAACAAGGGCTATAAATTCTGACTTATTTGCCTCTAAATTTATCCCTTTTAAGACCTCTTTGTCGCCGTAGTTTAGGCAGACATTGTTAAATTTGATCAAATTTATCTCTTCGTTTAGCTCTTTTTGGCCATCTTTTATCTGGCTTACTTTATCCATCAAGAAAAACGTCCTCTCGCTTGCTGCGATGGCGTCTTGCATCTTGTTGTAGATATTTACGATGCGTTTTAGCGGGGTGTAGAGCATAAAAAGCGCTGTTAAAAACGAGAAAAATGCGCCCATATTTATATGCCCGTCGATGACGTCTTTACCGCCTATTATTATAACAGCTGCCACGCCTATCGAGCCTATGGTCTCCATTAGCGGGCTTACTAGTTGCTCGATCTTGACGCTTTTTAAATTTAGCCTAAAAAATTTGTTGTTTTCATCAACAAAGCGTGAATGCTCATATTCTTGGGCGTTATTTGCTTTGATTATCTCGATATTTGTAAAAATTTCACTAAGCGCAGAGGTGATGTCAGATGTTTTTTCTTGTGACTGCTTTGAAATTTTTTTCATCCTTTTAGCAAGGCGCGAGATCGGATAGATCGCCACTGGCATGACGACAAGGGCGAAAAATGCCAGCTTTGGACTTTGATAGATGACGACGCAAAGAAGCCCTATAATAGTTATAAATTCTCTCGTAAGTTCAGGGATCATGCTTGATACTATCGATCTTATGCGGTCGATGTCGTTTGTCGTTCTGCTGATTAGCTCGCCGGTTCTAAATTCATTGAAAAAATCCATATCTAAATTTAAAAGGTTTGCAACCATCTTTTCGCGAAATCTTCTAATCGTATCTTGCCCGATATATGCCGTAAAATAGGCCTGCATGAAGGTTCCGATGTTTTTTATAACGTAGATCGCGATGATGGCGCAAGGCAAGATGTAGAGCAGCTTTTCGTTTTTCTCAACAAAAATTTTATTTAGCACAGGCTCCACTAGATAGGCACTTACCGCCGTTCCACCACTGGCAAGCCCCATGCCGATGATGGCAAAGATGAAGTGTGGGATATAGTCTTTAAAGTAAGGACCAAAGCGCTTTAGCACATCTTTTAAGCCAAAATTATTCATTATTTCTCTCCCAAACTGCGCCATTTGGCGTATCCATGATAGAGATATTCATCTTTGTTAGCTCATCTCTTATCTCATCAGCTCTTGCGAAATTTCTCTCTTTTTTAGCTAACGCGCGCTCATCAAGAAGTTTTTGGATATGCCCTTTTTGCTCGTCACTTACACCAAACTGAAAATACTCCACATAGTTTGTGATAGCAATGCCTAAAATTTCGCCTATGAGCTCTAAATTTGCCACCACTTCGGCCTTATATGCTTTATCTTTTGGGTTATTATCAAGTCTTTCATTTGCCGTTTTTACAAACTCATCAACGCTTGCAAGCGCCTTTGAAGCGTTTAGATCATCGCTTAGTGCCTCAAGTAGCTCACTTTTAAAGCTCTCATTTGCCATGCCAGCTTGCACGCCATCAACTCTTTTTTTGAGGCGGTAAATTTTATCAAGCCTCTTTTTAGAAGCCACAAGATCATCGTTGGAGTAGTTAAAGTGCGCTCTGTAATGGCTCGTAAGCAAGTAATATCTAAGCACTTCGCCATGAACGTTTTTTAGGGCGTCCTTTACAAAAAAGCTGTTATTTAGGCTCTTGCTCATCTTTTCGTTATTTACCTTTATAAAGCCATTGTGCATCCAGTATTTGCTTAAATTTTTGTGATAGGCACATCTGCACTGGCTTGCCTCATTTTCGTGGTGCGGAAAGAGTAGGTCGATCCCGCCAGCGTGGATGTCGATCTCAAATTTATCATTTTCTTTATCGCTTAAAAACTCTCTTATCATCGCTACGCACTCAGTGTGCCAGCCAGGGCGACCCTTGCCAAATGGACTCTCGTACCATTTCTCGTCAAATTTCCAAAGCACAAAGTCTTTTTCATCTCTTTTTTCGCCAAAACTTGCCACACGCGCGATTAGATCGGTGTTGTTATCCTTGCCACTAATGCTAAAATAGCCACTATCCTTGCTCGTATCAAAGTAAATTCCATCACTCGTCTTATACGCCACACCTCTATCCATAAGCACCTTGATGTAGCTAATGATCGCCTCCAAGCACTGCGTAGCCTTTGGTTTAAAGTCTGGATCAAGCACGTTTAAAGCGCCCATGTCGCTCTCGTAGTGCGCTATATATTTGTTTGTGATCTCTTCTAGGCTTTGGTTAGTCTGCGCCATTTTATTTAAAATTTTATCGTCGATGTCGGTGTAGTTTCTTGCAAATTTGACCTTGTAGCCAAGCGCTTTTAAGACTCTTCTTAAAAGATCAAAGCTAACGGCTGACTTTGCATGTCCCAAATGCGCGTCGTCATAGACCGTTGGGCCGCATAGGTAGATGCTAACTTCACCATCTTTAATAGGGCTAAACTCAACCTTTTCTCTTTTAGAAGTATCAAAAATTCGCATTAAATATATCCTTTAAAAATGTTAAACCAAAATAGAGCAAAACCGCCAAAAGTGCGATAGCGGCTATAAATTTAGGCTCGATTATAGCTAAAAATCGCTTAGCTCCAAAGGCTCTAATGTATAAAATAAGCTGTAAAAATCCCCCAAGCGAGCTTGCAAATGCAAGGCCAGCAGCTCCAAATTTCTGCATCAAAATGACCGCTAGGATCAAATTTATCACAAGGCAGATGATAGAAATTTTGGCCGCCTCTTTTTGCTTCATATTTGCATAAAGCCAAAGTGAGAAAATTTTAGCCAGTCCAAATGGCGTAAGCCCCACCAAATAGGCACTTAGCACTTTGGCACATTCAATGGTGTTTGCCCTTACAAAATTCCCTCTCTCAAACAAGAGCCAGATGATAAACTCACTTAGCACGACGCCTGTGATCGTAGCTGCTAGCAGGGCGCAAAGTAGCAGATAAAAGCTCTTTTTCGTCCAAACTAGGGCGTTTGCTTCATCTTTTTGCTTTAAAAGTCTAGTGATCTTTGGGAAAAGTGCCTGAGAGAGCGCGATCGCAAAGATGGCAAGTGGGAGCTGGAAAATTCTATTAGCATAAAAAAGATAGCTTATCGAGCCACTTACCAAAAAGCTAGCTAGCCAAGTGTCCATAAATGCGCTTATCTGCATCGCACTTGAGCCAAGTAAGCCGTGGTAGAAATTTATAAAAAAGCCTTTACTCTTCGCTCTTTTGCCTTTAAAGTATCCACTTAAACCGCCCCAGAAAATTTTATTTAAGGCGTTAAATTTCATAGCGATTAGATGCACTAAAACCTGCAAGATGCCGCCTGCAACGACGCCAAAGCTAAGATAAAGTGCGACCACGCTCTCGCTCTTGCCACGAGCCAAAAGTAGCGAAGCGATCATGGCTAAATTTAGTAGCGCAGTAGAAAACGCAGTCGTGGCAAAGTGCCCTTTATACTGAAGCAGCGCACCCATGAAAGTGACGATATAAACAAGGGCTAGATAGTAGAAATTTATGCGCACAAGTGGCACTGCGTCTGTGATATTTTGCTCGCTCAAGCCGCTTGCGATGATCTTTATAAAGTAGGGCGTAAATAAATTTACAAGAAGCGTCAAAACGCCTATAAAAAGTAGAAATTTGATGAAAATTTCAGCTTGAAAGATCGCTTTTTTCTTGCTATTTGCAAAATTTGGCAAAAATGCCTGTGTAAAGGCACCCTCGCCAAAGATACGGCGAAATAAATTTGGTATCTTAAATGCTATAAAAAAGAGGTCGCTAAATATGCCAGCACCAAGGATGGAGGCCGTAAGAAGGTCTCTTATAAGCCCTAAAATCCTTGACGTCATGATGCCAACTGAGTTTGAAAAAAAGCCTTTTATAAACATCGCCCACCTAGTAAATTTAAAAACGCAATAGTAACAAAAGATGCTTTAAAGCTTACATAACCCAAATTTAATAAAGTTTTAGAGATAATAAGAGCCAAAATTTTATGTGAAATGGATCAAATTTGAGCGAGAACGTGCAAGAAAACGAGAGATTTTTACCGCCAACGCAAATTCAAACTTCAACACCTTATCTATCGCTTAAAGAGCTAAGCAAACAATATAGCGTGCCGGTAGAATTTATAGACTTCAAGCTCTCAAATATCTTAACCTACTACAAAAATAAAGACAACGTCGAGCCAGTCTTTGTCCCTGAAGAAAATTTAAGCTTTTTTGATGACAACACATTTTATCTCGACGAGACACTAGAGATCGAGCAGGTCTATGACGTGGAGTTTTTTGACGTTAGGCTAAATGCCACGCCAAAGCTACCAAAGATCGACATCGGAGTAAATTCAACCATCACAAAGGTCATCGCAAAGGTTAGAGCGAGCAAAGAGTGCGAATACGAGCAGCACTACGAAGACAAGCTTTATGAATACATCGCAAAGCAGCTTATGAAGGCTCAAATTTTAATAGGCATAAGGATCGGCAAGCTAAAAGAGGAGCTAAAGCAAATCGCCTCGATAATCCACGTAAAAGGCGAGCTTGACAAGGACTACACGCTAAATTTAACCCAAGGCATCAACCCTAAAAAGGCGATCGATGCTAAGATCATCTACTACTACAAAGATAAGCTTGATGGGTTAAAAGACGAAGATAAGGTTGATTACGCTGATAGGGGCTTTGTCTTTGGCGTGGCAAAAGATGAAGTGATAATGGAGGAGAAAAAGTCACACGAGGGCGCAAATGGACGCGACGTAAGAGGCAAGCTTATAGAGGTTGCAAAGCCAAAAGAAGAGAGCGAAAAAGAGATAAGCATAAGCGAAAATATCGAGCGCGTAGAAAATGATGAAAGTATAAAATATATCGCTAAAAAAGCGGGCTACGTGGTAGAGAAAAACGGCTCTTTTGATATAGAAGAGCGCATAGAGATAAATGAAGCAAATTTTAAAACTACTGGCTCAATCCAAGCAGGCACCGACACAAACGTCACTTTAGTAGTTCGTGAGACTGACACGATAAAAGACGCTATCGGCACTGGCATCATCGTGGAGGCTGATGAGATCGAAGTAAAAGGAAACGTCGGCGCAAACGCGATGGTCAAGGCAAATGATGTAAATATCGGCGGACAAACTCACCAAAAGGCTAAAATTTACGCCAAACACGCCAAAATTTCTATCCACATCGGTAAGGTAGAGGCTGAAAGCGTCGAGATAGATAGGCTTGAAGGTGGCACTGTCATAGCAAAAAGAGTAAAGATAAATAGCGTAGTTGGCGGCTCTATAACAGCTCAAAATATCCAGATAGACACGCTTGGCTCAAACTGCACCATCACAGCCTCGCACCTAATCGACGTTAGATATCTAAGAGGCACTGATAATAAATTCATAATTGACGCCAGCAAGATGCCTGAGAGTGCGGAGGCTACGCAAGATCAGCTAAGTAAGATAGAGAGCACCAAGTCTGAGCTAGCTACGCTTCTAAAAAACATAGAGAGCAAGAAAAATGTCATCAACGAGAACAAAGACTCGATCTACACGATAAAAGCTAAGATCGAGGAGCTCTCAAAAGCCAAAGTGATACCGCCAGTTACGTTTATGAAAAAGCTAAAAGAGTATCAAGGGCTCGTTAATGAGTACAACACCTTGCTTAGGATATTTAAAGAGAAAAAAGAGCTTTTGGCTGATCTAAAAGATGAGCTTGAGATCATGCAAAATGGCATATTCTCAGCCAAAGTGATAAACAGAGGCAACTGGATCGAGCTAAATGAGATAAGATTTGTCATAGTCGATCCTCCGCAAAATGTCACCTACGTCTCAAAACAAAACGAGACCGCTCACGTCATCACGCTAGATAAATTTGATAACGGCGGCGAGGTCGAATACAAGATCAAAAAGTCAAACAAACTTGAAGACTACGCGGATATAAATTTCATGGAACAAAAGGTTAAATGATGATAAAAGCAATCGAAGGCGTCGTTACAAAAAAAGAGCCTGCATTTGCCATACTTAAGACAAATAGCGGCGTAAGTTATGGGATTTTTATCTCGCTTTTTTGCTCAGCAAAACTTAGTAAAGGCGAAAAGGTCGAGCTTGCCATAACGCAGATCATAAGAGAGGACGCAAATTTACTCTACGGCTTTTTAGACGCAAACGAGCAAAAGATGTTTGAAATGCTTATCAAGCTAAATGGCATCGGAGCTAGCACAGCGATGGCAGTTTGCTCAAGTCTTAGCTCGCAGGCATTTACAAACGCCATAATAAGCGGCGACGCAGACACCTTTAAAAGCGTGCCAGGCATCGGACCAAAGACTGCTAGGCGCATAATAGCCGAACTAAGCGATGCAAAACTAATAAGTGACGAGAGCGTGCCAAGCTACCAAAATGAGGCGCTTTTGGCACTTGAGGCACTTGGCTTTAAGCGTGAGAAGATAGTGAAAATTTTGCCTGATTGTAAGAGTGAAAACACGAGCGATCTTATAAAAGAGGCACTTAAAAAACTAGGATAAGGATAAAAAAGATGAATTTAGGCGTGATATTTGGGGCAAAGAGTTTTGAGCATGAGATAAGCATAGTAAGCGCGATAGTTTTAAAAAACGTCCTAAAACAGGAGCTAAAATTTATATTTTGCGATGCAAACAGGGACTTTTACCTGATCGAAGAGAAAGATATGAGGGCAAATTTCTTTAGCTCTGGCAAATACAAAAACTCAAAGAAGCTATCTTTAGCAAAGGGCGGCTTTTACGCGCACTCACTTTTTGGCGCAAACAAAGTTGAATGTGACGTCATTATAAATTTGATCCACGGTATGGACGGCGAAGATGGCAAGATAGCGGCACTTTTTGACTTTTACGGGGTCAAATACATAGGTCCAAGGCTTGAAGCAAGCGCGCTTAGCTACAACAAAGAGCTTACTAAATTTCTAGCACAAAAGGCTGGTGTAAAGGCGCTTGACTATGAGATGCTAACTCGTCAAAGTGAGCCAAAATTTCACTATCCTATTATATTAAAGCCAGCAAGGCTAGGCAGCAGCATCGGCGTGAGCGTCGTGCATGACGATAGTGAGCTTGCCTACGCAAAAGACGTGGCGTTTGAATTTGACAAAGATGTTTTAGTAGAGCCATTTATAAAAGGTGTCAAAGAGTACAACCTTGCAGGCTGCAGGATCGATGGAAAGATTAAATTTTCTATCGTCGAAGAGCCAAAAAAGAAAGAATTTCTTGACTACGAGCAAAAATATCTTAGTTTTTCAAATGAAAATAAGGTAAAAGAGGCGGAAATTTCTGAAGAGCTAAAGCAAAAGCTTAAATTTAACTTTTCTAAAATTTATGATTGTGGATTTGACGGAGCGATCATTAGATGCGACTTTTTCGTGATAGATGACGAGGTCTATCTAAACGAGATCAATCCAAACCCAGGAAGCCTTGCAAACTATCTATTTGAGGACTTTGAGAACACGCTAAACGCCCTTGCAAACTCACTTCCAAAAGAGCGTGAGATAAAGATTGATTATAAATTTATAAACTCTATCACTTCGGTAAAAGGTAGCGGCAAGCTCTAGTTTATTTAGCGATATATAAAGTAGTTTGTGATATTTTACGTAAAATTTTACATAAAGAGCGACAATGGTAACTTTTACAAAAGATGAAATTTATACAGCAACCGAGGTGGTTAGAAATTTTAGCTCAGTGCTTTCTCGCGTAGGAGCTAGCGAGCTAAAGCGCGCTGTCATCGTTAAAAACAATAAATTTGAAGCAGTCCTTTTAAATATGGAGGAGTATGAGCGCCTTTGCGAGGCAGTAAGCGTGCTTGAGAGCATTTACGCTGCTAAAAAGAGAGAAAACGATGGCGAGTAGGGCGGTAAAATACGGCTCAGACGAGTACGAGATCAGCTACGAAGTAGTAAATCCAAAATGCAAAAAAGTAGTGCTTTTCTTGCACGGCTGGGGCGCAAATAAAGAGATAATGAAAAAGGCTTTTGGGCACTATTTAAATGACTTTTGCCACGTCTATATCGACATGCCAGGCTTTGGTAAAAGCTCCATTTTTAAGCCCTTAAAAACAAGCGACTACGCAAAAATAGTTGCAAATTTCTGCGCTGAGCTTGGCATAAAACCAGACATCATCGCAGGACATAGCTTTGGCGGCAAGGTCGCAACACTTCTAAAACCGCCATATCTAGTGCTTTTAAGCTCAGCTGGTATAGTCGTCAAAAAGCCATTTATCGTGCGAGCAAAGATAGCAATTTTTAAAATTTTAAAGATATTTGGCTTTGGTAAATTTTATAAACTCTTTGCCACAAAAGATGTGAGCGGCATGAGCAGAGTGATGTATGAAACCCTAAAAAACGTTGTTGATGAGGATTTTACAAGGCATTTTGCTGACTTTGGGGGCAGGGCTTTTATATTTTGGGGAGAAAATGACAAGGCAACGCCTGTAACAAGCGGCGAGAGCATAGATAGGCTTATCAAAAATAGCTCATTTTTCCCGCTTAGTGGCGATCATTTTTTCTTTTTGCTCCACGCTAAATTTATAAGTGACGAGATAGAAAAAGGGATAAATTTTGAGCCAAATGAAGCAAAAAATGTCGTGCTAGATGACGATGAGAGCGGGATCGAGGAGATAAGATGAGTATATTTTTAAGCATAAGCACGGTTTTATTTATCTTTGCGCTTGCTTTTTATGTGATCACTTGCTTTCAGTGGTTTTCATATAGGCCTGAGCGCGTGCTCTTTCACTTCACAAAGCCCGCTTGGCACGTCTTTTTCTTCATCGTGCCTTTGGTGCTTTTTTACACTACTGGCAAGTGGTTTTTTATCTATTTTTACTTTGCGCTTTTGCCAGCTCTTTATCTGTGGCATAAAAAACTTGATAAAAAGCTAGTCTTTACCGCTAGGATAAAGCACTTTTTTGCCATCCTTGCTTGTGCTATCATCATAAACTACGCTTTAAATTTCATCATCCACAAGGCATTTTTAGCTCCTATGCCACTTTTTGTCTTGGTTGTGAGCCTATTTTTTAGTGAAATTTTAGAAAAGATCAAATTTCAAGGCTTTAAAAACAAGGCACTTAAAAAACTTGGTGCAAACAAAGAGCTAAAGATCATCCTAATCACCGCAAGTTACGGCAAAACGAGCATTAAAAATTTCCTATTTGAAATTTTAAAAGATAGCTTTGTCTGCTACAAAACGCCACGCAGCGTAAATACAATGGCTGGTATCATCAGAGATATCAACGAAAATTTAAGCGAGCAAACGCAAATTTACATCGCAGAAGCAGGCGCTAGACTAAAGGGCGACATCTTAGAGATCACTAAATTTCTAAATCCGCAAATCGTCATCGTTGGCGAGATCGGCGCTCAGCACATTGAGTACTTTAAAACGCTTGATAACATCCGCGCGACAAAGCTCGAGGCGCTGCAAAGTGAGCGTTTGCAAAGGGCATTTTTACATAGTTCGACAAAAAAAGAGCCAAGCCAAAATTTAGAAATTTACGATGAGAGCCTAAAAGATATAAATGCAAATTTAGATGGAATTTCATTTACGCTTGATGGCAAGAGCTACGCTTCGCCGCTTCTTGGTAAATTTAACGCTACAAATTTAGCCGTCTGCGTCAAGGTCGCAAGCTACCTAAAAATGAGTGAAGAGGCGATAAAAGAGGCGCTTTTAAAGATGAAAAACGTCGAGCACCGCCTAAGCAAGATCGAGGCTGGTGGTAAGCTAATAATAGACGATAGTTTTAATGGAAATTTATCAGGCATGTGCGCTAGCTACGAGCTGGTAAGCAGCTATGCTGGCAGAAAAGTGCTGCTAACGCCTGGTATCGTCGAGAGCGATGCAGAGCAAAATGCAAATTTAGCCAAAGTGATAAATGAAATTTTTGACCTTGTCATCATCACAAGCTCGCTAAATGCCGAAGTCTTGCTAAAATACATCGTAAAGCCAAAGATCATCATCCTAAAGGACAAGAATAAAATGCAAGAAATTTTAGCCCAAAACACGCGCGCTGGCGATCTTATACTATTTTCAAACGACGCACCGAGCTTTGTATGAAAAAGATATTTTTTTTAGCTCTGGCACTAAATTTAGCCTTTTGTTTCGATATAGACGACTTTGACAGGGGCAACGAAGCCCTAAATACCGGAGACTACGTGGGCGCATATGAGATATTTTTTGAGGGCTGCGAGCAAAAAGACGTGCTTTCTTGCGAGGCTTTGGGCGATATGTTTGTAAATGAAGAGATAAATGAGCAGATGGATGGCGACTTAAAAAGATACTCAAAGATCGAGCTTGCCGTTAGATACTTTATGAAAAGCTGCGACCTTGGCTATCAAAACGCCTGCGATGATGTGATGAGCCTAAAGGACGATCTAAACATAACCTTGCCATCTGGTGTCTATGAAAACGCTAAGGCTAGGTATGACGAGCTTTTTGAAGAGTTTAAAGAGCAAGAGGCAAATAAGACTATGGAAAATTTAGAAGAGCAAAAGGCTAAAAAATAGTCAAATTTAACTTTGCAAGTAGACTAAATTTCATATCAAATTTAAAATTTAAATTTGCCGCCTTTTGAAAGCGGCTAATACAAAATAGACATAAAGACAAGCCACATCTTGTGTTAAAACTAGGCACTTTTTATATAAGCAGGGTTAAATTTATACCGCAGGGCAAAGTGGTATTTAGGCTTGCTCGTCTATGGCTTTTAAAATTTTTTCTAAATTTTGCTTTCTTACGGCACTGCTGGTTATAAAAAGATCGACAAACCACCAAATGGTTATGACAATGCCCAAGATACCAGCTATAAAGGTATTTACTCCGATTAGTTTAAAGGCATTTTGCAGATCTTCATTTGTAGCGGCGTTTGCAACTGCGTCAAGTGTCGCACCGGTTATGACTATAAAAAGGATCATATGAGCTAGAAAAAGGGCTAGTTTTAGTACCCCAAGCCAAATTTGCCCCGTCATAAAGCGGTTTACGCCAAGCGCACCAAAGATGAAGCTCCCCACCCAAAAGACAAAGATAGGCGACTTTAAATTTAAGATCGGTATCTTTTGTGCTAGCTCATCAAGCTTTTTTTCATCAAGTGTGCCGAGTTTATTTTCCAGCATTTTTAGCAAGGCAAAATCCTTTGGCAGCTTGTCTTGTAATAACGAAATGATAGAACTTGCGTTCATTTTCTCTCCTTTTTAAAAGGCGGATTATATAAAATTTGATCTAAATTTAGCCTAGTTTGCCAGATCCTCAGCCACTTTGGCGGCTAGTTTTAGTTTATCACTATCAAAGTGCGTGTAAATTCGCGAGGTATTTAGGCTTGCATGTCCAAGAGCTTCTTGCACTAGCACGAGGTCTTTTTGCTTTTTATAAAGCATAGTTGCAAAGGTGTGGCGCAGCATGTGAGCGCCATTTTTCTCTTTTCTGATACCAGCTTTAAACAAAATTTGCTCCACGATACGGCTAACATAAGCCTGCGTGAGCCTCGTGCCTTTTTTATTTATAAAAAGATAGCCCTCTTTGTTTATGTAGTTTATCGCGATTGCGTTTAGATGAGCTTCGATTAGGTGACGCTTTATCATCACGATGCGGTATTTGTTGCCTTTGCCTCGGATCCTAATAATAAAAAGATCGCCATCTTCGGTGATATCTTTTCTCTTTAAATTTAGCGCCTCACTCACACGAATGCCAGTAAAGATAATGACCTTGATGATGAGCTTGTTGCGGTTTGAGTTTTGCTTAAAGTCGCTCTCCTCGATCGCATCAAGAAATTTCTTGACCTCCTCTTCGCCCATAAACTCAGGCAGCTTTTGCCCTTTGTTACCACTAACGCCGCCCCAGTTTTTTAAATTTATATCAAAAACATGAGCCTTGCCGTCTTCTTCGTTTTGTTTATCTAAAAAGGCAAAGAAATTTATCACTGAAATTCTGTAGTTTTTCTTGCTAGCATCACTTAGTCCGCCAGTCGTACTTGCTAAAATTTCACTTAGTAGCTCTTCATCTATCTGCTTTAGACTGCTAAGCTCATAAAATTTCATCGTCTCATATATCTTTTTAAGTGGGTTAAAGTAGGTATTTATGCCAGTTAGCCCTGCGTTTCTAGCGCTTTTTACCAGCCCATCAAGCTGATCTATATTTTTTATCTCACGGCTTAGGGCAAAATTTACACTTGCAAGCGCTTTTGGGTCTCTTAGCTCCTTGTTTGAAAGTGAGCTAAGTTTAAATTTGACATATCTTGTGAGCCAAAAAATAAATGAGCTCTCGAAGCTATCTTTGCAGTCAAGTGGGAATTTCATGCTTAAAGCGTTCTCTCTTTTATCACCCTGGCTGTCTCTATGGCGATCTCAAGCTCTTCGTTGGTTGGTATGATGAGCGTTTTTATCTTAGCGCCTTCTTCATCTATGCACCTCTCGCCTCGCTCGTTTGAGAAATTTAGCTCGTGGTTGATGTGAATGCCAAGATGCTTTAGATCATCACAAATTTTTTGCCTTGTATTTGGCGCATTTTCGCCGATACCGCCAGTAAATATGAGCGCATCAACTCGCCCTAAAATGGCGTAGTATGAGCCGATATACTTTTTCACTCGGTAGCAAAACATATCAAATGCAAGCTTTGCGCGTTCGTCGTTTTGCATCTTAGCTACGACCTCTCTCATGTCGCTTGAGCCACAAATTCCAAAAAGTCCGCTCTTTTTATTTAAAAAGTTATCGATCTCATTCCACTTTAAAACGCCGATATTTAGTAAGTAAATGACTACGGCTGGGTCCATATCGCCGCTTCTTGTGCCCATTATGAGCCCTTCAAGCGGACTAAGACCCATCGAAGTGTCGATGCTTTTGCCATTTTGCACAGCACAAGCTGAGGCGCCGTTGCCTAAGTGAAGCGAGATGGCGTTAAATTTATCAAACTCAATGCCAAGCATTTTGGCTGCTTGCTTGCAAACATATCTGTGCGATGTGCCGTGAAAGCCATATTTTCTGATGTGATGAGCCTTGCAAACATCGTAGGGTAGGGCGTAGCGGTAGGCGTACTCTGGCATACTTTGATGAAAAACTGTGTCAAAAACGACCACGTGAGGCACGTTTTTACTCTCTTTCATCGCATTTTTGATGCCAGCTAGGTGCCCTGGGTTGTGAAGCGGGGCAAGTGGGCTTATCTCCTCAATCTTTTTAATGACACTCTCATCAACGATCATCGAGCTAAAAAAGCTCTCGCCACCATGCACTATCCTGTGTCCTATGCCGTCAAGCTCGCTTAGATCGTGCAGTGTATGTGAGGTGGTAAAGAGTTCGTTCATCGCCTCAAGTCCGTCGTGGTGGTCTTTTATAAAGCGTTTTATCTCATAAACTTCGCCATTTGCTTTTAGCACTGCCCTTGAGCTAGAGCTGCCGATTTGCTCGACTAGACCGCTTGCTAGGCTTGTTTTTGTCTGCATTTCAAAAAGTTGAAATTTTATCGAGCTGCTACCTGAGTTTAAAACTAAAATTCTCATATCACTCTCCTGCTTGTATCGCGCTTATTAAGATGGTATTTACCACGTCTTCGACGAGGCAGCCACGGCTTAGGTCATTTACTGGTTTTTTTAGCCCTTGAAGTATCGGGCCCACAGCTAGGGCGTTTGCGCTTCGCTGAACTGCTTTGTAGCAGATGTTACCGCAGTTTAAATTTGGAAATATAAATACATTTGCCTGCCCAGCGACATCGGAATTTGGCATCTTTTTGCTAGCCACGCTTAGATCAATCGCCGCGTCAAACTGAATTGGCGCTGCGATCTTTAAATTCGCATCAAGCTCGCTTGCCTTTTTGGCAGCCTCTTTTACAAACTCCACGTCAGCCCCGCTACCACTATCAGCTGTTGAGTAGCTTAGCATGGCGATCTTTGGGTTAAGCCCAAAGGCACTTGCCGTTTGAGCGCTGCTTATCGTGATGCTAGCTAGCTCATCTGTGCTTGGATTTGGCGTGACGGCGCAGTCGGCAAAGAGCAAAATCTCTTCTTCAAGCGCCATGAAAAATGCCCCGCTTACCACACTTACATTTGGCTTTGTTTTTATGATCTGAAGGGCTGGGCGGATAGTATCAGCCGTGCTCATCGTAGCGCCACTTACCAAAGCATCAGCTATGCCTTCATGTATTAGCATCGTGGCAAAGTAAATTTTATCTTTTGCAAGCGCGTTTGCCTTGGCTTCGTCCACACCTTTATGCTTTCTTAGCTCATAAATTTTCTTTGCAAATTCATCTGTTAGCTCATTTTGCGCTGGGTTTAGCACTTTGGCTTTGCTTAAATTTAGCCCCAAAGTGGCTGCCTTTTTTGAAATTTCACTCTCAAGGCCTAGCAAGATGATATTTGCCGCACCTTTTTCTAGCACGATGTGAGCTGCTTTTAAAATTCTCTCATCATCACTTTCAGGCAAAACGACTGTTTTGTTTGCCACTTTGGCTCTTTTTAGAAGCAAGCTTTGAAATTTAAATGGTGTGATGATCTCGGCTTTGTAGCTTAAAATTTCATCAAATTTATCAGTTATTAGAAGCTTCGAGTTTAAATTTAGCGCCCTAAGCTCGCTTGCATCTTCGTCAAAAACAGGCGCGTTTAAATTTCTAGCTAGCTTTAAATTTAGCTCGCTCTTGCCAAAGAGGCTAAAGCCCTCACAGCCAACGACTATGACAAAGTCGCTTTTAGCCTTTAGCTCCTCAAATTTATCTATAAATTTTAAAAAAAACTCCTTTTCATTTAGATTTATTAGATTTTTTTTGTCGTCTTCGTCTGGAGTTATCTTAAAGATCTCAACTTTTTTGAATTTTGTAGCTATAATTTCCTGCAAATATGCTAGATTTTTGTCTGAAAAAATGTAACAACTTTTCATTTTGTGACCTTTTTGGGAACTTAAATTGCTTAATCTTAGCACAAAGATACTTATTTTAAGGCATTTTATGAACTATAAAAAGATTTGGCTCGTCACATTTGCGGGCATTTTTTACACAGGTTGCACCCCAAGTGCAGATCCTCACATCAATATGAAACCCCCAGTTTATGTCGAGCAACTCCCTTCAAAAGATAGTGGCAACGGTCAAAGCAACGCCGGCAGCCTCTTTGGCAAGGGCGAAAATCCGCTATTTTCAGATAGAAAGGCGATGAATGTAAATGACATCGTAACCATCGTCATCTCAGAAAATGCAAGTCAAATTTCAAGCGGCAGCAAAAGCACCAACAAAGATAGCACCGTCTCACTTGGCGGCGGCGTTTTCACAGCTGGAGCCGCACCGCTCTCAACTGTGGCTGATAATCTAAACAAATACGGCGACATCGGCTTTAAAGCAGGTGGTGGTAATAAATTTACAGGTAGTGGCACTAGCAACAGAAGTGAGAAATTTACCGCGACCATCTCAGCTAGGATCATCAAGATCTTAAATAATGGCAACTACTTCATCGAGGGCAGCCGCGAGCTACTTATAAACGGCGAAAAACAGATCATGCAAGTAAGCGGCGTCATCAGACCTTACGACATCTCGCAAAACAACGAAATCGACTCAAAATACATAGCTGATGCCAAAATTTTATATAAAACCGAGGGCGAGCTAGACAAATCAACCAAAAAACCTTGGGGCACAAGGCTTATGGAGGCTATCTGGCCATTTTAATGCAAATTTAAAAGCCTAAATTTAACCCATTTAGGCTTTTGTGATTTTTACCTTAAATTTCACTCTTCTTAAAAATACTAAATTATATTTTTTAAAAATTATTAAAATTTAATTGATATTTACTTTCAGAAAAATAGATTTTTTGCCATATCATTTCTCAAAATGGGATAAATTCTCACTAAATATTATTTTTTAGCATATTTTAAGATTATTGATAAC
>NZ_PIRS01000004.1:0-147836 GCF_003048985.1 Campylobacter concisus
CTGCGTTGGATTCGAACCAACGGCCCCCTCATTAAAAGTGAGATGCTCTACCGACTGAGCTAGCAAGACATGATTATTTAAAAAAGAATTGAGATTATACAAAAAACATTATTATATGTCAAGAAAAGATCATTTAAATTTTAGAATAAGTCTTTGATTTTATTTAGCTACATTATTTTAAAATAAAAAATAAATTCTAAAAAATTTATTTTATATAATTGTCTATTTTTTACAAAATTTTGAGTTATAATCCATTTTATCAACAAATAAGGAGCAAGGATGATCATTATAAATTCAAGCCTTCCAACTCAAAATTTAAAAATAGCAAAGTCTTTATCTAAGCTCATACAAGGCTATATTTACAGCTATCTGCCAAAGGCTGAACATGACGGATACATACATAAAGAGAGCGGTAAAAATTTTAAAAGATCAAATTTTGATTTTAGATTAAATGGCTTAAGTTTAGAGATAAGATTTAGCTCGTTTGTGCCAGAATTTGAAAAAACGATCGCTTTTGCTGTGCTAAAAGATTGTTTAAAACTTGGCAACATTTATTTAGTTGATACATCTGTATCAGTAAAAGAACATAGAATTTCACAAAATGAGGCTACTTTTCAGGGGTGTGTTGCGTGTTCGGTCGTTGGACTTTTGGGATACAAAGTGCATCTTGAGCCGCAAGACTCTAGGCATCTTGAAATGATGAAAACAAACGCGCTGCAAAGATTTGAAACACTTATGGGGTGCAAATACGAGGGCGAATTTGAGCTAAATTTGCTTTGGCAAAATTTACAAAAACCTTTATATTTTTACTATGGCAATAATAATATGCCAGTCAAAGCTTGGCCTGCAAAATGGCACATCAAAGCAAAGCCAGAGCTTATAAATTTGATCCTTGATGTGGGAGTTGGTAGTGGATGTATGAACTGCGGACTTGGATTTTTAGAAGTGATAGAAGAAAAGCAAGCTATGTAAAACATAAATTTCAAATCCTATAAGGATAAAAGCTTAATACTTGCTTTTCAAATTAGGCATTTTATATGAAATGGCAGAAAAAATCAAGTAAAATTTATGTAAAGCATAATAACTTGACATTTAAAAATATTTGGAGTAAAGTAACGTTTACTTAGTTTAAGGAGCATGTTTTGGCTGATATAGTTAAAATTCTTGCTGACATAGGCGAGGTATATGAAAAAGAAGAGCTTAAGCTCAAAAATGGCGCTCACAAATACGACAAGATCAAAGTCTATCTTTGTGACATAGCGACCAAGCATATCGAGCCAAATTTTAATATAAGCAAAGACGACCTAATAATATGTAGATTTGGCGTTGGAGCAAATTCTGGCAATCTTTTCCCAAATTCTCAATTTTTATCCAAAGAAATAAATAAAGACGAAGCTAAATTTATAAGAGGTATTTTGAAATCTATTTCAAATTTACTCTCCTTTTTTGAGCCAAGCATTATAGAAAAAGACGCTATTTTATCCATACTATCAAGCATAAACGAAGAGTATTTTGTTGGTATTATAGATGAGATCAAAGGTCTTGATGAGCTAAAAAACGAAAAAGGCAAAAAAGTCGCTACTTTTTTCTCGCTCTCATATAATGGCAAGCCGGTTTCTGCATATTTTAAGCAAATTTTTGAAAATCATATCAGCGTAAAAGAGCAAAAATCATCTTACGGATACGATATCTTAACAAATGAAAAGGGTATCGGCGGCGATGCAAATTTAGCGTTTTGCTCGGTAAATGAGATGCCCACTAATATGCAATTTATCAAATCAAAGCTCCTGCCACTGAGCGCCAATAGCGCAAAAAAGGTAGAAAATGGCTTTAAAGCGATAAAAGATAAGCTATCGCATAATTTTTATGGTATGAAAATAGCGATTTTACCGACTATTTTGAGTAGCTCAGTAAATTTAGAAGAGATTGTGAAAATACTTGAAGAGACTTCAAAGAACGACATAAAAAATATTGAAATAGCCGAGGAAGCTATAAAATTTAGCATAGATTATTATCTCGAGACAACAGCTAAAAAGCAGGAAAATTTGCCTGTTCTAAATACGATTTTATTTTACACGCAAAGCAACGCTGCTATCGATTTAAAGCTTGCGATAGACGATGTTTTACCATCTTTTATCTCTCGCATCTCAAATTTAATGAGCCGTTTTAACATAAAAGCCTTCTATGAAAAAAATAGCGGCACAGATGAGACGATTTATCTGCAAAATTTATTTGAAAGCAGGCTTAGCGTGATGAGCTTTTTACTATCAAGAAATAAATTTGATTTAGAGATTATGATAGAAAGATATAGTGATCTGATTTATTATGGTAGCGTCAATAAAAGTTACGCAAAAAAGTTGGAATGGAGCAAATACTTTAACGATTTTTACAAAGAAAGAAAGTTTGAAAATATTGCAAAATATCAAAATTTCTTTAATGAGACCAATGTCTTAAACAAAAAACTAGTCTTTCAAAAGGAGTGCGATTTGGAAAATTTAACCGATAAAAAAGAACTGATCAAAGAGCTAATCAAAAATAGCGAGTTTTTAAATCAAAACGATGCGCTCATTAGCGCTTATTTGCTCGGTATGCTAAGCGCAGCCCTGATAAACTGGCAGCTTGGCGTGAACGGTGGCGTATCTTTTAGCAACTGGCTCAACGACTGCGGATCGATAAGTATGGAAAATTTGGAGCGAATTTGGACCAAGTGCGATGAGATGATTAGAAAGCTTAAGGCCGCTTCTGGCAAGCCAAATGCTAACATTGAAAACATAAAAGAGTGTTTGATAGAAATTTTACCGCAGGTCTTTTCTAATGAGAGAAAGATGGTAAAAACCTCGCATACTACGCTTGCTTTTGTTATGGGCGGAAGCGACTATCGTAAATTTATAAAAGAAAAAACAAAATAAGGAGAATAAAATGCAAAAAAAAGAGATACTTTTTTTATGGGACGGAGAGAACTGGAACCCAAATGGCGACATGCTAAAGGATAACGCTCCTAGGCGAGATGATGAAACTGGCGTAGCTGAGGTGACGGACGTGCGTATAAAAAGGACTATTAGAGATGAGATCATGAAAAAAGATGAGGCGTCGATTTTTATAAAGGAGTATAGGATAGAGGATGCCTTGCTAGACGCTAAAACTGCGATCAGACAAAGTATAAATATAAAGCAAAGCAAAAGCGAACTACAAAGAGAAATTTTGTCTAAATTTATCGATATCCGCGCATTTGGCGGAGTTTTGCCTATTTCAGATAAAGACGAGATGAAACAAGACAAAGAGATAAAAACCGCAGGCATTCAGTTTACTGGGCCAGTGCAGTTTAGACTAAGCAAATCCCTAAACAAGGTCGAAGTAGAGCATGTTAAAGGAACTGGCGCTTTTGCTAGCGACTACGATCCAAATGATCCAAAAAAACAAAAAGATCAAGCGACTTTTAGAGAAGAGGAATTTATAAAATACGCTATTTTTGCTACTTATGGCATCATAGATAACTATAATGCAGCAAAAACAGGCTTTAACGAAGCCGATGAGGCTAAAATTTTAAAAGCCTTGTGGCACGGCACTAAAAACCTAACAACTCGCTCCAAAATCGGTCAAACTCCAAGATTTATGCTAATCATCACATACAAAGACGATACGTTTGCAGGCGATCTAAACAATAGCATAAGCCTAAAAAGCGAAAAAGAAGATAGAGTGATAAGAAGCATCAACGAATATACTATCGACTTTACAAATTTAAAAAATAAACTCGCAAGATATGCTGCAAATATAGAAAAGATAGAGTATATGAGCGATTATGATTTTGAAGCGATAAATAAAGGGAATTTTGACAGCAGTTGGAAAAAGATAGAGGCATAAAATGAGCATTGTTGCTTTTAGATTATTTGGCGATTACGCTCATTTTTCGCATCCAGCGACGATTTATTCTAGCTTAACCTATCCAGTGCCGCCAAAGACTACCATAATGGGTTTTTTGGGCGCCGTTATAGGTGAAGAAGAATATTTTAAGCTATCAAACATCCAATACAGCGTAAAAATAGATAGGCAAATTTTAAAAAAGAGCTTTGTCTTTAATGGCATAAAATTTGCCCTATCAAGCAATATGCACATAGAAGAAGGCTATCAAAATGCAAAAGAGAAAAAGCAGTTTTACAGAGAACTAATCTGCTCGCCGTCTTATGTCGTATTTTTAAATTTAGAAAATTTAGAGCAAAGTTATCAAGATAAAATAATCTCAAATTTAAAAGAGCATAAAACTGCCTTTACGCCCTATCTTGGGATAAATTTTTGTATAGCGGATTTTAGCTGGATAGATATAAAAATATGCGAAAAAATATCACAAAATGAAAGCTTTATAAATACATTTACGCTTATAGATGATTTTATTTTTGAAGGCATTAATGAAAATGCGAAACTAACTACAGCTAGAATGCCTTGTGGTTGCGAAAATGGGAGAATTTTTAAAGATTTTAAAGACTTTGTGATGGAGATAAACGGCAAAAAGCTTATAAAATCTAAAAATCACGGAAATATTTATCAGATAAATGATGAAAGAGTCTATTTTATTTGACCAGTTTTGGTCGCATCCAAATAAACTTTTAGAAAATCATATAAAAAATATGATCTCGCCTAACGATGAAGAGCTGGGTAAGCAGGTCAAGCTCTTTCACGACATCGCAAAACTGAAGAATAATTTTCAAATTTACATCAGAGATACTTCAAACGATAAGCTAGATAAAAATCACTCGCTCTTGTCGGCATATTTTTTCTTGCTAAACTCAAAATTTGATGAGATACCAACCCTGTTTGGCTTTCTTGCCATTGTTTCGCACCATGGCGACGTGGTAAATTTAATGACGCTAGCCAGAGAAGCTAATAAATTTTTCAAAAACCAAAAAGAGCTAGAGCAGTGGGATGAAGTAGCTAATGCTGCTAAAAATATCAAGATTTATTTGGGATTATATACAAAAAAGGATAAGTTTTTAGATAGAGCGGAGAAGCTTCGTCAATACTTAGTTTTATCGCAGTATAGGCACAAATTTACCTATGAGGATTTCATAAATTTTAAAAGTCTATATTCAAATTTGATTTATAGCGATAAATTTGAGGCGATCTTTAGCATGCCAAAACAAGAAAGTAAAGATATACCGATAGATGTTTTAGAGAGTGATATCAAAAATTTACCGCCAAATAAAAAGAGAGATACATTTAGAAAATTTGTTTTAAATAACTTTGACGAAAACTACAAGCTTTTTACTTTGACTGCGCCTGCAGGCTATGGCAAGACTTTGACGGCATTAAATTTTGCATTGAAATTTAACAAATCTCGCATAATTTATGCGCTTCCTTTTACCTCAATAATAGATCAAACCTACGATATAGTCGCAAAAATTTATAAAAATAGCGATATTTTGGTCAGTAAGGCTCACCACAAAACGACGATAGGCGAAGAAAATCTAACCGAAGAGGATAGATACTCAAAGATTAAATTTCTAATGGAGTCTTTTAGCGGCGAGATAAACGTAACTACGCTTTATCAGCTGATATTTGCGCTATTTGGTAATAAAAACAAAGATAATGTTAAATTTAATCAGCTAAAAAATAGCGTCGTTATCATCGATGAGGCGCAAGCGATCCCATATAACTTTAGAAAAGATTTTATCCTACTTTGCGAGATCATTTCGCAGAGGCTTGGCACTATTTTTATATTTATGTCGGCGACGATGCCAATTATCAAAAGCGAAAATTTTAAAGAAATTTCAAATTTAGACTATTTTGCAAAGCAGGATAGATACGTCATAAAATGGCTTGATATAGGCGGAGAGGATGAGCTTTTAGAAAAGATTTGCGAGACTGCAAGCGATAAAAATACCCTCGTCGTCGTAAATACTATCAAAAAAGCGCAAGAACTTTTTACAAAGCTAAGGGATAAATTTAACTGCTTTTGCCTAAACGGATATATGTATGATGATCACAAGCGCGCTACCACCAATGCCGTAAGGTGTGCGATAGATAAAAGCAAAGTTGATCCGCTCGCAAGCAAAATTTTACTTATCTCCACGCAGTCCATCGAAGCTGGAGTGGATCTTGACTTTGACATTGGGTTTCGCGAAGTCTCGCCCATTAGCTCTATCATACAAACAGCAGGGCGCATAAATAGGCATTTTGGAGAAATTTGCGGCGAGCTATACGTCTTTCCTGAAATAAGCAAATTTACAAATTTGATTTACGGCGATTTGTATAAAGTAAGCGGGGCTATTTTGAGCGATCTTAAGCAAAAAGAGGTGCGAGAGAGCGAAATTTTAGAAATTTCAAATTTGTATTTTCAAAAGATAAGCAATCAACTAGAAAATTTGCATATAAAAAGCGAGATAGAAAAGCTGGAATTTGAAAATATCAATCATAAAATCGAGGATATCATGAACGACAACTACAAACAAACCATAATAATCGAGCCTGAAGAAAATTTCATTAAAGATTTTGAAGCTAAAATTTTTGAAATAAAAAATAGTCCAAATGAGAAATTTACCATAAGAGATCTTTTTAAAAACCACATCAGAAAGTTGTCGAAATTTAGCATAAACGTAGCGTTAAAAGATATGAATAAACTAATGCCAAATTTAAAACAGATAAACGGACTAAAAGATATATTTTACCTACCGTTTGGCTCGTCTTATTTTTATAGTGCCGAGTGTGGCCTTAAAAAAGATACGAATTTAGACATAACCGACGAGGTATTTGACTAATGTTCTCAAAAGATCAGATCACTGGCACGCTTGTGAATTACTACGTAACCTGTAAGCGCGAGGCGTGGCTTTACGCGCATCAGATCCACGCGGACCAAGAAGATGAAAACGTGCTAATGGGCAAGGCGCTAGCAGATATCAAAGAGAGCGATTTACAGGACTTTGCATTTTCAAATTTGAAATTCGACAAAATTTCCAAGCAGCGCGGACACTATCTCGTCACCGAATACAAAAAGAGCCTAAAAAACGAGCTTGCGGGCAAGATGCAACTACTTTTTTACATCTATCTTTTAAAAACGGGCTTAAATTTAAAAGAGGTAAAAGGCAAGCTAATAAGCGGTAAAAAGGTGATTTTAGTGGAGGATAGCAGCGAAAATTTCGCTCTAGTAGAGCAAATTTTAAGCGAGATAAGCGCACTTGCAAATTTAGAAAAGCCGCCCAAATTTACGCAGGGCAAATTTTGCCAAAACTGCGCATATCACGACTATTGCACTGCTTAGGAGAGAAGATGTATGTGATACTTTTTTACGACATCGCAGGGCGCGAGCAAAAAGAGCGAAATAACGCAAATCGTATCAGAAAAGCGGTCGAGAAATTTTTGCCTCGCGTGCAGTTTTCAGTCTATGAGGGTGAGATCCGCGAGAGCGACTTTAAAAAGCTAAGCAAAACGCTGCAAAAAGAGTGCGTAAGCGAGCTAGACTCCATCGTTATCTATACATTTAACTCGCTAAAATACTCCGAGCGCATCGTCATCGGTGTAGATAAAAATAGCCCGATATTTAGCTAAGGAGCAAATATGCAAAAGAGTGACAGGACGCACTTTATACTTAGTCCAGGCAGACTTTACAGGCAAGATAACAATATCTATTTTGAAAAATTTGACGAGATGGGCGCGCTTGTCGCTAGTAAAATTTTGCCGATAAACGCGATCGATGAAATTTACGTGCTGGCAAAAGTGCAGATCGACACCTACACCATCGCATTTTTAGCGGATAATAACATCCTTTTACACATCTTTAGCCCATATCAGAGTTTTCGCGGGAATTTCTACCCAAATACGCCAAATTCCGTAAATAAAAGCGGCTTTGTGTTGCTTTGCCAGCTCCGCTCTTTTGATGATGCGATCAAACGTGCATATATCGCGCGTGAGATCACTAGAGCCCACATCATAAATGACGCGGCAAACTGCAAAAGACACGGCGCGAAATTTGACGTGCAGCCTCACATAAAGGCACTAGATGCGGCCACTAGCGTGCCTGCTATCATGGCAGTAGAGGGTGCATTTCAAAAGCTCTACTACGAAAAGTGGAACGAGATCATCGCAGATCAGCGAAGCTTTAAATTTACCGTCCGCTCAAAACGCCCACCCGCTGATAAGATCAACAGCTTCATAAGCTACGTAAATACGCGCATCTACAACATCTGCCTAAGCGAAATTTACAAGACCGAGCTAGATCCTCGTATCGGCTTTTTGCACGAGCCAAACTACCGCGCGCTAAGCCTACATCTCGATCTTGCGGAGATTTTTAAGCCGATCTTGGGAGATACGCTGATTTTTAACATGCTAAATAAAAAAGAGATCACCGCAAAAGACTTCCAAACGGACGCTGGCAGGATAAAATTTAGCAACGACGCCGTGCAAAAGATCGAGCTAAAGATGATCTCGCGCCTTTGCGAGACGCTCACGGTGGGCGGTAGGGAGCTAACGTGGAGGCAGGTGATCCGCCGCGAGGCAAATAAGCTTAAAAAGTGCATCTGCGAGGACGCGCCTTATGAAGGCTTTAGGTGGGAGTGAAATTGCATTTTAATAAAGCGTTTTTTAAGATTTTAAAAAGCTTGAAATTTAGGGCTTGGCGTATTTATATGTAGCTAAAATTTAGTCAAATTTAAGGCGAAAAAATATAGACTTCTTGCACCTAAAGGCCTATAAATCAGCTTTTTGGTGCTATTAGAATTTACTCCGTTGGAGTTTGAAACGGGCTAAAGTTTGCTGACATTGAAATATCAAGCAAAATTAGAATTTACTCCGTTGGAGTTTGAAACAGCTCTTTCTTTGAAACAATGGGCGTTAAAGATGAACTATTAGAATTTACTCCGTTGGAGTTTGAAACAAGAAACTAAAAAAATTAAAAATCATTGCAATAAATGATTAGAATTTACTCCGTTGGAGTTTGAAACATAACCGAGTAGCTAGTCTTAATGATTATGCCTTAATTAGAATTTACTCCGTTGGAGTTTGAAACAACATGCAAATCGTTAAATCTGACTATGATTTAAAATTAGAATTTACTCCGTTGGAGTTTGAAACAATCAGATAGAGCCTTTTGAAGTGCTAAATGATAATTATTAGAATTTACTACGTTGGAGTTTGAAACCATCTTGAACCTTAGAGCCAGTAGGTGTAGTAGTTATTAGAATTTACTCCGTTGGAGTTTGAAACTCGGAGCAATCAGCATAACAAAGATTGTTTTCAACAATTAGAATTTACTCCGTTGGAGTTTGAAACATATATCCGCCTGCAAAAAAAAAGGGCGACCATGTATAGATTAGAATTTACTCCGTTGGAGTTTGAAACATGCTTGATAGAGAGCTAGACAATTTTACACACTATATTAGAATTTACTCCGTTGGAGTTTGAAACTCAATAATACCCAAGCAGGCATAGCTCAAACTTACTATTAGAATTTACTCCGTTGGAGTTTGAAACTTAGCTCGCTCTTGCCTAGCTGTGAAGCCCATAATAATTAGAATTTACTCCGTTGGAGTTTGAAACGATAGAGTTGTAGATGAAATGAAGCAGCAAACCGCTGATTAGAATTTACTCCGTTGGAGTTTGAAACTTTGGTATTTGGCAGTAGCAGCACAAAAGAGGCTGATTAGAATTTACTCCGTTGGAGTTTGAAACTGTGGCTCAAAGCATCTTATATAACTTCGATCTATAATTAGAATTTACTCCGTTGGAGTTTGAAACTGGTAAGGTAAAAGCTACTTATGAGGCTGATAGGGATATTAGAATTTACTCCGTTGGAGTTTGAAACTCATCGCCCCTTTGGCGGTCGCTCATCAAAGTATCGAATTAGATTTTACTCCGTTGGAGTTTGAAACAAAGCGGTGCAAAACTCGAGTTATAGTTATGGTGATATTAGAATTTACTCCGTTGGAGTTTGAAACCGAAGCCTATCAGGTCTTAAGCGATGAGCAAAAGCGCATTAGAATTTACTCCGTTGGAGTTTGAAACTTGGAAATGGAAAATTATATAATGTAACTGGTTCTAATTAGAATTTACTCCGTTCGAGTTTGAAACAAGATGAACTTTGAGAAAGGATATCTTCAAGGATTAAAATTAGAATTTACTCCGTTGGAGTTTGAAACAAAAAAGTTCAATAAAAAATGCTATAATCACGAGGAATTAGAATTTACTCCGTTGGAGTTTGAAACTTATATAGTAGATGGTAAAACAGTCTTTAAGACACCTGTACCTAATGGTGCTTCTAAAGGACAATTTCCATATGTATGTAATGTAGCTGACAAAGGTAGAGAGTTGAATAATAACAATACCAAGCGTTAAAAGATGCTGCTGTGTTAGTAAGTAAACCTGTTCAAATAGACGAGAACAGAAAATCTACCATAGACGATGAACCAGCTGAGGCTAAGGTACAGGATAGGTCTGTAAACACTAATGCCGTACCTAGGGCTGAAGAGCCTGTAGATAATACACCTAAGGGTAAAATAGTAGCACTATTGAAAAAGGCGTCTATACCAGGTATCAAAATAGATGCTAAAGGTAGGTACATTGGAGAAGTAGGCGGTTATGGCAATGGTAGAGCTATAATAACTTTACCTAGTGAGGAGGAGATAGAGTTCGCGCCTAGCGAAGCTTTTAATAAGCTAGCAGCGGACTACAAAGAGTATTTAAAAGACATGGAAAATGGTGCATTTTTCTACGCATGCGATGTGCCAACTATGAAAAATCCAGATAAAAATTCTCCATTATTTGGTTATGTATACGTTATTTATAACGGACATACAGTAACATCAGCACCAGCAATTATAAACGGTAGCTTTAAATGCGATGAGAGTTTAATTAACAAAGAGTTGACTCAAGAGCAATATTATAAACTCTACGAGCAATCATTCTCAAAACTTAAAGTAAACCAAGACGTAGCAAAGAAATAATTAGGTTAGAGTAGATACTTTTAGAAGTATCTACTCTTAAATTTTAACTAAGGAGATAAAATAATGAAAAAGACAGTAGCGGCTAGTTTACTAGCAGTAAGTAGTATGTTTGGTTATTCAGATGTGTATCAGTTTTTAGATAAACTAGATACAACATTAGATGGTAGACCTATACTAGGAGATATTCTAGGATATAATGCTGACGTTGTAGGTAAAACAACGTGCAGCGATAAGGGAGAGTACCAGGTTGAACTGTCTATACTTAATCTTAACGTCGGCTATAAAGATGTTATGGTTAAGAAAATAGATAATAAAAGAGGCAATGAAGTGTGCAAAGCGCTTCGCAGTAATAATCCAGATATAGAAATACAAGACTCTGTCTATATAGAGGGTAGTAAATATTACATAGACAGCGATGGTTATAATAACTTTGAAGCGAAGAATAGATATGGCTTACCTGGTTGTAAGTTATTACACTCAGCAGTCGTAGATGCTAATGGAAACAAACACGATTTTATTTATCGCAGTTGTTATACAGTAGATATTTCGAATATTTCTATTGTACCAGAAGTTGTTAATTATTATGGTAAAAGCTCTGTTTATACGTATGGAAAAGAACTTATGAACAGCACAAGAGCTTGGAATGATAGACATATAAATAAATATTCTGGGCTATGGATAGATATGAAAGAGCAAAGAGATAGGTATCCAGGAGAAGAGATAATAGATATTGCTGCAAACGCTGATTATCTGGGAGACTATATAGATGGAAAAGGAAACTACCTTTTCTCTATTAAGCCATCTCAGAGTGATGAACTAGTAATGGCGCTAGCTGGCAAAGACTACGCGATAGATTTTAAATTGAAAAATAAGGATAAGTTAGTATCTGCCGCAAAGGCATACTATCTTACTAAGGATGCCCATGATAAATTAACATTTGTTTACGAATGCCATCCGTCTGTTAAAACAGATAAAGCAAAGTCTTCAATGTTAGGCTATGTAGTCCAAAAAGCATACAATTTAGAAGTATATCGTTATGCAGCTCTAAATCCATCCGATAAAAACAACAAGTATAGTTGTCAGAAGGATATAGATGGTGCTGTACTTCCGGCAGAAGCTGCTGGCGGTATAATTTTATTTACTAGCGCTACATTAGTACCGCCTATCACAACACAAAAATAAAGACTAGAGACAGAGCTTAGCTCTGTCTCTAGCTATCTTTTATTTTTTATACCGTCAGAATGACGTATAAACAGTTAGATATTATTTATATAGAAGAGTTAATTAACTTCTTTTAATATTCCATCATTAAAGATACTATTATGTGTTACTATGGAATGTCTAAGGCATTTAACGATTTGCAGACTGAGGCTGTGAACAGAACTGTTGTTCACCTACACGATATTAATCTAACTAATGATTATAAATACGCTAGGATTTATAATATAGATAGTTTTGATCCATTAGAGTATATAGAAATATTATTAAATTCAGATTCAGATTCTGAATATAGATCATACTCTATATCTTTTATAACACCTACAGGTAAACATACTATAGAGAAACGTATATCTAATAGATCATATTTAGGTATGTTGCTACTATCGTCTACTATATACTCTAACTCCTGAAGAGTATAAGTTTTACCTTAGTAAAGCTAAGAAAGGTAAGACTCTTACTATGGCTACTAATGAATTTGGTTTTATTACTAAACATTATGATACAGATGGGTTAGTTTATTTCGTAACTAAGTCTATTAGAATTTACTCCGTTGGAGTTTGAAACAAAGGAAGGAAAGAATTTTATACTTTGCCTTTTATTAGAATTTACTCCGTTGGAGTTTGAAACTCACCAAGCATGGTTGGCGACAACCGCAATCACTCTTTTGATAGTCGTTTTTTCGGGGCAGTTCCATATAAATTTTTAGTTGGCAAAGTTAGATGGCAGCTATTTTGACACGATTTAGAAAAACGCCTTGACCAAAGATTAAAATGAAGCAAATTATCGGATCAATGAAATTTAAAGAAGGTTATGATAATTTTTATCAATCATAATTAAAACAAAAAATATGACTTTTTAAAACCCACTTGTAAAAGACAAGCAGGTTTTAAAATGTTTTATTTCTCTAGTTTTTCTTTAAGTTTTTCTTTTTTAGATTTAGCTTTTGAAGCAGCTTTTTCTTTCTTTTCTTTTACTTTGTCAACAACTTTGTCTTTTTCATCTTTTGCTTTTTCGCTCATGCCAGTTTCATCTTCTTTACTAGAAGTTAGCTCTTCTTTAGTTTTAGAAGCTTTCTTTTTAAATTTATCTTTTTTATCTGAGATTTTTTCTTTCATCTCGTCTTTTGCCTCATCCATTTTCTTCTTACCAGCTTTTGCTTTTTCGCTTACTTCGCTCTTGCCAGTAGTAGAAATTTCACCTTTTAGGTTATCAAAAGTTTTATCACCGACGCCATTTACATTTTTGAGATCGTCGATTGAATTAAATTTATTTGCTTTTCTATACTCGATGATAGCATCTGCTTTTGCACTGCCGATACCATCAAGACTCATAAGCTCCTCTTTTGTTGCTGTGTTTAGATTGATTGCTGCCATAGCCAAAGACGCAATAGCTGCAAGTGAAATCAAAATTTTTTTCATCTTTATTCCTTAAAAGTAAATTTGAGGTAAAATTCTAGCAAAGAGTGATTAATGAAGTATAAATATCGAGTAATATAAAAATGATTTTAAATATAGTTTATAGGAGAGAATCCCTGAAAAAATCAGGGAAAAAGTTTTATTTTCTAAGTTCGCGGATCTTAGCTGCCTTACCGCGTAGTTCGCGTAGATAGAATAACTTAGCTCTTCTAACACGACCTTTTCTAAGAACCTTTATCTCTTCGATAGAATCGCTAAATATCGGGAAAATTCTCTCAACGCCAACACTATTAGCGCCTATTTTTCTGACGATAAATGTTTCACCAGTACCGCTACCACGTCTAGCTATACAAATGCCTTCAAAATTTTGAATTCTCGTTTTGTCTCCCTCGTGAATACGAGTAGCCACACGCAATGTATCTCCTGCACGGAAGTCAGGGATATTCTTACCAGCAATTTGAGCATTTTCAAACGCTTCAATATATTTATTTCTCATGTTTTTCCTTATTTATGTGGCTTTAGCTTTTGATATAAATCAGGGCGAAAGTACCTTGTTTTGCAGTGAGCCATCTTGTTTTTTAAGTTGTGGATTTTAGCATGATTACCCTTTAAAAACTCTGAAACCACAAAGAGGGATTTAAAATTATCAGGCTTTGTAAAAGATGGGGCTTCAAGCAAATTATCTTCAAAACTCTCCACTTCAAGGCTCATGTCGTTTCCTAAAACTCCGGGCACATTTCTTGATATCGCGTCGCTCATACAAAGTGCAGGCAGCTCTCCGCCAGTTAAAATAAAATCACCTATGCAAAAAACTTCGTCCGCCCAAAGCTCAACAACTCTCTCATCAAGACCTTCGTATCTGCTGCAAACAAAGCAAATATGATCTTTTTTAGAGAGCCTTTTCGCGTCATTTTGACTAAATTTTTTACCAGCTGGTGTCAAAAAAATCACATGGGTGTTTTTATCTTTTTCTTTTAGAAATTTGATTGACTCATCCAAAGGCTGTGGAAACATCAAAAGCCCTGCTCCGCCTCCGATCATATAATCATCAACTTTATTGTGCTTATCGTTGGTAAAATTTCTTGGATTTATAAAATCAATTTCTATAAATTTATTACTAATCGCACGTTTTAAAATAGAATCGCAAAAATAAGGCTTAACTAAATTTTCAAAAAGTGTAATAAATGTAAATTTCATGAATTTTCTAAGATGTCTTTAGCGCCTTTTACCAAAATCTCCCCGCTTTCCAAATTTACAGTTTCGATAAAACGCCCCAAATATGGAATGTAGAAATTCTTTGGTTTGCCGGCTACGATAAGCTCTTCGTCTGTTTTTATGTATAAAAGTGAATTTGCAAAATTATCTTGGATATCTTCTACAATGCCCAAAATTTCACTATTTTCTACTACTTTTAATCCAATAATGTCAAACTGAAAAAATTCATCTTTTTTTAACTTGCAGTTTTTTCTAGTGAGCTCTTTTGTAGTGTAGATAGTCCTATTTACAAGTGTTTTGGCAAGGTCTAAGTCATCAAAATTTTCAAACAAAACCAGCTCTTTTTGTCTGTTGTAGTCTTTTATGATGAGCTGATTATCGTTTTTATCAAAAAAGGTTGTGCCTTTTTTAAATTGTTCTGGGAAGTCGCTCTTGTTATGAAGCTTTAAATAGCCCTTTAAACCAACACATCTCCCGATGGTAGCGACTTCAACAATATCACTATTCAATAGCTTTTACCGTTACTCTATAACTTGTATTGTCTTTGGCTTTACAGCCAATAATAACGGTCTTTATAGCATTTATCATTTTGCCGTCTTTACCGATAAGCTTTCCGGTATCAACCTTATCGGCGCTTATGATGATCTCGACAAAATTTTCGCCAAGCTCTTGACGTTCGATAGTTACCTTTTCAGGAAAATCAGCTATCAGCTTGGCGTATTCGTATAAAAAATTTTCAACCATTATTTTGTAATTTGCGCAACTCTGTCGCTAAGTTTAGCACCGACGCTTTTCCAGTAATCCAATCTCTCTTTGTTGAAATTTATAACATTTGGCTCAACCATAGGGTTGTAATAACCAATGCTCTCTATCCAACCGCTATCGCGTCTTTTTCTGCTATCTGTAACAACTATACGATAAAAAGGTCTTTTTTTACGTCCCATTCTTGTTAGTCTTACTACTGTTGCCATATTATATTCTCCTCTTGTTTTTAAATAAAGCTTAAATTTAGATAACAAATATCCAAATTTAAACCCTTTTATCAAACAGGTCTTTTTAAATTTGCTTGAGAAAGCATATTTGCAAGTCCTTTTGCTCCGCCCTTTCCTGAAAATTTCTTAGCAAGCTTTGAGGCATTTTCAAACTGCTTTAAAAAGCGATTTACCTCTATTTGAGATAGTCCAGAGCCAGCTGCTAGACGTCTTTTTCTGCTATTGTTTAAAAGGTCTGGATTTTCACGCTCTTTTTGCGTCATAGAATTTATCATAGCCTTAATATGCAAAATTTCTTTTGAATTATCAAGGTCTATATCTTTTATCTGATTTGCAATATTTGAAAGACCAGGTATCATCCCCATCAAAGATTTCATACTACCAAGCTTTTTAACGCTTTCCATTTGATCTAAAAAGTCGTTAAAGTTAAACTGTCCTTTTTTTATCTTTTGATTTAGACGTTTCGCCTCTTTTTCATCGATAATAGTCGATGTTTTCTCGACCAAAGTGGCTAAGTCACCCTCGCCCATTATACGGCTTACGATACGATCTGGTATAAAGCTCTCGATATCAGCTACTTTCTCGCCGGTACCAACAAATCTAAGTGGGATATTTAGCTGTTTTGCGATGCTAATAGCTACGCCGCCCTTTGAATCAGAGTCAAATTTAGAAAGGATAACTCCAGAAATTCCTAAAATTTCATTAAAACTTGTAGCTGTCTTTACGGCGTCCTGACCGCTCATGGCGTCAGCTACGTAGAAAATTTCATGTGGATTTATCGCATTTTTTACATCTTTTATCTCTTGCATCAACTTTTCATCAATCGCAAGACGACCAGCGGTATCCACTAAAAGTACATCATAAAGGCCACTTTTTGCCTTTTCTAATGCCTCTTTTGCTACTTTTATAGGGTTGTTTTCATTTTCTATATAAAAAAGATCTATCTCATTTGCAAGGCAGAGCTGTCTTAGTTGCTCAACCGCCGCTAATCTTTGCAAATCACAAGCCGCAACTAAAACTTTTTTCTTTCTTAATTTTAGATAGTTTGCAAGCTTGATAGTTGTCGTAGTTTTACCACTACCTTGCAAGCCAGCCATCAAAACAATGGTCGGTGCAACTGGTGCATAGACAAAGCCTTGATTGCCAGGAGCTGTTAAGATAGTCGTTAAATTTGACTTGATCGCATCCAGGAAATTCTTTTGTCCAACGCCAGTTTGCTTTAGTTCGCTTTCGATAGACGCGAGTAGATCTTTGGTGACTTTGTGGTGAACATCAGCTTTTAAAAGAGCTTTTTTGAGCACGTCAAGTGCGTTTTTTAGAGCTTTTTCATCATCTACAAAACGTATCTTGTTAACGGCTAATCTAAAAGACTCGCTAATTTGTTCGAACACTAATCACCTTTCTAAGTTGTTATTAAAGGGCGTATATTACTAAATAATTTCTTTATTGCTCTTTAAATTTCAAATTTATTAGATATCTCAAATCCAAGAGAGTTAAATTCTCTTGGAATCGGTGCTTTAAATTTATAGTTTAAAAGCGCGATAGAGTAAGCATGCAAAAACATTCTATTTGCTCTATTTTTGCCGTATTTCTCATCGCCAACTATCGGTAAATTTAAGCTAGCCAAATGCACCCTTATCTGGTGCGTTCTGCCTGTTTTTATGGCAACTTTTACCAGCGTTTTTTTGCCCACAACCATGAGTGGTGAAATTTCACTAATCGCCTCTTTACCATCTTTTGATATCTTTGAAATGGCGCCATTTTTATTTTTTATCGTTAAGATCGGCTCATTTACGACCACTTCTTCACTCATGATACCCCTAACTGCGGCCACGTAAATTTTCTCAACCTTCATCTTTTTAAACTCATTTATGGCAAGGCTCGCAAATTCGTCATTTTTTACAAGAAGTAGCACGCCGCTTGTGTCTTTATCTAGCCTATGAAGGAGTGGAAATTTATACATTTGGCTGATTTTTTCACTAGTTACGGCGGCTGGTTTATTAATGGCTATTAAATTTTCATCTTCAAAGATAACGCTTGGCTTTGGCATCTCTTCGACACTAAATTTGGTATTTTCGCTCATCAAAGCACGAGCTATCATTACCTTTTGCCCCTTGGCATAGACTAGCCCGCTGTCGATTAGCTCCTTTGCCTCGTTGTTTGAGATATTTTTTTGTTTGGCTAAAATTTTATACGCTTTTTCTTCACTCATAAAGTGCTCCTTATATCTTCTATGATCGCATCAGCGCTGGCCTGCACGGCGATCTTGCTCTTTTTGGCGTTACCATCTATTGTGCCACCGATCTCGCTGGCCTTTGCGATGTAGATGTTTTCAACTAGGCCAAATAACGCCTTTTGGTTAAATATAAACTCACCGCTAATTATCACTGGGTTAAATTGTGCGCACTCGATTGGATTATGCCCACCGATATTTGGCACAAAACTGCCTCCAAGCACGACTATATCGCTAATAGCATAGACATTTACAAGCTCGCCTAAAGTATCAAGTAAATTTACCTTAGCATCAAATTTATGTGTTTGGCTAAATTTAGCAAAGCTAAAGTCATGCTTTTTAGTGTAATCGCCTGCAATCTTTTCAACCTCTGCAAATCTCTCAGGGTGGCGTGGTGCGATGATTAATAGATCGTTTTCTTTTAAATTTAAATTATCTAAAATCATCTCTTCTTCGCCCGCATGCGTGCTTGCCAGCACGATCACTCTAACTTTTGGCTTTTCATAAATTTTGCTTACACTTGGCAAAAATGCAGCTTTTATGTTGCCAACGACCTCTATTTCACCTGCTCCAAGCGACTTTAGCCGCTCTTTATCAAGTTCGCTTTGGGCGTAAATTTTATCTATAAATTTAAAAAGATATCTGTAAAAAAAGCCAAATTTCAGGTAGCTTTTATAGCTTCTATCTGAAATTCTACCGTTTATGAGTATCACGCGGCTGCCTTTTAGCTTTGCCATGAAAACTAGCATAAGCCAAAGCTCAGCCTCAAAAATGACTAAAATTTTGCTCTTTTTTAACCAAAATGGCAAGAAAATTTCAAATGGCAAAAATCTCGTGTTAGAGCAAATTTTACTTGCTGCTTCAAAGCCCGTATTTGTCACCACGCTTATGGCTTTGCTATCAAATTTTTGTATCAAAGGCTTAAGCGCTTGCACTTCACCAAATGAGCAAGCGTGAAAATGCACATCTGCATCTTTAAATTTTGGGTTATTAAAGAGAAAGAAACGTGCTGGGATCGATCTATGGTATTTTTTTTTGAAACTTAATAAAAATAGAAAAATAGCCCCAAAAAAGTAAAGTATTGAGGCTAAAAAATAATATATTATTATCACGAAATGTGTTATTGCTCTTGTTTATACAAAATTCTGCCACAATGCGGGCAAGTAACGATATCTTCGCCTTTTACAACCGCAGAGAAAGTTTTATCATTTATCTGCATAAAGCAGCCATAACAAGCTTGTTTTTTAACAGGCACAACGGCTGTGTTGTGAGCCCATTTTCTGATCTTTTCGTAAAATGCTAGGATTTTTTGGTTCATCGCAGCCACAAGTTTATCTTTTTTAGCATAAACCTCTTTGCGCTCTTTTTCGATCTTTTCAAGCTCAGATGAAACCTCGCTTTTTATCTTTTCTAAATTTCCTTCAAGTTCTGTTTTTTTAGCATTTAGCTCATCTTTTTGAGCATTTTTATTGTCTATTAGTTTTTCAAGTCTAGCGATCTCTTCGTTTGCTGCTTCAAGCTGCTCTTTTGCGATATCTTCTTCAAGACCTAGCGCTTTTATCTCTTTTTCGCTTTTTGCACTTGAGCTTTTTTTAGCTACATCTTTGATCTTTGCGCTAAATTCTGCGATGTGAGCGTTTGTGCCTGATTTTTGTGATTTTAGATCATTTACCTCTTCGTCAAGTCTTTCTACATTAACCGCTATAGTTTCACACTCTTCTTCTATGCTTTTATAGGCTTTTTCTACTTCTTGTATGCGCGGCGTGAAACCATCTATTTGTTTGTCAAGATCAGATAATTCAACTAATTGTTGCAAATATTTATTCATAATGTTTCCTTTTTTTGTTAGCAATATGTAAATGGGTTTTTAGAATTGCTTATTATAACTTCAATTTTTAGATTTTGCAAATATTTTGCTAAAAAATCACTAAAATAACGCTCGCTTTCATAGTGGTTTATGTCGATCAAATTTAGTCCATTTTCCTTTGCATAAAGGGCTTGGTGATACTTTAGATCGCCTGTTAAAAAGGCGTCTGCTTTGACATCTTGCATGAGATCTGCGCCGCTTCCAGTGCAGATACAAATTTTAGAAATTTCATCTTTTGCATAAACTGCTCTTAAATTTTCTAGCCCAAGTTTTTCTTTTACAAATTTACAAAGCTCGCTAAATTTCATCTTCACATCAGAGTAGATCAAAAAGTCCTCTTTGCTTGAAATTTCAAGCCCCAAAACCTGCGTCGCAAATTTTTCATTTAAAAATGCAAGATCGGCATTTGTGTGAAGCGAGATGAGCGAGATATTTTTTATCATCATCTCTCTTATAAGCGAGCTTGGATAGAGGCTGTAGTCCAGGCTTTTTAGACCCTTAAAAATGAGCGGATGGTGGGTGATGATGAGCGAGTTTGGCAAGACATTTTGCAAAAGCTCGCTATCTAGATCAAGGCTTAGATAAATTCGCTCAAATTCGCTATCAAATGAGCCAACTTGCAGGCCACTATTATCCCAAGACTCTTGGCTCGCAAATGGGCAAATTTCATCTAAGATTTTATAAATTTCAGCTATTTTCATCAAATTTTACTTTTGCTCTAAGCTCTCTTTATATGTTAGCGCGCACTCTTTTGCAAGCTCGCGAATTTTTAAGATATAGTCTTGTCTTTGTGTAACGCTGATCGCTCCGCGCGCGTCAAGCACGTTAAATGTATGAGCTGCAAGCATGCAGTAGTCGTAGGCTGGCAGTGAAATTTTAGCCTCCAAGCAGCGTTTGCACTCGTTAAATGCGTTTTCAAACTGGTTAAAAAGCATATCAACGTTTGCCACTTCAAAGTTATATTTGCTCCACTCATACTCGCCTTGTTTATGCACGTCGGCGTAAGTTACAATGTTGCCATCCCTTTCGTCCCAAACGATGTCGTAGACGCTATTTACATCTTGTAGATACATAGCTAAGCGCTCAAGGCCGTATGTTATTTCGCCAGATATGAGCTCGCATGCGATGCCGCCAACTTGTTGAAAATAGGTAAATTGCGTAACTTCCATGCCATCTAGCCAGACCTCCCAGCCAAGCCCCCAAGCGCCAAGTGTCGGGCTCTCCCAGTTGTCTTCAACAAAGCGGATGTCGTGATTTTTCAAATTTAGACCAAGTCTTTCGAGGCTTTTTAGATAAAGCTCTTGGATATTTTCTGGACTTGGTTTTATGAGCACTTGAAACTGATAGTAGGCACCTAAGCGGTTTGGGTTTTCGCCGTATCTGCCATCAGTCGGACGGCGGCTTGGAGCTACGTATGCGGTCGCCCATGGCTTTGGTCCAAGGCTTCTTAAAAATGTCGCTTGGTGATATGTGCCCGCACCCGCTGGCATGTCGTATGGCTGAAGTATGACACAGCCTTGCTCTTGCCAATAGTTTTGAAGCGTTAGTATTATTTGTGAAAATGTCATTTTTTGCCTTTTATTTTATTGATATATAAATTTTGTCTTAAATTTAGTTTTACAGCTCTTTTGGCTCACTCATAAATTTAGACCATAAAGCTGAAATTTACCCTTACCACCTATCTCATCTTTATTTTCAGCGCGAGTTTTTACTCCGTAAATTTCAAAGCCATCCTCTAAATTTATAGTCTTCATAAACTACTTTTGTCCGTTAAAATTTTCAACCGCTTGGTTCCACATGAGCTTGTATTTTCGCTTTAGAAATTCAACTTCATCTTGTGAAATTTTAAGCTGTTTCGTAAGCGTCTCGACAGTTTTTCTATCCTCGTCATAGAGCTCTTGCATAGAAATGAGCGCCTCTTTTAAAAATTTATTCTCATTTCTTAAGGTTTCAAGCGTCTCATCTTTTGCGTCAAGCACCTTTTCGTGTAAATTTAGTATCGTGCCGATCGTCTTTTCGACAAAGGTAAAACCATCTTGGCTTTGCGGCTGCAAGGATAAATTTTGCGAGACACTAGGCACCACGCTCATCGTTCCCTCGCTCGCTTCTATCAAAATTTCTCCATTTTCCTCTTTGGTCTTCAAAACGCCACGATTTATCATATCCTCGATAACTTCGCGCTCCAAGTGCACAAGTTTGCAAAATTCATCAACTCCAAGATAGGTCTGCACCGCTTCTCCTTTTATAGTATCACTTCAACCTTTGAAGAGTCTTCCTCTAAGGCCTTTATCTTTGCCTCTCTGTCGGCCTTTAGCGCACTTGCTAGCCCCTCATCTTCAAGGGCTAAAATTTGCACCGCAAGATAGGCTGCATTTATTGCGCCAGCCTTGCCGATAGCTAAGGTTGCCACTGGCATACCACTTGGCATTTGCACAGTTGAGTAAAGTGCATCAACGCCGCTTAAAGCCGATCCTGCCATTGGTATGCCGATCACTGGTTTTGTTGTGTTTGCAGCGATCGCTCCAGCTAGGTGAGCTGCCATACCAGCAGCTGCGATGAAGACTTTTGCGCCCTTTTTCTCGGCATTTGCGACGTATTCGCTAGTTCTTTTTGGGCTTCTGTGGGCTGAGCTGATTATCAGTTCATATTTTACGCCAAATTTCTCCAGAGTCTTTGCCGTCTCACTAACGATCTCATAGTCGCTTTTACTTCCCATTATAATAGAAACAAATTTCATATCTTCTCCCTTAAAAAACTAAATTTTGGCAGCTTAACGCCAAGGTTTATCTCATTTTCGTTGCCACTGTGAATTTCGCTCATGGCCTTGCCTTTTTTGGTGATGAGCTGCTTAAATTTGATAAATTTCTTGCCATCTTGCGAATAGACCTTAGAAATTTCATTTTCACTATCATCTATATGCGAGCCAGTTGGCGCCACGATCTCGTAGCTCTTATCTGGGAAAATTTTATATTTACACTTAAAAAACTCACCGTCTTCACTTATAGCATTTACCTGATGAGTACCCTCTTCTAGGCTGCTCGTGTGATTTTGCGTATCGGTTCGCTCATAAGGTCTATGCACCAAGTAGCCGTCCGTAAAGCCGCGATTTTTCAGTGTATTTATCTCATTTTCATAAATTTGCGCGTCAAATTTATCATTTAGCGCGTCATCTATCGCCATTTTATAGGCTCTTGCCGTGCAGGCTGCGTAGTACTCGCTCTTTGTGCGGCCCTCTATCTTAAAGCTATCAATGACACCGCCATCAACGATCTCTTTGATGTGCGAGATGAGGCAAAGATCCTTTGAGTTCATGATGTGAGTGCCGTTTTCGTCCTCTTCTAAGCGAAAAAGCACGCCGCTCTCTTCGTTTTTGGCGTAGAGTTCATACTTAAATCTGCAGTCATTTGCACAGCTACCGCGGTTTGACATACGTCCGCTTTGCACTGAGCTTACTAGGCACCTGCCAGAGTAGGCAAAACACATCGAGCCATGGACGAAAATTTCAATGTCAAGGGTTGGAATTTCCTCTTTTATCTTTATAACATCTTTTAAATTCATCTCGCGTGCCACGACGATGCGTTTTGCGCCCATGTCGTGATAAATTTTAGCGTCCAAAACGTTCATAACGTTTGCCTGAGTCGAGAGGTGTATCTCGATATCTGGAGCGATCTCTTTTGCTAGGCTCATGACGCCTGGAGTTGCGATGATAAAGGCATCTGGCTTCATCGCTGAGATGGTTTGTAGGTGTCTTTTTAGCGGCTCTATCTGAGAGTTGAAAGGAAAGGCATTTATGGTCGCATAAAATTTCTTTCCCTTTTCGTGTGTGTAGTCTATCGCCTCTTTGAATGTTTCAAGGTTAAACTCCCTTGCCGATCTAGTCCTTAGCGAAAAGCTAGCAACCGAGCCATAAACAGCGTCGGCTCCATACTCAAGGGCGATTTTAAGTTTTGTTAAATTTCCAGCTGGAGATAAAAGCTCAGGCCTTTTTAGCACTATTTTTTACCCAGACTTTCTATCAAGGCTTCGATGTCGTCGTTGCTGACAAGGTTTTCAGTCGTTGTATCACCAGCGATATGAACAGCTGAACCGACACGCTTATCGTCATCGATACGACCTTCAAACAATGTATTCATATATTTGCTAAGTGCTCTCATAACGTTGATAACGCGCTCGATCTTTTGTCTGTGAATGTCTTGATACTGCATCATATCCATAGCCATCATGATCTCATCTTGTCCCATTTGTAAATTTCCGATGATATTATCGATCGTGCCAAGAAGTGCGTTATTTTTCTCTAAAGCCTCGCTAAATGCCGCGATATTTGGAAATTTCTCACTTAGCGTTGTAAATAGCTCAACGTTTGAGTTTATCGCCTCTTTTAGGCTATTTGAGTCGCTCTCAGCGTCCATAAAAAAGTTATTTATCGTCTCAAGCTTGTCAAACATCTGAGTAGCTTTCTCTTCGCTATCTCTTGTGACATCGTCAAGCTGATGCACCATTTTATGGTCTTCTGTCGGTGGTGGTGGTGGCCAAACGCCATCTGCGCTCACTCTGTAGTTTTCGCTCTGTTTTGAGCTACTCTCCGACTTTGCTTGTGGCTCATCTGCTTTAGCACTCATTGCCTCTGCAACTTCTGCTACCTCGTCTGTTTCCTCTTTGACGTCCGCGACCTCTTGGCTGGCATCTTTAGTATCACCTAAATCATCCTCTAATCCGCCCGCCATAAGCGCGTCAAGTTCCTCTTGGGTCATAAAAGCTCCTAATAAAATTTGCCTTGATTATATAGGATTTAAATAAAAAGAAAGTTTAAAAAGTATGTGTTTATCTTTAAATTTATCAAATTTTAGGTAGCATTTTTGAAAAATAAACGACTTTAAAAGGCTAAAAATGACCGTCGATCTTCACAACCACACACCTCTTTGCAACCACGCAGTTGGCGAACCGCTAGAATTTGTGAGATGCGCCATAAAAGCTGGCACAAAATACTTTGGCTTTAGCGATCATGCGCCGATGAACTACGATGAAGCTTATAGGATGAAATTTGAGGAGATGCAAAGCTACGAAGACGAAATTTTACGTTTAAGAGATAAATTTAGCGGTGAGATAGAAATTTTACTTGGTTACGAGATGGACTTTTTAGATGGATTTATGGACGAGCGAGTTTTTGCTAGAAAGGTTGATTATCTAATAGGCTCTGTGCATTTTTTTAACGGCTGGGCGTTTGACAACCCTGAATTTATCGGCGGCTACGAGGGCAAAGACTTGGATCAAATTTGGCAGGAGTATTTTGACCACATAGAAAGATCGGCTAGACTTGGTAAATTTGACATCATGGGGCACATAGATCTTTTAAAGCTATTTAAATTTTTACCCAAAAAAGATGTCAGGATCCTAGCCAAAAACGCTATAAAAGCGATAAAGGAGGCAAATTTGGTAGTCGAGATAAACGCAGCTGGCTTTAGAAAGCCTATCGGCGAGCAATATCCAAGTGTAAATTTGCTAGAGCTAATCGCTGAAAATGACATCACCATCACCTTTGGCTCAGACGCTCATGCCAAAGAAGATATCGGTAAAAACGGCGAAATTTGCGAGCAGATAGCTAAAAATTTGGGATATTCAAAGTGTGCGATATTTAAAAACAGAGATAGAGAATTAGTAAAATTTTAGTTTGGGGTCAAATAAAATATAAAAATAATCTTAAATATAAAATTTTGTGATACAATACGAAAATTAAAAACCAGAAGGAGATAAAAAATGGGAAAATTTGTCCAAAACATCGATCATTTTTTTGATTTTTGCAAAGAAAATGAAGTTAAATTTGTAGATTTTAGATTTACCGATCTAAACGGCGCTTGGCACAGCATAAGCTACAACATAAAAGCTGTTACAAAAGAGAATTTCACAAACGGCATCCCAATGGACGCTAGCTCGATGAACGGCTGGCAGCCTATCGACAAGAGCGATATGATAATGAAGCCAGAAGCGACATCTGCGTTTTTGGACCCATTTACCTCTGACATCACAGTCGTTGTTTTTTGCGATATCTATGACATTTACAAAGGTCAAATTTATGAAAAATGCCCTCGCTCGATCGCAAAAAGAGCGATGCAATATGTAAAAGATAGCGGACTTGGCGATGAGGCATATTTTGGCCCTGAGAATGAATTTTTTGTATTTGACAACGTCAAAATCATCGACAGCCCAAACTGCGCGATGTATCAAGTAGATAGCGAAGAAGGCGAGTGGAACGATGCTGCAGACTTCAAAGATAGCTACAACACAGGTCACCGCCCACGCAGAAAAGGCGGCTACTTGATGACCCAGCCAATCGACAGCATGGTCGATCTAAGAGCTGAAATGATGCAGGTTTTAGAGCAAGTTGGCCTTGAAGTATTTTTAGGACACCACGAGGTCGCGCAAGGTCAAGGCGAGATCGGCGTGAAATTTGGCAACCTAGTCGAAGCTGCTGACAACGTTCAAATTTACAAATACGTCGTTCGCATGGTCGCTCACCTAAACGGCAAGACAGTTACATTTATGCCAAAACCGCTTTATGGCGACAACGGCAGCGGCATGCACGTGCATCAATCAGTCTGGAAAGATGGCAAAAATTTATTCTACAAAGAGGGCAACTACGCAAATTTAAGTGACTTTGCAAGGCACTACATCGGCGGCGTTTTAAAACACGCAAGAAGCGTTGCAGCTTTCACAAACCCAAGCACAAACAGCTACAAACGCCTAATCCCAGGCTTTGAAGCGCCATCTATCCTAACCTACTCGAGCCAAAACCGCTCAGCGAGCATCCGCATACCTTACGGAGCTGGCGAGAAGTCAGTTAGAGCTGAGATGAGATTTCCAGATAGCACAGCAAACCCTTATCTAGCCTTCTCAGCGATGCTAATGGCGGGTCTTGATGGCGTTAAAAACAAATACGAGCCAGTTGGTCCGATGGATGAAAATTTATTTAAACTTCACCTCGATGAGATCAGAGAACGCGGCATCGAGCAGCTACCACACACACTTCGTGGCAGCCTTGAAGCGCTTATCCGCGACAACGAATACCTAAAACCGATAATGAGCGATCTTTTCATCGACACTTATCAGCACATGAAATTTGAAACTCAGGTTTGGCCTTACGAAGCACGCCCAACCGCTTATGAGTTTAAAACCTGCTTCTCTTGCTAAAAAGAAGTTTCCAAGCTCATTTTGGGCTTGGAGACTTTTTTAATCAAATTTAAAATATAAAATCCTGCGATTATTAAATTTAGAGCTAAATCCAATAAGCTCTATCGCTTAGAAATTTTTTAACCACAACAGATAAATTTTTTAAAAATATAAAATCTATATAGTTAAATTTTGGGCTAAATTTGGCTTTACGCACAAGAATAAATTTTAAATTTAATAAGCCAAAACTCATGAAAATTTATAAATTTAAAGCTTATACATAAAAATAGTTATAGTAGATAAATTTGAAACTCCAAATTTAACATGGCGTTTAAAATTTGAGCTAAATTTGATTTTGCAAATAAGGGGTAAATTTGCCAGAGTTTTAAATTTATCTGCCTCATTAAAAGTTCAAATTTAAAAAACCCTAGCTCTTTTAAATTTACAACATAAATTTGAGATTTTATTTAGTCAGGATAGCAGCAGATAAATTTATTAAAAGCTAATTTTGACCACTTTTATTTAGAAATTTACAAAAGAGCCAAATTTCTAGCTATTTTGCACTTCAGGCTGTCCAAAAAGCCTATTTGCCTCTTTTATCACGCCCTCTTCTCTTTGCTTTTTAAGCTCCTCTGGGCTTTTGCTCTGACTTAGCGACATCAGCTCTTTTGCAAAGTCATTTTGCGGCTGAGATAGCGCATTTACCCTAGTTTCAGGTACAGCAGGCTCGCTTGCTGGCTCATCTTTTTGCTCATTTTGCTGCCTAGCCTTTATCTTAGCGATCTCCTCGTCAAGGTAGCTATATTTGTCCTGTGGCTCTTGTGGCGGAGTTTGAGGCTCAGGCTTTGTAGTAGGAGCTTGCGTCTTAGCATTTACGATCTTTATTTTTTTACCAAAAATTGTATGTAAAATTTCATGCATTACGCCCCAGCTTTTTTTGAAAAATGCCAGCTCATCGCCAGTTGCATTGACGACTAAGCCAAGCTCATTTTCATTTAAAAAGCTAAAACTTATGTGATTTTTAAAAATTTCTCCAAGCTCAAAGCTTCTATCATAAATTTTTGCCACAAACTGCTCGTATGGCGTCTTTGGCGCCTCTTTTATGGCTAAAATTTGCTCACTCACGCCAGCTTTTGGCTCGATCACAGCCACGCTAGGCTCGCTCTTAGCAAGCTTTATGGCTTCATCGATATCTTGCAGATTTAGCGCCTCTATCATCATAAAAAGCATAAGCATTAGCACAAAGCCATTGTCGCTTGATACGCTTAGCATCGACTTTGCCTGCGCCAAAATCCTAAAAAATCTCTCATAAATAAGAAGCGAAAATTTTGGGTCGTTGTCTAAAAATCTCTGCTTTAAATTTGCCAAAATTTCATCTATGATCATCTCTGGCTCATAGGTCTCAAGCTCAGTTACAAGCACTCTAATGGCGTTTTTATCGGCATTTGCGACGTGTTCGATGATCTGCTCGATCCTACTTGGATCAAGAAGTCCAAGCATCGCTGCCACGCTTGATTTTGTGATATTGCCAGCGCTATAAATGATAGCTTGATCAAGCAGCGTTAGCGTATCTCTTAGCGAGCCGCCACCGCTTCTAGCTAGTATCTCAAGCGCCTCCCTCTCGTAGCTCACGCCCTCTTTGCTAAGGATAAATTCAAGATGTTTTACGATCTCATACCTGCTTATTTGCTTAAATCTAAAATGCTGCGTCCTTGAAAGCACCGTCGTTGGCAGCTTCAGCGGGTCGGTCGTTGCAAGGATAAATTTAACATAGCTTGGCGGCTCTTCAAGCGTTTTAAGAAGGGCATTAAAGGCCTCCTTTGTTAGCATATGCACTTCGTCGATGATGAAAATTTTATATCTAGCAGCGCTTGGAGCGTACTTTGTCTGCTCGATGAGCTCCCTTATATCGTCGATCTTTCTGTGGCTAGCTGCGTCCATCTCGATAATGTCCATGTGGCGCGACTCGTTTGCCATCACGCACTGCGCGCAGACCTCACAAGGCCTAGAAGTTGGCCCTTTCTCGCAGACCAAAGCCTTTGCAAATATCCTAGCACTCGATGTCTTGCCGCTTCCCCTAAGGCCTGAAAACAAATAAGCATGGCTCACTCTGTTTTCGTCAAGTGCGTGGGTTAGACTCTTGCTCACGGCTTCTTGTCCGATGAGCTCGTCAAAATTTTTTGGTCGATATTTTAGGGCTAGTGCTTGCAACTGCTTTCCTTTTTGCAATTTTAATTTGCTGATTTTATAAAAAAAGGCATAAATTTATGGTTATGATAAAGTTAAATTTCGCTAAATTTAAGCCAAACTTTAGCGAGAAGGATAAATTTGCAAGCGTTTATATCTGGATTTTTCACCTCTTTATCGCTCATTTTAGCCATTGGCGCGCAAAACGCATTTGTGCTAAAAGGGCATCAAAAGAGAAAATGTCTTTATCATCTGCCTTATTTGCGCCATTAGCGACGCTGTCTTGATCTTTGCAGGGGTTTTTGGGCTTGGTAGTCTCGTGCAAAACTTCCCCATCATCAAGCAAATCGCCCTTTGTGGTGGCTTTTTATTTTTACTATTTTACGCGTTAAAGAGCTTTCACTCGTGCTTTTTCAAGGATCTTAGCATGGATACCAGCGGCAAAAGTGCCAGATCAAATTTAAAGAAAAATATCCTTTTAACGCTCGCTTTTACATGGCTAAACCCTCACGTCTATCTTGACACGATGATCCTAATAGGCTCGATTTCTACTAAATTTAAAGATGAAAATTTGATATTTGGCGTGGGAGCCTGCCTTGCCTCATTTTGTTTTTTCTTCACACTTGGCTATCTGGCTAGGTTTTTAGCGCCCATTTTTGCAAGGCCCATCTCTTGGAAAATTTTAGAGTTTTTTGTCGGCCTCATCATGCTCGCCCTTGCCTTCATGCTCATTTTTGCTAGCTTCTAGCCTCTTTTTTAGCGCCTCTTTTTTGCGAAGTTCGAGTGCGTAGGCTTCATTTAGCGCGTCTTCGCCATCTAAATTCGCTCCGTCTAAAAATTTGCGGTAGTCTTCAAACTGCCTATTTTTGATCCCCCAAAGCACGCCAAAAAGCAGGGCCGCCCCCATCAAAACCGAGATAAAAACAAGCATTGCAAGAGTCGTTGTATCCACTATTTATCCTTAAATTTTCTAACTATAAAAAGTGAGTTTAGTATGACGCTTAGCGAGCTTACCGACATGAAAAGCGCGGCAAATAGCGGCATGACGTAGCCACACACGGCAAATGGCAGGCTAAGGGCGTTATAAAGCAGGCAAAAGAGTAAATTTTGCTTTATCGTTTTGTAGGTAAATTTTGAAATTTTCACCGCTTTTACAAGGCTTTGCAGGCTATCATCAAGTAGCACCACGTCGCTTTTCTCTAAGCTCACCGCCGCGCCACTTCCCATGCAAATAGCCACGTGAGCAAGGCTAAGCGCAGCTGCATCGTTTATGCCATCTCCCACCATCAGCACCTTTTTGCCCTGCTGCTTAAGACTAGCTATAAATTTAGCCTTTTCATCAGGCAACATCCCTGCTCTAAACTCGCTCACACCAAGCTCATCTGCCACATTTTTTACCACATTTTGCACGTCGCCACTTAGGATACATACCTTCATGCCAGCGCTCTTTAGCTCGTCTATCAAAGCCTTTGCTTCGGGCTTTACGCTATCTTTTAGGTAAAATTTAGCCACCAGCTCGCCCTGCTTGCCCACAAAAAAGCTCACATTTTCTTCGCTCTCATCAAATTTCACCCCATTTTCAGCCAAAAAGCGCCTACTTCCAGCCACAAAACGCTCACCCATAATATCAGCGCTAACTCCCTTTGCCACACTTAAATTTGCATTTTCAAGCTCAATTTTCTTTGCGCCTTTTTGCTTTAAAAACTCAGCCACTGCCACGCTTATTTGGTGGTTTGAGATGAGGCAAAGCGAGTAAATTTTATCTATACTCACGCCCTCTTTTATAAAAAACTCGCCAACTTCAAATTTAGCCTTTGTGAGCGTCCCAGTCTTGTCAAAGACCGCCACGTCGCACTTTGCTAGGCTTTCAAAAAATTTAGCCTCCTTAAAAAGCACCTTGTTTTTAAAAGCAACCCCAAGGGCGCAAACGCTGCTAACTGGCGTGGCAAGGGCTAGCGCGCAAGGACAAGCGATGACGATGACGCTCACAGCTGTCACTACCGCTTCTGAAAAGCTAAATTTAAAGTACCAAAACCAAAATGTAAAAAATGCCAGAGTTAGCACGCTAAGAGAGAATTTCGAGGCGATTTTATTGACTGCTAGCTCGATATTTGGCTTTTTTAGCTCTGCGTTTTGGAGCAAATTTATAAGCTTATTAAGATATGAGTTTTTAAAAATCTGCCTTGCCTCATAGACGATCTGCCCGTTTAAGCAGACAACGCCACTTTTGACCTCGCTGCTAGAGCTTAGCAAAAGTGGCAAGCTTTCGCCTGTTAAGCTTGAGCTATCCACGCTTGCTTCACCGCTAAGCACCACCCCATCAAGCAGCGCTCTCTCGCCTGATCTTAGCACGATCTTTTCGCCTAAATTTACATCCTTTGGCTCTTTTAAAATGTCCTTGCCGTCCTCTAAAACGCACACCTTTGCAAGCAGCATATCACTTAAGAAATTTGAAGTCTCAAGAGCCTTTTTCTTGCCTAAAATTTCTAAAAATTTACCGATAAAAACAAAGGTTATAATCATCGCGACCGAGTCAAAATAGCTCTCGCCGCTTCTTGTAAGCATTGCAAAGATCGAGTAGATGTATGTTACGCTAGCCCCAGTGATAACGAGCAAGTCCATATTTGGCGAGGCATTTTTAATGGCGATCTTTGCCCCCTTAAAAAACTCGCTACCAGTGTAGAAAAGCACAGGCGTTGCCAACACAAACTGCGCGAAGCTTAGCAAATCCTTTACGTCGCTTCTGATACCGCTAAAGTAGCCGCCATACTGCGCGATCGCCAGCCACATGATATTCATCGTGGCAAAGACGCCAACAAGCGCTTTTGCGTAGAAATTTCGCCTTTTTTTGACTAGCTCATCCTCTTTTTGGCTAACCGAATAAACCTTTGGAGTGTAGCCAACGGCGTAAATTTTCTCGATTATCTGCTCCACCAAAAGCTCTTGCTCATCGTAAACGATGACCGCCTTTTGGCTAAGCGAGTTGATATTTACCTCCAAGATGCCAGGCAAGCTAAAAAGTGCCTTTTCAAGCAGCCAGATGCACGCCGAGCAGGTTATGCCGTCGATTAGAAGCGAAATTTTAGAAAACTCGCCCTCTTTTATCACTAGCTCGCTAAAATTTGCCGCTAAATTTTTGACATTTACGCCGCTACTTGCAGGATTTAGCGTATTTTTGCCAAGTCGCTCATAAAACTCGCCAAGGCCACTTTCATTTAAAATTTCATAGACGCCTTTGCAGCCAGCGCAGCAAAACTTAAGCCCGCCTTTAGCCTCTATCATCGCACTTTCATCAAAGCTTTGCTTGCAGTGAGCGCACCTACACTTCACGGGCGCTTCTTTTTAAGCTGGTCTAAATAGCCATATATCGTGATCTTTGAGACGTTTAGCTTGGCTGCCACGACTTCGATAGCGCCCTTTATGTTAAAAATGCCCTTTTCGTTCATAAAGCCCACTAGTTCTAGCTTTTGCTCCTTTTTGAGCTTTTTGCCCTCGTTTTTGGCGATGATCTTGTCAATCAAATTTAAGACGATCTTTGTCACATCGTCGTTTTGCTCGCTCTTTGGCTCATTTTCACTAGTTTTTAAGAAATTCCCAGCCATTTCAAAAAGGCTCTTTGCTACGCTAGCATCGACATTTACGCATATCGCTCCGATGATCTCGCCGTGCTCGTCTCTGATAAATGCAGTTGAAGACTTCACCAGCTTTTCATCCTTGGTAAAAAAGTAGTTCGCCACGTAGTCGTCTTTGAAATTTTTGCTATTTAAGACCTCGCTTACAAGGTGGTCAAAGCTTTGTCCGACCTTTCTGCCAGTGACGTCGCCAGCTACATAGACGACTGAGCGCTGCGGGTGTGAAAGATCGTGCAGCACGACTTCGCAGGCAAATGGCGAGCTTTTTTGGATCAAATTTGCCGTTGGGATAAATGCCTTTAATATAGGGTGCATAAGGCGCCTTTTGTTTTTTTACCGAGTAGTTTATCTAAAATATTTTTAAAATTTAGATAAGTAAAATATAATTTTTTATGAAAATTTATAAAATTTAAGTGAAAATAATAAATTTTTATCTATAATTTTTTAAATTTTTAAGGAGAAAATATGAAAATCTACGAAACAGAAATTTCAAAAAAGAAAAAGGCTCACTACTCTTTAGCAACCGAGCACAACGGCATCCTCTACATCTCAGGACAGCTTAGCATGGATCCAGAGACTAGGCAGATCCCAGATGGGCTAAAGGCGCAAACAAGGCAGGCTTTAAAAAACCTTGATAACGTGCTAAAGCTGGCAAATGCGACGAGAAACGACATCTTAATGTGCCGCATCTATACGCCAGATATCGACTTTTGGGACGAGATAGATGACGAGTATGCGCTATTTTTTGGTGATCACAAGCCAGCTCGCGTCGTTGTGCCGACAAACAAACTTCACTTTGGCTGTCTACTAGAGATCGAAGCCACAGCGATACTCGATAGAAAACTTTAATAAGCTTTAAAGGAGCAAAAATGCCTAAATTTATCTGCTCAAAGTGCGGCAAGAGCGCAGATTTTGAGACGCCTATATTTGCGTGCGAGTGCGGTGGGCTTTATGATCTGGAGTTTAAACCGGCCAAATTTGATCTAAATTTGATCGACGCGCGCGAGTTTAGCCTCTTTAGATACCGTGAGTTTTTCCCTATCAAAAACGAGCTTTGGCGCGACATTAGCCTTGGCGAAGGGCTAACAAAGAGCGTGAAATTTGATGACTCGCTCTATCTTAAAATGGACTATGCGATGCCAACACTTTCGTTTAAAGATAGGGGTGCTGTTATGCTTATTTGGTTTTGCAAAACTCATGACATCAAAAAGATCTTGCAAGATAGCAGCGGAAACGCTGGAAACTCGGTCGCTGCATACGCTGCTAGAGCTGGCATAGAGTGTGAAATTTACGTCCCAAAAGGCACGAGCGAGAAAAAGATAAAGATGCTTGAGTACTACGGCGCAAAGGCGGTTGTCTTTGACGGCACGCGCGACGAGACGGCAGATGCTTGCAGAAAAAGGGCAAAAGATGAGGGCATATTTTACGCAAACCACGTATTTAACCCGCTTTTTTACCAAGGCACTAAAACATATATATATGAAATTTACGAGCAGCTTGGCTTTGTCCCTGAAAATCTCTTTTTGCCAGTTGGCAACGGCACCTTGCTACTTGGCAGCCAGATCGCGCTAAATGAGCTATATGAGGCTGGAGTGATCAAAAAACTACCTAAAATTTTCATCGTTCAAAGTGAAAATTGCGCACCATTTTTAGGGGCAACAAGTGAGCCTGTTAAGATCGAGCCAGAGCCAACTTTGGCTGAGGGCATAGCGATCGCAAAACCTGCTCGCGGCGCTGAGATATTAGCTAGCAGTTACGCAGGAGAGCGCGAAGTGATCACGATAAAAGAAGAGGATATTGAACCTGCTAGAAATTTCCTAGCAAGCCGCGGTTTTTACGTCGAGCACACCACAGCAGCGATCTACGCCGCCTACGCAAGCTACGTAAAACCCAACAAGATAGAGGGCAGAAGCATCATCTCTATGTGCGGTGCTGGACTAAAAAGCGAACACTGATTTAAATTTGCAGGTCATTTTGCCTGCAAATTTGCCTACTTTAGCGACTTTGGTTGTGGCATTTCTTGACAACAAAGTTTTATTTTTATAAAATGCCAAAACTTTCAAAAAACTTTTGAAGCCCAGAATTCTGCAATCTTATCCCCGCATTTAAAGAGGAAAAATGGAAAACAACAACCAAACCGAGCAAAGTGCTGCTCAAAACACAAAAACTACAAAAAAACATCAAGCATCAAGAACTCACGTACCAGTCGACGGACACAAGATCGAAGAGCTAAGAACGCTTAGTTTAGACGAGCTAGTGCAGATCGCAAATGGCGTTGGCGTCGAAAATCCACGCGAATTTCGCAGGCAGGATTTGATATTTGAGATACTAAAAACCCAGACAAAACAAGGCGGCTTTATACTATTTACTGGAATTTTAGAGATCACAAACGAGGGCTACGGCTTTTTAAGGGCTGTTGATGCAAATTTAAGCGACAGCTCAAACGACGCTTATGTTTCAAACTCACAAATACGCAAATTTGCACTTCGTGTGGGCGACATCATCACCGGTCAAGTAAGAGAGCCAAAAGATCAAGAAAAATACTACGCCCTTTTAAAGATCGAAGCGGTAAATTATATGCCTCTAGCAGACGCGAAAGAGAGGCCGCTCTTTGACAACCTAACCCCGCTTTTCCCAACTGAAAAGCTAAATTTAGAGTATGATCCGATGAAGCTAACGGGCCGTGTGCTCGACCTTTTCACGCCTATTGGCAAGGGTCAGCGTGGCCTCATCGTCGCACCTCCAAGAAGTGGTAAAACTGAGCTTATGAAAGAGCTAGCTCACGGCATCGCTAAAAATCACCCAGAAGCGCAGCTAATGGTGCTTTTGGTTGACGAGAGACCAGAAGAGGTTACCGATATGCAACGCTGCGTAAAAGGCGAGGTATTTAGCTCGACATTTGACCTGCCAGCGCTTAACCACGTCCGCGTGGCAGAGCTAGTCATCGAAAAGGCAAAACGTCTAGTTGAGATGGGCAAAGACGTCATCATCTTGCTTGATAGCATAACCCGTCTAGCACGCGCCTACAACACAGTGACCCCGCCAAGCGGCAAGGTGCTAACAGGCGGTGTGGATGCAAACGCACTTCACAAGCCAAAACGCTTCTTTGGCGCAGCTAGAAACATCGAGCACGGCGGCTCACTAACCATCATCGCAACCGCGCTAATCGACACTGGCTCACGTATGGACGAAGTGATATTTGAAGAGTTTAAAGGCACTGGAAACAGCGAGATCGTGCTTGACCGCAACATCTCAGACCGCAGAATTTACCCAGCTATCAACGTGCTAAAATCAGGCACCAGAAAAGAAGAGCTACTTCAAAAGCCTGATGAGCTTCAAAAAATTTGGGCTATTCGCTCTGCGATCGCGACAATGGACGACGTCGAAGCGCTTAAATTCTTATACGCAAAAATGCTAAAAACAAAAGATAACAAAGAGCTTCTCTCTATCCTAAACGAGTAAATTTAACTGAGCTTGAAGCGCTTGCTTTGAGCTCAAAATTAACTTCTAAATCATTTAACAAAAAAATTAACATCTCTCAAAAACATGATAAACTTTCTTACTTAAAATAAAACAAGCATTAACATCTGCTAATATTATTCTAGTTGAGCAAAAATACTTATAAAAGTCTTAATTCTCTAAGAATTGGAAGTAAAATCTATTATCATCATCATATAGATATCTATTGGTTCTTTGCCAGAAGCTATAATATGTTATTGTTCTATCTTCTGAGCATAGAGCCCTTGCTTTAACTTTAGCAATGACATCAGCATATCTTGTTGGTGTAATCTCGTGAAGTTTTCTAGCTGCTTCAACCATATTGTTAAGTATTTTCTTATCAAAATTACCACCACGAGAACCAAAGTTAGTAGCTGAAACTATCCATCTATAAAGCTCTAAAGCAGCTCTTTTAATTAGATAATTCTCTTCTATCTCATTCTTACCATCATATACTGAGTTTGGTGAGTCAGGGAAATCACTAGCTTTCCAACTCGCTACCATATCTAAGAATGATTGGTCACTACCGCAATAACTAGCGTCACCAGGTCTAATTGTATGGTCAGTATAGGTTGGGGCACAACCACTTAGTAGCAAGGTAGCTACCGCTAATGATAAAATAATAGTTTTTTTCATGTTTTTATCCTTTTAAATTTTTTATTTTTTACGATAAGTTTAGCGCAATTTTCTTTGAAAATATAGTATGTATTTCAGCAATGCCTAATATCATGCAATCTCTGTGCCATTAACCTTTGCTCAATAATTAAACTAATTATAACTTTTAATATTTCTTATATTATAAGTTCTATTTTGCAGATTTCCCTTTAGAAATTTTAGACTCTCTAATAGCTCACATATCTATAGCGCTCCTATAAATTGTTAAAGTTATATTACAAGCTACTGGCATTTTGATATATTTTGGCATTTATAAGATACCTACTCAAGCTATTTTTGACCTTAGCTTAAAAACTCTTTATACCTTAACAAATTAAATAGTTGGCATATTATTATTTTTCCATAACAAATATTTATTCTTAAAGACTAAATAAGTAGTATCTATCATTTAAGCTATAAAGTGCAAACCAAAATAATAAAACAACTTGGAAAAACAAAAACGTTAAGGTAATAAATCCATTTAGGGCTATGAAAAACAATACAAAGAATTTAATGCTTAGTTTGGACATTAAAACCAAATTCCTCATCAATATTTAACATTAATCAAAACTAATTATAGATTTATAAAAATAAAAGTAACACAAAAATAAAAGAGACAAATCTCGGTCTTTATATGGGATATACATATAAATTTTAATAATTCGCGAGCTCAAATTTCAAAGCAAATTTGAGCTTTTACTAGAAACTATAAATTTACCAGTTTTTCTAAATTTTCGCTGTCTAAGCGGTAGGTTCTCCACTCAAGAGATTGGTTATTAGCGCCCATGCTTTCATAAAATTTGATGCTTGGCTCATTCCAGTTTAGGCAGCACCACTCAAGCCTTTTTAAATTTTCATCCTTGCAAATTTGAGCTAGAAATTTAAAAAATGCTTTGCCGATGCCTTGATTTCTAAACTCTTTTTTGACGTAAATGTCCTCAAGATAGATCCCGCCAAGCCCTAAAAATGTGGAAAACGTGTAAAAATAGATAGCATATCCTATCGCCCTGCCCTCACTCTCACAGATAAGGGCTTTTGCGTGATTTTTATTAAAGATAGAGTCTGCAAAAATTTCATTTGTAAAAGTGACTTGATCGCTCATCTTTTCATAGCTCGCAAGCTCTCTTACAAGCTCACAGATCACGTCTATATCGCCCTCAGTCGCTTTTCTTATTTGAAATTTCATTAGTTATCACCAAAAAGAGCTTTTAGATCTTTAACCATTTCGCCATTTTCGCCGCTGCTGCTAGTTTTTGAGCCAAGCTCATTTAGCTCGATCTCATAGCCAGTTAGCATGCTTGCAAGGCGGATATTTATGCCATTTTTACCGATTGCCTTGCTTTTTTGCTCGCTCGCAAGTGTCACAATCGCCTTGTTTTCTTCGATCTTTACAGAAGTGATGATCGCAGGTGCCATAGCGCGAGCTACCAAGATCGCTGGCTCGGTGGTGTATTCGATCGCATCGATGCTCTCACCATGAAGCTCTTTGCTTACGGCATTTATCCTAACGCCCTTTGTGCCGACAGTTGCGCCGACTGGATCGATGTTTGGAGTGGTTGAGATGAGTGCTACTTTTGCTCTTTCTCCAGGGATCCTCGCACTTCCTTGGATGATGATGCCGCCATCTTTTATCTCAGGCACCTCTGAAGTTAGCAGTGCTTCAAGAAATTTAGGTGATGTCCTTGAAAGTTCGACCTTTATGCCTAAATTTTTATCTGTAAAAACTTTTCTAATGACAGCTTTTACCACATCGCCTACTTTAAATTTCTCGCCTTTTATGCGGTTTTTACGTGGTAAGATGGCACGAAGCTCGTCTATCTCGATAAATGTGTTTTCGTCGTTATCGACTCTGACAACTGGTCCAAAGACCATGTGACCGCTCATCTCGTTATATTTTTGTAAAATTTTCTCTTCAACTAGGCGCTGGATGTGATACTCAAGCTCCTTGTGAAGCGTTTGAGCTGCGGTTCTGCCAAGGTTATCAAGGCTTAGTTCGTAAGTGAGCTCATCTCCGATCTCTACGCCACTGTCTATCTTTTTAGCCTCTTTTAAGCTTAAAAAGTGTTCATTGTCTTCAGCAAGCCTCTCATCGTCGTTTGCTACAATTGAAATTTTTTGATAAAGTTTTAAGTTTTTATTAGCATCGATGCTCACGTCATACTCATAATTTTCTCCATAAACCCTTTTTGCAGTGTTTATCAAGGCTCTTATGACGCGCTCTTTTACATCTTCTATCTCTAAATTTTTCTCATTTGCAATTGACTCGATGATATCTGAAATTCTTTCCATTTTTTCTCCATTGTGACGATAAATTTCGGGGATTTTTCGTGAAGTTTTGAAATTATACATAAGCCATACTTTTAATAACTTTAAGCTTGTTATTAACTTTTATTTAATCCTTTTTTTATGATGATTTGGGTATATTGACCGATTAAAATTTAAGATTTTGAAAGGATTAAAAATGGAGCTAAAACTTGCAAGAGCCGAATTAGACGCAAAACCAAAAACGATTTCACTAGAAAAGATAGAGGCAGCTGTCGAAAAAGAGGGTCAGAAAATTTTCTATTTTGATAAAGAAAACACGCACAAACAACTAATCGCATTAGTCGAGCATTTTGAAGAAAAAGGGCTAAGCGTTTATCACAGAACCGTAAAATACGGTCTTGATGATAGCGATTATATGTATGAAGTGCATATACTTTAATGAGTAAAAAACTCTTTATCCAAACTCTAGGTTGTGCTATGAATGTTCGTGACAGCGAGCATATCATAGCCGAGCTCTCACAAAAAGAAGACTACTCCTTAACACAAAACATCGAAGAAGCTGATTTAATCCTTATAAATACCTGCTCGGTTCGTGAAAAGCCAGTTCATAAGCTTTTTAGCGAGGTCGGAGCCTTTGAAAAAGCCAAAAAAAGAGGTGCTAAAATAGGCGTTTGTGGCTGCACTGCAAGCCATTTGGGTAGTGAAATTTTTAAGCGCGCACCTTATGTTGATTTTGTCCTTGGCGCAAGAAATGTTAGCAAGATCACAAAGGCTGTAAATACGCCTAAATTTATCTCAACCGACATCAACCACGACGAGAGCGAATATGCATTTGGCGAATTTAGAGGCTCGCCATATAAAAGCCACATCAATATCTCGATCGGCTGCGATAAAAAATGCACCTACTGCATCGTCCCACACACCAGAGGCGATGAAATTTCTATCCCTTCAAGCCTCATCCTAAAAGAGGTAGAAAAGGCGGCAAAAAGTGGCGCAAAAGAGATATTTTTACTAGGGCAAAATGTCAATAACTACGGCAAAAGATTTTCAGGCGTGCAAGAAAATATCGATTTTAGCGACCTTTTAGTAAAGATAAGCGAGATAGAGGGCGTTGAGAGGATAAGATTTACAAGCCCACATCCACTTCACATGGATGATAAATTTCTTGAAATTTTCACTAATAACCCAAAAATTTGCAAATCTATGCATATGCCACTTCAAAGCGGAAACACCAAAGTTTTACGCGAAATGAAGCGCGGATACACAAAAGAGTGGTTTTTAGATCGCGCGCTAAGACTTAGAAAAATGTGCCCAGACGTGAGCATCTCGACTGATATCATCGTCGCATTTCCAGGCGAGAGCGATAGCGAATTTGAAGATACTATGGACGTGCTTGAGCAAGTTAGATTTGAGCAAATTTTTAGTTTTAAGTATTCGCCCCGTCCGCTTACAAAGGCAGCTACTTTTACAAATCAAATAGACGACAAGACCGCCTCAGAAAGGCTAACACGCCTGCAAAATCGCCACAGCGAAATTTTAGACGAGATCGTGGCGGCGCAAAAAGATAAAATTTTTGATGTATATTTTGAAGAGCTAAGGGCAAATGGCGGCGTTGCTGGGCGAAGTTTTAACAACTTTTTAGTTCAAGTTGATGGCAGCGAAGAGCTTCTTGGCACTACGCAAAAAGTAAAGATCACAAATCCAAAACGAATGGTTTTGTATGGCGAGCTGCAAATTTAAAAGCACCCTTGAAAAGCTCGCCTTAAATGTTGGCGTCTTTTTCATCTACATTTTGATGTGGCTCATTTTTCTAACCTGCAAAAAGAGCTACACTCCAAATTTCTTACCACAAAATGGCTGCGTCGTCGTCTTTTGGCACGGCAGGCTTAGCTTTATGAGCTTTGCTTACAGACGCTGGTGGAGCAGTCAAAACAGAAAACAAGGCAAGGTGATAATAAGCGACCACAAAGATGGTGAGCTCATCACCAGAATAATCAAATTTTTTGGCATCGGCACCATTAGAGGCAGCAGCTCAAAAGGCGGTGCAAGGGCGCTCATAGAAGCCCTAAGAGAGATAAAGCAAGGCCACGACGTCATCATCACGCCAGATGGCCCACGCGGACCAAGACACAGCGTGGCAGACGGAGCTGCGGTGATAGCGCAAAAGTCATCTTGCGAAATTTATGCTCTAAATTTCGAAGCAAACTCGTTTTGGGAATTTAAAAGCTGGGACAAGATGATACTTCCAAAGCCATTTTCAACTATAAATTTTAGCCTCTCAGCCCCTTTTAGTGTGGCAAATTTAGAGCAAAAAGAGGCAAAAGAGAAGATACAAAATGAGCTTTGGCAAGCCTCACAAAATGACGGTGGCAAGAGCGTAGAACAAAACAAAGAGGACTTTAGGTCAAATTTAAAAATTTGGTGGAAAAAATATGCGCATAAAAATCCGCAAATAAGCGACGAGATAAGAGAAATTTTGGACGAAATTTATGAAAAATAAATTTTCTATCTTTATAGCCATTTTTATAATAGCTTTCTTTGGGCTATTTTTTTACAGTGACAACTCCTATAAACTCGCTCTTGAAGCGAAATTTTACTACGAGAGTAAAGAGTATGAAAAGGCTCTAAATTTAAGCCAAAAAGCCCTTGACCTTGACGCCTACAACAAGATGGCCGCCACCACGCTAAATCAAAGCAAGGCAGCTATGAAATTTAGCTCATACATAAAAAACGGCAAAGAGTATCTTGATCGCATCAAAAAAATGAGCCAAAACGGCGTCAGTAAGGCTGATAATGAGCGCATCAAAATGATGTGTGATGTGATGATAGAGGATTTTGAAAGCTTAAAAAATTCTGCACTGCTTGATGAGGAGCTAAAAAGCGAAGCTCTGAAGATGAAAGAGGCGTTTGCAAAACTAAAAAACGAGCTGTTTTAAACTTATTTAATACCTTTTTGGCTAACATACCAAAAATAATGCACTAAATTTAGGAGAGTTATGTCTTTTAGCATCAAAAAGCTTTTTTCAAACCTTTTCTTAAGCGCCGTGATCGAGGGCAATGAGTGCGTTTTTTACGGTCAGGTCTTTAGAAATGGCAAGCTTATAAAAACCATAAATGCTAAATTTACAGACATAAGCATCGATAGTGTCGATGAAAAAGTTTTAAAATACATAGAAGAGCAAGAAAAGGCCTATTTTGGCGTCTATGTTTCGCTCTTTTTTAATGACGACTCACAAGGGGCGCTGCCTACTGCTAACTTTGACGAGTATAAAAAATTTAACATCAACACGCAAAATTTAACCAGCCTTGTGATGCAAGATAGCTGGAGCATATATGCAAATTTAAATGCTATAAGAAGATATAAAAACCTCTTTGGGCAAGGTAGTGTCGATCTTATCTACTCACCTATCGCCCTGCTCTTTCACGAGCTTTTAAAGCGTGGAATTTCGCCAAAAACCACGCTATATCTCTACATCCACTCGCACTCTTTTGCGCTTGCGATATTTAAAGATAAGCAGATGAAGCTCTCTACGTTTTTAAATATGAGCGACGCTGAAGAGGGCAACGAAGAGATAGAAAGCCTAAAAGAAGAGGACATAACAGACATTGACAATCTCATCGTCAAAGAAGAAGATGGCGCAACGGCGCTTGATGATTTTAAAAGCTTGGATGATTTTTTAAGCGATGATAAACCAAAAGAATTTGAAGATCTAAACTACGAGCTAAACATGCCAGCTTCGACAAATGTCGAGAAGTCAGTAGCGATCTTTGGGCGCGATATGAAGATGTTTGACTACATCGCAAAAGCTATGAAAGAATTTTATGAAAATCCAATCTATGGCGGCGATTTTATCGAGCAGATCATCGTTTTTGAAAACACAAAAACAAGTGCAACCTTTTTACAATACCTGCAATCAGAGCTATTTGTGGAGACATCAAGCTATCCGATCAACACAAATCACATCATGAATGAGATCATGCAAGAAGAGATAACACTATGAAATTTAGCTTCATCACTCCAGAACCAAGACCACTTCTATCTATCTTTAGTAAGCTCTGGCTAAGCCTAATCGGCTTTGTCTTTGTGGTGCTTTTGGTGGCAAATTTCTTCATCGTTTATAAAAACTACTCAACCAAAAAAAATATAGAATTTCTAGCAAACGAGCAAAAAGAGCTTAGCCAAAAGATAGTCACCACGGATGAAATTTCAGCCAAACTTGCCGTGCAGATAGACTCTGCAAACGACATCTTTACATCAAATTCTATCCTAAAGCAAAGCTTGCACAACCTTTTTGACCTTGTGCCTGATAGCATCACGCTTGAAGAGGTCTTTATGGATAAAAACTCGCTCATCATACGCGGCATAACGCCAACAAAGGATGTCTTTAACCAGCTCTTAGCCTCGCCGCTAAGGTCGATTTTCACCACGTCAAACACTAGCTTTTATCAGAGCAAAAACGGCTGGTACGGCTTTATAAGCACAAATAAGATTGATAATTCTGAGGGATATAATGAGTAAAAAAGATACGAGCTTAGAAAAAATCGACCCAGTAAAGCTTTTACTTTTTATATTTGCTTTTATCATAGTTTGCTTCATTATGATATTTGGCTTTATCGTGCCAAACATAAAAGAATTTAAAAGCCTCTCAAGACAAAACTACTCGCAAACCTCATCATACACGAAGGTAAAAAATGAATTTGAAGCTAAATTTAAAGCACTTGAAGCGACAAGACAAAAAGATGGCGCTATCATCTTGGCTTATGATACAGCTTTTGATAAGGATAAATTTATAAATTTCGCATCGCAATTTTTTAGCGAAGTGAGCCTTAGCAAGATAGAAGAAAGCGAGAATAACGCAACTGAGAAGTTTTTTAGATACCGCCTAAATGTCACTAGCTCGCTTAAAACCCCACAAAAATTTTATGACTTTTTAGACGCACTTAGTAGCTATGATAGCATCATAAAAGCCGAATTTCCTATCGTCATGAAAGGCGAAAACGACAAGATCCACACAACCTTTAACATAAAAGTTTTTGGGTTGAAGTAAGAACTCAAAGTTTACCATCAAGATAGAGTTTAACCAAAAACTCACTATATCTTTTTCTGCCAAGATAGTTTAAATGATGCCCCATATCTGATAACTCATCATCATTAAATTTAAAATTTGTTAGATCAATGACTTTAGCATTTTTAATAGCTGGCATTATCTCACTTATATCATATTTTATGGTAGCGCCATCAAACATAGGCTCTAATATAACAACAACCTTTATGCCACTTTTTACAAGTGGATCGATTACATAATTTTGAAAATATTTTATAGTGTTTTGATTTAACCCCTTTAATTCGATCGTCTTACCATAATTTTCTCTTGGCAGTGCATCTGAAAAAAGAATAATATCTCCATTGCTACACTTTGCAACAATGATTTTTTTATTTTTTGTAGCATTTGAATTTATCTCATTTATATTGATTAAATCACAATCACTATATGCTTTTACATCAAAAGTATTTTTAGCTTCAAAACTACTTGCTTTAGTTTTGTTATCTGGAGTAAATTTCCCATAAAACCCAACTATTCTATTATATATACCTTCAGAATATCTCAAAAATAGATGTGGTCTTGCAAAAAAATCAGGTAGTGTTTTCAGAAAGGTCATTTTATCTGTACCAAAATTTGCAACAAGTTCATCAGTAGTATAAATTTTAAATCCATACTCTGCATAGTTATCAAAAAGAAAACTAACTCTTAGACTAATAACAACCTCTTTTGCACCAACTTTTTTGATAGCATTTGAAATATATGGATAGTCTCTAATGAAATTTCCAGATACACCGAAGTTATAAATACTGATATTATTTTCGCTAAAAACATTTGTTGATATATGATGAAGTGTTCTACTACTTCCAACAAAAACAATATCCTTTTGCTTTTCACTATTTAGTTTAAAGTGCTCCGCTTTTGAAATTTTATTATCAACAAAATTTGTCTTACTTGTGCTATTTCCCGCAAAAACATAAAGCACAACATCAAGCCCAACCATAGCAAAAGCCACTAAAAACAGGCACAGAAATATTTTTTTCTTAAAATCTAAAGTATAAAAATTCACTCGCATTATTAAGCCTAATTGCTAAGATCGATATAAACAAAAAGAAAGATGTTGCAAAAATTTGCCAGATAGTAAATTTAAATTTCTTATCAAATGCTATTTGCATAGAGTTTTTAAAAAGCAAAACAACCAAAAAAGCCAAAACGATAAAAAACATCTCGAGATAATTAACGTCTATTTTAAACTCACCAAAAAACATCCCTCGGATCACTTTCATAGCATCTTCAAAGCTTTTTGCTCTAAAAAATATCCATGTAAAATTTACAAAGTTAAAGGTAATAATCCAAGCAATGATTTTATTTAGTTTAAAATTTAACTTTTGCCAACATCTGTGAATAACAATAGCAAAGCCATGCAAAGCACCCCAAACAACAAATGTCCAAGCAGCTCCATGCCAAAGACCGCCTATCAAAAACACTAAAAACAAATTTATATAGGTACGATATTGACCTTTTCTATTTCCTCCAAGCGGAATATAGATATAGTCTCTTAGAAAACGCGACAATGTAATGTGCCACCTGTGCCAAAAATCCTGAATATTTAAAGCCTTATACGGGGAGTTAAAATTTATAGGAAGTCTTATATTAAAAAGCAATGCAAGACCTATCGCCATATCACAATAACCACTAAAATCAAAATAAAGCTGAAAAGTATACGAAAGCGATGTCGTCCACGCTTGTAAGAAAGTCAAATTTCTCTCCACATCAAATCCAGCATTTGCAAAGATTGAAAAAGTATCGGCAACCACACTCTTCTTAAATAGTCCTATACTAAAAACAAAAAGTCCAAGAGCTATAAATTTATAGTTTTTTATAAGATTAAATTTATTTGCAAACTGTGGCATCATCTCTTTGTGATGCACTATCGGACCAGCAATAAGCTGTGGGAAAAATGTTATAAAAAGGCAGTAGTTTAAAAAGCTATTCTCTTTTGTTTGTTTATTGTAGCTATCGACTAGATATGCTATTTGCTGAAATGTGACAAAACTAAGCGCAAGCGGCAAAGCGATATGAAGTAGACCCAAATTTGTATTTGCTATAGCGTTTAAATTTGAAATTAAAAAATCAGCATATTTAAAATATCCAAGTAAAGTGAGGTTGCAAACTATACCAAAAATTAAAATAGCTTTACTTTGATGTTTTGCAAGAAATTTTGAAATAAGGAAGTTAAAAACAATACTTCCCAACAAAATCGGCAGATAATAAATACTCCAATAAGCATAAAAAAATAAACTAGCACTCACCAAAAAAGCTTTTGCAAGAGTGCTTAGTCTCTTTTTGTTCAGAAAAAAATATACAAAAAATACAAGCGGTAAAAAAACAAATATAAAGGCATACGAGTTAAAAAGCAAAATTATACCCCCTTACTTTTTATCCACGCATTTGCCAAGTTGGCAGGCTCTTTTATAAAGCGCATCTGCCTTTGTTTCATCGCCGCTTAGCTTTGCAAGCAAGAAGCATGACTGCGCATACTCAAGCTCGCAGCTCTTTGCCAAAAGCTTTAGCACCCTAGCCTCAGCCTTGGTTCTATCTATCTTATGAGTTTTTAAATTTTCGCTTTCGATGTAGGATTTTAGTCCCATTGCCTCGTTGTAGCATCCAACGCCGTCGCCACTATCGCAAGCTAGTTTATAAAGCTTTAGAGCCTTCTCGATATCTTTTTGCTCATCAACTAGCCCTTGCTCATAAATTTGACCTAAATTTGAGCAAGCAGTCGCAAGCCCAGAGTTGCAAGCCTTTTCATAGTAGCCTTTTGCCTTTACGAAGTCCTTTTCGTTGCTAAAATTTACAGCTAGGTTGTTACAGTCGATGCTATTTCCGCTCTCGCAGTTTTGCACCATCTTCTCTTTTTCAAGCTCAAGACGCTCCGCCCTAGCCTCCTCATCACTTTGCCAAAAGCCAAAGCTCACCATCTTTTGCCACGACCAGCAGCCACTTAACATAAAGCTAGCAGCTACGATAAGCCCAAAATTTAAAACTTTTTTCACTTATTTTCCTGCTTACATGCCAAGCTTTGCGCCTAGTCTTTTCATCTGTGGGCACGCCTTGTTTAGACCGCGAAAGCAAGCGACTTTGTAAATTCCATAAGCTCTCTTTTCGTCCTTGTTCATGCCAAGACCTAGTTCATACATCGCGCCGATATTTGCGCAGCTTGGCAGATCTCCAGCGTTGCAAGCGTTTGTGTAGGCCTCCATCGCTAGATAGTAGTCTTGTTTTACGATCTCGCCCTTGCGGTAGGCGTTGCCTAGATGATAGCAAGCTTGCACACCGCCACTGTTGCAGCTATCTTTGTAAATTTCGACCGCTTTTTTTGGATCTTTTTTCACGCCAAGGCCGTTTTCATAGAGCGTGCCAAGATTTGAGCAAGCAAGCTGCACTTTCGCATCGCAAGCCTTTTTGTAGTTTGCGTAGGCATTGTCATACTCTTTCATAAGCTCAAAATTTACACCCAAGTCGTTGCAAGCTTCAGCATCGCCGTTTTGGCACTTTGGAGTTAAAATTTCTATCGCATTTTTTGAAATTTCCTCTTTGCTTTGCACTACTTTTTCATCTTTTGGTTGCTGCCATGTGTCGTCTTGTCTTGGCGTCTCCCCGATCCCGATCACGTTTAAGCAGCCTGTGAAAAATAGAGCAGTTAAAAGTAGTAAATATTTTTTCATTTTTGTCCTTTTAATATTGTCCAAACAAGTCATTTAGGGCTTCGCTGATGCTTGGGTGAGTGAAAATTTGGTTTTTAAAGAAATTTGCATCTGCTTTTAAATTCATCGCGATCGCGATCTCATTTATGATCTCATTTGCGTAGATGCAGTGAAAGCTTGCCCCTAAAATTTCGCCACTACTAGCTTCAACGATCGCTTTTAGCATGCCCACATCGTGATTTAGCACCTTTGCTCCTGGCACTGCTGCCATGCTAAGCTTTAGTTCTTTGAAATTTAGCCCAAGCTCGCTAGCTTCTTTTGCATTTACGCCAACTCTTGCTAGCGGAGTGTCGGTAAATAGCACATTTGCATGGATGCTTCTGTTTTGTGTGGTGCGTTTTTTGTCGCCAAAAATTTGCGAGAAAACTATCCTAAAGTCATCCAAACTAGTGTAGGTAAAAAGCTCTCCGCCGCGCACGTCGCCCACTGCGTAGATGTTTGGCACATTTGTTTGAAGGCGCTCATTTGTCTTTATAAAGCCTTTTTCATTTAGCTCGACGCCAGCTGCTTTTAAATTTAGATCATCTAAATTTGCCACTCTGCCAAGCGCTACTAAAAACGCATCAGCCTTGATGATCCTATCTTCATTATCTTGTTTGAAATTTAACGCATTATCTTTTAAGCTCTCTATCTCGCAACCCTCTAAAATTTCGATGCCCTGCACGTTTAGCGCATCTTTTACGCTTTTAGCTATATCTTCATCTTCGTTTTTTAGCAGTTTTGAGCGTCCGACGATGGTCACTTTTGAGCCAAAATTTGCAAACATTGATGCAAACTCGATGCCGATGAAGCCACTTCCAACGATGACAAGATGCTTTGGCATAGTTTTTAGATCTAGCAAGGTTTTGCTTGAAAAGACGTTTGAGTTTGTTATCTCAAATGGCGCATACGCCTCTTTTGAGCCAGTGTTTATGATGATAAATTCGCCTTCAACGACTTTTTGCTCGCCATTTGAGGTTGTAACTAGGACGCTATTTTTATCTTTAAACGAGCCAACGCCATCGATCACGTCGATATTTTCTTTATCATTTAGCATCGCATAGTTTTTAGAATTTAAAGCTGAGATTAGCTTATTTTTGTTTTCGATGCTAAGCGTGTAATACTCGTTTTCAACGCTATTATCTGCATATATCGCCTCTTTTGCAGCTGTGATTAGACGTTTTGTCGGTATGCAGCCTACGTTTATGCAAGTGCCTCCGTACATCTTTGGCGATCTCTCGATTAGCGCGACCTTTTTGCCAAGCGCAGCCGCCTTTACAGCTAGCGTCTTGCCAGCCTTACCAAATCCAATAATAACAATGTCATATTTCATTTAATTTTTCCCATTATGTAGTATGTAGTTTCGTTTATCTTTTTGATATCCATTTTGTATTTATTTGCCCAGCTTTTGATGATCTCATCAACCCGCTCTTTTATCTCTTTGACGGTTGCAACGTTTTTTATCTTTAGCCTATCCTCACTCCCGCTCATCGCCACAAAGCAAAGGTGCGGTTTTAGATGATCGTTTAGCTCGATCACACTCTTTGGCAAAAGGCCGTCAGTGTTATTTAAAATTCTACGCATATGCTCAGTGGTCGTTTCATCTATGTTGTAGCCAAGCTGTGTCAAAAGTGCGTTATGATCCATATCGTTCCTTTTTGCTTAAATTTGCGATCATTATAAGATAAAATTCGATAAAATCGCCTAAATTTTCAAGGACAAATATGAAAAAATTTATCATTTTTCTATTTAGCATTTTGCTATTTTGGGGCTGTTCGGCGCAGCAAATTTCGCAAAATTTAGGTCTTAGCGAGCCACCACTTGATCCTGAAGTAGAGCAAATAGCAGACGCCATCTATCTATATAACGAGGGCAACTACCCAAAAGCTTGCAAAAGATTTTACGACTACGCAAAAGATGGCAATGTCCTAGCCATGCAGCAAACTGGCGTTTGTTTTCGTGACGGCAAAGGCTTTAGTAAGGATATCTTAAGGGCGCTTTTTTGGTTTGAGACAGCTGGCAGATACGGCAACATAGACGGACTAAGAAGCGCTGGATATATCTATGAGTACGGCCTTGGGGTCAATAAAAATTTAGAAAAAGCGATATATTTTTATGAAAAAGCCACTAGCCTTGGCTCAAGCGAGGCTAGCTACGATCTAGGACTTATATATCTTGGCAAAAACGACTATAAGAAAGCTAGAATTTATCTTGACGAGGCTTGCTACCATGGCAAAGAAGAGGCCTGCATGAAGCTAAAAGAGATGAAATTTTAGCTCTCATCTCTTTTAAATTTACTACGCCTCAGCCTTTTGAGCGATCAAGACACCCTCTATCATCTTTTTGATATCGCCATCAAGTATCGCATCAGTTTGCGAAAATGCCTCGCCACTGCGGTTGTCTTTTACCTGCTGATACGGGAAAAGCACGTATGATCTTATCTGATGTCCCCAGCCGATCTCGCTCTTTTCGACGCTGTTGCTTGCCTCTTGCTGCTTCATCAGCTCAAGCTCGTAAAGGCGCGACTTTAGCATTTTCATCGCTGTGGCTCTGTTTTTGTGCTGGCTGCGGTCATTTTGACACTGCACGACGATGCCAGTTGGTATGTGCGTGATGCGGATGGCTGATTCAGTCTTATTTACGTGCTGACCGCCTGCGCCACTGGCTCTATAAGTGTCTATCTTTAGATCTTTCTCTTCTATCTCGATCTCTATATCGTCATCTACTTCGGGGCTTACCATGACGCTAGAAAAGCTTGTGTGACGGCGTCCCGCGCTATCAAATGGGCTTGTGCGAACGAGCCTGTGGATGCCATTTTCTGCTTTGAAATATCCATAAGCATTTTCGCCTTTTACGATAAAGCTCACATCCTTTAGACCCGCTTCTTCGCCCTCTTGAAAGTCCAAAGTCTCGACCTTAAAGCCCTCACGCTCACAAAATCTAAGATACATCCTATAAAGCATGCTTGCCCAGTCGTTACTCTCAGTGCCGCCAGCTCCTGGGTGTATCGATACGATCGCGTTTTTGCTATCATCCTCACCACTTAAAAGCATAGAAATTTCTAAATTTACTATCTTTTCATCTAAATTTTTAGCATCTTCAAAGAGAGAATTTATAGTCTCCTCGTCATTTTCAGAATTTGCTAGCTCAAAAAGCTCTTTTGCGTCGCTAACTGCTTGATGAGCGTCGCTAAATTTAGCAAGCATATTTGAAATTTTTGTCTTTTCTTTATTTAGCGCTCCAGCTCTTGCGATATCTTGCCAAAAGTCAGGGTCTTGCTCGGTCGCCTCGATCTCTTTTAGCCTAGCCTTTATCTCGTCAGGCTTTACGATAGAGCCTATGTTTTCAACTTTTGTTTGTAGCTTCTTTAAAAGCTCGTTGTATTCGTAACTATCCAAGTTTTTCTCCATAAATTTTTGCCGATTTTAGCCAAAAGTTGCTTACATTTTTAAATTTACGCCCTTTTAATCCTTTTTTGTTACAATGCCAAGTTAAAATTTAGATAAAAAGAGTCAATATGCAGATCATAAGAACTATAAACGAGCTTGAAAATTTTGTCCAAAATGCAAGCGGCAAGATCGGTTTTGCGCCGACAATGGGTGCACTTCACGACGGACACGTTAGCCTTATAAAAAAATGTGTGAGCCAAAACGAGACAAGCATCGTCTCAACGTTTGTAAATCCAACTCAGTTTCTACCAGGCGAAGATCTGGATAAATACCCAAGAAAAGAGCAAAGCGACATCCAAATTTGCGAGCAAAACGGCGTTAGCGCTATCTTTATCCCAGACGCTAATGAGCTTTACTTTGAAGATGAACCGCTCATCGTCGCTCCAAAGAAGCTTTCAACCATCTTAGAGGGCAAAACTAGGCCTGGTCACTTTGATGGCGTCTTAAGAGTGCTAAATAAGCTATTTCGCCTAACTCGTGCAAATAGCGTCTATATGGGCAAAAAAGACACCCAGCAGCTCATCATCGTGCAAAATATGATAAATACATTTTTCCTAAACATCGAGCTAGTAGCTTGCGATATCGTTAGAGAGCCTGACGGCCTAGCACTTTCAAGCAGAAACATCTACATCTGCGACGAAGATAAGTGCAACGCGCTAAGACTTTCAAGATCGCTAAATAAAGCGCGAAATTTGATCCAAAACGGCGAAGAGGACGCAAGCGAGATCAAGGCAAATATGCTTGAGGTTTTAGAGCCACTAAAAGTTGATTACGTCGCGGTTACGGATAGAAATTTAAATGAAATTTCAAAGGTAGAAAAAGGCAATACAATAATCTTAGTAGCCGCCTATGTAGGCAAAACTAGACTAATAGACAACATCTGGATCTAAAAATGCCAAAACTTCATCTAATCTCGCTTGGTTGTAATAAAAATTTAGTTGATTCAGAGATCATGCTAGGACGCTTGCAAAACTACGATATCACGGACGATATCAGCGACGCTGACGTCATCATCGTAAATACCTGCGGCTTTATCAAATCCGCCAAAGAAGAGAGCATCCAAACCATACTTGAGATGCACGAAGCTCGCAAAAATGGCTCTTTGCTGGTAGTGACTGGCTGTCTTATGCAGCGCTACAAAGATGAGCTCATAAAAGAACTGTCTGAAGTCGATCTCTTTACTGGCGTGGCTGATTATGACAAGATCGATGAGATCATCTTGAAAAAGCAAAATTTATTTAGCCCGCAGACTTATCTGCAGGCAAACGAAGAGCGCGTGATAACTGGCTCAAACTACCACGCCTACATCAAAATTTCAGAGGGCTGTAACCAAAAATGCAGCTTTTGTGCGATACCGACATTTAAGGGCAAGCTAAAATCACGCTCGCTTGAGAACATCGTAAATGAGGTCAAAAATCTAGTCAAAAAAGGCTACTACGACTTTAGCTTTTTATCCCAAGACTCAAGCTCATACATGCGAGATAATGGCGTTAGTGACGGGTTAATAAATTTAATCAACGAGATAGAAAAGATAGAAGGCGTAAGGAGTGCTAGGATACTTTATCTCTATCCAAGCACGACTAGCAAAGAGCTCATTTCGCGCATCATCGCTTCGCCTATCTTTCACAACTACTTTGACATGCCGATCCAGCACATCAGCGAAAATATGCTAAAGATAATGAAGCGTGGAAGTGGTGCTAAAAAGATAAAAGAGCTTCTAAATTTGATGAGAAATGCCGAAAATTCATTCTTGCGAACTGGTGTCATCGTGGGACACCCAGGCGAGAGCGAGGAGGATTTTGAGGAGCTTTGCGAGTTTTTAGAAGAGTTTAAATTTGATAGAATTTCAGCCTTTGCCTACTCAAAAGAAGAGGACACAGCCTCGTTTGAAATGGAGCAAATCCCAGCCAAGATCATCTCAAAAAGGCTAAGCAAGATAGAAAAGATCACCAAAAAAGCGATAAATGAGAGCTTGCAAAAAGAGCTTGGCAAGCAAATTTACGCATCGCTTGAGGGCATTAGCAGCGAGGGCGAGATGTTTTACGCTGCCAAAAAAGATATTTGGGACAAAGATATAGACGGCGAAATTTTAATAAACGAAAGCGACGTAAAAGAGCTTGAGATCGGCTCGCTCTACCTTTGTGAGGTCAGCGACGTGGTTGATCAAAAACTAGTCGCCACAATCATCAAAAAAGCAAAATGATAAGCCAAAATGTGCTTGATAGGCTAAGCTTGGGCGCAAACCTGCTTGCCTTCTCGCACGGCATCGATAGCACCGCACTTTTTTACATTTTGCAAGAGGCTGGGGTCAAATTTGATCTAGCCATAGTCGATCACAACGCCAGAGAGCAGAGTAAATTTGAAGTTGAAAGCGCCAAAGAGCTTGCCAGCAAATTTGGCAAAAAAATCTACATAAAAAGCGTAAATTTAGGTAAGTCAAATTTTGAAAAAAACGCGCGCGAGGCGAGGTATGAGTTTTTTGGTGAAATTTGCCAAAAAATTGGCTATGAAAATTTGATCCTAGCGCATCAGTTTGACGATAAATTTGAGTGGTTTTTGATGCAGCTTGGCAAGGGCGCCGGGCTAAAAGAGCTCTTTGGTATGAGCGAGCTTGAGAGGAGAAAGCACTTTTGGCTGGTTAGACCGCTTTTAAATTTACGCAAAAAAGAGCTTCAAAACTACCTTGACGAACGAGGTTTGCACTACTTTGTCGATGAGACAAATTTAGAAGGCAAGCTTAAAAGAAGCTTTGTGAGGCTAAATTTTAGTGAGCCATTTTTGGACGAGTACTTTAGCGGCGTGAAGAAAAGCTTTGAGTTTTTGGAGGCTGATAGGCAAAACCTGCTGCCAAATATCACAAAGATGGATGATGAAATTTTCATTATAAAAAATGATAGCAACGTGGTGCGAGGCGTCGATATGGCGGCAAAAGAGCTAAATGTGCTTTTAAGCAAAGCTCAAAAAGATGAGCTAAGCGCAAATTTAGCAAAGCAAACAAGCGTGGTGCTAAGTGGCAAGATCGCAGTTGGCTACGCTGATGAATTTGTTTTGGTGACGCCATTTTGTAAAGCCGTAATGCCAAAAATATTTAAAGAAAAAGCTAGAATTTTAAAGCTCCCAGCGATAAATAGAGGCTATTTATTTGCAAAGGGCACTCAAATAGAAAATATTTCTAAATTTTTTAGCAAATAGAGCGTTTTAGGCTCTAAATTTGATCTACCGAAGGCTAATTTAAACTTTTTATCACAAAATTTTTCTACAACAATTTTAACAAGTCTGCAAAAATTTAAATTTCTATCTGCAAATTTAATCTACAAAGGTCAAATTTAAAACTAAACTTTGCTTCAACCCTTAAACTAGAGCACCCGTAATATTAGTATTTAAAAAACTGCGAATTTGATTTTGGCTATTTTTCTCTAACATAAACAGCTTTTGCGTTTAAATTTAGAGTATAAAGGCTACAAATTTGACCCACAAAAGAGCAAATCTAAAGTTTTTAACGCTAAATTTTACCCTTACGATCCTCACACTAAAGTATTAAGCTGCAAAATTTAAAATTTCTATCGGTAAATTTATTTGTTATTAATTTATTGCAACTATTTTTAGGCTTAAGTTAGGGCAACTAGAACTACAAATTTGATCTGAAAAGTCAATTTTAAAGCCTTAAGCAGCAAATTTACTCAAGCTCTCAAGTAAGTGCCCGCTTCAACCTTGGCAAATGTGGCACTAAAACTGCAAATTTTCTATACCAAAAGTCAAATTTAATCTATCAAGAGCCAAATTTAAAGCATGGTCTAGTAAATTTAATTTCACAGCTGTTTTAAAATAGCCAAAAAACTCATCTACGATATAAATTTCTTAAGCAATAAAGCTCTAAATTGATCCACATATCTTTGCTGCAGAATAGCAGCCAACCTTCAGTCTCAAATTTAAAATTCATAGCGCTCTTATAGCTTTGAAATCGTATATTAAATTTAATTTTGCTACCAACAATAAAAGCGTAAATTTAATATATAAAACCAAATTTTATAAACAAGATAGTGAAATTTGTAGCTTATCAAATTTAGCTCATCAACAATATCAAATTTAATAAACGCGTCCAAAAAGTTAAATTTATAAATCAGCGTCAGCCCCAGCAAAACCAGCCCATAAAATAAATTTAAACAAGCCAGCGGTTTAAATCTACCTCATCAAAGCCATTTGCATAAAATAATGCGTAAAATTTTATAAATTTTATTACGCCCTAAGCGAGGATTTTCTCTATCAGCTCTCTTTTTAGCACAAAGTCATAGCTAAAAGCATCCACCACGACGCCAGCATAACTGCTCTCTTTTAGCATCGCAAGATACTCTTTTAACCCTATCTCAATGCTCTCTTGCTCGCTGTCGTTTCGCCAAAGCTTCATCGCCTCTTTGCTTGTAAATGCCGGAAAATAGCTAAGCTTCTCGCCCTCATCTTCAAGTAGGATAAATTTGATATTTGAGCCCTCCTCCTCATAAACTACCCCACCATCAGGCTTTGCGAGCGCTTGGTTTAAAAGCACTGGAGCAAAAAAAGTAGCCCTTTTTAAAGCCGATATCAAATTTATCTCATTTTGCTGGCTAGGATCACTTAAAAATTTATCCATCGCTTCTTGCATTTTAGCCCCTAAAAGCCTCATCTACGGCTTGGCAGATCGTGTGGATAAAAAAGATGTGCGACTCTTGAATTCTTGCCGTATCGCTTGAGCTAACGACTAAATTTAGATCACATCCTTCATTCATCGCGCCACCGCCTTTACCACTAAGTCCAAGCACCGATACGCCCATTTTCTTGGCACTTTTTATAGCTTCAAGGACGTTTTTGCTGTTGCCACTTGTTGAGATCGCCACGAGCAAGTCGCCTGGCTGAGCTAAGGCCTCAAACTGGCGTGAGAAAACGTAGTCAAAGCCGTAGTCGTTGCCAATGGCTGTAAGTGCTGAAGTATCGGTGGTTAGCGCGATGCCTGGAAGTGGCTGGCGCTCGCTTTTATATCTACCAGTTAGCTCGGCTGCAAAGTGTTGAGCGTCCGCCGCAGAGCCGCCGTTACCACATATGAGCACCTTTTTGCCATTTTTTAGCGTATCAGCCACCATCTGGCAAGCACGCTCTAGGCTGCCCAGCAAATTTACATGCTCGCTAAAGGTCTTTTGATGAGCCTCGAGCTCATTTTTTATCATTGTTTTTAGCATCTTTTATCCTTTTTATTATCCCTGTTGTGCTTTTGCCCTCGACAAAGTCGATCAGTCTGACCTCTTTTACGATCTCGCTGCCAACGACCTCTTTGCCCTTGTAGTCAGCCCCTTTTACAAGCACATCAGGCTTTATCTTTGTTATTAAATTTAATGGCGTATCCTCATCAAATATCACGACATAATCAACAAATCCAAGCCCACTTAGCACGCAGGCTCTGTCATCTTGCGAGTTTATAGGCCTTGCCTCGCCTTTTAGCCTCTTAACTGAAGCGTCTGAATTTAACCCAACTACCAAAAGATCGCCAAGCTCCCTTGCACGGGCTAGATATTTTACGTGTCCAGCATGCAAGATATCAAAGCAGCCGTTTGTGAAAACGACCTTTTTCTTGCCCTTTTGGCTCAAAATTTCTTCTAGCTCCTCAACGCTTTTAAGCTTGTGTTCGAAATTTGCTCCAAATGAGCTATTTAGTAGCTGCTCGATCTCGCTAAAGCTAGCCGTTGCGCTGCCTATCTTTGCCACGACGACGGCTGCTGCGAGATTTGCTATCTTGATCGCCTCTTTTATATCAGCGCCAGTTGCTAGCATGTAGCCAAGTGTAGCAAGCACCGTATCTCCAGCGCCAGTGACATCAAAGACCTCTTTTGCTTTTGCCGCAAAGATGTGCAATTTATCATCATATAGCGCAATGCCATCTTCTGAGATCGTGATGATCGAATAGGTCAAATTTAGCTCATCTTTTAGCTGTTTTATCGCCTTTTCAAGCTCGGCTTTGTCTTTTATCTTTAAATTTGTAGCCTCGCTCGCCTCTTTTTTATTTGGCGTTAGAAGGGTCGCGTTTTTATACTTTGAGTAGTCGCTGCCTTTTGGGTCTATGAGCACTGGTATTTTTAGCCTCACGCACTCATTTATGATCTCTTGGCAGACCTTCTCGCTAAGCACGCCTTTGCCGTAGTCACTTAGCAAGACAGCCTTGAAATTTGCAAGATTTTCTTTTACTTTTAAGACTAGTTCATCTTCTAAATTTATCTTGACAACGCTCTCTTTATCGATCCTGACAACTTGCTGATGAGATGCCATGATGCGGCTTTTTATCGAGCTTTCGCGCCCTTTTTCAGTAAGGATCAGCTCATCTTTTACATTTAGCTCAGCAAGCTTCTCTTTTATCTTTTTGCCAGCCTCATCATCTCCTAAGACGCTAGCCACGCTCACGTTTGCGCCAAGCGAGAGTAAATTTCTCACCACATTACCAGCGCCACCAAGCGTGTAGGTTTCGTTATTTATCTTTACAACTTGCACTGGCGCTTCAGGCGAGATGCGCTCGCAACTGCCCCAGATGTAGTGATCTAGCATAAGATCGCCGACTACTAAAATTTTAACTCTCTTAGCCATTTATCTCTTCCTTATAAATTCTCTTTATCTCTGGTAAGTAGTCTTTTATCGCCTCTTCCAAGCTCCAAGTCGCGCTAAAGCCAAATGCCTCGCGAGCTGGGGCCACGTCGGCCTCTGTGTGAAATTGATATGAGCCGATAAATGGGTTTTTGATATATTCGTTGCCTAAATTTACGCCGATCTCACGCTGCAAGATGTCAGCGATATCTTGAAAGCTTCTAGCCTTGCCAGTAGCTGCGTTATAGACGCCGCTTGGTGCATCAAGCGCTTTTATATTTGCGTCAATGATATCTTTTATATAGACAAAATCACGCTTGATCTGGTCGCTGCCCTCAAAGAGCCTTGGGGTCTTGCCAGCTAAAATTTGCAGGCCAAACTGAAGCACCATCGAGGCGGTTTTATTTTTGAAAAACTCGCCCTTGCCAAAGACATTAAAATACCTCAGTCCAACCACGCTCACGCCGCGCTTTGCGTAAATTTTATTGATATTATCCATGCTTAGTTTGCTAAAACCATAGACATTATTTGGCGCTTCGCACTCGCCAACTGTTTGTGGGCTCTTTGCGTTGCCATAAGTCGCACCTGAGCTAGCGTAGATCATCTTTGCGCCCAAACTCTCGCAGATATCAAGCAAATTTACAAAGGCATTTACATTTGTTTTTATTAGCTCGTCTTGTTCTTTTACAGTGGTGTCTGAGATTGCTGCTTCGTGATAGATGACATCTGGGCGAAAACTTTTTATCTTCTCAAGAGTGCTAGGGTCGTTGATATCGCCAGCGTAAATTTCACCTTTAAAGCCAAGTAAATTTTTAAAATGTCCAAAGCTTTTTAGGTTGCCGTTGCTAAATGTCTCGTCGTTTCTAAATTTATCCACGACAAGCACGTGAGCATCTTTATAGTTTTCATCAAAATAGTGCGCCAAAGCTGAGCCGATAAAGCCAGCGCCGCCAGTTATAACTATCTTTTTTCCGTTTAAATTCATAGTGATTTTTCCTTTTTTAGCTTATTTAAAACATCTCTTACATCTTTAAAATTTATCCCATCAAGCAAGAAATTTCTGCCCACACCAGCCCTTTTGCCAGCCTCGACGTCGCTTGGCTTATCACCTATCATTAGCGAGTTTTCAAGCTCTATGTCAAACTCTTTGCAAGCATCAAGTATCATTTTTGGATTTGGTTTTCTGCAGGTGCACTTTTGCTCTGGAGCGTGCGGGCAAAAATAGACCTTGGTGATAAAAATTTGCTCTTTTTTAAAGCTTTCAAGCATAAATTTGTTTAGAGCGTCAAACTGCTCCTGCGTGTAGTAGCCCCTGCCGATGCCTGATTGATTTGTCACGACAAAGAGCTTGTAGCCAGCTCCAGCAAATTCTCTTAATGCATCAAAAATGCCATCAATAAATTTAAAGTCTTTGATCTCGCAAACGTATCCAGCGTCTTCATTTATGACGCCGTCTCGGTCTAAAAAAAGTGCTTTGTTGGCTGTTTCTTTTATCATTTGGTGATTATAGCCAAAATATTTTAACCCACCCCTTGCAAATTTACATTTTTGTATTATAATGCCGGCACGTTTTTTAAAAAGGATGAAAAATGAAAAAATTACTAATCGTTTCAAGTGTTGCAGCACTACTTTCAACTGCTGCTTTCGCTGCAGATGGCGCTACTATCTATAAAAAATGCGTTGCCTGTCATGGCGCTAAAGCTGAAAAAGTTTTCAATAACAAAGTTCCAGCTTTAACATCACTTGATGCAGCAGCTATCGAAGCAGCTCTAAAAGGCTACAAAACAGGAGCAAATAAATTTGGTCTTGGTGCTATGATGAAACCTATCGCTACTCCAATGAGCGATGAAGATGCAAAAGCAGTAGCTGAATACATCCAAACTTTAAAATAATCACAGGGGCGCTCGCCCCTTTTTCTACAAATTTAAACTCACACCAAATTTCAAAAGCTCTCTTGGCAGATAGTCATCTAAATTGCCGATCTTGTCGTTATCTATCTCTATTAAATTTAAATTGTATTTTTTATAAAGCTCTATCTTTTGCTCTTTTCTTTTTATATACGCCTCGTCATCTTCCAAGCCCCAAAATTCTACATAGACCTTGCCTTTTGGTATGTAAAAATCACAATAGACATCTTCTTTCATCGGCACTCTTTTTTCATAAGCGTAAGCTATGCCCTCAGTAAAAGTTTGCACTACATGTATCAGCTATATTTTTTTGGTTAAATTTTACGTAAGATTTTTGGCACAGCTTTCGCCTGATAAATTTTGTTATCAAATTTACTAAAATGACAAATATTATAATAGGTAGCGCAAAGCTAAAAAACGCTAGCAACATTATGGATAGTAAATTTGCCGTATCAAAAATTTGCATTTTTATGGTGTAGCGAGAGTAAATTTAAATTTTAAATGATAAATTCTGGTTCAAATTTCGTCCCATTTACCCTGACAACTCTTGCTGGTATGCCAACGACAGTTGCGTTTGCTGGGACGTTTTTTAGTACTACCGAGTTTGCACCGATCTTAGCATTTTCACCGATCGTTATGGCGCCAAGTATCTTTGAGCCAGCGGCGATAGTGACGCCATTTTTAATGGTTGGATGGCGCTTGCCACACTCTTTGCCGGTGCCGCCAAGTGTCACTTGATGATACATCATCACATCATCACCGACCTCAGCCGTCTCGCCGATAACCACGCCCATGCCGTGATCTATGAAAAATCTCCTACCAATCTTTGCCCCAGGGTGGATCTCGATGCCTGTTAGAAATCTTGCGATTTGCGAGATGAGTCTAGCTAGAAAAAACCACTTTTTTTCATATAAAAAATGAGAAATTTTATGAAACAAAACCGCATGGATGCCAGGAGTGTTTATAAGTATCGCCAAAAAGCAACAACTATGCACCGATGGGTCTTTTTCACGGACGGTTTGAACTAGCTCTTTTAGACTCTCCCACATATTTTTACGCTCCGTAAAGCTCTGTGCTTAGGTATCTCTCGCCGTTATCTGGAGCTATGAAAAGCACTTTTTTGCCAGCGCCAAGTCTTTTAGCCACTCTTTTTGCAGCCACGTAAGAAGCGCCGCCACTTATGCCTATCATCAAGCCATCACTCTTTGCTATCGCTCTAGCTGCGTTTAGTGCGTCATCGTTGCTTACTTTTTCTACTTCGCTAACTAGGCTCATATCCATTGTATTTGGTAAAAATCCAGCTCCTATGCCTTGAATTTTATGTGGTCCTGGGTTGCCGCCACTTAAAACTGGTGATGCTTCAGGCTCTACTGCGATGATCTTAGTGTCATAGCCTTTTTCTTTTAGAACCTTTGCCACGCCGCTTATCGTGCCGCCTGTGCCAACGCCTGCTACAAAGGCATCAAGCTTACTAAAATCAGCCACGATCTCAGCAGCTGTTGTTAGCTCGTGAGCTTGTGGGTTGTATTTATTCTCAAACTGGCTTAGCATTACGTGGTTTGGCTGAGAAGCTAGCTCAGTAGCTTTTGCGATCGCTGCTTTCATACCGCCAGCTGCAGGAGTTAGCTCAAGATGAGCGCCATAAGCTGCAACAATCTTGCGTCTTTCGATACTCATGCTCTCAGGCATGCAAAGGATCACTTTAAAGCCAAGCGCAGTACCGCACATAGCTACGCCGATACCTGTATTGCCGCTTGTTGGCTCAACGATAGTGTCGCCATGTTTTAGCGTGCCATCAGCTAGCATTTTTGTGATCATATTAAATGCGATCCTATCTTTTACAGAGCCGCCTGGGTTAAAAAACTCTAATTTTACGTAAATTTCAGCCTCATCAGCACCTGTTTTAACCTTTACGATAGGTGTATTACCGATCGTTTTTACGATGTTATCGTAGATCATCACTCCTCCTAAAATAAATTTCTCGTAAATTTAGCATAGAATTTAAAATAAAACATAAAAAGTCCTAATTTGCGCTAAATTTAAAATAAAATTTTTAATTTTTAATGCTATCAAGCACCTCTTGTCCGTTTTGGCTTAAAATTTTGCCTTTGAAATTCTCTTTGCAAAACTCCAAAATAAGCGCATGATAGAGCTTTAAAACCTCACTCTCGTCAAATTTCTCACTATCAAGAAATTTGTAAATTTCATCATAATCAAGCGAGCTAAACCACTCAGCCGCATCGTCGTAGCTCTCAAAAATGTAGTCAAAATATGCCATTATCCTAAGCGCATAGGCATCAACGACCATATAAGGCTTGCCGCAAGCATAAGCAAGTATCGCATCACAAGTCTCAGCGCCAACGCCTTTTACGCTTATGAGCCACTCACGGCTTGCGTTTTCTTTGAAGTTATCAAAGCTCTCAAATTCATTTTTTATAGCTAGACAAAGCGTCTTTAGCCGTTTTGCCTTTGTGTTGTAAAAGCCACTTGGCTTTATGAGTGTGGCAAGCTCGCTGTTTTCAAGCGTGCAAATGCCTTGCAGGCTATCTTTGCTCGCTTTTTTTAGATTATCCAGCGCTTTTTCAACATTTTTCCAGTTGGTATTTTGCACTAAAATAGCGCCCAAAATAACCTCAAAAGTGCCCTCGCCTGGCCATTTTAGCTCGTCAAAATTTCTACTTTTGTGATTTAGTAGAGCTAAAAACAGATCAGTTGATCTCATTTTAAATTTTCTTTAAAAGTTAGATAAAACTGCTTTGCTGTCCTACCGCTTCTGCTAGCTCTAAGGGTGGCGAAATTTTTAGCAAGCGTGTGAAGCTCATCTTTGTCGCCTGCGTAGTCTTTAAAGTAAAAATCAACCATTTTTAGGTACTCATCGTAGTTGCCTTGATAAAAGCTGATCCAAAGACCAAAGCGATCTGAGAGCGAAATTTTCTCCTGAGCTGCGTCGCTATAGTGGATTTCTCCGTCTATTAGCTGCGAGTTTTCATTTTCGCTTTTAAACTCGCTTATTAGATGTCTGCGGTTTGATGTGGCGTATAAAAGGACGTTTTTTGGCGGCTTTTGGATAGAGCCATCCATGATAGGTTTTAGAAATTTATACTCATTGCTGCCATTTTCAAAGCTTAGATCGTCGCAGAAAATGATAAATTTAAACTCGCTCTTTCTGATCTCATCGATAATGTCGCCAAGGTATTTTAGATCCTCGCAGCCAATCTCAATGATGCGAAGTCCCTCTTTATAAAATTTAGTAAAAACAGCCCTTACAAGGCTTGACTTGCCACATCCTCTCTCGCCCCAAAGAAGCACGTGATTTGCCTCGTCGCCAGCTATAAAATTTCTAGTATTTTTTAGCAAAATTTCTTTTTGTTTCTCCAGTCCATAAAGTGAGTCGATATCGACAAAATCGATATCCTCAACCGGTTTTAACATCCCTTTTGTACTTCTATAAATCGCTGCGTACTTCACGCCCCAATCTATCATCTCTTATCCTTTCTTAGATAGACCAAAATTTCAGCCAAAACATCGTCATCGTCCTTGCTGCGTGACTTTAGCCTGATCTTCTCGTCGTCATTTTTTGTTATTAGTATATTTTGTTCGCTGTTTGAGATCGTCTTTATACCAGCTTTTAGAGCTAAAATTTTGATGATGATAAGGTCTAAAAACTGCTTTGTAAATGTATCTATCTTGCCAAATCTATCCTCAAGCTCGCTTTGTATCTCATAGACCTCAGCGACCTCTTTGCACTTGCTAAGGCGCCTGTAAATTTCAAGCCTTAGCCTATCTTCTCTTATAAATTCTTGATTTAAAAAGGCGCTTACGCTAAGTTTTAGATCGATCTTGTCAAGCTTTGCGGAGTCTTGATTAAGAAGCTTGTTTATCTCATCTTCTAGCATCTTTAGATATAGCGAGTAGCCGATAGCCTCGATGTGACCGCTTTGCGCCTCGCCGATGATGTTACCCCCACCCCTTATCTCAAGGTCGTGATAGGCTAGCACCGAGCCAGCGCCCAAAAATGAGTTGCCCTCAAGTGCCACAAGTCGTTTTAGCGCGTCTTTGCTAATGGCATCTTTATCTTCCACCAAAAAGTAGCAGTAGGCCTGCTTGTCGCTTCTACCCACGCGACCGCGGAGCTGATGCAGGTCAGCCATGCCAAATTTATTGGCATTTTCTACGATTATGGTGTTTGCATTTGGCAGGTGGATGCCGCTTTCAACGATGCTGGTGCAAAGTAGCAAGTCATACTCGCCCCGCTCAAATTTCATCATCTCATCTTCAGTGACTTTTGCATTTACCTTTGAGTGAAGTATCAAAATTCTAAGCTTTGGCAAAATTTTCCTTAGATCATTTGCCGTCTGCTCGATGTCTGCGATGTGGTTGTGGATGTAAAAGGTCTGCCCGCCGCGTCTTAGCTCACGCATGATAGCCTCTTTGACGACCTTTTCGTCCCACTCTCTCACGCTTGTTCTCACATCCAGCCTTGAGCTTGGCGGAGTGGCTAAAATGCTATATGTTTTTATCTTGCTAAGCGCCATATTTAGGCTTCTTGGTATCGGCGTGGCGCTCATGCTTAAGATGTGTGAGTGCTGAGAAATTTCTTTTAGCTGCTCTTTTTGCTTAACGCCAAATTTATGCTCCTCATCAACCACGATAAGCCCTAAATTTTCAGCCTTTACACCAAGAAGTGCATGCGTTCCCACACAAACTATAGGCGCATTTTCTTTTAGTGCTTTTTGCAAGCTTGATTTTTCTTTGGCGCTTGAGAAGCGATCCAGCCTAAAGACCTTTATGCCAAATTTGCTAAATCTTTGGCTTAACGTCTTGTAGTGCTGCGAGCTAAGAAGTGTCGTTGGCACGAAGAAAAATGCGCTAAAGCCTGATTTTATGCAGGTAAATATGGCATTCATCGCAACTTCAGTCTTACCAAAGCCAACATCTCCGCTAAGCAGCCTATCCATCACCTTGCCGCTTTTTAGCTCATCTTTTATATCATTTACCGCTTTTTGCTGATCATTCGTGTATGAAAAGCCAGCGTCTTGGACGAAATTTAGATAAGAGATATCCTCTTTTTGTAAAATTTTGCCTGCGATTAGCTCCCTTTTTGCCGCCATCGCCACGATCTTTGAGGCGATCGCAAAGAGTTTTTCTCTAACCTTCTCTTTTATCTTGGCAAAATTTGCCTTGCCTAAGCGATCAAGCACCGCCATAGAGCCATTTTGAGCGATGTAGCGATCTATCAAATTTAGATGCTCAACCGGCAAAAGAAGCTTGTCGTCATTTTGATAGGCAATAACCACAAATTCTTTCGTCGCACCCAAAACCTTGATCTTTTCAAGCCCTAAAAATCTGCCTATACCATAATCTTCATGCACGACGTAGTCATTTACTTTTAGCTCATCAACCACGAGGCTTGAGCGCTTAATCCGCCTTTTTTTCTCAAATTTATTAAGAGAGACTACGATCTTGTCGTTTGAGGTTAAATTTACTACAAGGGGCGAAATTTCAAGCTTTACATTTGCAAAGCCATCAAGCTCATAGCCCTTAAAAAGCCACTCATTTCTTGAAAGAACGGTTATACTTTTGCTCTTATTTAGCTCAAAAAAGTCAAAATTTAAAGTAACTTCTATGTCTTTATAGACCTTTGGCTCGGGCAAAATTTCAATACCCTTAAATTTATCTTCAGCCACATCATAAATTTCAAAATCGATCTTTTTAACAAGCTTTGAGTCAAAAACTTTCAAGTAGTCGCTAAAGCTATCTATCGCCCAAAATCCAAGTGAATTTAGATCGCTCACCAAAGCATCGCTTTGCATATCCTCGATCTTTTGGCTCACTTTTTCAAACTCATCTTTACTCAAATTTGCGATAAATGGCACGATCTCAGCTTCGCTTAGCTCGGCTTTATTGCTAATTTGCGTGGCGGTATTGTAGTTTCTGATACTCTCCACCTCATCGCCAAAGAGTAAAATTCTAACAGGATCGTCCATATTTACGCCATAAATGTCGATCACTTCGCCGCGTATGCTAAACTCGCCAACGCTCTCAACGATATCGACGCACTCGTAGCCAAATCGTATGAGCAAGTCGGCAAATTCGCTTAAATTTAGATTATCTTTTAGCTTGATCGTTGAGCTCTCTAAGTTTTTTTGCGTTGGAAGTGGGTTTAAAAGCGTGCTAAATGGGCTTATGATGATCTTTTTGCCATCAAATTTATAGTATTTGCTAAGAACGGATGAAATTTCAAAAAGCTCTTCGTTAAAGCTTCTTAGATCATCGCCCTTTTTAGCTCTAAAATCAGGTAGTTTAAATGCGCTAAAGCCAGCAAAACTGGCCGCATCAGCGCAGAGTGCCGCCTCTTTGTCATCTTCGCAGATGAGAATTTGTGGGGCGTGTGTTAAAAGATACTCATAGACCTTTGCTTGCATAGTACTCTTTTAAAAAGGCTTCGACCAGGTGAAACGAGCCAAATGCTAGGTAAATTTTGCCGTTTTTTACCTCTTTTATATCGTTCATATCGCTTGGCTCAAACTCCCTATGCGAAATTTCAAGCTCGTTTAAAGCTTTATTTATAAGCTCTCCGCCAAGCTCCCTGCCCTCGCAGTGGTAGTGATAAAGTAGCACGCCATCAATGACTGGCTTTAGAGCTGCTAAGACCGCCTTGAAATCTTTATCTAAAAACGAGTTATAAACTAGCGTTAGCTTCTTGCCGCTAAACTCTTCTTGGCTAAATTTCTTAGCCACAGCCTTTGCGCCAAGCTCGTTGTGACCGACATCAACGTATAAATTTGAAGCGATCTTTTCGCATCTGCCACGAAGCGATAAAGCGCCAAGCTTTTTGATATCTATGCTGCTATCTAAAATTTTAGCTGCGGCGTAGGCTAGAGTTAAATTTGAGCGCAAAAACTCTGGAAGATTAAATTTATCTGCGTAGTTTATGATCTCGTTTAAATTTTCTTTGGTCAAAATTTCTCTTGGAAAGCTCAGAGTTGCGCCTTTCTCGCTCGCGATCTCTCTTGCGATAGCCACACTTATCTTGTTCATCTCATCATTTAAAATAGCTCTTTTGCCCATAGCTTCAAATTTCGTGCGTGAAATTTCTTCTAAGCTATTGCCTAATATCGCCGTGTGATCAAAGCCGATCGGAGTAAAGATGCTTAGCTCTTTTTCAAAGACATTTGTCGCATCCAGCACGCCGCCCATGCCAGCCTCGCAGACAAAGTAGTCACAACCCTCAAAAAGCACCGCAGAAAGCAGCGTCATATACTCAAAATAGCTCGTTTTTATCTTGTACTCATCACTCAAAAGAGCTTGCAAACGCTCATGAGCTCTCTCTAAAATTTCATCGCTAGCGACCTCACAATTTAACCAAAATCGCTCGTTAAATTTAAATATATGTGGGCTCGTGTAGTGGCCTACTTTTGCGCCCTTTTGGCTTAAAATTTGCGCTAAAAAGCGACCCGTGCTACCTTTACCATTTGTGCCGATGATGTGGATTATCTTAAAAGGCTTTAGATGGCCTTTGATCGTATCATAAGCCCTTATGATCCTACCATAGTCGATCTCTTTGTAGTAAAGTGGCTTGCCATCAAGAAATTTCGCTAGGCTCATTTTTCCTCGATTATCTTTGGCATGACTTGGTTTCTGCCGCCCTCTTTTGAAAGATAGAGCATCTTATCAGCGCCCTCAAGCGTCATAGTGTCACTTAAATTTGCACTTCTTGTCGCCACACCAGAGCTAATGGTAACTTTGATGCGCTCGTTTTTATAGATAAATTTGAAATTTTCAATCATGCTTCTTAACTTATCACCAAATCTAACACCATCTTTGAGGCTCGTGCTTGGTAGCAAAATGACAAATTCCTCGCCGCCATATCTACCTACAAAATCAACTTTTCTAGCATTTTTCTTAAGCACCTGAGCCACGGCAGAAAGGATCACGTCGCCAGCTTCGTGTCCGTAGGTATCGTTTATCTTTTTAAAGAAGTCGATATCAACAAAGCAGATCGAATAGTCCGTGCCGTAACGCTTATAAGCCTCTTCGATACGCTGAATTTCACTCATCAAAGCTCTTTTTGTAGCCACTTTTGTTAAAAAGTCCTCTTTACTCTCAAGCTTCGCAGCTTCAAGCTCTTTTTCTAGACTTGTGACCCTGTTTTGAAGCTCAGAAATGGTCGCTTGCTTGCTGTTCATTTCAAGGCCAAGCTCCTTACTCTCGATCTCTAAAGCACCTGCGATCTCGATAAGCATGCTCTTTACATGATCGATACTATTTGCATTTAAATTTACATTTTTAAGATCATTTTTGATGCTTTGCACCTTAGCTGAGTTACTTTGAGAGCTAGCTGCGATATCTGAAATCCTCTCGCCTATGCTTTGCAAGATGTTGTTTAATGAGCCAACCTTTTCGATGATCTCGGTTCTATCTTCTTCGATCCTGCGATCAACAAAACCTTTTATCTTATCTTGAAATTCTTTGCTATTTAGGCTTTGTGGATTTTGTTTCAAAACGCTTCTAATGCTGCTAAGCTCTTCGCCAAGCTCCTTTGTGATAGAAGGCTCAAGCGCAAAATTTAAAAGCTCAACTAAAGCGTTTTCTTCTGCGTTTTCATTTTTTTGAGATAAGAATTTCTCAAGCTCAGCGCTCATAGTCTTTAGATCGTCAAAGTCTCTCACGCCATAATATTTCAAAAAGTCCAAAAATTCAGTATCGTAAGAGCTTACAAAGTCAAACCATTTAAGGCACATCTCTTCAAGATTTTTCTCATCATATCTTCTAGCAAGTAGCTGCATGCCTTGCTCTGCTAGGGCTTTTGCATCTTTGTTGTGAAGCATAGAGATGGCTTGGAGAATTCTTCTTGCAAAGGCATTTAGTGACTTTAACTTTTTATCATCGACCACTTGTGCTGTGCCATTTTTAGCACCGTGAGAGAGCCTAGCGGTCATAAAAGCTACAAACTCATCAACCGTTTTTATATGAAGGCTTATAGCTTGCGCTTTATAGTCATCACCAAGCCTTGAGATATATTTTTCTATCTTTTTGCTCTCTTCAGTTGTAAAGCCATATTTTTTAGAAATTTCATTATAAACTTCGGTGTAATTTTCTGGCGTTAGCATCAAATGGCGATCTTTTATCTCGCTCAAGGCTTCCTTGACTATTTGACTAACGGTTACTGCTGCCATTTTTATATCCTTTTACAGCTAAATTTGCGATGTACTCATCAAACGCCTCTTTTGAAGCCTCTTTTATAGCTTCATACTTTTGAGTATCGCTAATGACACTATCTGCGTATCTTACGCTCTTTTGACGTCTTGCCACACTAAAATCATACTCGCCAGTAGCAGGTATATCTATGACACGACCATCTTTAAATTTGGTTTTATAGTTTAGAGTTAAAAGAGCTTTATAAGATGTGATATAGCCGTATTCATCATAGATGATTGCCTCGTAATTTAAACTTTTTACCGAAACTATTATCGAAGTATCAGCGCTATCTTTGCTTGATAGTGATTTATGCAGCCTTGCAACCATACCCTCTTTTACGGCATCTTTTATCCAGACACTATTTTTTGGCTCTTCTTTGCTGATAATAACATCAACATAAACTCTATCTCCAACCAAATCCTGCGAGATCTTTGAAACTGGTTTATAGCCACATCCGCATATAAATATCGCAATAAAAAACGCTAAAAAATATCTCAAAATTTATCCTTTAATGACAAAATTTACTAATTTGCCTTTTATATAAATCTCTTTTAAAATTTCTTTTCCTTCAAGCCATTTAGCCACATTTTGCTTAGCTTGTTTTAAAATTTCACTCTCACTCTCGCTCGCTGCCACTTCAAACTCAGCCCTTTTCTTGCCATTGACTGTAACTGCAAGAGCAATGCTATCTTTCACAAAGACCTCTTCTTTTACAGCTATCTTTGTGAAATTCTTTCTGTCAAAAAGCTCTTCGCTAAGCTCATTTGCGATATGCGGCACGATAGGCTCTAGTAAATTTAAGATGATGAAAAAGCCTTCAGCATTTACATCGTCATTATCCTGCGCATTTATAGCATTTAGTGCCTCCATGCAAGCAGCGATTAAAGTATTAAAAGCAAATGTATCGCCAAAAACCTCGGTTGATTTTTTAAGCGCTTCATAAATTTTTAGCCTTGCAAATTTCTCATCTTTATTTAAGCTTTCGTGATCTATCTCAGGCAATTTATCTATCTTTTTGATAGTTTGCGCCTTCTCCCAAAGCCTATTTAAAAACCTAAATGCACCCTCAACTGCGCTGTCATTCCACTCAAGCTCTTTTTGAGGAGGAGCGGCAAAAAGGATAAAAAGCCTTGCCGTATCGGCGCCGTATCTATTTATGATATCATCAGGATCTACGACATTGCCCTTGCTTTTACTCATCTTTTTGCCATCTTTTAAGACCATGCCTTGAGTTAGTAAATTTTCAAACGGCTCATCATCTCTTAGATAGCCAAGGTCTCTTAAGACCTTTTGGAAAAATCTAGCGTATAAAAGGTGCAAGATCGCATGCTCGATACCGCCGATGTACTGATCTACATTCATCCAATAATTCACGCTCTTTTCATCAAGTGCTTTTTGCTCCCAACTCTTCTCATCACTTGCAAATCTAGCAAAATACCAGCTACTCTCTACGAATGTATCCATCGTATCGGTCTCTCTGATCGCGTCTTGGCCGCATTTTGGACACTTTGTAAATTTCCAAGTTGGATGTTTATCAAGCGGGTTGCCCTCGCCTGTGATCTTGACATCTTCAGGCAGTGCGATAGGTAAATTTTCCTCTTTTTCAGGCACTACGCCGCAGCATTTGCAGTGCACGACAGGTATCGGCGCACCCCAGTATCTTTGGCGAGAAATTCCCCAGTCTCTTAGTTTGTAGTTTGTGATCCTTTTGCCAAGGCCATCTTTTTCAAATTTCTCTATTATAAAGCTTTTGGCCTCCTCTGAGCCAAGACCGTTTATCAGCTCAGAATTTATAGCAACTCCGTATTCTGAATACGCCTTAGAGCCGTCACTCTCGCCCTCAAGCGGCTTTACGACTGGTTTTATAGGTAGATTAAATTTACTTGCAAACTCGAAGTCTCTTTGATCATGCGCAGGAACAGCCATGATAGCGCCACTGCCATAGTCAGCTAGGATGAAATTTGCAACCCAAACTGGGATCTTTTCATTAGTGAGTGGATGAACGACGTAAATTCCTAAAAATTCTCCATCTTTATCGCTTGCTTGACGCTCTCTTGGGCTTTGATTAAGTATTGCTTTTATCTTTGCCTTTTTACTTTCATCAAATTTATCACTTTCAAGAAGCGCTTTTACGATAGGATGCTCTGGTGCAAGAGCTGTGTAACTAACGCCATAAATAGTATCGGGTCTTGTTGTAAATACCTCAAAACCATCAAATTTACCACCCAAAGTCTCTTTTGAAGCTTCATCAAGGCTAAATTTAAACTCCAAGCCGTAGCTTATGCCGATCCAGTTTTCTTGCATTGTAATGACTTGATTTGGCCATTTGCCTTCAAGAAGTTTTAGATCTTCAAGTAGCTCGCTAGCGTATTTTGTGATGTTGAAGTAATATCCTGGAAGCTCTTTTTGTACAACATCATTACCGCATCTCCAGCATTTACCATCTTCAACCTGCTCGTTTGCAAGCACAGTTTGATCGTATTCACACCAGTTTACGATGGCATTTTTTCTATAAACAAGCCCTTTTTCAAACATCTTTATAAAAAAGCTTTGCTCCCACTTTGTGTAAAGCGGATCAGATGTAGCTAAAATTCTCTTTTTAGAGAATGAAAAGCCAAGGCTTGCAAGCTCCTTTTTCATATAGTCGATATTTTCGTAAGTCCAAATTTTAGGGTGAATTTTATGTTTTATGGCTGCATTTTCAGCTGGCATACCAAAGCTATCAAAGCCGATAGGATGAAGCACGTTGTAGCCGCTTTTTCTATATGATCTAGCCAGCGCATCGCCGATAGAGTAGTTTCTTACATGTCCCATATGTATGCGTCCGCTTGGATATGGAAACATACTTAGGATATATTTTTTTGGCAAGCTTAGATCATCTTTTGGTTCAAATTCTTCATTTTTATCCCAAATTTCTTGCCACTTTTTTTCTATCTTTAAAGGCTCATATTTTCTCTTCTCAGCCATTTTTTCTCCTAAAATTCTTCTTGTGATTTGCTTGATTCTATTAATACCAAGGCTAGTGAAAATATATTTGCGATGACCGCGCCAATGGCTAGCGAGTAGCTAAGCGTTGCATTTTCAGATACTTGCAAAATAACAAAAGCTGGTATAAGGTGCAAATCAGCAACCAGCGAGCTAGCAAAAAGCTCAGCTGATAGTAAATTTTTAACACCGATCTTAAGTAAAGTTGAAACCAAATTTATACTAGCCGCCACAAAAAGGGCAATCTCGTTTTTATCATATAAAAACTCCGCCGTAGTCGTAAGACTCATCAGCGCAAAAAATATGTAGATAACTTTTCCCCAGTTCATTATCCCTCCTTACACAACGCCTTTTTCAAACATAGCACGCTCTTTATCACGCTCTTTTTTGATCCTTTGCTTCTCAGCCTCTCTAGCCCTAAAATGCTCGATGCTAAATTTAAACCAGATAAGAAATGGCGATGAGATGTAGATCGAGCTGATCGTTCCTATAACGATACCAACGATAAGGATAAATGAAAATCCATGTATCATATCTCCACCAAATAAAAATAACACAACAACAGTCATCATCGTAGTGGCTGAAGTTAGGATAGTTCTTGAAAGTGTGGCTGAAACTGACTCGTTGATAACGCCTTCGATATCAGTTCTCTTGCTCTCTTTTATGCCTTCTCTTATCCTGTCAAAAATGATGATCGTATCGTTTAGCGAGTAGCCAAGCACCGTTAATACAGCCGCTAGAGTGTCTAAATTTACATCGATATCAAATAGCGAAATAGCACCGACGGTTATAACGATATCGTGAATTTCAGTTGCGATCGCAGCTAGCGCAAATCTCCACTCAAATCTAAATGTGATATAAAGAAGCACGCCAATTAGTGAAATTCCAAGAGCCATCAAGCCCTTTTGCCTAAGCTCGTCACCAACCTTTGGACCAACGATATCAACACGTCTTACTTCAAAATTTCCAGTATCTTTTAAAATTTGCTTTATCTCAGTGCCGATGTCACCAGTTAAATTTGAGCTTGATCCAGAAAATCTAATAACAGCCTCATCTTCGCTTCCAAACTCAGTAACAGAGGCGTTTTTAAGCACTTCATTTGTGCCAAAAGCGTCGCGGATTTTATCAAGTGGCGCTTTGGTGTCGTATTTTAGCTGTATAAGCGTGCCACCAGAGAAGTCGATGCCGTAGTTTAGACCCTTTGTTGCTAGCAAAAAGATCGAACCAACAAATAAAAATATAGAAAGTGCTAATGAAGCAAATCTAAACCGCATAAAATCATAAACTTTTGCCTTAGTAAAAATTTGCATCCCTAGCTCCTTTTATAACCAAACCAAAGTCTGGTATTTCCGCTTTTTTCTATCTTGTCCATGACAGCATCAAACATACCATGAGTACCTAAAATAGCCGTTAGCATCGAAGCCATGATACCTATCGCCATTGTCACAGCAAAGCCTTTAACTGGACCAGTACCATAAGCATAAAGCACTGCAACTGTGATGATAGTAGTTAAATTTGAGTCGATGATCGCACTCATAGCGTGCTCATAGCCCTTTTGCACGGCCGTTCTTATCGCCACGCCTTCACGCAAAAGCTCACGTATACGCTCATTTATGATGACGTTTGCATCAACCGCCATACCGATAGTTAGCACGATACCAGCCATGCCTGGCAGAGTAAGCGTCGCTCCAAAAAGCGCCATGACAGCGACTAATATAACAACGTCTGCAACTAACGCGATATTTGCAAAAATTCCAGAAATTCCATAATAAACTAGCATAAATAGTACGACTAAAATAGATCCGGCAGCAAGAGCTACCATGCTTTGATTGATGCTCTCTTGTCCTAAAGATGGACCGACACTTCTTTTTTCTAGCATCTTAACAGGTGCTAAAAGTGCGCCACTTCTAAGCGCGATCGCTACGTCGTGAGCCTCGTCAAGTGTAAAGCCACCGCTGATCTGACCGCTGCCGCCACCTATTCTTTCATTTATAACTGGAGCTGAATAGACCTTACCATCAAGCACGATAGCAAGCCTTTTACCGACATTTGCACCAGTAAAATCACCAAAAATTCTAGCACCTTCTGAATTTAGTGTGAAATTTATGATCGGTAGGTTATTTTGCTGAGAAAACGCAACCTTTGCGTCAGTTAGCATCGAGCCATCAAGCACAGGGATATTTTTAACGACATATTTTACGCGGTCATTTTTAGCATCTTTAAAGATCACATCACCATAGCTTTCAGCCTCGGCCTCGCTCATGGTATTAGCCTGATCTTGTCTTTTATCATCAACTGCCATAAGCTGTAAGTGAGCAGCCTTTGCGATAAGATCTCTCGCTCTTTGCTCATCCTCTTCTGTTTTTATGCCAGGAAGCTCGACTAGGATATTGTCTTTGCCTTGTCTAGCGACTGTTGGCTCAGCTAGACCAAACTGATCAAGCCTGTTTCTAATAGTCTCAACAGCTTGAGAGATCGCATACTCGATCGTATCAAGCCTCTCTTGCTCTGTTAGAGTGATGTGATAGTTTAGACCATCTTTTTTGATATCAAGCCCTTTTATCTCAGTCAAAGCCTTATCAACCTTTGGAGCCTCGTCACTATCAAGCAGCGCAAAATCAACACTATCTTCTTTTATCTTAAATTTATCAATAAGCACATCTTCTTTTTTAGCATAATAATTTATGCTTCCAGCGATTGATTTGATCTTAGAGTGGATGGCTTCATTAGTTTCAACACCAAGAAGCATATGAAGACCGCCTTGAAGGTCAAGTCCTAGCGAAATTTTAGCTCCACTTTGAGTCTGAAAAAAAGATGGCACCGAAAAGCCAAAACCAAAAACCAAGGCTAATATTAATATAATCAGCCTATATGTAACTCTTGCGTTACGCATTATTTATCTTCGATCTTTTTAGCTACAAACTCGCGTGCTATACGAACGATTACATCATCGTTAAGTTTAACTTTGATAAAATCATTTTCGGCTTTAATCACTTCGCATATAAGTCCGCCATTAGTTACTATCTTATCGCCTTTGTCAAGAGCTGCAAGCATTGCTGCGTGGGCTTTTTGTTGTTTTTGTTGAGGTCTGATAACCAAAAAGTAAAATATGGCGAAAAGCACAACAAGAGGTAGTAATGATGTTAAAAAATCAGCGTTTTGCATGGATTTCCTTATTTGTAAGATTTTTAAACGGACATTTTAGCACTAAAATTATAATAAAAGCCTTTGTCGGTGCTTTTTTGCTTTCTAATTTCATTTTTTTAGCCATGGCTGAAAATCAAATTTTAAATTTCATCTCACCTTTTCTCACGCTAGCTGGAATTTACATCATCATAAATTTAAGCAGAGCTGGCTTTTTCGCAGCTGGATTTTTCACTGGGATTTTGTGGTTTTACTGGATCGGCTTTAGTTTTATCTACTATGAGCTTGTCTGGCTTATCCCATTTGTCATCCTCTTTGTAGCCCTTGTTTATGGGCTTTTATTTTGGATAGCCTCTTTTCCAAGCTTTGTAGCACTAAGAGCTGTTTTATTATTTTTAATAAGCTACGTGCACCCATTTGGCTTTAACTGGTTTAACCTTGAAGCGACACTTGTTTTAGGTGCTTTTGAGCCAAATACTAGAGGGCTTATATTTATATTTTTAGCAGCCATTTCTTTGAGTTTAAAAGGTAAAATTTTAAAATTTATCCTAGCTTTTATCTGTCTCATCGCTGCTTTGCAGTTTAAAAGTAACGAGGCAAAAACTCTGCCATTTGATGTGGAGTTAGTAAATACTAATGTCGCTCAAAGAGTGCGCTGGGATAAAAACTTGCGCATGAAATTTACAAATGAAAATTTAGACATGATAAATAGCGCCATAGCCGAGCAAAAACGTCTCATCGTGCTTCCAGAGAGTGCGTTTCCATTATTTATGACAAATGAGCCGCTGCTTGTTGATGAGTTAAAAGAGCTTTCAAAACAGATAACTATCGTAGCTGGCGCGCTTGCTTATGAAAATAAGCAAATTTATAACTCTGCCTTTTTGTTTCAAAATAGCACTCTTAGACGAATGGATAAGAAATTTTTAGTGCCATTTGGAGAAGAAATCCCTCTGCCAAAATTTATGCAAGATGCCGTAAATAAGCTATTTTTTGGCGGAGCTAGTGACTTTAAAAAAGCTGAAAATTTTAGTGACTATGAGATAGACAGAGTTAAGATCAGAAACGCCATCTGCTATGAAGCGACAAGAGAGGAGCTTTATAAGGGCGAATTTGACGTGGTCGTTGCTATCACAAACAACGGCTGGTTTGTGCCAAGTAGCGAGCCTGTGCTTCAAAGACTACTTATAAAACACCTTGCTACAAAGTATAATAAAGCGGTCTATCACAGCGTAAATGGCTCAAAAAGTGAGATCATAAAGCCTAAAAAAGCATTTTGGGATGAGTTTTAAAAGAAATTTAAAGTGGCTTTTATATAAAGCCACTTTTTTGATTATTTTTTTAGTAAAGCCTTGAAAGTATCAACTGCATCAAGCTTTTCCCAAGGATATTTTGCATTTCCTACTTGACCTTTTGCAGCTACTTTTGCATATAAAAATGTATCTTTGCTTGGCTTATCAAGACCAAATTTATTTGTTATCCAGCGAGGTGTTAGAGAAAAATGCTCGCTTACAAAATTTGAAAGCATATCGTCATTTACGCCGTTTGCGTGAGTTCCCATAGTATCAACACTAACTGAAGTTGGCTTTGCAACGCCGATCGCGTAGCTTATCTGGACAATGCATTTTTTAGCAAGGCCAGCTGCGACTATGTTTTTAGCTATCCAGCGCGCTGCGTAAAGTCCGCTGCGATCAACCTTTGTGTAGTCCTTACTTGACTGAGCACCACCGCCTATTGGGCTATATCCGCCAAAGCTATCGACGATTAGTTTTCTGCCTGTTAGGCCGCTATCGTGAAGTGAGCTGTGATTTACATATCTGCCTGTTGGGTTTATATAGATGATAGTTTTTTCTTTATTATATAGCTCTTTTGGAAGGCCAGTTTCGTCTATTAAATTTTGTATTAGTGCGCGAAGCTCTTCTATCTTCATGCTCTCCACGCATGGCGCAGAAACGACGATGGTATGGATACTTTGAGGTTTGCAGTTTTCAAAGTTGTCTTTACTGCCGTAATCAATCGTAACTTGAGTTTTTATATCAACACCAAGTTTATCAGGGTTTGCTTTGGCAAATTTATATACTTTTTCACAAAGCATTCTTGCGTAAGTTATAGCTGCTGGCATAAATTCTTTCGCTTCGCAGCTCGCAAAGCCAAACATGATGCCTTGATCACCTGCTCCGATCTCGCCGTCACTTTGATCAACGCCTTGATTTATATCTGGACTTTGTTGATTTAAGCAGACTTTGACCTCGATATCATCTGGGTGCAAGCACTGCTCTTTTGTAAAGTTGCTCTTTCCGTCATATCCAATATGCGCAAGAGCGTCTTTTACGATCTTTTCGTAGTCTTTATAAGAGAGTTTTACCTTTGAGTTTATCTCTCCGCCTATTACTATATTTTTTCCAGCTACAAAAACTTCGCTTGCGACGCGTCCATTTGGATCTTGCGTTAAGATAGTATCAACAATGCTATCAGCGATGATATCAGCGCATTTGTCTGGATGACCTGGACTTACAACTTCAGAAGTAAATAGATACATTTTCGTCCTTTTCCTTGGTTAAATTTTCGTGCAATTGTAACAAATCCATATAAAAAACGAATTAATCTTTTTAAATTTCTTTATATTTAAAAATCATTTAGCTAAAATCAACAAAAAACTAATTTATTAAGGTGTCAAATGAATATGTTTAAAAACATTGCAAGAAGATACGCCGATGGAAATTTGATCGTTCAAATTTTAGTTGGTATCATCCTAGGTGCCCTAGTTGGCTTTTACACACATTATCAAGCAGCCCCTTACAACCAACTCTCAGCTAAAATTCAAACCATCCAAAAAGAGAGTGGCTTAAGCGTAGATGAAGTCATAAAAACTCGCCTTAGCCAAGATGAAGCAAAGCAACTTGATGAGGCCAAAGAAAAGGCTAGTTCGGCTGATTCTATCGCTGCTTCAGCCTCAGTTTTAGGAGATTTGTTTAAAGGCGCTCTAAAAGCGATCGCACCTATTCTTGTTTTTGTCCTAGTTGCAACCTCTATCATTTTAAAAGATTTTGGCCACACAAAAGGCATGCAAAAGATCATCACACTCTACCTTGTTGGCACCTTTTTAGCAGCTGTTGTGGCGGTTATTGCTAGCTTTTTATTTCCTATCGAGATACCGCTAAAAGGTCTGCAAAGCGCTGATATGTCAGCACCTCAAGGCATCACAAACGTGCTAAAAGACCTTATCTATAAAATGGTCGAAAATCCGATAACCGCCCTAGCAAACGGCAACTATATAGGCATCATCACTTGGGCGATTGGTGGTGGCATCGCTATGAGATACGCTACACCTGAGACCAAAAAAGTATTTAAAGATATAAGCGACGGCGTAACTCATATCGTTAAATTTATCATTAGATTAGCTCCGTTTGGTATCTTTGGTATGGTTGCTATCAGCATTCATGACACTGGATTTGAGGCACTTGCAGGATATCTCAAACTGATCTTAGTTCTTGTTGGAGCGATGCTTGTAGTGGCATTTATCGTCTATCCAGCGATGGTTTTTGCACTAACTAGGAAAAATCCTTATCCACTTGTGATGATCTGCTTAAAAGAGAGCGCGATCTCAGCGTTTTTTACAAGAAGTTCAGCTGCAAACATCCCAGTAAATATGGCGCTTTGTAAAAAGCTTGGACTAAAAGAGGAGCTCTACTCGATCTCTATCCCACTAGGAGCCACCATAAACATGGGCGGTGCAGCTGTTACCATTAGCATCCTAGCGCTTACTGCGGTAAATTCTATCCCATCTATCACAGTTACATTTGGCGATGCGCTACTTCTATGCTTCATCTCAGCTCTTGGTGCGTGCGGCGCATCTGGCGTGGCTGGCGGCTCACTGCTTCTAGTGCCATTAGCGTGCGGACTTTTTGGTATCGGCAATGACATCGCTATGCAATTTGTCACAGTTGGCTTTACGATAGGCGTCATCCAAGACTCAGTTGAAACTGCGCTAAATAGCTCATCAGACGTGCTTTTTACAGCCGTAGCCTCAGAGAATTCAAACTAACCTTCATAAAATTTCAGCTAAATTTTGGCTGAAATTTTACTTTTATCCATTTTTTTGTAAAATGTCCCAAAAATTTAAAGGATAAATATGCAAATTTGGGATCTAAAAGCACTTTTTGCAAACGAAAAAGAGTGCGAGCAAAACGCACTAAATTTACAAAAAGAGTGCGAGAAATTTAAAGATAAATACCTTGAAATTTATGAAAATTTAAAAGCAGACGAGTTTTTAAAGGCATTTTCTGAATATGAAAATTTGATAGCTAAAATTTCAAAGGTAATGACTTACGCTTTTTTAAATTTTGCCAAAGATACAAGCAAGGGTGCATTTTACGCAAAGATCGATGAGATAGCGACAAAAGCAAATGAAAATTTAATATTTTTTGAGATCAAATTTAATGAGTTTGCCCCTGAAAAACAAGAAGAGATCATAAAAAGCTCTAAAAAATACGGCTACTATCTAAGCAACCTCGCCAAAGCAAAACCACACCAGCTAAGCGTTGCCGAAGAAAGAGTGCTACTTCGCACGGCAAGCACCGGAGCTGAGGGCTTTTCAAGGCTTTTTGATGAGAGCATAAGCAAGATGAGGTTTAAATTTAAAGGCGAGCTTTTAAATGAAGAAGAGATTTTAGCTAAGCTTCATGAGAGTGATCAAAGCGTGCGAAAACTAGCCGCCAAAAGCCTTTCAAACGAGCTTAGCAAGCACCAGCACCTCCTTGGCTACATATATAATATGATAAAAACTGATCTAAAAACGAGCTGCGAGCTGCGAAATTTCAAGCTTCCTGAAGAGCCAAGACACCTTGAAAATCAAATCAGTAAAAAAAGCGTTGATTCGCTAATTGCCGTAACTGAGAAAAATTTTGACCTAGTCTCTAAATTTTACGAGCGAAAAAGAGAAATTTTAGGCCTTAAAAAGCTTTATGACTACGATAGATACGCGCCTCTTAGCAGCGAAGGTGAGTATAAATTTGATGAGTGCAAAAAGATAGTTTTAAAGGCGTTTGGGACATTTTCACCTAAATTTGGCGATATAGCCAAAAGCGCCTTTAGTGACGGTTGGATCGACGTTTATCCAGCACCAAACAAGCGAGGTGGAGCATTTTCTCACTCTGGATCAAGCGACACTCACCCTTATGTTTTGCTAAATCACACAAACCAGCGTAGAGACCTTTTCACACTAGCTCACGAGCTTGGCCACGCCGTGCATCAAAAGCTATCATATAGCGTAAGCTACCTAAACTCAGACACCCCGCTAACCACGGCTGAGACGGCTTCAGTCTTTTGCGAGATGCTAGTTTTTGACCACGTAAAAGACGGCCTTAGCAAAAAAGAGAAAATTTCACTGCTCGCTGGCAAGATCGAGGATATATTTGCCACGCTTTACCGCCAGATAAATTTCACCACCTTTGAAAGGGCTGTGCACGCACATGGGGGCGAGATCAGCCTAGATGAGCTAAATAAAATTTGGCTAAGAGAGAGCAAAAAGATGTTTGGCAAAAGTGTCACGCTAAATGACTACTACAAAATTTGGTGGAGCTACATCCCGCACTTCATCCACACGCCATTTTACTGCTATGCCTACTCTTATGCGCAGCTTCTTGTGCTTGCACTTTTTGGGCTTTATAAAAGCGGCAAATGTAAAAATTTTGTCGAAATTTACACCGAGTTTTTGAGCCTTGGTGGGAGCCTCAGCCCAAGGGAGCTTGTGGGTAAATTTGGCTTTGACATAGATGATAAAAATTTCTGGCAGATCGGTATAAACGAGGTCAAAAAGCTAGTAGATGAGTTTTTAGAAATTTCAAAGGATTAAGATGTTAGACGAAATTTTAGACGATGAGAAATTTGCGCTTTTGATGAAGATGCACGTCTATGAGTGCATTGATTATTTACTTGAAAAGGGGCTAAATTTCTCAGTTATGGCAAATTTACCACTAGTTAGCTTTGAGCCTAGCTTGCCAGATGAGATAAGCAGTGGCTTTAGCATGCCAGTCATTATGTTTTCACTTGGTGGCTACACGCTTGAAAGTGCTAGGCTAACGCAAGATGAGCTTAGCTTTGAGGCTGGCTTTGGTAGTGAGAATTTTGCCTCAGTGGTATCATTTCCACTTGGCGCGGTGGTTCAAATTTTGGTTGAAAATAGCCCGATCCTTGTAAATTTCTCTATCTACAAGCCAAAAGAGAAGCAAGTCGATCACGCTAAAAAATCAGCCTCAGTCTTTTTGCAAAACCCAAAAAATAAAGATATATTTAAGAAAAAATAGTAATTTTAAGCATTTTTGGCTAAAATCAAAAGAAAATTTAAAAAGCGAAAAATGGAAAATTTACTATCAAATTTAAACGAAGCCCAGCGCGAAGCAGCCACTCACATAGATGGTCCGATGCTCATACTTGCAGGTGCTGGCAGTGGCAAGACAAAGACGATCACAACTAGGCTTGCCTATCTCATCGGCGAGGTCGGCATAGATGCGGCAAACACGCTAACTCTTACTTTTACAAACAAAGCCGCCAACGAGATGCGCAGCAGAGCCATGGCGATGCTAAGCCAAAGCGGCAAAAACTACTCGCCGCTACTTTGTACATTTCACAAATTTGGACTTTTGTTTTTAAAGCTCTACATAGAAAAGCTTGGCAGAAAAAACAACTTCGTCATCATCGACACAGACGATAAAAAACGCATCATCAAAAGCTTTGAAAGCCCAGTCGCTACGGCGATTTTATCAAGTGAAATTTCAAACTATAAAAACTCACTTTTAAGCGTCGAAGAGGTCTATAAAAATGCAAATTTCTCTTCATTTGACAAGAGCAAGGACAACTTTTACAAGCAAGCAGCGCAAATTTATGAAAAGTACGAGGACTATTTAAAGGCGAATAACCTTGTTGATTTTGACGACCTGCTAGGGCTTACATATAAAATTTTAGATGAAAACGAAGATCTTGCTAGAGAAATTTCAAACCACTACAAATACATAATGGTCGATGAGTATCAAGATACAAACGATCTTCAGTATAAGCTCCTAAAAAAACTCTGTCTATGCCACGAAAACATCTGCGTCGTAGGCGATGATGACCAAAGTATTTATGGCTGGCGCGGTGCGAAGATCGATAATATCTTAAATTTCAAAGATCAGTTTAAAGATGTAAAGATCATCAGACTTGAGAAAAACTACCGCTCGAGTGAGGCGATACTAAAAGCTGCAAACGAACTGATAGATCATAACCGCAACCGTCTTGGCAAGAAGCTTGTAGGCACAAAAGGCGAAGGCGAAGCTGTAAATTTGATAGAGAGCTTTGATGAGAGCGTCGAGGCTGGCAAGATCGCAAAGAATATAAAAGAGCTTTTAAGCAAAGGCGTGCAAGCAAAAGATATCGCGATCTTATACCGCATAAACGCACTCTCTCGCTCACTTGAAGATGGGCTAAACAAAGAGCAGATCGCCTATAAAATGGTTGGCGGCGTTAAATTTTACGAAAGAGCCGAGATCAAAGATATCATAAGCTACCTAAGGCTGATAAACAATCCAAATGATGATTTTTCAATAAGACGTATCATTAATCGCCCAAAACGCGGCCTTGGTAAAGTAAGCCTTGATAAGCTTGAAAAGATGGCATTTGAGGGCAAAATTTCCATTTTTGAAGCAATCTCAAACATCTCTGATAACGACGAAGCCTTTAGTAAAAAGGTAAAATCAGCCCTTCTTGAGTTTGCAAACAACCTAAAAGAGCTTCAAGAAAGCAGCTCGGTTTTTGACCTCATAGATAAATTTGAAGCAAAATTTGGCGTGAAAAAATACTACGAGAGCTTACCAGATGGCGCTGAAAGAGCAGCGAACATCGACGAGTTTTACGCCGTTTTAAAAGATCAGATCAAGCAAAATCCAAGCTTTGATCTAGAAGAGTTTTTAAACGAGATCACGCTAACAAGCGAGCAAGACGGCATTAGCGACGAGGCTATTAGCATTATGAGCGTGCATGCGAGCAAGGGGCTTGAGTTTGAGCACCTTTTTGTGATCGGCCTTGAAGAGGGATTTTTCCCGCTCATCGGCGATGGTAGCGACATCGAAGAGGAGCGCAGGCTCGCTTACGTGGCGATAACAAGGGCCAAAAAGACACTTAGCTTAAGCTTTGCAAATTCGCGCTTTTACAAAGGTCAGCGCACAAGGCTAAATAAGAGTAGATTTTTAAGCGAGAGCGGTATCACGCATGGCTCGCTAGTTATCGAACAGAGCAATGAATTTAAAAAAGGCGACCTTGTTAAACATAAAATTTTTGGTATCGGCAGGGTGAGCGCGGTTAGCAAGATCAAAAAAGAGTTTAAACTGACTATAAATTTTGGTGGCAATGTAAGAGAGATCATGTCAAGCTTCGTGGAAAAGGCCGTATGAACGCCATTTTCGTGGCAAACAAGCCTGCTGGCATGAGCTCAAACCACTTTTTAGGACGACTAAAGAGAAAACATGGCGTTAAAAAGGCTGGATTTTCAGGCACGCTTGATCCATTTGCGAGCGGCTGTCTAATAGTCGCTTTTGGCTCATATACGAAATTTTTTAGATTTTTAGACAAAAACCCAAAGGTCTATGAGGCGACGATCTGGCTTGGGGCTAGCAGTCCTAGCATGGATAATGAAAATATCACTGAAATTTCAAATGTAAAAGAGCTAAATTTAGAAAAAATTGAAGCTATAAGAGGCGAGCTAACTGGTAAGATAAGCTATATCCCGCCAAAATTTAGCGCCAAACATATAAATGGCACAAGAGCTTACAAACTAGCAAGAAATGGCGAAGAATTTGAGCTAAAGCCAGAGACAATGGAAATTTATGAGAGTGAAATTTTGAATTATTCACACCCTTTTTTGACACTTCGTTTAAGTGTAAGTGAGGGGAGTTACATCCGCTCTTATGCAGAAATTTTTGGGCAAAAAGTTGGTTATAATGTAACTTTAAGCTCATTAAAGAGGGTAAGCGAGGGTAAATTTCGCTATGAAAATGAAAAATTTTTAAATATTTGCAATTTTTTAAATATTGAGCAAAACACGTATTTTGGAGATATTAACAACATACTTGACGGCAAGAAATTAAAAATTAACGATTTTGAAACACAAACACAAGGAATTTATTTGCTAAATTATGATAAATTTATGAGCGTAATCCAAATCATGGATGATACTATCAATTACACTTTAAACAAGGTAGAAAAATGTTAATCTTAGCAAGAAAAGAAAACGAAGAAATTTTACTAGGTAACGACATAAAAGTCGTCGTAGTAAGTATCTCAAAAAGCACCGTTAAGCTTGGTATCGAGGCCCCGCGCAACACAATGATACTAAGAAGCGAGCTGGCAAACGATATCAAAAACGAAAATATCCACGCCACTAAAAAAGCAAGCGAAGCCGATATCCACGAGCTTGCGAAAAAAATCGAGAAATGAAAAGCTTTGCAAAGATCAACGTCTTTTTGAAGGTAGTTGGCACCAGAGGCAACTACCACGAAATTTTGTCACGTTTTGTTCTTTGCGAGCAGCTTTTTGATGAAATTTATTTTGAAAAGTCAAATTCTTTTGCTATCGAATGCGACAACAAAGAGATAAAAGAAAACATCATCCAAAAAGCGATAGACGAGCTAAAAAGAGCTGGCTTTTCAAACGAGCTAGATGAGTTTTTTAGCTCTCATAAAATCATCATCAACAAACAAATCCCAATAGGTGCTGGTCTAGGAGGAGGCAGTTCAAATGCTGCCACCTTTTTACTAATGGTAAATGACGAGCTAAATTTAAATATAAAATGCGAAAATTTGATGCAAATAGCCTCTAAAATCGGCGCAGACGTAGCCTTTTTTGTAAGCGGCTACAAGGCAGCAAATGTAAGCGGCATAGGCGAGATCATAGAAGAATTTGACGATGAAGTGCCAAATTTAAATATCTTCACGCCAAATGTTTTTTGCTCCACACCGATGGTTTATCAAGAATTTAGAAGCAATTTCTTACAATACATAGACGTTAATGCTGCAAAAAAGATGCAAAATTTAAAGAGCAAAGAGCTACTTGAAATTTATAAAAACGAGGAGCTAAACGATCTTTTTGTCCCATGCTTTAAGCTCTATCCACAGATGAACGAGTTTAGGGATAAATTTCTAAGCGGCAGCGGCAGTAGCGTATTTAGCGTAAAATAAAAGGTAAAATTTTGATAAAAGATCTAGCAAAAAACAAAAAAGCTTTGCACGACTTTAGCATACTTGAGACCTTTGAGGCTGGTATCGTTTTAAAAGGCAGCGAGGTCAAGGCTCTAAGGGCTGGCAGAGCAAATTTAAAAGATAGCTTTGTGCGCGTCATAAAGGGTGAGCTTTTCTTACTAAACGCCCATATCAGCTATCTTGAAACTACACACAGCGCATTTCGTCCAAATGAGCGGGCCGCCAGAAAACTTTTGATGCACAGAAAGCAGATCGATAAAATTTTCGGTCAAGTCTCACAAGATGGGCTTACTTTGGTTGTTCTAGCACTTTATCTAAGCGATAAAAACATCGTAAAAGCAAGGCTAGCCCTTGCAAAAGGTAAAAATTTACACGACAAGCGCGAGACTTTAAAAAGACGCGAGGCAGACAAAGAGGCAAGAGCTGCCATAAAAAGATATGTTTAAGGGATAAGATGAAGAATTTACTTGTTTTAATAATCGCTTTATTTGCTTTTTTTGGGTGCGGTGATGATGAGAGCAGCAGCGCAAATTTTAAAGAATTTAGCCCAAACGAAGAGGTCAAACTTGTAGATGTAAGCGGCAAAGAGCTTACTTTGGTGCGTAAAGATCACGGTTTTGCTATCAAAAATGATGAAAATAAGGTTTTAATGATCGACATTTTTGGCACATTTTGCCCACCTTGTCAAAAAGAGGCAGCCGAGCTTACAAAATATCAGCTTGAAAACAAAGATAAATTTACGCTAATCGGGCTAACTCACTTTGAAAATGTCACAAATGAGTATGTTTTGCATGAATTTATGCAAAAATTTAACGCCTACTACTTCATAACAAACGATCAAAAGATAAATGACAGGCTTGCCGAGCAGATCGTAAGAGATATCGAATACAAACATGAGATCGCACTACCTTTTAAAGTGGTGATAAAAAACGGTGAATATCAAATTTTAACAGACGTAGATAGCGGACAATACGGAGTTAAATACTATCTTGGCGGCATAAAAGTCACAAAAATGAAAGAAGATTTGGCAAAAATCTATGAAACAAAATAAATTTGCCTTACATTTGGAACATCATTTGCTTATAAATGTGTGAAATTTTAGAAGGACTTTAAATGTTTGTTTTAGATAGATCAAAATCTAGCCCATTAGTCGAATCAGCCCTTGCAGGCAGAGAGCTACGCCAAAAGCTCATCTCTGGCAACCTTGCAAATGTTGATACGCCATTTTACAAGGCTAGAGATGTAAGATTTGAAGATGTTTTAAGAGAAAAAGCAAATGAAATTTACAACGTTTCAGAGAGCAAAAAACTAAATTTAGCTAAAACAAACGAAGCGCACATGGCTGCGGTTGATTTTCCAAAAAGCGACACGGCTCAAATTTTCTTGCGTGATGGTCACATGGCTAGAAACGATGCAAACACAGTCGATCTTGATGTTGAGACAACAGAAATGGGCAAAAATACAGTCATGATAAACGCCCTTGATAGCGCTTACAAGGCTCAGGGCAATATCTTTAAAAGCGTAATAGACGCAAGTGCTAAGAACTAGGAGAGATGATGTCATACTTAAATGATTTTGATATTAGTGGATACGGACTAAGCGCGCAACGCTTCAGGATGAACGTCATCAGCTCAAACATAGCAAACGCTCAAACCACAAGAACGGCTGAAGGTGGCCCTTACAGAAGGCAAGAGGTCATCTTTAAAGAGATGAACTTTGATAAAATTTTAAACGATCAGCTTAAAAACTCACAAAGTCTGCTTGATTATGAAAATCCACTAGATGATCCAAGCTCACCTAAAAACGCTCACCCTGCCCTAACTAGCGTGATCGTAGATAAAGTAGTGCGCGATGACAAGGACTTTCAACTAAAATACGACCCAAGCCACCCAGACGCAAATGCAAATGGCTACGTCGCATTTCCAAATATAAACCCAGTCATCGAGATGGCTGACTTGCTTGAGGCGACAAGAGCTTATCAAGCAAATGTAGCGTCATTTCAAAACGCAAAAACAATAGCACAAAGTGCGATATCACTTATTTCAGGACAAGCATAATGATAAATAGCATAAATTTAGATAAGTTAAACAAAAACGAAAATTCAAGCAAAATAGCAAAAGTAGGCGAAGAAGGCGGCTTTGAAAACGCACTAAACGACTCTTTAAAAGAGCTAAACAAGGTTCAAATAAATGCCGATAAAGCCATAGCTGATCTCGCAACTGGCGAGGTAAAAGACTTGCATCAAGCAGCTATCGCCATAGGCAAAGCAGAGACTAGCATGAAGCTTATGCTAGAAATTCGCAACAAAGCGCTAAGCGCATACAAAGAAATTTCAAGAACGCAAATTTAAGCCATTGAATGAATTCCAGAAAATCAAAAATAACCATACTTTTTTTATTAATTACTTTTGGAATTTCAATCTTTGTGCTTGTTATATTTTATAGAGCAAGCATCGAGCGAAAGCTTCCTAAGCTTCAAACAAGCGACGTAAATACCGCAATCCGCGGCAACATCGTAACAAAAGATGGCTTTAGTATCTCATCAAGCCAAAAACTCTACAAAGTGATGCTTGACACCAGAAACATCGATCCAAATAAAAAAGAGATGTTTATCAAGCTCTACTCGCTTTACAGCGGCGACGATCCAAACAAAGTAAGAAAGATCATAAACGGCACAAAAGGCCTTGTCACGCTCTCTTACAGCATCGACGCAAAGGGCGCTACCTACCTTCAGGAGCTCTCTAGAAAGCTAAACCGCAAGGGCATTTTAATCTCATACCTTGACCCAAAAACAGGCCTTGCCTCGTTTCAAGGTATGCGCGTGATGGAGAGTGGTCAAAACCGTAAATTTATGTCAAAAGACGCTTTAACGCCAGCTATTGGCTACGTGAGCAAAACAGAAAGCGACGCACTTACCAAAAGTAAAGGCGTAAAAGGGCTTGAGAGATACTACGAGGACTACCTAGCTCCGATACAAAACGCCAAAATCCTCGGTCCTCGTGATATTGGCAATAATATAATCTTAACCAGTGATTCAAATTTAGCAACAAGAGTCGATGGCTATAACGCAGTGCTTTCTGTACCGCTTAAATTTCAAACCAAGCTAGAGCAAATTTTAGATGAAAAGCGCGAATTTTTAGACGCAAAAGAGCTAATCATCTGCATAATGAATAGCAAAAATGGAGAAATTCTAGCCCTAGCTTCTAGCTCAAGATATGATCCATCAAATATAAGAAAGCAAGATTACAGTGCGCTAAATTCAAGCGCAAGCGAGTATGCATACGAGGTTGGATCGGTTTTTAAGCCTTTTATCTTCTCCATACTGCTTCAAGAAAAAAAGGTAAATCCTTTTGAGCTAGTAAATACCTACAACGGCCGCTATCAGCTAGGCAAAAGGATCATCAAAGATACCCACCCAGAGCCTTTTATGAGCGCTGAAGACATCATTGTGCACAGCTCAAACATCGGTATGATCCAGCTAGTAGATAGGCTAAATGGCCCGCAAATTTATCAAGGGCTTTTAAATTTTGGCTTTTCAAGAAAGACAGGCATCGACCTGCCATACGAGCAAGTGGGTATGATGCCAACGGTTACAAAGCTAAACTCATCGACCTATAAAGCGACGGTTAGCTACGGATACGGCCTACAAGCGACATTTATGCAGCTTTTAAAAGCTTATAACACCTTTAACAATAAAGGCATAGAGGTGACGCCGCACATGGTGGCATATCTTGAGCGAAATGGCAAGCGCTACGATCTGCCAAAAGCAGAGCCAGCACAAGTCATCTCACAAGAGACCGCAAAGATAATGAAGAGAATTTTGATAAAAACAGTTGAAAAAGGTACTGGCCTAAAGGCATTTACGCCAGGTCTTGAGATAGGTGGTAAGACTGGCACCGCGCATATCGCTTCTGGCAAAGGCGGATATAGCAACACCTATAATGGCTCCTTTTTTGGCTTCGTAAATGACACAAGAGGCAACAGCTACACCATAGGTGTTTTAGCAAGAGATCCTAAAAAGCCTTACTACTACTTTGGTGCGCAAAGTGCGTTGCCGACATTTAAAAAGGCCGTTGATCTAATGGTTGAAGATGGCTATTTATTCCCAGATCCTAATGTCATAGCTGAGTTTGAAGCTAAAAAAGATAAGCTCAAAAACGACAAAGCAAAGCAAAAACCAGCGTTAGATTAATTTTAACTTCTAAGATATAAATATTAAATTTCAAATTTAGAGTTTAAAGTAGAAATTTGGATCTAGGCAAGCGGCCTAAATCCAGAATTTATGCAAGTCCAAGTTCATTTAAGACAGAGCTTAAATTTACAGAATTATTTGTATTTTTGCCAAGGCTATTTTGCTTCTCAAGCAGTGTTTGGCTCGTAAGTGCCATGTTTAGCTCTTTGCGGTAGTCACTTAAAATTTTATCCATTATTTTAAGTAGCTCATTTTTTTGATCCTGCGTTTTGGTCGGATCATTTATGCTTAAAAGCTCAGTTAGCTCCTCTTTTTTCTGAGCTATTTTCTCTTCTATCTTGTTTGAATTTAGCTCATTTATAAAGCCAGCAGCACCGATCTCTGTAAGCCTTTTCTTAAACTGCTCAAGCTTGTCTGAAACCTTTGCCTCGCTTGTGATCTTATCAAGCGTTAGACTTAAAATTTCATCAAAACTATTTTTTTTATCTTTAGCTTTGCTTGAGCCTGACTGCAACAAATAATCGATAATATCGTTATTTTGAACCTTCATACATCTCCTTTTAAATTTGAGATGCTTTTTATAAGCAAGATTTATTCCTAAAGGCTAAATTCTCTAGTGTTTTTTGACTTTTCTAGGACAAAACTAGCAAATTCATCACTAAAATTTGGACACTGAACGACTTTGTAAAAGCTAAAATTTAGCTCTTTAGCAAGCTTAGCATACTCGATAACTAGTTCAAAAATGGTCTCAGAGTTGTCTATGCAAAAAGATAGCGGATAGATAAGCGCTTTTTTATTTTCGCACTTTGCTAAAGCATCATTTAGAGATGGCTCCAGCCATTTAACTGGGCCAAGACGTGACTGATAAGCAAGGCTTACATCTTTAAAATTTAGCCCCTGCTCTTTTAGCATTTTGCCTAAAATTTGCACATGTTCGTTTATGTGTTTTTCGTAGATATCGCCCTTTTCTATGATCTTGCGAGGTAAAGAGTGAGCTGAAAAGATGAGACTAACATCGCTTATATCGGTATCTTTTATAGCTTCACGGATGTGGGAGATAATGATCTTATTGTAAGCGTCATCATCATAAAATGTCCCGCAAAGTGAAATTTTAGCTTTTAAACTAAGCTCATTAGCAGCTTTTTTAAAGCTATCAAGGCTTGAAGATATCGTGGTCGTAGAGTGCTGCGGATAGAGCGGGAAAAGCACTATCTCGTCAAATTTTTCATACTTTTTTAGCACCTCTTTTGTAAATGGAGAAGTGTAGTTCATCGCAAAATCAACCACGTCAAATTCGCTTTGCATGCTTGAAATTTTGTCACAAAGCTTTGCTGTAAGCTCGCAAAGTGGTGACTTGCCGCCTATTTGCTCGTAGTTGTGCTTCGCGGTTTTTAGCCTGCCTTTTGTGATCATAAAAGCCACAAATTTTCTTATAAATTTATTTTTTATTCCCAAAATATATGGGTCATTAAACATATTTGTTAAGAAAATTTCGACATCGTCAAGGCTATTTGCACCGCCCATATTTAAAAGCAAAAGAGCTTTTTTCATCAAAATAGTTCTCTTATTTTTATAGCGTCATCGATGTTTGAAAGTTCGCTGCTCTCGCCACTTTGGCAAAGATCGTAAAAGGCCTCGTATTGCGCTTTTAGCTCGCTATTATTTGTATCTATCTTTAAATTCATCTGTCCATTTTCGCTCACTTGATGAAGCTTGTGATCGATGAGATCGCCAAAATAGACGCCATTTTTCGCATTTACCTCTATCTTAAAGCGCTCCAGTGAGCCACAAAATGAGTTAGTGATATGCACTAAAATTTGATTTTTACTTTTAAAGCTTATCGCCGCGTTATCGGCACTTTTGGCATTTGTCTTGTTTGTTTGGGTGTAGTAAAAGTCGCTAACTTCTGAATTTATGATGTTTTTAGCTAGGTCGATGTCTGAAACAGAGAGCTCATTTATGATATTTCCATCGCAAAGTGGCTTAAAATGAGCGATCGAGATGCTATAAATTTCTTCCTCTTTTAAAAGTGCCTTTTTAAGCGAAACGATGGTTGGGTTAAAGCGCTCAGAAATTCCAGTGCAAACCCTAGTTTTGTTTGTCTTGGCGGCGTATTTTATCTCTTTAAGATCGGCGATATTTTTAAAAACTGGGCGCGAGATAAGGATATTTTGGCAGTATTTTGCACACTGACAAAATGCCTCCACCATCTCCTCTCTTGGCGAGCAAAGCACGACTGCTTGGGGTTGGGCAACCTCTATAAATTCTTTAAAATCAGTATAAAAATCAGCTCTACAAAACTCGTCACTGTTCTCTTTGTCAAAAATGCCACAAATTTCAAACTCATTTGAGCGTCTTAGCTCTAAATAATGCTTTTTGCCAGTGCTGCAATAGCCGATAATGCCGATTCTTAGCTTCACCTTTACCCTTTAAAACTTTAGAAAATTTTAATTATTTTATTTACAAATCGCTTTTAAATAGATAAAACAAGATATTCATTTTCAAAATATCACTATTTTTTTATCTTTTTATAATTTCACAAACGAATTTTGGCTAAAATCAAGCAAAATTTTAAAACTAACGAGGATAAAAATGCAAAATTTAGATATAAGAAAGGCATATCTTGATTTTTTTAAATCAAAAGGTCACGAAGTCGTAGCTTCTGCACCACTCGTGCCAAACGATGCAACACTACTTTTCACAAACGCTGGTATGGTGCCATTTAAGAGCATCTTCACAGGCGAAGTGCCACGCCCGACACCACCTATCCGCACCAGCTGTCAGACCTGCATAAGAGCTGGAGGTAAGCACAACGACCTTGATAATGTCGGCTACACAGCGCGCCACCACACATTTTTTGAGATGCTAGGCAACTTTAGCTTTGGCGAATACTTCAAAAAAGAGGCGATCTCTTACGCTTGGGAATTTGTCACAGAGGTGCTAAAACTACCAAAAGATAAGCTTTATGTAACCGTTCATGAAAGCGACGATGAGGCGTTTGAAATTTGGAGCACTCACATCGCAAAAGAGAGAATTTACCGCTTTGGCGACCACGATAACTTCTGGCAAATGGGCGATACTGGTCCATGCGGCCCTTGCAGTGAAATTTTTTACGATCAAGGGGCTGAACACTTTAACACACCTGAAGACTACATGGGTGGCGATGGAGATAGATTTTTAGAGATCTGGAACCTTGTTTTCATGCAGTATGAAAGAAGTGCGGATGGCAAGCTAAGCCCACTACCAAAGCCAAGCATCGATACAGGTATGGGACTTGAGCGCGTTACTGCCATCTTGCAAGGCAAATTTAGTAACTACGACAGCACACTTTTTATGCCGCTCATAAACGAAGTAGCAAAGCTTTGTGGCAAGCCATACGTCTATGAAAGTGGCGCCAGCTACCGCGTCATAAGCGATCACATCCGCTCGGTCACATTTTTGCTAGCTCAGGGCACGACATTTGATAAAGAAGGCCGTGGCTACGTGCTTCGCCGTATCTTACGCCGTGCGATCCGCCATGGATATTTACTAGGCATAAAAGAGCCATTTATGTATAAGCTTGTCGATAAAGTTTGCGAGCTCATGGGCGGACACTACACCTATCTAAACGATAAAAAAGCGGCTATAAAAGAACAGATCAAGCTTGAAGAAGAGAGATTTTTAGCGACAATCGCTAGTGGTTTAGAGCTATTTGAGAGTGAGCTTAAAAATACAAAAGAAATTTTTAGCGGAGAGGCTGCGTTTAAGCTCTATGATACATTTGGCTTCCCGCTTGATCTAACAGCTGATATGCTTAGAGAAAAGGGCTTAAAAGTCGATGAGGCAAGGTTTGATGAGCTTATGAGCGAGCAAAAAGCACGTGCAAAAGCTGCTTGGAAAGGCAGTGGCGACAAGAGTGCAAAGGGCGATTTTAAAGAGCTACTTGAGAAATTTGGCGAGAATAAATTTGTAGGCTACGAAGAGCTTAAGAGTAAAAGTAAAATTTTAGCCTTGCTTGATGAAGAATTTAAAAACGTTGATAGCTTAGACGCTGGCAAAGAGGGCTGGGTGATGTTTGACGTCACTCCATTTTACGCTCAAAGTGGCGGTCAGTGCGGCGATAGCGGTAAGATAGCAGGCAAAGCAAATGTGCTTGATACGCAAAAATTCCACGGGCTAAATTTATCTTTAGTAAAAACTAGCGCGGCGCTAAAAGTTGGCGACGAAGTAGAGCTTGAAGTGGGCAGCGACAGAGCGGAGACTGCGCGTCATCACAGCGCTACACACTTGCTTCACGCAGCCCTTAGAAGCGTGCTTGGCACACACATCGCTCAAGCTGGCTCAAACGTCGAGGCAGATAGACTAAGGTTTGACTTCTCTCATCCAAAGGCGCTTACTAGCGAAGAAATTTCAAAGGTCGAAAACCTTGTAAATGAGTGGATCTTAACTGGCGCAAATGCAAAAACGCAGGTTATGGAGCTTGAAGAGGCTAAAAAAAGCGGAGCGATCGCACTATTTAACGAAAAATATGCCAACAAAGTAAGAGTCGTGAGCTTTGGCGATGTCAGCAAAGAGCTTTGCGGCGGCACACACGTGAAAAATATAGATGAGATCGGATCGTTTTTCATCACAAAAGAGAGTGGCGTAAGTGCTGGCGTTAGGCGTATAGAGGCTGTTTGCTCAAGAGCTGCGCTAAATTTAGCAAGGTCATTTAGAGCTGAACTTGAAGAGCTAAAAGATGAGCTAAAAAGCACAGAACCTCTAAATGCCGTCAAAAAGCTAAAAGGCGAGATAAAAGGCTTAAAAGATAAGCTAAAAAACGCTAAAAGCTCTGAGGAGCTAGCCTTTATAAATGTAAATGATACCAAGCTTTGCGTAGCAAGCATCGATGGTGGCGACATAAAAACTTTGATAGATGAGTTTAAAAACGGGCACGAAAAGGCTGCTATTTTACTGATCCAAACAGATGAAGAGGGTAAAATTTCTCTTGCAGCTGGCGTGAAAAATGCTCCACTAAAAGCTGGCGCTTGGGTTAAATTTGCAGCGCAAATTCTAGGCGGCAATGGCGGCGGAAAAGACGACTTTGCAACAGCTGGCGGCAAAAATGTCCTAGCCATCGAAGATGCCATAAAAAGCTCACTTGAGTATGCAAAACAAGCTTTAGAAAAATGATTCATCAAGAGATCGCTTTTTTTAAATTTGATCAACTAATCATCTTCTTGCACATTAGCTTCGTAGCTCTTTTTATAGGGCTACAAGCTGGTTTGGTGCTTACTGGAAGCTATTTTATAAAAAATAAATTTGAAGATAAAGAGCGCTATCACATCTTGCTTCACATCATAAGGCGCTTTGGGCTAGCCATCTTTGCGCTAGTTCTTGGCATCGCGCTAAATAGTTTAATAATGATCTTTTGCTTTGATGATGGCAAAATGCAAAATCCGATGGCAAGTGCGATAGTAGCGACCAAATGGGCGATAGAGCTATTTTTACTCTTAAATTTAAGCTACATCTTTTATAGATACAAAAAGGCTTTAAAAACTCTAAGATCGCACGAGATGATCGAGCTAAACGAAAGCCTAATCGTCATCATCTACTACTTCACGCCTCTAAATTTACTAGCCTCGCTTGCGGCTGTCTATCTTGGCGTGAGCTATATGGGTTTTTTATGATCACACTTGCTTCTAGCTCGCCAACAAGGGCAAATTTACTAAAAAATGCTGGGATAGAATTTAAACAAATTTCTTGCAGCTTTGATGAGAGCATGATAGCAAAAGAGCTAAAACCTGAAATTTACGTCCAAAACGTCGTAAAAGCTAAAAAAGAGCAGTTTTTAAAGGCAAATGGCAAGCTTTTAAATTTACTCTTTGCAGATAGCTGCGTGGCTTGTGGGGATAAAATTTTAGGCAAGGCAAAGGACGCAAACGAAGCACTTGCTATGCTAAATTTACAAAGTGGCAATGAGTGTAGCGTCTATACGGCGATGATATTTTTAGGCGAATTTGAGCTTATAAATGTGAGCAAGACAACATATAAATTTGCTAAATTTAGCGAGCAAGATCTAAAAAGCTACCTAGAAAGTGGCGAGTGGCGAGGCAAGGCTGGAGCCATGACGATAGAAAATTTTAATAAAAAATACATAATCTCCCAGCACGGCGAGACGAGCACGGCAATGGGGCTAAATTTAAAAATATTAAAGGCATTTTTATGAAATACATATTGGCATTTATCTTTGTAGTTGCCGTCGCACTTGGTGGAGCGTTTTTATACTTTTATTCGCAGGTGAGATTTGACGCTTATACCATCATCGACTACAAGCCAAAGCTTGCGACACAAATTTTTGATAGAAACAACGAGCTTATCGCAAATATCTTTGAAGAAAATAGAATTTACGTCAAATATAACGACATCCCGCCACGTGTCATCGAAGCGCTCGTTGCTATCGAGGATACGAGCTACTTTGAGCATGGCGGTATCAACGTAGAAGCCATGGCAAGAGCAGCGATAAAGGATATCAAAGCTAGAAAGCTGGTAGAGGGCGCATCTACGCTAACTCAGCAGCTCATAAAAAACCTAGCCCTAAGCCGCGAGAAGAAATTTACAAGAAAGATAAAAGAGGTTGTGCTTGCTATGAAGCTTGAAAGCGAGCTTAGCAAAGAGGACATCATCGAAAGATACCTAAATCACGTATATTTCGGTCATGGCTACTACGGCATCAAAACGGCTGCAGAGGGGTACTTTAGAAAAGAGCTAAATGAGCTAAGTATAAAAGAGATAGCGATGCTAGTTGGCATGCCAAAAGCGCCAAGTACTTATGATCCTACAAAGCACCTCGACCTCTCGCTTAGCCGTGCAAACAGGGTACTTGAGAGGATGTATAGCATCGGCTGGATAAACGAGGACGAGTACCGAAAGGGCGTGCTTGAAGAGCCAGCAGTCTTTGATGATACGCTCACACGCAATAAAGCCCCTTACGTGGTCGATGAGATCATAAAAGAGGCTTCAAAGAAATTTGACGATATAAAAACTGGCGGCTACAAGATACAAAGCACAGTCGATCTAAACGTGCAAAAGATCGCTCAAGACGCTCTAGTCTATGGCTACAATGAAATTTTAAAAAGAGATAAAAAGGCAAATCCAGAGATGCTAAATGGCGCTATCGTCGTCACTCATCCACAAAGCGGACAAATTTTAGCTCTAATTGGCGGCATCGACTACGCAAAAAGTAGCTACAACCGCGCCACCCAGAGCAAGCGTCAGCCAGGATCTAGCTTTAAGCCATTTATCTATCAAATAGCCCTTGATAGTGGCTACTCTGTCGTCTCTCAAGTAGCTGATATCGCTAGGACGTTTGACATGGGCAACGGCAAAGAGTGGACGCCAAAGAATTATAGCGGCGGCTTTCAGGGCTACATCACGATAAAATCAGCCTTAACCCAGTCTCGCAACCTCGCAACCATAAATTTACTAAACGATCTTGGTCTTAGCTCAGTTCGCAAACAGCTTACGGATATGGGCTTTAACGATATCCCTGAAAATTTATCAATCGCACTTGGAAGCTTTGGAATTTCACCACTTGACTTTGCAAAATTTTACTCGATGTTTCCAAACGATGGCGAAGTGGTCGAGCCTACGCTCATTAAGCACATAGAAAATAGCTTTGGCGCGTCTATGGACTATGAGCCACAAAAGAAGCAGGTGCTAAAACCTGAGCAGGCATTTTTGATGACAACCTTGCTTCAAAATGTCGTAAATAACGGCACCGGACGCAACGCAAAGGTAAATGGCATCCAGATCGCTGGCAAAACTGGCACATCAAACAACAGCATCGATGCGTGGTTTTGCGGCTACTCGCCTGATATCGAGGCCATCATCTGGTACGGAAACGACGATAACAGCCCTATGAAAAAAGTCGAGGGCGGCAGCAGGACAGCGGCGCCTGTCTTTAAGAAATTTATGGAGGGCTATATCAAGCTCTACCCTACTCTAAGGCGTGCGTTTGAACAGCCTGATGGCGTCTATAAAGGATACTATAATGGCGCTGATGAGTACTACACAAACGACTCGCCGTTGCCGCAAAATACGCCAACAAATGACATTATTCAAGATCAAGAAAACGATGGATTATTATTTTAGGAGATAAGATGAAAAGATTAAAAATTTTACTTTGTCTAGCGTTTGCAAGCCTTGCGTATGGCGCTGATCTAAACACAGCTAGCAAGAGCGAGCTAATGAGCCTTGGGCTAAATAAAAGCCAAGCGCTAAATGTAATAAAATATAGAAAAGCTCATAAATTTAAAAGCGTCGAGGAGCTTGAAAAGGTTCAAGGCATCGGCTTTAACGACATGCAAAAAGTCAAAGAAAAGCTTAGTGTAAAAGATAGCCAAAAGGCAAAAAAGGCTGAGCCTGAAAAGAAGTCAAAAAGTAAGAAGCTAAAAAGTAAGAAAAAGAAGAAATAGCTTTAGTTTAAAAATTTAAATTTTTAAAAAAATGCTTTAAGTGAAAGGAATCTTTAAATGATTAATATCAATAAATTTAGAGAAGTAAGTTTTTTTAAATTTTTAACTTTATTTATAATATATATGCTTTTTGTAAATCATATATTTTTATATAAAGGCGTTTTTTTAGGATTTTTAGAAACAAACTCGCTTTCTTTTTCTACCTTATTTTTCACAATTATGTGCATATTTCTTGCATCACTTTTTGCAAGTGTATTTTGCATTGTATTTTTGCCTTATTTATTAAAACCCTTTGCTATTTTTATAATTATTGTTAGCTCGATTTGTTCTTATTTTATGTCAAATTACGGCGTTATCATAAACAAAGAGATGTTACTAAACGTCCTACATACTGATAACAAAGAAGCTTTTAGCTATTTAAGCATAAATTTAGTATTGTGGTTTGTATTTGCAACTATTTTGCCATGTATTTATGTTATTTTCGTAAAAATCAATTATGGTAGCTTTAAAAATAGTCTAAAAATTAGATTAAAGATTATCGCTTTTTCGATCGTTACTATCGCTATTATTTTTTCATTAACTTCAAAAATTTTTATACCATTTTTTAGAGAACACATTTACTTAAAAACAGTCTTACTTCCGTCTTATCCAGTATATTCTGCCATAAAGCTGGCTCAAATTTTGCTTCAAAAACCGCTCCCTTTTACCTACGTGGCAGATGACGCAACTCTTACTAACGATAAAAAGAAAATTTTAGTTTTGATAGTTGGCGAGACACAAAGGAGCAAAAACTACTCGCTAAATGGCTACGCTAAAAACGATACAAACAAATTTACTAAACAAAAAGATGTGGTAAGTTTTACAAATTTTTACTCATGCGGGACTGCCACAGAGACTAGTGTGCCTTGCCTATTTTCAGACTTAAAGCGAGAAAATTTTAGCAACCGCAAGGCTAAGGCTCGTGAAAATTTAGTTGATATCATCAATAAACTTGGCATAAAAACATACTTTTTTGGCAACAATAGCGGCGGCTGCAAGGGCGTTTGCGACAATCTTGATCAAAACCACACTTCAGAGCACAGAGCAGCTGGCTTTGATGAAGTGATATTTGATGAGGCAAAAAAGGTCATAAAAGATGCAAATTCCACTACATTTATCGTGCTACATTTGCAAGGCTCACATGGCCCTATCTACTACAAAGGCTACCCAAGTAAATTTAAAGAATTTACCCCAACCTGCGACACTGCCGAGCTAAACAAATGCACGCCAGATGAGATAGCAAACACCTATGACAACACCATTTTATATGAGGACTATCTACAAAGCGAGCTAATAAGCGCCCTTGAAGCAAGAAAAGATAAATTTGAAGTTGCCATGTTCTTTTTCTCAGATCACGGAGAGAGCCTAGGTGAAAATGGCATATATTTACACGGCCTGCCTTACTCCATCGCTCCAGATGAGCAAAAACACATCCCAGCCATCATCTTTTCAAGCGATAGCGAGCTTTTAAAAAGGCTAAGAAGCAAGAGAGATGAGAGCCTTTCGCATGATTTTATCTTTAGCTCAGTTCTTGGATATTTTGGGGTAAAAACTAAGGCTTATGAGCCAGAATTTGATATTTTTAAGGAGTAAATTTAAAGCCAGCCTAGGCAAAGCCCGAAGCTGGCCCAAATTTAAAAGCTGATCTCTTTTATATCAGCTACTTTTAGTATCTCGCTATAAATTTGACCGATGATCGCGACGCGGTTATTTCGTACTTTCTCGTTTTCAACGTTTATCATAACTTTGTCAAAAAACTCATCTATCTGCGGCTTTAGTGCAAATAGCGCTTTTAGCCTTGGCTCGTATGCTAGGCTCTTATCGACGGCTTTAAACGCGTCATTTAAGGCCTTTTCAGCATCTATCTCAAAGAGGCTCTCATCGACCTTGCTAAATTTATCATCTTTTATGATGTTTGCAAGGCGCTTAAATGTCGAGAAATTCTCTCTAAAATTTGGCTCACTTGAAATTTTAGCAAGCGCCCCTATCATCTTGGTTAGCTCCAAGATGTCCTTTTCGCCGCTTTTTATGCAAGCTTTTACGATAGAAGCGTTTGCGTCAAAGAAGGTATAGAGCCTATCAAGGATGAAATTTATAAGCACTTCGACGTCAAATTTCTTATAATCTTTTGCGATATCTTCTAAAATTTCTTTTACGTTAAATTTCAGATTATGCGCCAAAACGATCTTTATCACGCCATTTGCTGCGCGTCTTAGAGCGTATGGATCCTTGGTACCGCTTGGGATTTTGCCGATGCTAAAGAGCCCCATTAGCGTATCAAGCTTATTTGAAAGCGCCACAACCGAGCTAAAGACCTTGCTTGGGCACTGCGCCTCCTCGCCGTCTGGCAGATACTGCTCTTTTATGGCTAAAACGACGTTTTCATCCTCATTTTTAGCCTTTGCGTAGTAAGCACCCATGATGCCTTGAAGCTCGGTAAATTCATAAACCATCTGCGTTGTAAGATCAGCCTTGCTTAGCATCACAGCTCGCTCTAGCTTAGCCGCGTACTCGCCAGCCTCTTTTTTAAGTAGCTCACCATAGTTGCTAGCTAGTTTTTTAGCCACCTTTAGCTCTCTAAGCTCTTTTTCATAGATGCTTCCAAGCTCTTTTAGGTAGGTTATATTTTTTAGTTTTTCTGGGCTAAATTCGGCCTTAAGGTCGCTTTGCCAAAAGAACATCGCGTCACTTAGTCTTGCTCTTAGCACCTTTTCGTTACCTTTGATGATGAGCGAGTAGTCTTTTGTGATGGCGTTGCTAACGACAACAAAGCCATTTGCTAGCTTGCCATCTTTAAAGACTGGGAAGTAGCGCTGGTTTTCTTTCATTGATGTGATGATGACCTCGCTTGGCACCTCCAAAAACTCCTCTTCAAACGAGCCAAGAAGCGCCGTTGGATACTCGGTGATAGCCACGACTTCAGCTAGCAGCTCTTTATCTATCTCGATCTTTAGCCCACTTTTTTGGCTAATCTTTTCAAACTCATCAAGGATTATTTTTTCTCTCTCATCCGCTTCAAGCACGACCCCACGGCTCTTTGAGCCATCAAAATACTCTTTTATACTTGAAATTTTTATCTTATCGTAGCTGATGCTTCTGTGAGGATAGGTAGAGTTACTGCTCTCTACGCCAAATTTGTTAAATTTAATGACCTCATCGCCGAGCAAACACAAAAACGATCTTATCGGGCGGATAAATTCAAACTCGCCGTTGCCCCAGCGCATAGACTTGCCAAAGCTAAGACTCTTTAAAAACTCCTCGATCATGTCGCCCATTATCTTAGCAACCGGCTCGCCCTTCACCTCTTTTTCGTAGTAAAGCACCTCTTTGCCGTCTATCTCTTTAAATTTAAGCTCACTCTCGCTTATGCCACATTTATTTGCAAAGCTAAGTGCCGCCTTTGTAAAAGCTCCGTCTTTTAGAGCCACTTGCTTTGGCGCGCCAACGAAACTAGCCACGCTATCTGGCTGAGCTAATGGGAATTTCTCATGGAAAAAGACCAAACGGCGCGGAGTGTAGTAAAATTTAAACTCGCTTTTGATGTTATATTTTTCAAGCACAGCCTGCCATTTAGCGTTGATGTTTGGTAGCTCCCTTAAAAATGGTATCGCTGGAAGCTCCTCGACTCCGATCTCTAGTAACAACTCTTTCATATCTCACTCTTTTTATTAAGATTTTCTCTTTTTTCTCTTATCATCTCTCTTGCTCTCTCCTTCTCTTGCGCCTGCAAAATGACGCCTCTTATCATAAATATCACAAACAAAACAAACGCTGCGATCATAAAAATATCTAAAATTTGCACCATCTACTCCACAACGATCTCTTTTTCGTTTTTATAAATTTTCACCCTCGCCCTCTCAAAGCCATACTCGCCATCTTTTAGTCTTTTTTTGCTATAAACTCTGATCTTGCCATGCAGTGTATGCAAGTAGCCGCCCTCTAGTTTGCCTGAAATTTTAGCGATCACATCGCCGCTTCTTGCAATGCTTAGCTTTGAGCTATCTAGCAAATTTTCGCTTACATCTTTTGTGCCATGCTCATTTATGATCTCATAAGAGCTTACTTCAAGCGCCTCTTTGTAAAATTTCACTCGCCTGACCAAAATGTCTAGCTCATCGCCCACACCGACGCTATTTTTAGGATCAAAAACGTAAATTCCACGGCGATTTTTTGAGATGATAAAGCCATGCTTATCTTTTAAGATGACAACGGCTCTTTCAATCACGACTGGCACATCCTCAGGACGTTCAAAAAGCGTCTCTATGTCAGTTTTTTTATAGTTTTGTTCTTCTACTTTTTTAGCTTCTTTTTTTAAATTTTCATTTGATTTAGCAGGACTTGGTTTGGTTGAGATTTTAAATTTAAGTGCAAAGTGGTCTGAATAAAGATCACTCTTTGCAAAGCCATGCTCATCAAGCACAAAGCTTGGTTTAAAGACTTCAAAACTGCCATGGGCGTAGCTTAGATCGCCATTTGCCATAAAGCTAGGCGAGAGCAAAACGTGGTCAATAGCTCGCTTTTTGCCATGGACTGCATGAGAGTATCTATCTTTTGGGGCTAAAAAGCTATATAGATCATAAAATCCACGAGTTGCGATGATATCGTTTAAGATGGATTTTTGCCCATAAGGTGAGTTAAAATCACCTAAAACTATGGCATTTTGCTCATTGCCAAGGGCCGCTCTTAGCGTTCTTTCAGCCTTTTTTTGCATATTTATGCCGTTTTTATAAGCTGGGAAGTGATTAACAAAAACGCTAAATTTCTTACCATCCACTTCAAAAACAACCTTTAAAATGTTTCTAGTTTTTACATTTGGCACTTCAAAAATTTCACTGCCACTTGGCTTTATCTTTGATATAAGAGCTAGCCCAACTGGAGAGTTTTTTGCCTTGCTAAAAGCTATAAATTTATACCCACTGCCATCAACCAAAGCCTTTAAAACCTGCTCGTTTTCGACCTCTTGAAGTGCGATGATGTCGGTATCTAGGGCGTCTATGACCTGCCTTGTTCTTTTTAGTTTTGAGCTAGCCGCCTCGCAGTCCCACTTTGAAGTGCTAGATTTAAAGTCAGGATATTCGCTGCCATCATCCTTGCAGTCAAATAAATTTTGCACATTATAAGTTGCGATACTTATCTCGCTTGCAAACGCGACTAAAACGGCAAAGACTAGTGCAAAGAGCGCTCTCAAACCTCGCTCCTAAAGTCAAATTTAGAGATATTTTGCCTGATCGCCTCATACGCGATGATGCCAGCACTCATGGCTAAATTTAAGCTCCTGCCCTCTTTTCCCATTGGAATCGTTATGGCGTTTTTGAAATTTATATCCATAAATTCTCTTGGCAGTCCCGTGCTCTCTCCGCCAAAAAATATAAAATCTCCTGGCTCAAATTTAGCGTCGTAGTAAAGTCTGTTTGTCTTAGTCGTAGCAAAGAAAAATCGCTCTTTGTGGCTTAAATTTGCCTGTAAAAATTCATCCAAACTCTCCCAAATTTGTGGCTTTAGGATTTTCCAATAATCAAGCCCTGCCCGTCTAACAGCCTTTTCGCTCAGATCAAAGACAGTTGGCTTAACGATGTGCAGCTTTAAATTTGCATTTACGCACATTCTGCCGATAGCTCCGGTGTTTTGCGGTATCTGAGGATGGACTAGGACTATGTTAAACATAAGTTTTTCTTGCCTTAAAAAGTGTTATAAACTGGCTCATTTTAGCCAAAATGGGCTTTTAAGAGTTTTAAAGATTAAGATTTTCTAAATTTGTGCTCGCTAAGATAGTTTGAAATTTCAAGCTCCTGTCTGCGTTTTATCTCAGCTGCGATCATCTCATTTTTAAAGCCAGCCGCCAAGATATCTCTCACATCTATCTTTGGCTCAAATTTACGCTCATAGACCCCAAGCTCTTTTGCACGCTCAATGCGCTCTTTATTATAACCTCCAAGCCACGATTTTAAGGGCATATTTAGAGCAATTTCTAGTAGCTCTCTATCGCTTGGCATACCTTTAAAAAATGGCTCTTTTAAGATAGAAAAGTAGCTCTTTGGCAGGCGCATTTTCTCTAGAATTTCTTTTGCGTCGAGCTCAAATTTACCAAAAAGCATATACAAAAACAGTCTCTCATCATCCACGAAATTTCTAGCGCTCTTTAGCTCAGACAAAAACTCATCATTCTCGCAAATTTGCACGCCAAAAATTTCTTTAAAAAGTGAAAGTTTAAAAAGATAAAACGCTCCTTTTTCAAGATGCTCTGAGCGAAAAAATTTAATGAGTTCGGTATTTATCCTATCCTTACTTAGATGCGCTAGATCAAGCGTTTTCATAAGCTCTAGCGTCTCGTCAGCTATGCTAAAATCAAGTCTCGCGCTAAACTGCACGCCACGTAGCACCCTTAGCGGATCTTCTTTAAATTTCTCACTATCTATGTGCCTTAGCGTCTTGCTCTCAAGGTCCTTTTTGCCGCCATGAAAGTCTAAAATTTCGCCGTTAAAGATGTTCATCATCATGGCATTTACCGTAAAATCACGCCTAAGACTTGCAAGGCTTGGATCATTTATGTAGCTTACGGCAAAGTCTTTGTGCGAATTTCCAGTCTTACTCTCGCTTCGTGGCAGACCAAGATCGTAGTTTTTGTATTTGTAGATGAAGTAGCTTTTGCCAACACCACTAGCTCTTATGCCAGCCATTAGCTCGTCAAATTTAGCTGGCCTTATGTCATAAACTTCGATGTCATAATCATAAATTTCTCGCCCCAAAAGTGCATCTCTCATGCAGCCACCGACTAGATAGACGCGCTTGCTAAAAGGGGCAAATAGCGACCTAAAAAAGTCTAGCTCGCTATTTTTGTAAATGCTTGTACCAGTTTTTGCCTCAAATTTATTATTTTGAGAGATTTTGTAGTCTATTTTCGATGTTTGCAAGGGTAAATTCTAAAAATTTAGTCGTTAGCTCGAGTCTTTGGCTAAGGTCTTGCTCGCTAGTTTGTTTAAGCCCCTCAAAAAGCACCTCGATGCGCTCAGCAAGGTTTGCTAAGAAAATTTCTTCATCACTTATCTCCCTGCTCTTTGGCGAAATTTGCGCTATCTTTGGCTCTGGCTCGCTTTGCACACTTGACACGCTTAGCACGCTTGCCTCTACTTTTGGCTCTTCAAGCACTTGCTCATCAGCAGTTTCTATTGCTAAAAACTCTTTTTTTAAATTTTCTCTCTCTAACTCTTCTTGCTTTTTGTTTTGCAGTGCCTCTATCTTTTCAAGCTCGGCGCTAACCTCACTAATGGCCATCCTAGCGATATCATCAAGCTTCATAATCTTATCAACCACCTTTTAAATTCATTTATCTCTTCGTCACTTTTCATCCTGATAAAAAACTCTTTCATCTGCTCGTTTTTTATCACGCGCTCCTTGCGAAGTCCGCTCAGGCGGTTTATCGCGCTAAGGGCGTCTTTGTTTGACGGGTCTTGTTTTAAGATGTTCTTGTAAATTTCAAGCGCATCGTCTTTTAACCCCTGCGCCTCGTAGATCAGTGCTTCAGTGATCGTGTTTTTCATTTTTTGATAAATCCTGCTATCACGTCGCCTATCTCGCTTGTTGAGCAAATTTCAACTGCGTTAAAAGCGGCGATATCTTTTGTTCTATATCCCTTTGCAAGCGCTGTTTTTACGGCATTTTCTATAGCATTTGCAGCTTCGCTCTCGCCAAAAGCGTATCTTAGCATCATCGCTGCACTTAAAATGGTCGCGATCGGATTTGCTATGCCCTGTCCTGCGATGTCTGGAGCTGAGCCGTGAATTGGCTCATAAATTCCCACTTTGCCGCCCATGCTAGCGCTTGGTAAAAGTCCTATCGAGCCACAAACCATGCTCGCTTCGTCGCTTAAAATGTCGCCAAATAAATTTTCAGTAAGTATGACGTCAAAATTTGCTGGCGCTCTTACTAGCTGCATCGCTGCGTTATCGACATACATAAAGCTAAGCTCTACTTCAGGATAGCCCTTTGCCACCTCGCTTGTCACCTCGCGCCAAAGCTGGCTAGTCTCAAGGACATTTGCCTTATCGACCATACAGACCTTTTTCTTGCGAAGCATAGCCGTCTCAAAGGCGATCTTTGCGATGCGCTCGATCTCAAATTTAGTATAAACCATCGTATTAAACGCTCTATCTTCGCCTTTTTCACGTGGCTGTCCAAAATAAAGCCCGCCAGTTAGCTCGCGAACCACGACAAAATCAACGCCCTTTAAAACCTCTGGCTTTAGCGTGCTAGCATCCACTAGCTCGTCAAAAATGATAGCTGGGCGTAAATTTGCATAAGCTTCTAGCTCTTTTCTGATCTTTAAAAGTCCGCTCTCTGGCCTTAGGTGTCTTGGCAGGCTGTCCCATTTCTCGCCACCGATCGCACCAAAAAGCACAGCGTCGCTACTAAGCGCTGAGCTTAGCGTCTCATCAGGTAATGGCTCGCCAAAAACGTCGTAGGCTGCGCCGCCCATAAGCTTGTAGTCGTACTCAAATTTGATACCAAACTCAGCGCTTACAACGTCTAAAACCTTTATCGCTTCGTCGATGATCTCAGGGCCGATGCCATCGCCTTTTATAACGCAAATTTTATAGTTTTTCATCGCCGCTCCTTAGTTCATCTTCGCTTTTGCGTACTCTATAAGGCCGCCAGCGTTTAAAAGCTCTTGCATAAATGGCGGGATAGCGTTAAATTTATACTCTTTTTTTGTGCTCTCATCTACGATGACGCCGTTATCTACGTCGATCTTTAGCGTATCGCTCTCGTTTATCTCGTCAGTCTCTTTTATCTCAAGTATCAAAAGCCCTGTGTTAAAGCTGTTTCTATAAAAAATCCTAGCAAAGCTTTTAGCCACAACAGCTGCTATGCCAGCCTCTTTTAGCGCTAGTGGGGCGTGCTCTCTTGAGCTACCGCAACCAAAATTTTCGCCAGCTACGATGATGTCGCCTTTTGCTATTTTTGAGCTAAATTTAGGATCAGCGTCTTCCATGATGTGTTTTGCTAGCTCTTTTTCGTCTGAAGTGTTTAAATATCTTGCGGCGATGATGATGTCAGTGTCGATGTTATCGCCAAATTTCCAAACTTTGCCTTGTTTCATTTTTAACCTTTAGTTTTGTAAATTTGGGCTGATTTTAACCAAAAGAAGCTAAATAAATAATCAAAAGCGCTCTTGCAAGCTAAATTTAGCGGCATTTAAACCGCTAAATTTAAGTAAAAATAAATTAGATATTCTCTCCAGCAACCATGCCAAATACCATACAATCAGCCATGCTCATCGTGCCAAGACGGCTTGCTCCATGCACGCCACCAGTGATCTCGCCAGCTGCGTAAAGACCTGCGATAGGCTCGTGAGTAGTTGCGCTTATGACTTGCGCTTTTGTATTTATCTCGACACCACCCATGCAGTAAAGGATCTTTGGCGTGGTCTCACTCGCATAAAATGGTGCTTTTGTAATGCCAATGCCATTTACATCAGCTTTTGTCAAAGGTTTGCCAAACTCAGGGTCTTTTTCATTTTTGACATATTCGTTGAAATTTTTAATAGTCTCTAAAAATGGCTCAAGCGGGATATTATAAGCTTTTGCAAGCTCTTCAAGTGTGTTAAATTTCTTTATAGAACCCTCTTCAACGCCCTTTTTAGTATAAGCGATATTATTTGCATCAACGGCTGCTTGATCGCAGATATTTACTGGATAGTTATCGTTTTTATCGCTTTGCGCCATACAAGCAAAGATCGCATCGCTCTTTACCTTACGGCCTGCATGCTCGTTCATAAAGCGTTTGCCAGTTTTTGGATTGACGCTTAAGCCGTAGTCATTTGCGCAGTGATTTGTAAAAAGTGCAGATGTGCCAAAGCCTCTTTCAGTTGGGTTTGTGTATGGGTTTAGCTGGATCCAGCTAAGTTGGATAGGGTTTGCTCCAAGCTTCATCGCAGCTACTAGCGCTCCAGAGGTTGCACCTGGCTGACTAACTGTCTCGATATTATCTTTTAGATATGGCACTTGCTGCATCCTAAACCACTTATCAGAGCTAAAACCTCCTGCTGCAAGGATGACGCCATCTTTTGCTTTAAAGCATTTTGGCGTGCCAGTTTTATTCTCTTTATCATCATTTGCAAGCTGATGATCAAATCTATAATCCTCCCTGCATTTTATGCCAACAACCCTGCCATTTTCATCGATGATAAAATCATCAAATTTAGTCCTTCTTTTTGTCACGGCATTTGGATTTTTATCGATCGCATCGTGCATAGGCAAAACGTATCCTGCACCACTTGTGTTTTTAGACTGAACAGCACGTTTTATAGAGTGACCGCTCGCTGAGATCACCTTGCCAGTAAATTCAACGCCAAGCGTTTTTAGGTATTCAAAAGCGTCATTTGCGCGGTCGTAGATGACTTCAAGCAGATCGACATGGTTTAAATTTTGACCATCTTTTAGGCAGTCAGCGATAAAAGCCTCTTTGCTATCTTTTATGCCTGCTGCTTTTTGAAATTCATTATTTGGAACAGCCATATTGCCAGCATTTATGACTGAGTTGCCGCCGCTTCGTCCCATTTTCTCGATCATTAGCACCTTTTTACCGCGTTTTAGCGCTTGCAAAGTAGCCATCGATCCTGCAAAGCCTGTGCCTATGACGATGACGTCATACTCCTCGTCAAATTTAATATCTTTTGCCTCTAAAACTCCAGCATTTGCACTGCTAGCAGCAAGTGCCAATGCACCAGTAGCACCCATTTTCATAAAATTTCGCCTTGAAATTTCTTTCATTGTTTGCTCCTTTTTTTAAATTTCTTGGAGTAAATTATACGTCAATTACGCATAAAATAAAACTTAATTATGAAAATTTGACTAAAAATATTTATAAAGCAAATTTTAATACTAGCCCTTAAAACTCCAAATTTAAGCCTTTGCCTTTTGCAAAATTTCTTTCATCTCATCTTCACTAAGTGGCTCAACAAGCACGTTTGCAGCGTCGATGAAGTGGTATTTTTCTTTTGGTAAATTTGCCATGAAAGCTCCATATTCGCACTCATCAAGCACGTGAGCGTCACTATCATCCACGCCCACAACTAGCGTAAGCACCCAGCGCGATACCTTGCGATCCCCAAGCGCCTCTTGCGCCTGCCACGACGGAGATGGAGCATAAGGCAAGATGGTCGGTAAATTTTCACTAAGTGTATATGTGCCAAGAATTTCGTTGCCGTCTTTGTCTTGATAGAGGTGCTCTCTTGCGCTGTATGCGTCAAGATACTGCACCTGCCTCATCATCTCATCAAATTTAGCCGCAGGGCTGGCACTTGTAAAGATTTCATCTACCATAACCGCGTCAAACGCCACGTCTCGCTCCACGCCAGAGATATAAAGCGTTTGATTTTTCTCTTTTGCATCTTTTAACGCTTCAAGCCCCCACATGATGTCAGTCTCGTAGTCAAATTTTAAAATTTGCTCACTATCATAAATTTTTTCGTTGTCACACTCTATTTTTGAGCCAGTTTGAGCTGAGAGCTTTGAGAGTAGCTCAAGTGCGATCTGCCAGTCGCCGACGCCACTTGGAGTATAAACACGCACGATATACTCGCCATCTTCGTAGTTTAGCTCAAAACCACGAGCGCTCTTTTGCCACACGCCTGCTATCATCACGTCAGCGCCCAGCTCATTTGCGCTTGGCTCCTCTTGCTCGCTGTTAAAAAAGAAAAGCCCCTCAACAAGAGCTGAAATTTCACGCTCGCTTAGCGGCTTTGCGTATCCGCCAAGCAGCTTCTTTTTATTTTTTACACTAAATGTCAAACTCATAAATTCTCCTTTTTGCTCTAAAATGTCATCACCTGATCGCACTCTCTCACCCACTCGGATAAGATATCCATACTGCCTTTCACCTCAACCTCAAAATAAGGCTCTCCCACATGCAAACCGCACCTTGTTTGGCAACTGCCACAAACCTTAAGCATCGCGCCACCAGCGTAAAGCTCCTTTAGCATCGCTACTAGATCGACGTCGTAGTTTTCTGGCTTTTTAGTGCTATTTCGCGCAAGATCGACTGCGTCGTTCATAAGAAAGATCCTAACCTCTTCGCCCTTTTCTTTTAGCGCTCTAGCCAGCCTTAGTGCGTTGTAAGCGTTATCTGTGCCGTTATATGGCTGATTTGTAAATATAAATAGAAATTTTTTCATCTCTTATCCTTTTGCTAAAAATGTAGTGCAAACTGGACAAATTTTAGCCAAGCTAGGTAAAATGGGGATAAATTTATCTAAAAAGCAAGAGCACGCCGATCGTGCAGACGATGATGGCAGTGCAAATTTCAAGTAGCCTTAGGTGCGTTTGTAAAAATTTCTTTAGCATAGCTCCGCCAAGTGCGTAGATATTTAGCGCACAAAACTCGATGAAAACGAGCGTTACGGTGATCATGCACATACGAGTGAGGCTAAATGGATCGTCTTTATCCAAAAATGTAGGCAGCAAGGCTGAGAAAAATATCCACGCCTTTGGGTTTGAGACGCTAACGATGAGGCCATTTATAAACATCTGCTTTTTGCTTGGCAAATTTGAGACCTTTGTGATGCTAAGCTCGCCCTTGCCAAAAAAGAGCATCACGCCAAGATAGAGCATATAAAGGCCTGCGATGATATTTAGCGCCTTAAATGCGTACTCAAAATGATGTAGCACCGCGCCCACGCCAAGCATACAGCTAAACGAGACAAACGTGATCGCTAAAAGCTGCCCAGCCATCACGAAAAACGAGTGCTTGTAGCCAAAGCTCATACCAACGCTCATCGCATAAGTCATGTTGATGCCTGGCATCATCGAGATGGGCGCAAGGGTGATAAAAAATAGCAAGAAATTCATGAGATGCCTTGAAATTTTAGTGAAATGCTAAATCAAAATCTATAAATTTATGATAAAGAGCGCTTTATTAACAAATTTAGCCTGCTTTTGGACGTGAGAAATTTGGCTTTTGGCGCTAGGCATATAAATTTAATAAATTTAGTGCAAAAACAAAGGCAATTTTATATGTGTTTCGCAGCCTAGATGGCAAATTTATCTTTTGCCATCTAGGCACTCTATAAATTTATTTGCCTTTAAAGCTGGCTAAATTTAAAGCAAAATAGCTCATTTTTCATTTTTAAATTTATAAATTTAGGCTATTACTGTTATCACGCCAAGCCCTTTACTGGCGGCATTTTGATAAAATTTTAAAAGTCCAGTAAAGTGCTCTTTTAAACTCGCCCTTATATCTTCAAATTCGCTCTCGCTCCCAAAAATGTCAGGATATGTCTTTGAGCTTGCAAATTCTTTTAAATTTATCTTTGCTAAAAGTGCGCTAATCTCAACATTTTTCATCGCCCTAGCCACCTCTTTTACATCTGTGGCATTTGTGTAAGAGATCATCTCGCTTAGCTCTTCGTTTAGCGCACTACGCCCAAAAATAGCCCAGCTAAAAGGCTCATTTGAGCTAAAAATATCGCCAGTCTTAAGCCTCTGGGAGAAATTTTTACCAGTTAGCATCTTACACATCGCGTCCCAAAAATTATTCAAGTCGTATTCGTCCAAAAGCTCGCCGACATCGCCATTTTTGATCTTTTCTATATCATCTTGCAAGTAGGCGTAGTAGTGCGCACTGATACCCATTTTAGAGCCTTAAATTTAATTTGAATTTGAAAAAAGAGGGGGCGGAGCTATAAATTTAATAGTTCCGCCACGAGAATTTAGATTTAGTGAGTTAAGAAATACTCTTGAATTTTAGCTTTGTCGCTTGTTTTTGTAAGAGCAAGCATCAAAAGCACTCTAGCTTTTTGAGCGTTTAGGTTGTCGCTTGTTAAAAAGCCGTATTTTGCGTCATCAACTTCGCCGTTCATAGTTGTCTCGCCACTTCCCACACGTGAGTCACGGACTACCACTACGCCAGCTTTTGAAGCCTCGCCAAGTGCGTCTAGCACGCTAAAGTAAGGGTTGCCGTTGCCAAGACCAGCGCTAACGATACCTTTTGCACCGTTTTTAACAGCTACATTTACAAAGTCAGGGTTGTCATTTGCGTGAGAGTAGATGATATCAACTCTTGGAAGCTCTTTTACGCCGCTTAGGTCAAAAGCTGAGCTTGCTGTGTGTTTTCTGATCGGATTCATATAGTATTTTACGTTGCCATAAAAGACTGTGCCGATTTTGCCGCTGTTTGGTGATTTAAATGTATCAACGCCTGTTGTGTTAGTTTTTGTAACCTCACGAGCCGCGTGAATTTCATCATTCATTACAACTACAACGCCCTTGCCTACGCTATCTTTGCTGATAGCTACATTTACAGCGTTAAATAAATTTAGTGGGCCGTCTGCGCTTAGTGAGCCACTATTTCTCATCGCACCTACAAGCACGACTGGCTTGTCGCTTTTAACGACTAAATTTAAGAAGTAAGCTGTCTCTTCCATAGTATCTGTGCCGTGAGTAACGACGATACCATCAGCTTTGCCGCTGTTTAGAAGCTCATTTATTCTATTAGCAAGCTTAAGCCAAACTTCGTTGTTCATATCTTGTGAGCCGATATTTGAAATTTGCTCGCCTTTTATGGTAGCGATCTTGTTGATATCTGGCACGGCTGCGATTAGTTTATCGACCGTAACAGTTCCAGAAGTATAGCTTGAATCAAGCGAGCCTGAGCCGCTTCCTGCTATCGTTCCACCAGTAGCTAGGATGTAGATGGTTGGCTTAGCAACCGCTAAAGTAGCACCTAAAATCATGAGTAACACCGCCTTAAAGATTAAACGCATTTTAACTCCTTTGCATTAAAATTTGCTAGAGCATTATAACGTCATATATTTAAAAAATTTATTAATTTTCAAAATTTATATTTATTTAAAAAATTCTTATCAAAAACATATAAATTCCAGTCGAAACGACTATGCTAAGAAGGGCGTTTTTAAACTTTAAATGCACCAAAATAGCCGTAAAAACCGCCACTATCTCGCTTAAGCCATATGGAAACTCGCTAAATTTCGTATCTTTTAGCCCGTAGCAGACCAAAACGACCATTATCATCATACCCATGTGCTTCTCAATGGCGTCTAAATATGGGTTTGACTTATAGTTTCTTAACGCATAAAATGGCGTCACCCTCGTTATAAAAGTAGCCAAGGCGCTTAAAAGCACCGCCACAAAAAGCACCATCTCGCTTGAACTTACACTTATCAAATTTTATCCTTAAACAAAAGCAAAAATACAAAACAAAGCGCCATTGAGCCAACAAGCACAAATTTAGCTGGAAAGAGGCTCACTCCAAGCACTCCAAAAAAGACCGCCGCAAAGAGCACGCGGTAGTTTTTATCACTTTTAAACATCTCAATGACGACTACTGTAAAAAGCGCTGTTAAGCTAAACTCAAGTCCCCTTGTATCGGTCTTTATAAAGTCACCAAGTATCGCTCCAAGCAGCGTTCCAGCCGCCCAGTATGACCAAGATAAAAGATTTAGCCAGGTAAAGACAAAACTTCGATCACTTGCATCTTTTAGCCCTAAATTTTTAAATATCGCAAAGGTCTCATCTGTTAGCAAAGCGATGTTTAAAAGCTTAAATTTGATCCCGCTATACTCTTTTAAAAGTGAAATCCCATAAAAAGTGTGGCGCAAATTTACAAGATAGCTCACGATAAAGACCTCAACGTAACTCGTGCCCACGCTAAAGAGCGAGAGCATCATAAACTGCGCTGCTCCGCCGTATCCAAGCATGCTAAGCGCCATGGCGATAAATGCACTCACTGCCATGCTCTTTGCCAGCACGCCAAAGGCGACACCAAGCGGAAAATAGCCCATAAAAATAGGAATGGATAGTTTAAAAACGTAGCTAAATGTCAAATTTTACCTTCATAAAAAGCCAAAATATTAGCAAAAATTTAAAAATTTAAATTTAAAGAGGCATTTTTACTTTTATAAATTTAACTGCTTGCTCACATTTTAAAACTAAATTTTATAAAATAACAACAAAATTTATAAAGAAAATTTCTATGAAAAAGATAGTTTTACTAATATTTTTAACACTAAATTTAATAGCTTTAACAACAAATCCAATGATCAAAATCCCTCAAGCAAATAGCTGCAATATCGAGGATAACTGCATTGATTTTAGCCGCAGATACAGCGATGATGAGTATAAAAGGCTATTTGGAATTTACAAAAGTGAGTGCGAGGTTAAAAATTTAGACGCATGCATCTATCTGGCTGAGTTTTACAAAAGCGGACTTGGCGTAAAAAAAGACATGGCAAAATCGCTAGAAATTCTTAACAAAGCTTGCGATGAGAGCAATAAATTTGCCTGCCACAACCTTGGTGTTGAGTATCAAGAGATGAAAGAATACAAAATTTAAAAAGGGTTGCGATCTAGCTTTTATACAAAGCTGTTTTAACATCGCAGTTTTATATAATAACGGCGGCGGCGTAAAAAGAGACTACAAAAAGGCTGCTAAAATTTACAAAGAAGTTTGCGAACAAAATTTCTATGAAGGATGCTACAACCTAGCCGTTTTATACCACAACACCCCTGGCGTAAAGCGCGACTACAAAGAAGCGGTAAAGCTTTACAAAAAGGCTTGTGATAGCGACTTTAGCATCTCTTGTTACAACCTAGCGAGCTTATATCAAGAGCAAAAAGAGTATGAAAAGGCCAGTAAGCTCTATTTTAAAGCTTGCAAGCTTGACTTTGCCGATGCTTGTAATAACCTAGCCAGCCTTTACGACGACGCACTTGGCGTAGAAAAAGACGATGAAGTGGCGTTTAGATACTACAACAAAGCGTGCAGGCTAGATAGCGCAAGTGGGTGCAAACATCTTGCATACTTTTACTATCATGGCATAGGGACAAAAAAGGATAAAAAGCTGGCAGAAAAAGAGCTTAAAAAAGCTTGCAAGCTAGGTCTTAAAGAGGCTTGCGAGATAGTTAGAAATTTTCACTAAAGAGAGTTTATGAAAAAGCTAATTTTGTTTTTATCCTTCATTATGCTTTTAAATGCAGAAAATTTAGACGAGATGTGCCAAAGCGAGGGCGATATAAGAGCAAATTTAACGAGCTGTTACAAGGCTGCTACAAAAATTTATAACTCTTCAAGCGATGATAAAGATTTTAAAAAACTACAAAAGATATTTTTACTAGCTTGCGAAAATGATATGAAAGAGGGTTGCTACAGCGCTGCACTCATCTATATAAATGGCTACAACGACGTGAGTAGCGAGCTTAATCAAACTATCATATTAAATAGATACGCAAGATTTTTAAACTACGCGCTTTTAGATAACGGCAAAAAAGAGGATAAAATGACTGCCAAAAGTTACTTTCAAAGATCATGCGAGCTAGGCTTTAAAAAGGGCTGTGATATGAGAAATTTACTAAATTCTCTTTGGTATTAGCAAATTAAATTTTCTATCCTCTATAGTGTTTTATAAAACATAAATTTACTGTTTTAGCTTGGCGGTAAAAATAAAACTACCAATACTCTTGCGAGCTAATTAGCGGCAAAATGCCAAATTTATAATGCTCTATAAATTTAATGCACCTGACTTTTGGGACCCTTGCCCTTTGGGGTCCTATCTGAAAAGTAAAAAACATCAAGCGTAAAAGGAACGAGTATAAGTCCAACAATAGCCAAAGTCGCGTCCATATCACCTACCTTTTAAGTCCATTTACTATCTCTAACATCGAGTCACTCGTAGTTATCGCCTTTGAGTTCGCCTCGTATGCGCGCTGACCAGTGATAAGATCGGTCATCTCTTCAACCAGCTGCACGTTACTCATCTCGACAAAGCCCTGTCTAATGGTGCCAAGTCCGTCAAGACCTGCTACACCTACCACCACGTCGCCACTAGCGCTTGTTTGAAGGTAGTTGTTATCACCCATCGAGTGAAGACCGGCTGGGTTTATGAAATTTGCTAGCTCGATCTGACCTATCTGAGCCATATCGGTTTCGCCAGCTTGAAGCACTGAGACGGTGCCGTCTGTGCCTATTGAAATTTGTGTCGCATTTGCAGGGACTGTGATCTGAGGGATGAGCTGATAGCCATCGCTATTTACGATCGTGCCGTTTGCGTCAAGCTTAAATGCACCGTTTCTAGTGTAAGCTGTCGTGCCATCAGGGAGTTGAATTTGAAAAAAGCCGTTGCCAGCTATGACCATATCTAGGTTGTTACTAGTCTCTTTAAAATAGCCCTGAGAGAAAATTTTATTTATCGCTGTTGGGCGCACGCCAAGGCCCACTTCGATACCTGTCGGGCTTGTGGTAGTTTGGCTCGTAGCCGTGCCTGCGTACTCCATGACTTGATACATAAGGTCAGCAAATTCAGCTCTATTTTTCTTATATCCATAGGTATTTACGTTTGCGATGTTGTGTGAGGTTACGTCTATCTGCGTCTGCTCGGCGATCATGCCAGTGGCCGCAGTGTAAAGTGATCTCATCATAGTTTTATCCTTTTATTAAGCTTTTAGGGCTAGTTTTTGAACAGCATCTTGGTTAAGGTCAGTCATGTGGCTTGTCATAACCTTTTGATACATATCAACTAAGCGTTGGGTTTCTATAAGACCCACCATTTCTAAGACTGGATTTACATTTGACATTTGAGCGTAGCCTTGCATCACGCTGTCAGCCTCATCAAGCTCGGTTATGTCGTCAAAATTTCTACTCTCAAAGAGATTGTCGCCAACCTTTTTTAGATCCCTTATCTCTCTTGGCTGAGCGATGTAAAATTTAGAAAATTGATTGTTATTTGAGTATAAATTTCCATTTTTATCAACGGTTAGCACCTCGCCTTGTGGCACTTGGATGCCTCTTTGACCAGGATTTTGCGCCTCATAGCCACTTGGTAGCACCTTGTAACCCTCTTTTGTGACGATATATCCGTCCGCGTCAAGGCTAAAAGAGCCATTTTTGCTAAGTTTTACACCATTTGGAGTATCGACTAAGAAAAAGGCATCATCTCTTTTTATCGCAAAGTCAAGCGTGTTTGAGCTGTATTTAAAGCCACCAGCGCTAAAGTCGGTGTATTCTTCGCTCACTTGTGGCACACGATCAAGCGTTCTATTTAGAAATTTAGCTCCGTCTTTTGTGTGATTTTTAAGCGGAAGCTCATCTTGCGTCTCTTTAAAAATTCTCGCAAAGTCGCCGATGACTACGTCATTTCGCTTGTAGCCGATCGTATTTACATTTGCAAGGTTGTTTGAGATGACATTTAGTCTGTTAAACTGCGTTACCATGCCAGCAGTGGCTTGATAATAACCATTTTGCATAAAATTTCCTAATCAAAATTTGATTTTTTAGAATTACTAAGCAATCATCGTTCCAACTTTCTTTTTATACACTTTTAAAAAATTTTGGGTATAATCCACTTTCTTTTAACCAACACTTAAATCACAATGATACGATTTGAAAGGAAATTTATGAGCGCCGCAAAAGACTCTTTTTCTCAGATAGAAGAGCTTTTTGTTGAAAATGCAAAAGGCTTTTTGACATACGAAAAATTAGTAAAATTATTAGACAAAGCTCCGACGGCTACGGTAGTAAAAAAGATAGAACAACTAGCAAAAACAAACAAAGTCCAGCTCATCACATCTGCTGAGGCTGCAAAGCTTAGAAATTTAGCCGATGCTAAAAAACGTCAAGAAAATGCTCAAAAAAGCGACCAGGATATCGACGAAGACCTCGATCTTTCAGGCGAAAGCGACCTTTTAGAGTGGTCAAGATCAGATAGTCCAGTAAGGATGTATCTAAGAGAGATGGGTCAGATCGCGCTTCTTACAAAAGAAGAAGAGGTCGAGATCAGCAAGAGGATCGAGCTTGGCGAGGATATCATCATCGATGCATTTTGTTCGGTGCCGTTTTTGATCGATTTCATACTTGATTATAAAGAGCCGCTTATCAACAGAGAGCGCCGCGTAAAAGAGCTTTTTAAAAGCTTTGAGGATGAGAGCGAAAATGAAAACGAAGATGGCGAAGAGGACATAGACGAAGAGGATGAGGAGAACGATGAGAACGAAACTCCTAAAAAATCGGCCAAAAACGACAAGCGTGCAGAAAAAGTTATAGAGAGCTTTAAAGCCCTTGAAAAGGCTAAAAAAGAGTGGCTAAAGACCGCAAATAAGCAAGATAAAGTTGAAAGCGACGACACAGCTTCAAAGATGACGCTTGCGTTTAAAAAGAAAATTTTAAAAGAGAAGCTGATGGATCTTGGGCCAACAAGCAAGCTAATCAGCGAGATCGTAAAATCAATGGAGACGGCTCTTAAAAGCGACGATGAATTTGACAGAGAGCTAAAACGCTTAGAGTATCGCTTGCCGATGTTTAGTGACGAGCTAAAGAAAAATCACAAAAGCATCTTAAAAGATATCATCAAGCTTAGCAAAGAAGAGATCGCAGCCCGCGTGCCAGAGGCTACGATGGTCTCAACTTATGTCGAGATCAAAAAGCTTTTTACGACAAAAGAGGCTAGCAAACAAGGCTTTGATCTTGAGCCAGCAAGACTAAAAGAGATTTTAGAGCAGATCAAACGCGGAAAGAAAATTTCAGACGAAGCAAAAGCTAGAATGGCTAAGTCAAACCTCCGTCTAGTTGTAAGTATCGCAAAACGTTATACAAACAGGGGTTTGCCATTTCTTGACCTCATCCAAGAGGGCAACATCGGCCTTATGAAGGCGGTTGATAAATTTGAGTATAGAAAAGGCTATAAATTTTCAACCTACGCCACATGGTGGATCCGTCAGGCTATCTCGCGCGCGATCGCCGATCAGGCAAGGACGATTAGGATACCTATCCACATGATAGAAACGATCAATCGTATCAACAAAATCAACCGAAAATACCTCCAAGAAGAGGGAAAAGAGCCTGACGTAAGCGTCATCGCAAAAGAGGTCGGACTAAGCGTTGATAAGGTAAAACAGGTGATCAAGATCACAAAAGAGCCTATCAGCCTTGAAGCTCCGATCGCAAACGAAGAAGACGGTAAATTTGGAGATTTTGTCGAGGACAAAACTTCTCTATCACCGATAGATCAAATTTTAAAAAGCGACCTTAGAGAGCAGATCGACGATGTGCTTTCACAGCTAAATGAGCGCGAAAAAGCGGTTATTTCGATGAGATTTGGTCTGCTTGAAGATGAGAGCGACCGCACTCTTGAAGAGATAGGCAAGGCGCTAAATGTCACTCGTGAACGTGTCCGCCAGATAGAAAGCTCAGCTATCAAGAAACTAAAACACCCAAAAGTTGGTAGAAAACTCAAAAACTACATTGAGGGCTAACAAGCCCTGCCCTTTGGGCATCTGTATCTAAACTATTTTAATTCTAAATTTATACTCCAATCTAAAATCAAGTTATTTTCGCAACCAAAGCACCAAAAGAGATAAGCAAAAAATTTAATGTTTTTGTATAGTGTTTTGCCCTACTTTGGTGTATATACTCTTGCCTAGACAGCTTTTCTTTTGGTAAATTATTAGCGCCTATACCCTTTAAAGGACTTTCTCTTTGAAAAATTTATAGCATCTATACCCAAAAATTGTTTTAAACATTACATATAGCTCTTAGCTCTCATCTTAAAGTATAATTAACTTAATTCCAAAAACAATAGCTTAAGAAACATAAAATTTTAATTTACAAATATGTTTTATAAGTTAAAAAAAATAGAAATAAAAAAGAGTTTTACCGGCACAAGACCGGTAAAATTTATTCGCCTAGAAGTTTATCTAGTTTTGCAGCCAAGCTCGTAGTGTCGTGAGCTTTAGCCAAAGATGCAGCATGTAGCTTTAAATTTGCTTGTAAATTTTCTTCCAAGCTCTTTGCTATGTCGCTGCTATCAAGATTTTCTACGCTATTAGCGTTTGCTACACTTCTAGCAGCTAGAGCATTCATGCCCTTAAATACAGCATTTTGTGTCGAGCCGATCTCTGAGCGAAGTGAATTTATATTTTTCAAAATATCGCTAGAATTTGAGCCATCCTCTTTAACATTTAAAAAAGCATTTGTGCTTAAATTTATATTTTTTGTACCTTCACCTGTGAAAAAGCCAAGCTCGGCGTCAAAAACGTTTTTGCCGTTAAATTTAGCCTCTTTTACACTGTCGCTCATCGCATTTTTAAGCGCATTTATCTCGCCTTTTATGTCCTTTTGCTCGTTCGCTGAAAGAGCTGGGTTTGAAAGCTTGCTTGATAGCTCGCCGATCTTATCCGCACTCTCACTTAAATTTAAAAGCGTTGAGTCGGCGATCTGAAGCATACCGATCATATCGTTTGCATTTGCCATGCCCTCATTTAGGACATTTGTTTGCGAAAGTAAGCTCTCTGCGATTTGCAAATTTGCACCTGATGCTTTGATCTCGCTATTTGCAGAGATGGCGTTTAGCGCCTTTTTCTCGTTATTTTTAGCTTGATCTAAATAATAGTTTCCTGAAGCCTGGTTTGCAGTATAAGTTCCTAACTTCATATCAACTCCTTTTTTAGTAGTTTCGTGATGGATTTTACTATAAATTTCATAAAAAGTTGCAAAAATATTTCTTAAAGCAAAAAATATTTTTAAAAAGATTTTAGAAAATTTTAAATTTTCTAAAATCAAATTTCATTTTTAATCCTCTAACCTCACGGCGATTGATCTTTTATGAGCCGTTAGTCCTTCGGCTTCGGCTAGCTGCATGCATGGTTTGCCAAGGTGCATGATGCCTTTTCTGCTAACTGATATGATAGAGCTTCGCTTCATGAAATTTTCAACTCCAAGCGGCGAGTAAAATCTCGCGCTTCCGCCAGTTGGCAAGGTATGATTTGGTCCAGCGATGTAGTCGCCCATCGCTTCAGGCGTGAAGTGTCCAAAAAATATCGCTCCAGCGTGTTTTACCTCGTCCATATAGCTCAAAGCGTCATTTGTGGCGATCTCTAGGTGCTCCACAGCAAGCTCGTTCATCAGTTTAAAGCACTCTTGCAAGTCTTTTGCGACGATGATAGCGGCTTTATTTCTTATGCTAGCACTTGCGATTGGTTCTCGTTTTAGAGTTTTTAGCTCGTCCTCTATGTGTCTTTGCACCGCCCTTGCAAAGGCCTCCACTGGTGTTATCAAAAAGGCACTTGCGATCTCGTCATGCTCGGCTTGTGAGAGTAGATCGATCGCTATGTGGCGAGGGTCCGCACTATCATCAGCGATCACGCCTATCTCGCTTGGACCTGCGATCATATCGATATTTACGTCGCCATAAACTAGCTTTTTAGCAGTCGCTACGTAGATGTTGCCAGGTCCTGTGATGACATCGACCTTTGGCACGGTCGCTGTGCCGTAAGCCATCGCTGCGATTGCACTTGCACCGCCTATTTTAAAGGCTGTTTTGATACCACATAGATGCATCGCAGCAAGAAGCAGAGGATTTACCTTGCCACCTGGCGCTGGTGTGCAAACCACGATCTCTTTTACGCCAGCAACGACTGCTGGGATAGCATTCATAAGAAGTGAGCTAGGATATGCCGCCTTGCCGCCTGGGATATAAAGGCCAGCGCGATCAACTGGGGTGTATTTAGCACCTAGCAAGATGTCGTGCTCGTCCTTATAGGTCCAGTCACTTGGTTTTGTGCGCTCGTGATAGCTTTTTATCCTGTCGTGAGCTAAATTTAAAGCCACTCTTAGGGCGTTATCTAGCGCATTGTAGGCCGCCTCCATCTCTTTTACGTCGATTATTATGTCGTTTTTGCTTGTGACATTAAATTTATCAAATTTGCTTATCTGTGCAAAAAGCGCGCTATCACCATCTTTTCTAATCTCGTCTATGATGCCTGTAACCACTGGCATCACGGCACTCATATCATTGTCACTTCGCCTAACAAGCTGTGAAAATTTACTCTCAAAGTCAGCGTCGCTGCTGTGTAAAAACTTCATTTATGATCCTTTATTTTTAGTTTTCTCTCATATCTTTGCTTTTGTGTAATGTTACCCAAAATTCCACCCTGGTGGATATATAAAATTTCGCTCCCAAGCTTATCTAAATTTGCAAAAAGCGTCATAAAGCCCACCGGGTCGTAGATAAGCTCAAACTCCACGCCACTTTTGCACACTTCAAGCCAAATTTCATAAAGCTCAGGGTATAAATTTCCAAAATGATACTTCTTTGGCGGATTTAAAATTTGCACTTTGCTATCTTTATCTAGCTCGTAAATTTGCTTTTTTAGATAGTCGCTATCTCCTACGCAAGGGGCTGTAAAGACCCTAAGATCGGTGTGCTTTGCTAGGTAGCATGCGCTAGTGCCTGTGCCTGAGGGCAAGAATATATCAGGCCTTATGCCACTTTTTTTGCTCCACTCATTTATCTCATTTGCTTGCGTGATAAAGCCAAGCTCAGCCTCACTCTGCGCCACGCCCTCGTTTATAAAGAGCGCGTTTTTACTCTTTGCTAGCTCTTTAGCAAATTTCTCACGCTCCTCTTTTACGAAAATTTCCATGCCATTTTCAAGTGCAAATTTGAAATTTCCAACTGGATCTTGCTCTAAATTTGAGCTAAGATGAGAGACGACGTAGTAAAATTTAAGCCCTTTTAGCTTGACAAAAAGACTTAGACTATACATCGCGTTTGACTGGCTTGAGCCGTGAGATACGATGGCTTTGATGCCGCTAAGATCGGCCTTTAGAAAATACTCCAGCTTTCTTGCTTTGTTGCCGTTAAACTCGCCTAGCAGATCGTCCCTTAAAAGCCAAAATTCTCGCCCTCTTAAGCGAATTTTATCAATCACCCTTAAACTCCAAAAATTTCTCTATCTCGTTGATAGCCTCTTTGTTTGAGAGTGAAAATTTGATCTCTATGCGCCTTGAAGCGTCCTTATCCTCGGCTCCATCTTTAAAAACTAGCTCGTTGTAGCTTCTGCCACTTGCGACAAGCAGCTTTCTAAGGCGTGCATCGTCACTAAATGAATTTATAAACTCCATCACCGCGTAGGCTCTTTTTTGCGAAAGCTCTAGGTTATAAATGTAACTTCCATCGCTATCCGTAAAGCCCTCTATGACGATCTGATCGATATTTGAGGCGATCTCTTTATCATTTAAAAGCACGTCAAAATACTTACTAAGCGTGGCCTTTAGTTCCTCTTTGACCTCTTCTTTTAAGACCGCACTGCCCTTATCAAAAAGCACTGAAGAGCTAAGCTTTAGTGCGCCTGAGTTTGGATCGATCTCGATGCTTGATCCTAGCCTATCTTTTAGGGCTGAGATCACTTTTACCCTTATGCCGGTTAGGTTTTTGACCCTGTCACGAGTGACGTTTAGATCTCTTAAAAGCTCGTCATATCTAGCCTCTTTTTTGCTCACTTGCTCGAGCAAAAAGGCGATCTTGGCTAAATTTTTCTCGCCGCTTGCATTTGCGTCGCTAAGCGCTCTATCTTTTGATGAAATTTCATCATTTAGCACGATCATCTTTTGATTTAGATCAAAAATGCTGGCATTTAGCTCTTTTATGCTCGCATTTGCGTCCTTGTTTTCCTCTATGAGCTGGGCTAGTTTTTCTTTTAGGGCGTCTATTTGTATGACAAAAATTTCATTTGATTTTTTTAAATTTATATTTTCGTCGCTTATCTTTGAAAGCTCGCTTTTTAGGGCATCATTTAGCTCTTCAAGGGTGAAATTTTTGCCCTGAGCGTCTTTTAAATTTGCTAGTGCTGCGATGATGGCTTGCTCTTTATTTTCAAGAGTGTTTTGAGTTAGGACGTATTTTACGACGACAGCGCCGATAAGCAGCATAAAAACAAAGAGCAGACCAGCCATCAAGTCTGCGTAAGAAACCCAAAAGCTCGATTGATCCTCGTTATTTTTGTTTATTTTCATTGCACTAGATTTTCGATTTTTTCTATTACAGAATTTGCTTCTTTATCGATCTCGTCTATGTTTTTCTTAAGCTCAGCAATGAGGCTCTCGCGCTCTTTTTCACGCTCCAAGCTCCTGCCCTCTTGCTCATAAGCCGCCTTAAATATCGTCGCACTCTCCACGAGCGAGGCTCTAAATGCCTTTAACGCCTCGTTTTGCTCTTTCATGAGCGAGTAAGAAAACTCCCTTAAAACCTTGTCAAAGCTCTTTATAGTCTGCTCAAATTTAAGCTGACCCTCTTTTGTGGCATTTAAATTTCTGCTAAAAATTTCGCCAAGCTTTGCATGCTCGGTTAAAATTTTAACCTCCATATCTTTAAAGGCGTTAGAAAACGCACCAACTGCCTTTAGTATATCGGAGTGGATCTTTACAAATTCATCTTGTTTTAGCCCAGATTCATTTAGCATTTTTAAACTTGCGCTAAGTTCTGCTTTGCTTTGATTGATGATATTTTTCTCAACCTCACAAAGCTCTTTTAGGCTCTTAAATTTCTCATTTGTCTGCTCGCTTAGCTCTTTTATAAATTTATCGTCAAGCACCATTTTAAAGGCGTCGTGACTATCTTTAAAGTAGCCTACACTTGCCTTCATGAAATTTGCATTTAGCTCATTTTCCTGCCAGAAAAACTCACGGCTTAGCTCTTTTTGCTCGCTATAAAATCTCTCAAATTTACTAATGCCGATCTTTTCAAAAAACATCCACCAAAGCGCTAAAAATATGCCATATATCGATACATAAAACGCCGTAGCTACGCCGTTTAGCAGTATAGCGATCTCTTTTTCAAGTCCGTTTGCAGTGCTTGAACTAAAGCTTGGCATAGAGATAGCGATACTGATAAATGTGCCCAAAATTCCAAGCATAGGAAAGACTGCTTGGCCGATGTTTGCTAGGTTGTCATTTCTAAAATTTCTTGTGTAACTCTCAAAAAAATCTTCAAATTTTGCATTTGCCTTTTTGACGCTTGAGATTTCAAAGAGATGAGCGATGATAAATTCTTTTAGCCTTATCTTGTAGTCTTTGGCATTTGCTAAGAAATTTGAGTAAGCTACCAAGGCGCTATGGCGTGAAAATACAAAAGCAACAAAGAGTATAACGCCCATCATCACGATGGTGTGAAGCTTCATCTGAAAATTTATAATGCCAAGATACGCTAGTATCGCCAAGATGTAGATGACTAAAGGGATAAAGATAACTTTAAAAAAGACAAAGAAAGAGTGAGCTTGGCGCTCTTTTGGCACGCTTAGCTCACTAAAATCATTTTGATTTTGCATAGGACTAGTTCCTATTTAGGCAGTTTAAGTCGCTAAAAGCAGTCTGAAGACGCTTAACCATGCTCTCCTCGCCACTTCTTAGCCATTTCCTTGGATCGTAGTATTTTTTATTTGGCTTATCCTCACCCTCTGGGTTGCCGATCTGCCCTTGCAAGTATGCTCTATTTTTAGCCTCATACTCGCGCACGCCGTCCCAGAAAGCCCACTGCGTATCAGTATCAATGTTCATCTTGATAACGCCGTAACTCACAGCATTTTTGATATCTTTTAGCTCACTGCCACTACCGCCATGAAATACAAAATTTACAGGTTTGTCGCTTTTTGTATTAAATTTCTTTGCCACATAGGCTTGTGAGTTTTTAAGAATTTCTGGTCTTAGCACAACATTGCCTGGTTTATAGACACCATGAACATTGCCAAAACTAGCTGCGATGCTAAATTTATCGCTTATCTTACTTAGTCTTTCATAAGCAAGCGCGACGTCCTCTGGCTGAGTGTAGAGAAGCGCGTTATCAACGCTTGTGTTATCTACGCCATCTTCTTCGCCACCAGTGACGCCAAGCTCGATCTCTAGGCTGATGCCAAGCTCGCTAAGCTCTTTTAGATACTTCTCGCACGTGCTTAAATTTTCGTTGATATTCTCTTCACTAAGATCAAGCATGTGAGAGCTAAAAAGTGGCACGCCGTGAGTTTTTTTATACTCATGACTTGCTTTTACTAGCTCATCTATCCAAGGCAAAAGCTTTCTAGCAGCGTGGTCAGTGTGTAAGATGACTGGCACGCCGTAAGCCTTGGCAAGCAAATGAACATGCTTTGCTCCAGCGATCGCACCAAGAACGGCTGCGTTTTCGCAGGCTTTACCAGCGTAAAAACCTGCACCGCCATTACTAAACTGAACGATAACAGGCGAGTTAGCAACCTTTGCCGCTTCTAAAACAGCATTTACTGAGTCGCTGCCTACGACATTTACAGCAGGTATTGCAAAACCTTGCTCTTTGGCATAAGCATAAAGTTTTGTTACATCATCTCCGCTTAAAACACCAGGTTTTACGATATCCAAAACGCCCATTTTATCCTCCAAATTTTATTTGTATTCTATCTTTGCTTTTTGGCGTAGAGCTTCACTTTTTTGTCTAACAGCAGCTTGGAATTTCTCCATTTTTACAGCTTGCTCGATCTCTGGTTTTGCTTGTTCAAAGCTTACAGTGCCAGCTGCCTTGCCATCTTCTTTTAAGATAACGTGGTAGCCAAACTGAGTTTTAACTGGTTTAGTTGAAACTGTGCCATTAGCCATTGAAAATGCTGCGTCTGCAAAAGGTTTTACCATTTGGCTTTGACCAAACCAGCCAAGCTCGCCGCCATGTGCTGCTGAGCCTTTGTCGATTGATTTTTGGCTTGCTAGCTCTGCAAATTTCTTAGTTAGAGCCTCGCCTTTTAAATTTTTAAGTTGAGCGATGATATCGTTTGCTGTTTTTTCATCTTCAACTAAGATATGTCTTGCTCTTGCTTGAGCTGGTTGGTTCATGCTAGCTTTGTTTTTGTTGTAAAAATCTCTTAAATCGCTATCGCTTACTTTTATGCCGTCAAATAATTTTCTCATATAAAGCTCAACTGCAATGCCTTCTTGTGCAGCTTTTACAGCCTTGATGTAATCAACTTCTTTTTCAATGCCTGTCGCTTTTGCGTCTTTTAAAAGAAGTTTTCTGTTGATTAGATCGTCGATTATACGTTTTTTCTCATTTGGTTGAAGCTTGCTAGCGTCAAAACCTGGCATAGCCGCTGATAAAAGTGCTGAGATATCGCTATCGTTTATAGCATCGCCATCAACTGTTGCAACTACTGCTGCATTTAGAGTGACAGCTGCAGCTAAACTTAAAACTGCTGGAAACAAAAATTTTTTCATATAAATCCTTTAAAAAATTGATTTTATGGGCAAAATTATATCAAATAATGCGGTAACTTTTCGTTTAACTTGTAATTTTAGGTAAAATAGCCAAATGAGAACAAAAAAAGATATTTTAGAGATAAAAAAGAGGCTTTTAGAAGAGTTTAAAGACGCCAAAAGCGAGCTTAAATTTAGAAATTTATATGAACTTCTTGTCTGCGTCATGCTCTCAGCTCAGTGCACCGACAAAAGGGTAAATTTGATCACACCTGCCCTATTTGAGGCGTATAAAGATGTTTTTGAGCTAGCAAGTGCAAATTTAGCCAGCCTAAAACTCATGATAAACTCATGCAGCTTTTTTAACAATAAGGCCGTAAATTTGATCAAGATGGCAAACAGCGTGGTTGAGCTTTATAACGGAGAAATTCCACTTGATGAAGAGAAGCTAAAAGCCCTTGCTGGAGTTGGGCAAAAGACCGCTCACGTCGTGCTTTTAGAGGCGACAAATGCAAACGTAATGGCAGTTGATACGCATGTTTTTAGGGTATCACATAGACTTGGCTTAAGCAGCGCAAAGACGCCAGAAGCGACTGAAGAGGATCTAACCCTTGCCTTTAAAACTGATCTTGGCAAGCTTCATCAAGCGATGGTGCTCTTTGGACGCTACACTTGTAAGGCTAAAAAACCGCTTTGTTTTGAGTGCATTTTAAGTGATCTTTGCAAGAGCAAGGACAAGGTGATATAGATAAAATTTGCTAGAAATTTCTAGCAAATTTTACTTTTTTATGAGTTATATTTTTTAACTATACCGCGAACGACTTTTTCTATAAAAAGTGCAGAATCCACTTCACAGTGCTCTCTTGTAGAGTGAGGTGAGTAGATGTTTGGTCCGATTGAGCATGCACTAAGACCTGCCTTTTTCTCCAAAAGCACTCCACACTCAAGTCCAGCGTGCACGGCTGTTATTCTTGCTTCTGGCTTATAAATTTTAAGCTCTTCTAAGATGTCGTTTGCAAATTTATCATTTATAGGTTTCCAAGCTGGATTTCTATCTTTTGAAATGACGCTAAAACCAACCGCTTTTGCAAGCTCTGAAATTTCAAATTCCATTCTATTTAGCCCGTCTTTACTCATTGATCTTGCGAAAAATTCTACTTCAAGCGTGCCATCATCTTTGATCTTTGCAAGTGAGAGGTTTACGCTATCTTGCGGTATGCCTAGCTCGCAGTTATAGGCTCTTACGCCTTGTGAAAATGAGTTAATAAGGGCTAAAATTTTCTCGCCGTTTTCTAAAATTTCATCTCCCATGCCAAGCTTTTTCACGCTTAAATTCTCACACTCGCTCTTTAGCTCTTTATCGCTTAGAACTAGTGCAGTTGCGCCGCTTGGGATAGAATTGCTTCGCTCGCCACCTTCAAATTTAACAAGCTTGCAGCCATTTTTAGTCACAAATGCCGCCAAAACCTTGATCGCATTTGGGATATTTTTATGTATCTCATTGCCAGAGTGTCCGCCAGGAAGTCCGCTCACTTTTACTTCATAAAGCGTGCTCTCTTTTGTTTTTTTGCTATTAAGCGCTATAGTGGCAAATAAATTTACACCGCCAGCGCAGCCGATAGTCACGCGGTCGTCCTCTTCGCTGTCTAAATTTAAAAGCTTATCGGCTTTTAGATCACCGCTAAAGCCAGCAGCTCCTACCATGCCAACCTCTTCGTTGTTTGTAAAGAGGCACTCAATGTCGTCAAATTCGCTTATCATCTGCATCATGATAGCCACGCCTATGCCGTTATCTGCGCCTAAAGATGAGTTTTTAGCTCTCATGTAGCCATCATCGCCATAAACTATCTCGATCTTTGGCGCATCGCCCATACAGACCATATCGTAGTGACTTTGCAAGCAAATTTTTGGTTTGCCTTTAAATGCATGAACGTTGCCAAAACTATCGACCACGACTTCACAACCCTTATCTTTTGCATAGCTAGCTAGAAAATCACGCATCTTATCAGTCTCGTAACTGCAGTGCGGTATCGCCGCAAGTGTCTCAAATTTCGCTAAAACTTCGCTCTTTGACATATTTGCCTCCTTTAAATTTATCTTATCTCGCCCTTATAGCCAGTCGCATCAACCGCCTTTAAAAGCTCTTTTTCATCGACCTTGTCATCTGCTATAACGACAGCTTTTCGCTCTTTTAGCGATACATCTGCCTTTTTTACGCCCTCAACGCTAAGTGCGGCCTTTCTTACTATCGCCGTGCAAAGCGGACAGTGCATGCTAGGCACTGAAATTTCTATCGTTTTCTCAGCGTAGCTTGCAGCCACCAAAAGGGCTAAAACTAAAATTTTACGCATAAATTTCTCCTAAAAGCTCCGGATATGTAAGGAGTAAAAGCAAAATCACTCCAAAAAGTATATATATAAGTATCCATTTTTTCTTTTTATAGCTTAGGTTGCAGCTTTTTGGCTTGTAAAACAGAGCTACACCAGAGATCACAAAGCAAATGACTGCCACGACGCTTAAAGGGACGCGGTACTCGTATAAATTTTGTGTCCAAGATAGAAATGAAAAAGATGTGCCAAAAAGCAGAAAAAGAAGTGCCGGCAAGCAGCACAAGGTAGCGCCGATAGCACTACCTATGGATGTTAGTATCAGCCAAAAGGCTCTCATTTTAGCTCTGTTGAGACGTAGTCGTAGCTAAATTCTTTTGGCGAATAGTAGTTTTGCGTGTTGCCATCAACCTCAGCGTATGGATAGCCAAAGTTGTTTAGCGGAGTTTGCTCTGGAGTTGGCTTTAAGATAAAGTCACGTCCGTAGTTAAAGCCTATCCAGCACATCTCCCAGTTGCCAAAGCAATAATCCCTAACAGCTACGATCTTAGCGTCGTCGTTTGTAAGCTTTTCGCCCAGCCTTACCTTTGTAACGTCTGCTGGATCAACCGGTATCCAACCATAGCCTTTTAGATAAAACTCAGCCCTGCAGTGCTGTCCGCCTGAAATTTTAGCTACGCCGTCTTTTGCACTACCCATCTGGTCTGAAAATCTAGACTGACCAACCCTGATACCAAAAATTTCTCTTGCTGGGATGCCAACTGATCTGCAAAGTCCCACAAAAACTGAGTTTATGTCGGTGCATTTGCCAACTAGTTTGCCACTTTCTAGGATCGCTCTAACATCACCCGTGCCACAACCAAGGATGCTATTGTCACGCTGCATAGTGTTTGCAACCCACGTATATATAGCCTTTGCGCGCTCCAAATCGCCCTTTAAATTTCCAATGATCTCAAGCGCTTTTGCCCTTACGACGCCATCTGTTGGGATGTGTGAAGTTGGTTTTAAAAACTCCAAAATCGCAGGATCGACCTTCTCGTTTGGATCGAAATTTACCTTGCTAAAGTCGGTATTGCGCTCTGTTGTTTGAATTTTAAACTGGATATTTAAAATAGGTCTTTGCTCATTTTCTTCAAATTCGCCATACATTGTTGGTATTAGCGTGTCTGAGATATAGACGTTTTTAGCTGTTGTGTTTATGACGTAGTCTTGGGTTAGTTGCTGATAAGTGGTGCTTAGTGGGAGCGGCAACCAAATTCTTGAGCTTTTGCCCTTTTCAAGTAAGAAATGTTTGAAATTTACGTCGAAATTTCTAACTACTGGGTTTGCTGGCTCGTCGCTAGCTAGAGTGACACTTGGAAGCAGACTTGCTGCACCTAAAAAACTACTGAATTTAAAAAAATCTCTTCTTTGCATAAAATGCCTTTTTGCTTAATCTTAGCCAAACTTGGCTCTAAAACTGCCTGCTATTCTAGCATAAAATTTTTATTTATGATAAAATCCGCCACATGAAAAAGATTATATTTTTAGGCTTTATAGCGCTATTTTGCAATGGTTGTCTTTATATGAACGAGCGTGGAGTTTCGACGCAATATTATAATGATTGTAAAGAGTATTATGACGCGACTGGCACCTACCAAAAAGAGTGTCCGCACAACATCGTCGACTGGAAATAGCGTGGATCTTAGCAAATTTAACGAGCAACAAAAGCAAATTTATAATAGGATAGAAAATTTAGCAAATTTTGATTGCGAATTTAGCCTTAGTGAGAGCGTAAATGTCAAATTTAAAGAGCTGAGCGCTTCGAACAAAGATGAAATTTACAACCTCGCCCTTAGCCTAAAGCCTTGGCGAAAAGGGCCATTTTTACTTGATGATATATATATAGATAGCGAGTGGCAAAGTTTTATTAAATTTAATATCCTTGCCCCACACCTAAATTTAGCTGGCAAGTGCGTGGCTGATGTGGGCTGTAACAATGGATATTATATGTTTAAGATGCTTGAGTACGGCCCAAAAAGCATAACTGGCTTTGATCCTAGTGTGCATACATATTTGCAGTTTGCTTTTTTAAATAAATTTATCCGCTCAAATATCGCTTACGAGCTTCTTGGAGTAGAGAGCTTGCCTGAATACGCAGCGAAATTTGACACCATTTTTTGCCTTGGCGTGATATATCACAGAAGCGATCCTATAAAAATGCTAAAAGAGCTAAAAACCGCGCTAAATCCTGATGGCGAGCTATTTTTAGACACGATGTATATAGATATGGATGGCGACTTTGCCCTAAGCCCAAAAGATAGATACTCAAAAATTCCAAATATCTACTTTGTGCCAACGCTTAGCGCGCTTGAAAACTGGTGCGAGAGGGCTAAATTTAGGGATTTTACCCTGCTTGATACAAAGGCGACTGATCTAAATGAACAGCGAAAAACGCAGTGGATAGATGGTGAAAGTCTTGGAAATTTCTTAGACCCAGACGATAATACAAAAACCATCGAGGGCTATCCAGCTCCAAAAAGAGCCTACGTGAGAGTTAAAATTTAAGGATAAATATGGCAGATGAAAATATTTTTGAAGCAAAAGACGAATCACAAATAATCCTCCCAGAGGATGAAAACCCGCTAAGAAACGAGATAAAAACAGCACCTCTAACGAAGCTAAATTTTAGTGGAACGGCATTTTTGCTTGAGAAAAATCACGCAAAAACTAGGTTTTTTACCACGGCTGACATGGTGAGCGACGCTGAGGGGCTCATACATAGCGGTTTTGTCTTCATGGGGGCAAACTACGCAGCACTTTTAGCTATAAATGAAGAATTTTGCGTCAGCATCGGAGCTAGGATAAATTTCTTTGGGCCGCTCAAGCTTGGCGATGTGGTCGAATTTGACGCACAAGCAAGGTTTGAAGAGAGTAGAAAAAGAGAGGTAAAAGTGATAGGCTACGTAAAAGAGATCAAGATCTTTGAGGGCGTCTTTCAGCTAGTCACACTTGAAGAGCATATCTTTGTCACTCAGCAAAAAAATATCCAAAAAGAAGCCGCTATAAGACAAAAGAAAGAGCGCGAAGAGGCGCAGGCTAACAAATAAGGCAAACGTGATATAATAGCCACCAAACCAAAAAGGAATGATATGCCAAAATTAGACGAAGCAAAAGAGAGATTAGGATTGTTAAAGTTTTGGCTAGGTATTTTTGTTGCAACTTTTATAGCTATTGGCGGATGGTGTGCTACTAATTATAAAATTTTCCAAGATACAATTCCTCTTTTTATTTTGGCTGCATTCGCTGAGATAATTTTATTACTGCTTATAAAATACACAAATAGTAAAATTAAATTGATATTGAAAGAAATTAGAGATTTAAAGAAATAGGAGTTTTTATGTTAGGTTATATTCTTGTTGCAATATTTGTTTTTGGTCTTATTTTTATAGGTTACTCCGCGTTAAATTCTATAAATATAAATGAAAACTAAAAGCTCAAGTAATTTTACTATTCAAAAAATACATAAAATTTTTAATTTTTTAAAGACAAAACTTATCTCATTATCTTATTTTGGTAAATGATCGGTAACAATTTTTTTAAATTTTAGTGAAATTTAAGCTATAAAATTAATTTTCTATGATAATATCCTTTCAAAACATTTTTATCAAAAGGAGATTTAGATGAAACTTACAAAAGTTAGCTTAGCTGCTTTGGTTGCTTTAGGTGCATTTTCAAGCGTTGCAAGTGCAACTCCACTTGAAGAAGCTATAAAAAACGTAGATCTTTCAGGATATGCAAGATATCGCTATACAAACGATCACTTTAAAGATAGCGCTGCCTCTGATACTAAAAAATCAAGCATAGCTGGTCATGTTTTCAGAATGCAAACAGCATTTAAAGCTGCTATAGACGATAACTTCTTTGGTGTTTTAAATTTAAGATATGAAGCAAAAGATGGCTCAGGTGATAATCAAGGTCTAGGAAAATTTGCTGATAGATACAATTATGTTAGTGGCAATGGCACAGACAAAACAGATACAACTGGTTCGTTTGGCGTTTATGAGATGTATCTAGGCTACAAAGCTGGTAATACTACAATTACAGCTGGTAAACAACTATTAGGTACATTCTTTGATGACAAAGATGTGGCTGGTACAGGTCTAAAAGTAGTAAATACTGATGTACCAGGTCTTACTTTAGCTGCAGCTGCATTTGATGCAGTACAAGGTGACGGTACAGAGTTGGATGGTCCGCTACTAAAAACAACACTTGCAGGAAGCATCAGTGACGCTCCTGGCAATATATACTATTTAGGTGCAGCTGGTAGCTATGATCCAGTATCATTTAAAGCAGCTATTGCAAATGTTCAAGAAGTAGCTACACTTTACGGTGCTGATGCTGGTGTAAGCTTTAATGTAACTGATGATGTAAATCTAAACTTAAAAGGTCAATTTGTTCATAATGACTCAGATCACAAAGATGTAGCCGATGCTAACTTCTGGGCAGTTCAAGCTGGTACAAAACTATTTGGTGCTAAACTTAATGCTGGTTATTTAGACTTTGATGCTAAAAACAAAGACAACAATAAAATTTCTTTTGCAACACTTGATGCAAATGGTGAGTTAATCAACCCAGCAAAAATCCTAAATGGTGTAATGAGTGGTGGCAAACAATACTACAACAACATCAAAGGAAACAACGACTATTGGTTTGTTAAAGCTGGTTACGATATAGATAAATTTGGCTTTGGTGCTGGATATGTTCAAGGCAAGGGCACAAGTTATGCACTTCAAGAGTTAAGAGCAAAAAGAAGCGAGTGGTCACTTGATGCTAGCTACAAATACAGCAAAAAGCTTACATTCTTAACATGGTATGCAGCTGCTAAAGACAAAAAAGACGGCGAAAGCTACAAACAAAATCGTATCAGATTTGAAGCAAAATATAGCTTCTAAAAACATTTATCCGAGCGAGCTTTCGCTCGGATCTTCTCAACTTCTCAATACTTAATCAAAATCAGCAAATACAACTAATAAAATTTATATAATGCCAAACAAAAAAGGCAAAAAAATGTATCTTTTCTCTCTCATTACGCATTTAGTTTGCGCCATTATCTTTATAGGATATGTATTTTTTGATGTTTGCATATATCCATTTGCCAAAAAAACGATAAGTCCTCAAACCCTTGAAGCTGTCAAAAAAGCCTACACAAAAGGAAGTGCAAAGGTTTTTGGCACGGCATTTTTACTACTTTTGATAAGTGGGGCATATATGGCAAAGGACTATCTTGGAGGCGATCATGGTTGGTGGCAGAGCAACTTTCAAAAGCTCTTGCTAGCAAAGATCGCGGTTTTGCTTCTAATGTGTCTTGTCACTTTCATCTCTGTTTTTAATGTCACTATCTTAAAAAAAACAGATCCATTTGGTAAATTTTCACATCTCATGGCTCTTGTGCTTTGTCTAATAATGGTCATTTTAGCAAAACTTATGTGGTGGCTTTAACAAAACTTGGCCGTAAATTTAAAGCACAAAATTTACAGCCAAGTCCAAATAAATTTAGTCAATACTCTTTAACTTATCCTTATTTAGCCCCTCTTCTATACGCTTGATCTCCTCGCTTCCATCTCTCACGACGCTTTTATCGTATTTTAGATACTCATCTATCTTTTTTGGATACTCGACGTGAGTTAGGATAAATTTAAAGACATTTAGCCTAGCCTCTTTTTTATTGTCACTTGAGACGATCACCCACGGCGAGATGCTGTTATGTGAGGCAAGAAGCATCGAGTATTTGGCGATGGAGTACTGATCCCAAAGCTCTTGCGCTTTTTGATCTACTGGAGAGATCTTAAACTGCTTTAGCGGGTCATTTAGACGCTCTTTGAAGCGCTTTTTTTGCTCCTCTTTTGTGATCGAGAGGTAAATTTTAAAGAAAATGATGCCTGAGTTTATGATCATCTCTTCAAATTTTGGCACTTCACGCAAAAACTCTTTATGCTCAGCCTGCGTACAAAAGCCCATCACTGGCTCTACACCAGCCCTGTTGTACCAGCTCCTATCAAAGATGACGATCTCGCCAGCGCTTGGCAGATGTGTCACATATCTTTGAAAGTACCACTGCGTCTTCTCGACGTCGCTTGGCTTTGTAAGCGCCACGATACGGCAACCACGCGGATTTAGATGCTCAGTTAGGCGCTTTATCGTGCCGCCCTTGCCAGCCGCGTCTCGACCCTCCATTAGCATAAGCACCCTAAGGCCCTTGTCTTTGACATGATTTTGGAATTTTAAAAGTTCTATCTGAAGCAGCCTTAGCTCTTCTTCGTAGCCAAGTTTATCGCTCTTTTGGTGCTTTTTATCTTTTGACATCATCACTCCTTTTGAAAATTTCACGCTTTTTCACGATTTTACTATAAAATAGAATAAATTTAAGAATTTAGACTAAAATCATCTCTTTTGATTTAGCAAGGATTAGCATGTTTTTTAAATTTATTTTTTCTCTCATTTTGTTTGCAGGCTCGCTTTTTGCCGAGGTTTTAGACGTCAGTAAGGCATTTGTTTTAAGCCCAAGTATCGATGAACAAGGCGTTGAGATCAAGTTTAAATTTGGCGAAAATATCTACCTTTATAAAGATAGCTTTGAGGTTAAGCTTGGCGAAGAGAAGATAAATTCTTTGCTAAATATGCCAAAGAGTGAAAACACTGGCGAATACGAAATTTATCCAAAAGATTTTTCGCTGTTTATCCCACTAAATTTAGTAAAAGAGCATCTTAAAAACGGCAATGCTAGGCTAAATTTAAGCTATCAAGGCTGCGCTAAAAATGGCATTTGCTACCGCCCGCAAAACAAAATTTATGACATCTTTGAGAAATTTGGCAAATTTAGCATCATAGCCTTTGAAAAAGAGCAAAAAGATGAAACTAATCCTGAATTTACCGAGCTTTCAGAAGATCAAAGCATCGCAAACGAGCTAAGTAGCAAAAACTTTTTTATCTCGCTTGCGACATTTTTTGGCTACGGCCTCCTACTCTCGCTCACACCTTGCGTATTTCCGATGATACCGATCTTATCAAGCATCATCGTCTCAAAGGGCGGCAGCCTAAATGCTAAAAAAGGCTTTTTGCTCTCGCTAGTTTATGTAGTTGCGATGAGCCTTGCTTACGCACTTGCTGGCGTTGGAGCAAGCCTACTTGGCTTTGGCATCGCAGGGGCCTTGCAAAACATCTACGTGCTTGGCGCATTTGCAGCCATTTTTGTCATCTTAAGCTTTAGTATGTTTGGCTTTTACGACATCAAGCTGCCCTCAAAATTTGAAAACCTAATCAGCAAAAAGTCACAAAACAGCTCGGGTCTCATCGGCGTTTTCATCATGGGCTTTGCCTCTGCGCTCATCGTTTCGCCATGCGTGGCAGCACCGCTAGCAGGCGCACTTCTATACATCGCACAAAGCGGCGACGCACTTTATGGGGGCATCATGCTCTTTGTCATGGGGCTTGGCATGGGCGCACCGCTTCTTGTGATAGGGCTAAGCTCTGGCAAGCTCCTGCCAAGACCTGGTGGCTGGATGGACGAGGTCAAAAAACTCTTTGGCTTTTTGATGCTCATCATGGCCGTTTGGATCCTTGCACGCGTGCTTGGAGCGTTTTTTGAGCTACTTGGTTATGGCGTCATAGGTGTCTTTGCAGCCATTTACCTTGGGGCGTTTGAGGCAGCAAATAGCGGCTGGGCTAAATTTAAAAAAGCACTTTGCGTGCTGGTCTTTATCTACTCACTCATGCTGATAGTTGGCGCGTTTTTAGGCTCAAAAGATGCTTTTTCGCCGCTTTCTGGGCTAAATTTAGCCAAAAACGAGAGCGAGCTAAATTTCAAACAAGCTAGAAATTTAAACGAGCTAAATGAGATGATAAAAAGCTCAAGTAAGCCAGTACTTGTGGATTTTTATGCCGAGTGGTGCGCGAGCTGCAAAGAGATAGAGCATATCACTTTTAAGGATGCTGGCGTGAAAAATGCTTTGGCAAATTTTACGCTTATTCGCATCGATGTGACAAGTGGTGGGTCGCAAAATGATGAGATGTTGAGAAATTTTGGGCTCATCGATCCGCCTGCACTCCTACTTTTCAAAGGTGACGAAGAGCAAAAAGCACTTAGAACGATCGGCTTTATAAATGCTAAAAATTTCCTAGCAAAGCTTGGGAAAATTTAAATTTTAAAGCAAATTTGGCTGTTTTTTAAATTTATCAGCCAAATTTCTCTAGGCTTTGCAGATCTCACAACCAACTACGAAAGCGACAAAGAAGCAAATTTTGGCTATAAAATTTATATCGTGCGGTGATGTGAGTAAAATCACAAAGCCAAAACTTGCAGTCATCTTAAATTTATCAAATTTTAAAACATGCCAACAAGTAGAAATAGAAACTAAATTTAGTTTAGCGCCAAGGCAACCAACACAACTAAAATTTAATCATTTTTTTGCCAAACCGCGTGCGGACAAGACTACGATGCAAAAACAAAACTCAGTAAAATTTGCGGTTGTCTTAGTTTTAAAATATCTCAGCAAATAGGCAAAATTATTCAAATAAATTTAAAATATGAAGTTCGCAGTAAATTTAAACCAATAAACATGGCTAAATTGAGCAAGAGCACAAAATCAAAGTCAAAAAATCAGCCAAACCATTACCCAAATTTATAAAATTTAGATTTTGCTCTGCCGCAGCAAAGACGCCAAAGCAGAGCAAATTTAGGCTCATTTGCCAAATTTAGCTAGCGCTCTTTGGTAGTCCTCTTCGCTATCGATGCCGATACTTTGACTTTCAACCTCTAGCATCGCTATTTTTTTGCCATTTTCTAGGGCGCGCAGCTGCTCGAGTTTCTCGGTGTTTTCAAGGCTTGAAGGCAAGAGGCCGCAAAACTCTTTTAGGCTTTTTACGCTGTATCCGTAGATGCCAAGGTGCGCCTTGTAGCTTTTGCACTCGCTTCTGTTAAATGGTATCCTCGATCTTGAAAAATAAAGCGCATATCCCTCAAAATCAGTCACCACTTTGACTAAATTTTTATCATCTGCAAACTCATCGTCCATCTTTTTATAGCAAGAAAACATAAAGGCTTTTTGCCTGTTTTGCTCGCAAAATGCCCTAAATTTAGCGATATTTTCAGGCTCGATAAATGGCTCATCAGCCTGAACATTTATGATGATCTCGCTCTCACTTAGCCCCAAAATTTGTGCCGCTTCATTTATCCTGTCGGTGCCACTTTGATGATCTTTACTAGTTAGCACCGCTTTTATGCCGTGAGCCTTGGCGATATCAAGCACGCTTGGCTCGTCCACCGCAACCGCCACATCGTCCACGCCGCTTACTCTAAGAGCCGTCGCCACAAACATCGGCACGCCGTTTATCTCTTTTAAAATTTTATTACTAAACCTTGTTGAGGCAAGGCGGGCTGGGATGATTATCATCGCTCGATCCATTCTAGGACGCACTTTTTGATCTCGTCCTCTTTTATGATATTTTTATGCAAAATTTTCGCACTAAATAGCGAGTTTATCGAGTTTGGCACGCTGTCATTTAAGATTTTAGCAGTCTTTGCGAGCGCATCTTTTTCATCTTTTGTATCTTTGATCTGGCACGCTTTGATCATGCTTGGCGTAAATTTCACCCAGTGCGCGGTCGATGTGATGACATTTATGCGGCTAGCATCCACCATTTTAAAGCAAGTAGCCGTATGCGGATCGATCGCGTAGCCGTCCTTTGCGAGCTTTGCGATATATGCCTCGCACTCTTTATCTTCGCACCAGCTAGCCTCAAAGTCCTCTTGTAGCACTTCAAGCTCTTGCTTGCTAAGCTTATAAAATTTATTTTTGGCTAAGCTTTGCATGAGCTCATTAGTTCGCTCGCTACCAAATTTATCAAATAGCAAGCGCTCGACGTTTGAGCTTATTAAAATATCCATGGCTGGGCTTATCGTCTTAACCAGCTTTTTGTCCCTGAGGTCGTAAACTCCGGTGGTGAAAAACTGCGTCAAGATGTTGTTTGCGTTTGAGGCGATCTTGATCTTACCGATCTTTGCGCCCATTTTTTTAGCGTAATACGCCCCAAGAGCGTTGCCGAAATTTCCACTTGGCACGATGATGTCAAAGCTCTCGTTTGCCTTAAGCGCCTTTTGTTTTAGTAAATTTGCGTAGGCGTAGGCGTGGTAGATGATCTGAAAGAGAATTCTGCCAAAATTTACCGAGTTTGCCGCGCTTAGTTTAAGGCGCTTTTTCTTAAGCTCAGATTTAAATTTATCATTTGCAAGCAGCGTTTTTAGCGCTCTTTGGGCGTCGTCAAAGTCGCCTTTTATGCCAAAAACCTTTAAATTTTCACCTTGCATGGTCTGCATTTGTAGTTTTTGTACCTCGCTCGTGCCGCCATCTGGATAGAGGCAAACGACCTTTATATTTTCGTCATTTGCAAAGGTTTGAAGTGTCGCAGGACCAGTGTCACCGCTAGTTGCGCACATGATAAGGTATCTTTCGCCCCTTTCCTTTGCTAGCTGGCTAAGCAGCGAGCCAAAAGGCTGAAGCGCCATATCCTTAAATGCCCTTGTTGGACCGTGATAGAGCTCATTTACGTATAAATTTTTATCTATTTTTTTAAAAATGACTGGGTGCTTTGGATCATCAAAGCTTGCATATCTTTTGACCGCTTTTTTGAAAAACGCCTCTGGCACGTCAAATTTAAATAGCGAGATGATGTGAAGTGCGAGCTTTTCGTAGCTTAGGCTTGAGAGCTCTTGCCACTTTGCCTTTGTGATCTTTGGTAGCTTCTTTGGCGCGTAAAGTCCGCCGTGAGCGGAGCTTGGGCTAAGCATGGCTGTGCTTAAATTTACATTTTTTACCTTTTCGTCTTTTACGCTTCTAGTTGGTGCTAGTCTCATTTTTTGCCTTTTTTGGTTGATTTTTTTATCCAATTTTCGTATTTTTTAAAAACATCTTTTGGCTTAAGTGCCAAAATTTCTGGGGTTTTGTAGCTGTGGTGCTTTCTTATAAATTTAGCTACTTTTTTAAATTTCACGTCTGTTTTTATGAGTAAAATTTGCTCTTTTTCATCACAAAGCTTCTCTTGCCAAAGATAAATGCTCTTTGCGCTAAAGCTACTCACGCAAGCTGCAAGTCCCTTTTTTACGAGCTTTTTGCTTAATTTTTTTGCCTCTTTTTTCTTTGCGACTGAGGTGATTAAAATTCTCATTTTGATCTAAATTTTCCTTTTAAAAAGTGGCTCATTATAACAAAATGGGCTTAAATTTGCTTCGCCAAAACCTTTTTAAACTCCTCGCTTAGCGTAACTTCAAGCGTTATAAGCGATACTCTCAGTCCAAAATCCTTTACCTTTACATAGTCCTTTTGCGTCACCAAAAGCGAGGTAGCGCCATAACTTTGCAAAATTTCACTTAGCTCTTCTTTTGAAAAGTCGTAGTGATCAGGGAAAAATACCTGTCCCACGCACTCGCTAAAAAATGCTTCAAGGCGGGCTGGGTTTGCTATGGCGGTAACTAGCACCATTTTTTCGCTTTTATTTAAAATTTCACTCTTTCTAAAGTGAGTTTGCCCCTCACGTGCTATGAAATCACCAAATTTATAAAAGCTAAATGGATATCTATAAGCCCCACTTGGCAAGCAAAGCTTTAGCTTTGGCTCTGGGTTTGGACGCACTAATATGTCAAATTTAGCTATGTCAAATTTAGAAAACCCATCGTCCAGCAAGATATACTTTGCGCCATGCTCTTTGGCGTAGTCTATGGCTACTTTTCTATCTTCGCTTACGATCACATTTGCGTTTTTGATGCTTGTGGCATATATCATCGCCTCATCGCCACTTGCCGCCACGTCAAGCAAAATTTCGCCATCCCTAGCGACAACTTGCATGCCCTTGCTCTTTCTTTTATAGCCTCTAAGGATGATAAAAGCGCCTTCGAAATTCTTAGCGATAGCGACGCAAAGTGGGGTCTTGCCGCTTCCTCCAAGAGTTAAATTTCCAACGCTTATTATCTTTATGCCTAGATCTTTTTTTTGCGCGCTAAATTTCTTGCAAATAACGACTAAAGCGTAGATAAGACTTAGTGGCAAAAGTAAAAATGCTAGTAAAATTTGAAAGAAATTTGGGCGAAAGAAGTAGTCATTCGCCCAAGAGTGTAAAAGGATGTTAAATTTCTTAAACACGAGATTTAGAAATTTCTTTTATCGTGCTGCAGATGTATTGCACCTCTTCGTCGCTCAAACTATGATATATAGGCAGCGACAAGACTTGTTGATACGCTTTTAGAGCATTTGGGAAGTCATTTACTTTAAGCGAATATTTATTTTTATAATAGCTTAGCAAATGTATCGGTATGTAGTGCAGCGAAGTGTGAATTCCACGCTCCAAAAGCTCTCTAGCAAAGCTGTCGCGGTTTTTATTTATCTTGATGATATACTGAGTGTAAATGTGCTCGCGTTTTTTGACTGGAGTTGTGATGTTGTGACACTCTTTAAGCTCTTTATCGTAAATTTCAGCGATCTTTTTTCTACGTTTTATAAGCTCGTCTGTCTTTTCAAGCTGAGCGATAGAAAATGCCGCATTTATCGAGTTTATGTCATATTTTAAACCGATATCAACAACGTCGTAGATGTAGCTTAAACTACCAAATTTATCTATACCATTTACAAGGGCGTAGTTACGAAGTAGTTTTGCTTTTTTATAGACCTCTTCGTCATTTGTCGTGAAAAATCCAACTGTTGAGATAGGATTTTGCACGCGTGAGTTTGTCTGAAAGCATGACAAAAACGAGTCTGAACCAACCTTTTTGCCATTATATGTTAGTCCTATGCCTCGGTTTGCATCATCTAAAACGACGATGCCGTATTTTTCGCAGATAGCTTTTATCTCATCAAGCCTAGCGCTTTGTCCAGCGATGTGTGAGATAAAAGCACATTTTAGTTTTTTGTGATTTTGCTCTTTTAGCACCTTTTCAAGGGCTTCTGGGCTGATGTTAAAGTCCTCTTCATCGATATCAACAAAGATAGGCTCAGCATCAAAATGTCTAACAGCCTGAGCCACGCTAGGGAAGGCATTTACTGAGCAGATGACCTTGTCACCGCGCTTTGTGTCCATCGCGCTTAGTGCTAGATGGTGCGCTGCTGCGATGTTATTTGTAGTAACTACAAATTTCGCACCAAAGTACTCTTTGATCTTTTCTTCAAATTTAGCAACTGTATCAGTAGCATTTTCAGAATGCAAAGCCTCTTCGATAAGCTCACTCTCACGCTCAGTGATAGTCGGTTTGTAAAACGGAATTTCTCTCATCTTTAATCCTTTAAATTTTCACTATCAACGGCATTTGTCGTTTAAACCTGTTTGTCACAACTCTATTTTCTATATCCAAGACCGCTTTTGATCCAAACTTTTTGATGACCTGCTCCTTGTTATTTTCTAAATTTTGTAAAATCTCGTCGATAACAGCATAGCTGTAACCTATGTCACCCTCGTCGCTTTGTCCATCCCAAAGATCGGCCGAAGGCGCCTTGTCTATAAAATTTTTATCAACGCCAAGATGTTTTGCAAATTCAAAAATTTCACTCTTATAAAGCTCTCCGATAGGATTTATCGCGCACGCCAAGTCTCCAAATATCGTGCCATAACCAAGCATAAGCTCACTTTTGTTGCTTGTGCCGATGACCAGAGCATTTATACTAGATGAATAATCATAAAGCAAGCTCATTCTAACTCTAGCTGCCAAATTCCCTTTTCTTAAATTGCTTAAATTTACATCTATCGTTTCGTAAAAGGCATTTAAAATGCTCTCTATAGACAAAACCTTATATTTTATGTTTAGTTTTTCACATAAATTTAAGGCATCGTCCATATTTTCTTTGTTTGATGATGCTGTTGGCATGATGAGAGCATGAGTTTCATCTGGCTTTGCTCTCGCACAAAGTGTCGCAACCACAGCAGAATCAATACCGCCGCTTACACCTAATAGTAGTTTTTTACCTTTAGTTTTATCTTTTAAGCTAAAAACTAAGGTTTCTTCTATTTTTTGATACCCCTTCATTGTCCCTTTGCCTAAATTTGCTTCCTTTTGAAAAGATTATACTAAGTAAATTTAAAATTTTTCTTTAAGTTTAAGTAAAAAGATGCAAATATTTAAGAAATAATAAATTTAAGGTAAGAAATGAGAGTAATGCATAAAAGTTTTGGCGATTTTGGGACAAATTGCTACATCGTCACCAAAAATGGCTCAAGTTTAGTGATAGACCCAGGCGATGGGGCAAAAGAGTGGGTTTTGCAAAATGCACAAAATTTAAAGGCAATACTTTGCACTCATGGGCATTTTGACCATATTTACGACGTGAGCGAGCTAAAAAATGAGCTAAAAATCCCAGTTTATATCAATAAATTTGATGCTTTTATGTGCGAGAGTGACATTTTTGGCTATATGAAAAATACCTTTGTGCCAGATGTTTTGGCTCAAGGCGATGAGAGCTTTGTAGTGGATGAATTTTCTTTTAAATTTCACCATTTCCCAGGGCACACACCGGGCTGCTCGATGATAGAGATAGATGACGCGATGTTTAGTGGAGATTTTTTATTTAAAGGTAGCATCGGACGCTGGGACTTTCCATATTCAGATAAAAATGAGATGCTAAAAAGCTTAGAAAAATGCAAAAATCTAAAGGGTGACTTTGCACTTTATCCAGGACACGGCGAAAGCAGCACGCTAAAAGTCGAGCAACAAGAGCTTGATAGATGGGTAGAGATCGTTAAAAGGTCTTGATTTTAGAGCACGGCTAAATTTTTGCATTTTAGAAATTTATACTTTTTATCTCGTAAAATGATGTTGTGAGTGTATATTAAAAAGTGTTTAGGGGCTTAAATTTATAAGTTAAAAGAGCAAGGCTGATTGCCCTGCTCTAGGAGTTTTACTCGACTTCAGCGTCTATGACGTCGTCGTCTTTTTTGTTGCCGCCGTTTGCACCAGCGTTTTCATCTTTTTTATACATAGCTTCTGCTAGTTTGTGGCTAGCTTTGCTTAGAGCTTCTACCTTTGCGTCGATTTGCTCTTTTGAAGAGTTTTCATCTTTTAGAACCTCTTTTAGATCATTTAGCGCAGCTTCGATGTTGCTTCTATCCTCAGCTGGGACCTTCTCGCCAAGCTCGCTCATGCTCTTTTCAGTTTGATGAACTAGTGCGTCTGCTTGGTTTCTAGCTTCTACTGCGTCTTTGCGCTTTTTATCCTCTTCTTTGTGAAGCTCAGCATCTTTTACCATGTTATTTATCTCTTCTTCGCTAAGACCGCTTGATCCTGAGATAGTGATGTTTTGGGCTTTGCCAGTCGCTTTATCTTTCGCTGAAACGGTTAAAATTCCGTTTGCGTCGATATCAAATTCGACTTCTATTTGAGGCACACCTCTTGGAGCTGCTGGGATGCCTTCAAGATTGAAGTTACCAAGTGATTTATTATCCCTTGCAAACTCACGCTCACCTTGTAAAACCATGATAGTAACAGCACTTTGGTTATCTTCAGCAGTTGAGAAGACTTGGCTTTTCTTAGTTGGTATGGTTGTGCCTTTTTCGATGATCTTAGTCATCACGCCGCCAAGTGTCTCGATACCAAGGCTAAGTGGAGTAACGTCAAGAAGTAGCACGTCTTTAACGTCACCTTTTATAACCGCACCTTGGATCGCAGCACCGATAGCTACGACTTCATCTGGGTTTACGCTCTTATTTAGCTCTTTGCCAAACGCCTTTTTAACCTCTTCTTGAACAAGTGGCACACGAGTTGAACCACCGACCATTACGACCTCTTTGATGTCGCCCTTGCTTAGACCTGCATCTTTGATGACTTCATTTATCTTAGTGATAGTCTCGCCAACAAGTGAGTCGATCATGCCTTCAAATTTAGCGCGAGTTAGCTTTTTGACAAGGTGTTTTGGACCAGTCGCATCAGCTGTGATAAATGGTAAATTTATCTCGGTCTCTTGAGCTGAGCTTAGCTCTTTTTTAGCATTTTCTGCTGCTTCTTTTAAGCGCTGAAGTGCCATGATATCGCCTTTTAGATCGATACCAGTTTCGTTTTTAAACTCACTTACTAGCCAGTCGATGATCTTATTATCAAAGTCATCACCACCTAAGAATGCATTACCACCAGTTGCCAAAACTTCAACGATATTATCGCCAGTTTCTAGCACTGTAACGTCAAATGTACCACCACCTAGGTCATAAACTAAAATTTTCTCAGCCTCTTTTTTATCAAGACCATACGCAAGTGCCGCAGCTGTTGGCTCGTTGATGATACGAAGCACATTTAGTCCTGCGATCGTTCCAGCCTCTTTTGTAGCCTTCCTTTGGCTATCGTTAAAGTAAGCTGGCACAGTGATAACCGCATCTGTTACCTTTTCACCAAGGTATGCTTCAGCATCTTCTTTTAGTTTGATAAGAATTTTTGCTGAAATTTCTTGCGGAGTATAGACCTTACCAGCGATCTCAACCGCGCAAGCGCCATTTCTATCCACAACGTGATATGGCAAGCGAGCCTTTGCCTCTTCAGCATTTTTTTCATTGCTCATCAAACCCATGATACGTTTGATAGAATATATCGTTTTTTCAGGGTTTGTAACTGCTTGACGTTTTGCGACGTCACCTACTAGAATTTCACCTTTATCTGTAAAAGCAACAACAGATGGAGTTGTGTTTTTGCCCTCTTTATTTGGGATAACCTTGCTCTCGCCGCGCTCAAAAACGCTCACACAAGAGTTTGTTGTACCTAAGTCTATACCTATAACTTTTGACATATTTTTCCTTTATTAGATTTATTTTTTAAATTTAGTTTGCCACACTGACCATGGCTGGGCGCAAAACCCTACCATTTATCATATAGCCTTTTTGTAAAGCTTGCACGATCTGACCGCTTTGCTTCTCCTCGCTATCGACCCTTAAAACAGCATTATGCACATTTGGGTCAAACTCGGCATCAGTTGCGATCTCGCTCACGCCATGCTTTTCAAAACATTTCTTGAACTGATTTATCGTTATCAAAATGCCCTCTTTGATCTTTTTAGCAAATTCATCATCTTCTGGGTCAAAATTTGCAGCGATCTCGAGCGCATCGATGACTGGTAGCAAGTCCCTTGCAAATTTCTCATTTGCATAGCTTGCAACGTCTGCTTTCTCTTTTTCATAACGCTTTTTGATATTTTCAAACTCAGCATTTGCTCTGTAATATTTATCAGTGATCTCGCCAAGCTCTTTTTCGAGCTTCTCCACTTTTGAGATATCGCCAAGTGCATCTAAATTTACGCTATCGCTAGCTGCCTCTTGCACAGGCTCAACCTCAGGTAGATTTTGCTCTTTTACCTCTTCGCTCACGCGGCCTCCTTTATTAGATTTATAAATTTCACATAATCAGTATAAACACTGCCAGCACAGATCATCTGCGCCTCACTACCAAGGTAGTTTGCTTTAAATTTAAGCCCCATGTAATTTTCATCAAACATAGGAGAAAATGTAAGCTTTTCGTCCATCTGTAGGCTAAAACTAGGATCAAAAATCATCTTAAAGCGTCTATCCTTAAACATATCAAAGGCTAAAATTTCATTTTCTTGGAAGTAAATTTTAGTCCTTTTAAGCTCTCTTATCTTGTTTTTTAGTTCGCTTAAGCCAACTTGAGAACAGATAAGCTCAAGCTTGTCTAAACTAACTCCGATAAGGTTGTTTAAAAATTTATACATCCTAGCGTCAAATTTAATGGCGATCTCATCGCCATTAAAATTTAAAACCAGATATCTATCATTTAAATTTAAAATTTCTAGCAACTCCTTATCGATCGTGCCAAAAATCATACAATAAAGCTCAAACTCATCACAGAGCATCTTTAAGCTTCTTGGATCATTTATCTCTAAATTTATGTCGTTTTCGCCAAAAATTTCACTCCAATATCTTCTCATCGCAGCGATAGTTGGGATCCTGCCGCCACTGATGTGAAGCTTTGTGATCTCGCCCTCATCTGAAAGCTTTTTAAAATAAACACGTATCGTCGATGCTGGTATCGCCACGCTCATACGAGAGCCAAGCTCGTTTGAGCCAATAGGCGCATTGTCCTGCAAATAGGCTTCAATGATAGAATTTAGTATCAAATCGCGTTTATTTGTTTTACTCACTTTTAGCACTCTTTCTTTTTAATTGCTAAGCGGATTATACAACTTTAGTTTATCAATGTCAAGTATATAAGTTAAAAAAATTTATTTATATATATTTAGCCTATATAACTAAACTTTTCTAATGCCTATATTATAAGC
>NZ_PIRS01000005.1:0-135346 GCF_003048985.1 Campylobacter concisus
TTTTTACCATTTACTAAGTTTTTCTCACTAAATTTAGGCAAAAAATTTATGCAAATTCGCCCCTTTTGCCAAAAAAGTGAAGCGTTTAGTATCGCTGGGCCACTTATGCCTCTATGTGTAAAAAGTAAGTCGCCACTAAATTTTATAAAACAAGAGCAGGAGTAAAAATAAGAGACGGGTGAGCAAATAGGTTAAATTTATTAGTTAAATTTGGCTTTTATAGAGCTGCAGTAAGTTAATTTTACTGCATATTTATGCTTCCAGCTGGAGCTGGCATATCACCTTTTTCATCTACAAATGGAGGGCCTTTTTGAAGTAGTGCTGTCACTTCAGAGGCAACCTTTGGATCCATCTTAGCCATGATGGTTGATATCTTTTTTGCATCAAGGGCGTAAAGTATGGTAGCAGCGTTTGACCTTGGCATTTGCGAGAGCACTTCGGCTGCTGCGCCATCTTTCATTTTGGCGTAGGATTCATTGACTTTATCAGTTGTCATCGTGCGAAGCTCTTTTAAAATTTTCTCATTTTTAGCGACAACTTCGTCGATCTCTTTGCGTTTTTGCTCGATCACCTTCATCGTCGCATTTAGATCAGCCTCTTTTTTGGCAAGCTTTTTGTTGTTCTCTTCATAAGCTGCAGCTGAGCTTGCTCGAAAGACTTCTAGGGCTTGGCGCTGCTCATCGATGACCTCAAGTTCCTTTGAAATTTCCTCTTTTCTAGCTTCGAAGATCTGAGTGCAATCAACTGGCACTTCAAAGCAAAATGCAAAATTTATGACCATAAAAAAGAGTAAAACAGCCCTCATTACGCCTCGCTTTTGGCTGCAAATTTCATAACCGCAAACTCATCAAGAGCGAGTGCTTCAGCCTTTTGTATGCGTTTTATCTCTTTTTTAAATTCTTCTTTTTCTAGATATTTCATCTTTTCATACTCTAAATTTGCATTTTTATATTTGTGCTCGTAGTGCAAGACCTCTTTTTTTGCTATCTCTAAGCTCTCTTTGCAGGCACTCAGCTCGGCTCTTGCTATATTTATGAGCTCTAAATTTTCTCTTAGCTCGCCTATGTTGCCACTTTTTGGCAGGCTAAACTCATTAAGCTTGGCCCTTAAGAGTGCTATTTTTTCTTCAGCATTTCTTACATTTAGCCTAGCAACGACGAGCTTAGCCTCTACCTTATCCATCTCCTGCTTTTTGACGCGGACGACGGAGGTAAATTTGCTTTTCATCTAATGATCGTATCGCTTCTCTCAGGGCTTGTTGAGATGTAGCCGACCTTCACACCAGTTAGCTCCTCGATACGCTCGATATATGCTCTTGCGTTTGCTGGCAGGTCTTCATACCTGCTGATGCCTTTTACGCTGTCCCAGCCCGCAAGCTCTTCATAGATAGGCGTTGCATTTTCAAGATCTGTTGGCACGTAGTCTATGGTCTCGCCGTTATATTGATACGCTTTGCAAATTTTTACCACCTCAAAGCCATCAAGTACGTCAAGCTTCATAAGCGCATAAGTATCTACGCCATCAAGCCTTGAAGCGTATTTTACGCTTACTGCGTCAAACCAACCACAACGTCTGCGGCGGCCTGTTGTTGTGCCAAATTCTTTACCGATCTCACACATCTTATCGCCGTTCGTGCCTTTATCTTCAGTTGGGAAAGGTCCGTGTCCTACGCGAGTTGTATATGCTTTGATGACACCTATTACCTTGCCTATCTCTTTTGGATTTAGTCCAAGGCCTGTGCAAGCGCCAGCGCTTATGGTATTTGAGCTAGTTACATAAGGATATGTGCCGTGATCGATGTCTAAAAGTGTGCCTTGAGCGCCTTCAAGTAGGACTTTTTTGTCTTCATCAAGCGCTTTCCAAACTAAATTTGTAGTATTTGCGATAAATGGAGCAAGTACCTCTTTATATCTTTTTAGCTCTTCAAGCAGCTCATTTTCTTCAGGTATCTTTACGCCAAGAGCGTCAAATACGGGTTTATTTGTTTCAAAATCATGCATCAAAGCATCGCACAAGCGCTCTGGCTCAAGTAGCTCGCCAACTCTGTGGCCGCTTCTACTTATCTTGTCTGCGTATGTTGGTCCGATGCCTTTGCCAGTCGTTCCGATCGCTTTTTCACCTTTTAAGCGCTCTTTTGCTTGATCGACTTGGCTGTGGTAGCTTAAATTTAAGTGTGCTTTGTCGCTTATATAAAGTCTGCCCTCTAAGTTGTCAAATTGCGCCATCTCAGTGATAAGCACCTCTGGAGAGACAACGACGCCGTTGCCGATGATATTTATGATATTTTTGTGTAAAATTCCGCTTGGGACAAGGTGAAGTGCGTATCTTACGCCATCGACCCAGATCGTATGACCAGCGTTGTGGCCACCTTGAGAGCGACAAATCATGTCATAGTTTAGTCCTAGCATATCAACTATCTTGCCTTTGCCCTCATCACCCCATTGAACACCAACTACTAAATCAGCCTTTCTCATTCTTACTTCCTTAAATTAATTTTTTCTTCTATCAATGCATCAGTATAAACAGCGAACCCGCTGCTTGAAATATCGTCTATTTCATAGTTTCCGCCACTTGCTAAGATGGCGTTGTTTTTTAAAAATCTAAAAAATAAACTATCATAATATCTCATTTTTGAATAATATAGCGGAACTATTCTTAAATTTTTATATTCTAGTGATTTGGCTACGTTTTGTAAATTTCTTAGCGCCTCTTTTAGCTTATCAGGGACTAAATTTACTATCTCATCAAGCTCACTAGCGTCCTTTAAAAGGGCTAGTTTGCTAAGCCACGGCACATTTTGGGCTAGTATCTTTTCTAGCCATGAATTTTCAAAAATTTCTATCTCTAAGTTTAAAATTTCGCAAATTATCCTTGGGATTTGCATGTTGCTAAGCTGCAAACAAGCGCCGATCTCAAGCTCGCTAAAGAGCTTTGCAACGATGTTTATGCTCTTTAAAATGTCGTTTTCGCCGATAAGCTCAGCGCCTATTTGATAAATTTCTTGGCTTGGGTAGCGAAAGACTGGCTGGATGTAAAACCACCTCTTTGGCTCATTTGCCTTAAGTCTTCTAAGCACGATCCTAACGGTATCAACCGTGCTATCAGCCCTTAGGCTTATCTCGTGGTTTAGACTGTCGCTAAAGCGCAGAAGATTTGTCGCATCTACGCTTAGATGTTGATGATACGAAAAAAACGGCGTTACGATCTCGCTAAAACCTTCATCTTCTAAAATTTCACTCGCTTTTTGCTCGATTTTTCTCTTTAACTTCGCACTTTTTGCAAAGTAAAGTTTGCTTCCGTTTGGGATCTCGTGCTCATAAACATTTACATCACTCAACTCTTATCTCCTTACTAAAACCTAAATTTATATCGCACTCTTTGATGATGGACATGGCTAGATTATAGAGTTCGCCGCTGTCACTACTGCTTGCTAGTTTGCTTAAATTTATGGAAATTTCTTGATTAAATTTACCTATATTTTTTATCTCATCTTCTATTTTTTGCTTTAGGCTTTGTGCTAGTTTGTCGTCTTGATTTAAATTTGCTATCACTTCATTTGCAAGCTCTTTTAGCACGACTAAGCCTTTGAAAAGCTCGAAATTTTCACTATTTTTATAGTCTTTTATGTGCAGATATGGTCTCTCAAATTTAAACGAAGCAGCATCTTTTGCCAAAAGCGCCAATGAGAAAATGTTACCTTGAAATTTATCAAAACCAAGACCAAGTAAAAACTCAAGCGTTCTTTTGTCATCGATATTTTTTATAGTCGCATTTAGTCCAAATTTATCAGCCACAAACCTTATCATATTTATGCTCTCAAGTGCCTCTTTTGAGTTAAAGATATGCTTGCAAAATTTATTATCTATATTAAAGCGGTTTGTCTTTAGCATGCCAAGAGCTTCTATCGAGCTTGAGTATGAGGCAAAGTCGTCAAGCGAGAAGTGTATGCCAAGCTCTTTATATTTTCTCACATAAATTTCTAAAACTTCTAAATTTGTAGCTGTTGCAGCGTCGATAACATCGATGATAAGCCCAGTTGGATCAAGGCTTTTATCCTCATCAAATATCGCTTTAAATTTATGCCAAAATTCCTCCGTAAAGAGCTTTTTAACGCTTAAATTTACGCGAACCTTTGCGCTTATGCCATTTTCTAGCCACATTTTTCTTGCTAAAAGCGCCTCTTTTATCGTAAATAAAGCGATATTGCTCGATGCGCTACTTGTCTTTATGAGTGGCAAAAAGTCGCTTGGATAGATGATCTCGCCATCTTTTCTCCATCTAATAAGCGCTTCAAAACTTAAAGTCTCGCCCGTGCTAAAGCTGATCTCAGGTTGAAATTCTAAAAACATCTCGCCAGCGTCAAGCGCTTTTAAAATTTTTGAGCCGTCTTCATACTGGCTCTTAAAATAGACATCTTTTTTCGCATCAAATGTATAGCTTCTGTTTTTGCCACTTATCTTGGCTTGATACATCGCCCAGTCGGCTCTTTGTAGCACATCATCAGCTCCAAGCTCACTATCAGCCAAGGCTATGCCTACGCTAGCGCTTGCTTTTAGTTTTAGCTCGTCTATCTTTACTTCATCTGAAGCCAGCCTTAGCATATTTTGCGCTATCTCATAGACTTCGCCTAAATTTTCGTAGTTTATGACGCCTACAAACTCATCTCCACCTATCCTTGCAAAGATATTTTTGCCATTAAACATAGCGCCTATCTTTTCAGAGATAGCTACTAGAAATTTATCGCCTATTTGGTGACCGAAGTTGTCATTTATGCTCTTAAAATCATCCATATCAAGGTAGATGACGGCTATTTTTTGTTCATTTTTTTGTATGAGAGAATTTAGCTTGTTGTAGAGTAAAAATCTATTTGGTAGCTTTGTGAGCGGGTCGTGATATGCGATAAATTCTAGATATTTCTCATTTTGTGCTTCGTTATTTGCAAGCATTGCTAGCATGATGTAGCCAGTTTTTTTCTCGTTCGCATCGATAAGCGGTAAAATTTCTATGACTTCAAGCTTGCTTTTGTTTTTATTATTTTCGCTCCAGACCTTGCCACTCCACGAGCCACCGCTGTTTATAGTATCTATGATCTGGTGCTTTATATCGCTTAAGCCTTGCTTTATAAAGGTGATATCTTTTAGATATACACTATCTTTTGAGCCAGCACTTTCAAAAAATGTATCATTTGCATCAATGACCTTTAGCTCCTCATCAAGCAAGATGACCTCTTCTTTGCTAAATGAGAAAATTTTTGCAAGTAGGTCTTGGCAGACAAAGAAGCTATCTTCTAGGCTAAGGTCTCTTAACGTGCCTTTTATCAAGCTTACTTCGCCAAATTCGTCGTATTCAAGCGCTTTTGCCCTTAGTCTAAAGTGTAAAATTTCTTTATCTATGCTGTAAAGCTTGATATCTTTTATGTATGTTTGAGCATCTCTTAAGCTCTCAAAAAAGCTATAAAAACTATCAAACTCATCGACAAAGACCGACTTTGCTTGCTCGAAATTTAGAGTGCTTTGCGTGCCAAGAATTTTACTTAGCTCGTCTGAGATGTTGAGCATATCGCTTCTTTTATCCCAAGTAAAGACATTTGCCTCACTAGCCCAAAGCAGTGCCTTGCTCTCTTTGCTTTGTTTTTCAAATCTCTCTTGAAGCTTTAGCATGTCGCTAAGATCGGTAAATGAGTAGATGACCTTTTGCTCGTCTGCATCGATAAATTTAGCCTTTATCTTAAATGGAATTTTCTTGCCGTAAGCGTTTGTCATATTTGCTATGAAATTTAGCTCTTCATTTTTAAAGCTTGCTTGCAAAAAGGCCTTTTTACTTGCTAGCACGGCAGCTTTAAAGCTATCAAAGTCCTCGCTTGCGATGATATCTTCTAAATTTATGAGACCTTGGCTTTGGACATTAAAAATTCTCTCGACATTGTTTGTGCTTTGGATGATCAAAAATGGCTCTTGTGCCGAAGCGATGGCGATGACATTTGGCGATAAAAAGACGTAGCTTTTGATGATATCGTCATTTCTTTGCGTCATCTTTTCTTGAGTGATATCTTTTATGAGTATGAAATTTAGCCTTGTGTTTTCTAGCTCAAAGCTACTTTGGGTCGCTAAAACGTCGATTATTTCGCCGTTTTTACGCCTTAGCTTAGCTTCATAAGATAGATCATTATTGATAGCGTTTTCTCTATCTTCTGCTAAATTTTTAGACTCATCTTCAAGTAGCTCTTTGATATTTAGATCTGCTACGTCATCTTTTTTGTAGCCTAGATTTTCTAAAAGAGCGTTGCTAATGTCCGTGATGACGCCAGTATAAGCGTCATAGACCACGATCTTTAAAAAGCTCTTTTCAAATACATAGCCAAATCTACTCTCGTAGCTTTGTGCCGTCTCGTAAGCTTTATCTCTATCTTCGTAGAGTTTTTTGATGCTGTTATTTAGCGAGGTAAATTCTTTTATGTCAAATTCTTCATCAGCCAGCCTACTTTTATCTGCCGCAAAAAGAGTGATTCTAATAAATGGAGAGAGAATTTTATCTTTTATATATGAGTTATCACGTAGCCAAAGTATGCTAAATGCGACAAAACACAAGAACGAAAGCACGACTAGAACTAGCTGGATAAAGATCTGTGCTTGCCTGCTAGAGCCTGTTATGACAAATAGCTTTTGCTCTTCTAGGTAGCTGATCTTGTAAAAATTCATATCCTTTAGTATAAAAATGATCTTGTCAGCTTTAAACTCGCCACCTTGCGAGATGTATTTGTTAAAGTCCTCTTTTATAAATTTTCTATAAAACTCATCTCTTGAGAGGTTTCCATCTTTATCGACCAAAAAGACGTATGCGGCAAGGTTTTTATTGTAGCCTGTATCGACCTTGTTTTTTAAAAGATTTGGATTTAGCTGAACGAGAATTTTATTGCCATTTTTTAGCCCGTAAGCTATGTAGATATCTTTAAAGCGTCTATTTTTATAAAATCTATCAGAGAGCCTAAACTCGCCTGCTTTGATATCTGAAAACCACGAAATATCGTAGCTATGAAGCTCAAAGGCATCATCAAATTTACGCTCATAAAGCAAGGAGTTGTCTTTTGCTATCACGTAAAAAGCGGCGTAGAATTTACTTACAACAGTATCTTCATAAAATGGCTCTACGCCGTTTGCTATGAGTCTTGCCTTTGTGGTGATATTGTCTTTTACCTCTACAAATGTACTCACGATATTGTTTCTAGTGATTAAATTTAGCGTTGAAATTTCATATTTTATATCGTTTATGCCAGCAAATATGACAAAAAGTGCAAGAAAGATGAAGGCAAAAAGAAGTAGTGCTATCTTTACATAGAACCTCTTAAAAATCTGCAAAACTGGTTTAGCGCTATTTTTTTGCATTAAATTTAAGCCTCGCTTTTTAAAACTAGCCATGATTTTAACGCAAATTTACTTTTTTTAGCTTATAAAATGCCTTTTTGTTTAAATTTAAAGAGATCACAGGGCGTTTTGCCCCGTGAGTTAGTAGATCCAAGTAACTACTTCAGCTCTTTGTCTGCGTAGTTTTTCAGGTTGTGGGTTTAGGCGGTAGCCAAATGGCACTACGATAGCCACTCTTTTTTCGCTCTCATCAAGGCCTAAAATTTCATTTAAAGCGTGTCTGTCAAAGCCTTCGATCGGGCAGCTATCTATGCCAAGGCTTGCAGCTGCGTTCATCATATTTGTCGCAGCTATCATGCACTGCTCGTGTGACCACTGAAAGGTTAGCTCATCGTCATTTTTAAAATTTGATAGTAGAAAAAATTTCTGCCTTGCAGCGATAGCTTCAATATTTTTGTCGGCTCTTCTAGCGATCATTTTATCGATATAGCTACTGCCAACTTTTACCTCTTTAATCTTTGCTAAGATGACAACCAAATGCGAGCAAGATGTGATTTGCACTTGGTTCCACGAAACGGCTTTGATCTTTTCTCTAAGCTCCTTGTTTTGCACGACCAAAAAGTCCCACTGCTCAAGCCCAGTCGAGCTTGGGCTTAGCCTGCCAGCCTCTAGGATAAAGTCAAACTCGCCCGCACTGATCTTTTTGCTCTCGTCAAAAATTTTGCAAGCGTGACGAAATTTTAAAATTTCAAGATAGTTCATCATATCTCCTTTGTTGAATTTCTTGACATTATAAAGCGGTTAGGTAAATTAAAAGAAATTTAGAAATTTTATCATCTAGTGCATGAAAACTAGGCTAAATTTAGCCTAGAGTTAGTTTAAAAATATATCAAACTCGCCTTTTTGGATCGTTTCTGCGATGATAGCTGAGTGCTCATAGCCAGCCTCTTTTAGGCGTGATAGAGCTAAATTTGCCTCATTTTCACTAACAGCTAGCAAAAGTCCGCCAGAGGTTTGCGCATCAAAAAGCACGATATCAGCTTCTTTGCTCACAAAATGCTTTGCGAATTCGCGGTTTTTATAGCTTCCCTCTGGGATGATGCCCATATCGGCAAATTCTTTCGCGCTTGCGATCACTGGCACATCTTTTTCAAAGACATTAAAGCTGATCTTGTCGTTTAACATCTCGCTTAAATGCCCTAAAAATCCAAATCCAGTCACATCGGTAGCGGCATAAACTTTGATGCCACTTAGTGCTTTTAGAGCGTAGAAATTTAGCTGTGCCATGATGCCTGCGGCCTCGTTTATTTGCTCCAAACTTAACAGATCAGCCTTGATCGCTGTGCTTAAGATGCCACTGCCAAGAGGCTTTGTAAGGATCAAAACGTTACCAACTTCTGCAGTGTTGTTTGCCCAGAAATTTTGTGGACTCACCTTGCCAGTCGCGCTTAGTCCATAATACATCTGCTGCGTCTCTATCGTATGTCCGCCAACGATGACGCCGCCACACTCTCTTACTTTATCGGCTCCACCTTGCAAAATTTCACCTAAAATTTCAGGTGCAAGGTTGCAGCTATCAAAGCCCACGATGTTTAGGGCGTTTATCACCTCGCCACCCATTGCAAAGACGTCGCTTAGGCTATTTGCAGCAGCGATCTGACCGTAGATAAATGGGTCATTGACTACTGGCGTGATAAAGTCAAGCGTCTGAACGAGCGCAAGATCGTCTGAGAGCTTGAAAACGCTCGCATCTTCGTTTGAGCCGATGCTTGAGAGCAGGTTTGGATGAGATAAATTTAAACTACTAATCGTTTTGTGAAGACCCGACGGGTCAAGCTTAGCAGCTCAACCAGCGGCTTTAACGAACTGCGTAAGCTTTTTGTCGTGATAGATCATAGTTTGATTTGCTCGTGAGTTGAGAGTATGTCGATGATCTCATAAGCGTTTGAAATTTCTCCAACTGCAAGATCGCTTACTAGTTTATAAGCCTCCAAGCAGCTTCCGCAGCTTAAAATTTGAACGCCAGTAGCTTCAAGATCTTTAAGTGGCTTAAAGCTTGGATGTGAGCGGTTTGTCGTCATCTTAACGGCGTTATTTACGCAGATGATCATCTTTGGTTTTTTCTCTACTTGAAGAAGTGCGCCTAGGAATTTTGATAGCAAATTTATGCCAACTTCGCCGCTACCTGCGCGCTCTTCGTTTAGATAGAGCACTTTTTCATTTTTTGGTGTTATGTCGCAGACAAATTCATCAAAATTTGTAAGCTCAAGTGCGCTTTTGCCCTTGATGGCTAAAATTTTAGTCTCATTGCCGTTGCTTTCTAGGCTAAATTCTATATTTTGATTTTTCAAAAATCTTGAGATATTCTCTTTTGGCGCCAAAGCATTTACGATGATCTCTAAGCTTTCGCCCTCGTTTAAGCCCTCAAGTGCGTTTTTAGTCATGATGACTGGTTTTGGGCACTCTAAATTTCTGCAATCAATTGTTCTTGTCATTGTTTTTCCTTTGTGATTAGTATTTCAAACCTTGAAACTGATTTTGGATTATAGCTAAAAAATATTAATTTTTTAAAAGGATTTGTGCTGTGAAATTTGCTATAAAAGAGAGTTTGACCCTGCGTAAGTCGCAAGGTCAAGGCTAGTTATTTTAAATTTGTGTAAGATTTTTCGTAGTCAGATACTGGGATCTTGTTTTCTTTAACAAGCTCTTGATACCAGTAGTGGTGAAGTACATAGACCTCTTCTTCTTCTTTGTATCCAGTGATCATCGACCAGATAGCGCCATGTATAGCGATTGCAGCCATATAGATATGAACTAGGAAAAATACTGCACAGACGATGCCAAGGCAGTTGTGGATAACTACGCTGTATCTTAAAAGATCGATTTGAGAGATACCAAACCAACTAGCAACTGCTGGCTCTTTAAAATCCATGAAGTACATGATAGCACCAGTGATGATCATCACGATACCACCAGGGATAGCGATCCAATACCATGCTTTTTGTCCTGCGTTAAATTTACCAGCTGGGACTGGTCTTTTCTTCTTTGATAGATAACCACCAACTATCATCATCCATCTGATGTCGTATACTGCTGGGAGCATTCTTTTTGTCCAGCTAAAGAGCATCGGTAGCACAGATATAGCAAAGATCACAGTTGCTATCTCGTGCAAGTATCTACAGAAACGCACAAATGTGCCACCACCTAGTTCTGCACCCCACATGATGATGATACCAGTTGGCACCAAGATGACCCAAGAGATCGCAGCTAGAGCGTGAGCTATACGTATAAATACTGAAAAAGCAAGTACTTTTTTGCCCTCGTGACTAAAGTGTTTTGGTCCGATGATCAAGAAGTGTAGCACGAACGCGCCGATAACAGCTAAAATGATAGAAAGTGCAGCTATCGCGAAGTAATCGTTGCCTTGTATAAAAGTAAATATCGGGCCCCAGCCATGCTCATAAGGCTTGATATTTTCTATCCTCTGTGCTGCCCAAATGGTGCTGTCATATTGATTGACGCCAGTTGGTCCCTCAATGGCCATTGCCGCAACAGACAATGTAAAAAGTAGAGTAAGAATTCTCGTCATTTTATTCCTTTATTTGCTAAAGCTTAAATGATTTAAGCTTTGGTTAAATATGCTAAAATCACACAGCTATGCCGTTTTGCGGCTATTATATCAGAGCTAATCACAAGCAAACCTTAGCAAAAAAGATTACTAAAAATTTTATAAAAAACATTTAAGTTTTGTTAATTTTTATCGTTTTTGATCTGAAAATTTAGCTAAAATAAAGCCAAATTTTAGCCAAAAAAGGACCGCACTATGCATCTTTTTTGCCTTATATTTGATGAGTACGAGACGCTTGATCTCATGGGCCCGGTGGAGTTTTTATCAAGAGTTGGCGAGCTAAGAGTTAGATATGTTTCGTTTGAGGGCGGAGCAAAAAGAAGCAAACAGGGCTTTTTTATAAAGACCAAAAAGCTTAACAAGATACCAAAAGAGAGCGTTTTGCTAGTTCCTGGAGGTCAGGGCACAAGGGTACTTGTAAATGATAGCGAGTTTATTTCTAAGCTTAAAGAGTGCGTTTTGGCTTCACAATTTTGCCTAAGCGTATGCACTGGCTCGGCGCTCATCGCTCGCACAGGAGAGCTTGACGGACTAAAGGCTACCTCAAATAAAAGGTCGCTTGAGTGGGTAAAAGGTTGCGGCGAGGCAGTAAAATGGCAAGAGCGCGCTAGGTGGGTAAGAGCTGGTAAATTTTATACAGCCTCAGGCGTGGCTGCCGGCATGGATATGGCGCTTGGCTTTATCAGCGATCATTTTAGCAAGGAGCTAGCCCAAAAGATCGCAAATGAGACCGAATACAACTGGCAAAAAAGCTCAAAGATAGATAAATTTGCCAAAATTTACGGGTATTAAATTTAAAATAGCTTGTGACCTTTTGATAAAGTCAGAAATCTACTAAATTTAACGATCAAATTTTGATTTAAATTTAAAAGGATAGCAAGCTAAGATAGCTTTAACAAAAAGTGTCAAGATAAAATTTGTAGATAATAAATTTAAATCATTTTGGAGTTTGCAGTCTGGCTTTAAATTTGTCAAATTTAATAAGTTTAAATTTTGAAAACAAAAATACATTCAAGATAAATTTTTAAATTTAAGCAGTTCAAAGCTGTTTTTCGAAATTTACAAGCTAGATAAATTTAACCTAAATTTTAAAAGCCAAATTTACCTTCAGAAACGAATTTTAAACTAGTTTCTGCGCCTATACTCTTCGTATCCAAATTCACGGATCATTTTAACCTCGCCATTTTCTTTTAAAAGCAGAAGATCAGGCAGTTTTATGCCGTTAAATGTCGTGTTTTTGACGATGGTATAGTGAATTTGATCTTCAAATATGACGCGGTCGCCGATTTTAAGCTCGCTATCAAATTTATACTCCGCATCGCCCGCTTCAAGTCCCACTATGTCGCCAGCTAGGCAGGTATTGCCGCCAAATCTATAAGCAAATTTGCCATTTTCACTCTCGCCTCTAACGGCTGGGCGGTAAGGCATGAGCACGGTATCTGGCATGTGCGCCTCGGCTGATGTGTCAAGGATGGCGATATCTTTCTCGTTGTGCACGATGTCAAGCACACTACTTATCAAAAAGCCAGTCTGCCAGCCCACAGCCTCGCCAGGCTCCAGATAGACCTCTACGCCGTATTTTTCGCGGAAGCGCCTAATGATATTTATAAGCAGCTCCACGTCGTAATCAGCCCTCGTGATGTGGTGGCCGCCGCCCATATTTATCCACTTCATCTTTGGGATAAACTCGCCAAATTTCTCCTCAAATGCCTCCAGTACGACCTGCAAACTGCTCGCACTCTCCTCGCAAAGCGCGTGAAAATGAAGCCCGCTAATGCCATCAAGAAGCTCTGGCTTAAAATTTGCCCTCGTGATGCCAAGCCTGCTAAATTTACCGCATGGGTTGTAGCTATCAGTTGGCGCTAGTGAGACCTCTGGATTTACGCGCAGGCCGCAGATGATGCCGTTTTGAAGGGCAATACCTTTAAATTTTTGCCACTGAGCAAAAGAGTTAAATGTGATGTGCTTTGAAATTTTTAAAATTTCATCAAAGTCCTCATCTTTAAAGGCTGGGCTATATGTGTGGATCTCGCCTTTTACGTATTCGCTTGCAAATTTTGCCTCGTGAAGCCCACTGCAAGTCGCTCCGTCAAGGTATGAGCCCACCAAGTCCATCACTCCGCTAAATGCAAAGCCTTTGAGCGCTACTAAAATTTTAGCCCCACTTTGCTCCTTTACATACTTTAAAAGCTCTAAATTTTTACGTACTTTTGCCTCTTCGCAGACGTAGGCTGGGGTTTTTATGCTTTTTAAAATTTCGTTCATTTTCTTTCTCTTTTGTAAATTTTCAAATAAGTATATCTAAATTTATTTTTAAGTAAAATCAGCAAAAATTTCAAAGGATAAAATGTGGTAGAGATCGAATTTCTTGGGCCTATCGGGCTTGAGAGCTTAAAAGTAGAAGCAAAAAATTTAGGCGAGGTAAAAGCGGCTTTAAGCGAGAAAGAAGAGCTTAAAAAGTGGCTAAATATCTGCGCTGTGGCTGTAAATGACGAGATCGTAAGCGATATAAATTTCGCTCTAAAATCAGGCGATAAAATTTCTATTTTACCGCCAGTTTGTGGAGGCTAAGATGCAAATTTATAATGGAAGCTTGGATGTTCAAAACATCACAAATGAGTGGTATGAGAAATTTAAAGACAAAAACTGCGGCGCGCTCATCACTTTTGTGGGCATAGTAAGAGAAGAGGGCGGTATTTCGGCGCTTAGCTTTGATATCTATGAGCCGATCCTTAAAAAATGGCTAGATGCTTGGCAGGAACGAGCCAAAAAAGAAAATGCCTACGTGCTCTTTGCTCACTCAAAAGGCGATGTGCCAGTGCATACGAGCTCTTATGTAGCAGGTGTTGTTAGTCCTCAAAGAAAGGTCGCGCTAAGGCTTATAAACGAGTTTGTCGAGGACTTTAAGGCAAATGCACCGATCTGGAAATATGACGTGATAAATGGCGAGAGAATTTACGCCAAAGAGCGCAGCCAAGCGATAAATGGCGCTGGACTTTTGGCATAAAAAGGGCAAAAATGATAACCAAAGAGAGTAAAAAAGATGTTTTTTGGGCGCTAGCCTTTGGGCTTGGGCTATTTGTTTTTAGCGTCGCTAGCTACTTTTATCTTGATCTTGGCACGCCCTCTCTTTTTGGTATCATCGTTGGCGCCATTTCAACCTTTTTTTGCGTGAGAAAGATATTGCAAAACAACTTTTTTGAGATAGATGATGATGGATTTGTCATCACAAAAGGCTCAAAAAATATCAAATTTTTCTTCAAAGATATCGATGAGATCGCCATTAAGAGCTTTGGCGATAAGAAAAAGGTCGATGCGTTAAGTGTTAAATTTAGAAAAAATCGCCTCGATAGAGATGCGTGTTTTGGCCTAGTGCAGGCACTTGGTGATGATATGATCGTTATTTTTGACAGATATGAGCTTTCGCAATTCACACTTTCAAAAGAGCTTCGAGATAGGCTAGCTAAATTTAAGGATAGGGCGTAAAAGCTTTTTAATTCGTGTAACTTTCAAGTTTTTCGTGGTCGATGATGAGAAATTCGTGCGGTGTGATCTTTCTGATGATGTCGTCTTTGATAAGCTCATTAAAGGCTGTTGAGGCGCTTTGGCGCTTGAGACCAACAAAGCTTGAGAGCACTTTTAGAGAAAACGGCAAAAATACATATCGGTAGCCATTTTGTTTTAGATCTTGCTCATTTGCAAGCTCGATCAAGAAATTTGCGATCCTGCCCTTTGCGTCCTCAAAGAGTATCGACTTTGTGATCTGGCGCTGCACTATGATGGTGTTTAGAGTGGTTGTTAGGATCTCGCTTGCAGCTTTTTGATTGTGTAAAATTTCACCTATTTTATCCAGCCTAATGACGTAAATTTGGGCATCTTCAAGCACTTCAAAGGCGCAGTTGTCATCGAGTATGGCGATGTTGTTTTTTTCTAAATGATAAAGGATAAATTCCTCACCATCTTCAAAAAATGAGAGCTTTGCTGAGCCGCTTTTTAAGATGATGATCTCGATATCTTCGGTGTAGATCGTGCTTGTTTTTGACAGCTCTTTAAACTCAAATTTCTCCAGCTCATCTTGTGTCAAGATATCTAAAATATGCGTTTGTAAAAGCCCTAAGCGTGATTTTTTCATCTTTCTCCCAAAAAAGTGTAAGGGCTGATTTTACTTTATAAAGCATTTAAATAAGTTGAAATTTCTCTTTTTTGAAGTTACTTTTTTTCAAACTCTTTTAAAAATAGTGATAAATTTAGGGGTTTGGTTGCATAAATCGCAACCAAATTTTAAAAGCCGTGGAGCTTTTTTAGCTTCTCATCTATAGGTTTTTTAAGTCCATCTTTTGTCACACTGACATAGGTCGCAGTTGCACTCGTGACATGTATAGTCTCTCTAAAACCGCCGTCATTTAGCCTAAGTGCAGTTACTTCTATCTGCGTTGTTATCGATGTTTTGCCAACTGCGATGATCTTTGCATAGCAGCTTAGCACGTCGCCAACAAAGACTGGTTGTTTGAATATGATCTCTTTCATCGAAATTGTCACAACTCGCTCAGGTGAAATTTCTCTAGCTGCCTGAGCACCTGCAAGGTCGATCTGACTCATTATCCAGCCGCCAAAGATATTGCCAGCTGAGTTTGTATCTTTTGGTAGCATCACTTGCTTGATGCGTGGCTCGCCAAAGTCCTTTAAAATGTCCATTTTTTGCCTTTTAGATTTTAAATTTTTGGTAAATTGTAGCAAATTTTAATGGCTTTATGCTAAAATCCTGCAACTTTAAGGGATGAAAAGATGAATGATTTTAAAAGACTAAACGAACTTACAAAAGAGCAAAAATCCAAGCTAAACGCGATTTATAAAAATTTAGATGACAAGATCATAACTGAAGCTGTGAAAATTTGCGGCCTTACTGGCACACCAAGCCAAAAACTAGCCCTTGCTAGAAGGATAGTTGATCTTAAAGTTGATCCGCTTCAAAATGAGCTAAAAAAGCTAAATTTAGGCGAGGACGAGCAAAAACGCGTGCTAAATTTGATCTATGGCTACGTTAGAAATTTATATGAAAATTTACACGCCGAGCTTATAAAAAAGGCACGTGATGAGCAAATTTTAGACCCGTTCTATCAAGCCTTTGTAGAGGCTATGCACGAGCTTGGGCTTAGTCTAAATGCGTGGCAAATTTCATGGCAAGATAAGATAATAGACACCACAAATAAAGAGTTTGAAGCTAAATTTAAAGATTTAGGCGAGGCAAATGAGTTCATCACTAAAAACGGCTTGTTTCAGTGCGATAGTAATGGCGTAAGAGCTGATAGAACGTATGGCGCAGTTTGCAAAGAGGGCGAGAAATTTAGCTTTTTGCCTTACGCGCTTGCCTTTAAAGATGAGGTTAGAGAGCTTAAAAAAGTATTTGTAAAAAATCTTGAAATTTTAAGAAATTTAGCCCAAAATGACGAGCAAAAATCTTATGTAAAATACCTTGAAAAGCTACAAAACGCCTTTTGCGAAGAGGATAATGCAAAGGTGATAAACGCTTGGCAAGAGGCTGAGATAGCGTGGATGGATGTAAAAGGCGCGCTTCAGCCAGGCCATCCGCTGGAGTACTACGAGGATGCCTACACGCACGCAGTCGCACTTGAGTGGGATATCAGGCTGGTTGATAGCGAGGGCATTGATGAGCTTAAATTTAAAGAAAAAGTGACAAAAACCTACGAGAGCGTCTGCGAAAAGATCAAATTTGATAACGCCGCGACAAACAAGGCAGTTAGCGAAAATATCGCTAGAACGCAGCTTTATATAAGTGTGCCGATGATCTATTATGGGGCTGAACTAAACGGGCTTTTTAGCGCTCAGGTCGTGCCAAATGATGAGAGCGTGAGCGCAAAATGTGGCAAGAAAATTTTTGCCTTTGTAAATCACGTCTATGAGGGTGCAAAAGCAAAGCCTTTTATGAAGCTTGGGGCTGAAATTTTTAGCAAGGAATTTTTGGATTTTGGTAGGGAAATTTTATTTTTAAAGCCAAAAATTTGGAAAAAAGTATATGAAATTTCAACGATCGGCCATGAGTTTGGGCACATTTTATTTATCGGACTTGATACTGAGATGAGTATGAATAAAAGTGGCGTCTTTAAATTTATAGAAGAGTATAAGGCGACGACTGGCGGACTAGTAAATTTCTTCTTGCACGAAGAGGCGGAGTATAAAATGGCTGTCTTTCATGAGCTGATAGCTCGCGCGGTTGGGCTTATCGCGTGGCGAAAGGTCGATGAGGTGAGGGCTTATTATTGCGAGGGGCTCATACATCTTAGCTTGCTTTTTAGGGCTGGAGTGCTTAAATTTGACGACAAACTAAGCGTGGATATGAGCGAGCAAGCTTACGCTAAATTTAAAGAAATTTGCTTGCAAAACTACTTCGATCTAGCGCAAACATACGCCAAAAAAGATGATGCGAACACGTTTTTGGAGAAATTTTGCCAAAAAGATGAGCAAAGCTATCTGCCAAAAGACGAAGAGTGCAAGAAATTTGTTGAGCATTTTTACGCTAGGTACGAGGCTATCGGCAACGACGTCGATGATAGTGGCGAGTGGCAAAGGTGGCAAAAGCTAGCCCAGGAAGCGGAGAGTGGCCGTGCTTGATAGAGTGACAAATTTTCACAACGGCTCATTTTTATTTATATTTGCCCTGATTATTGCTTACTTTTTTGCTATTTATCTGGGAGATCAGCTGCTTTTAAGTGGTGCTTCTATTGCTGTGGATGCGGCAATAGCTATCTTCTTTTTTATTGCATTAAAAAGAGCTGGGGTTTTAAATTCGTATTGGATATATGCTCTTCTTGCTCTTGGATTTTGGGTAGCGGCTGATGTGTTGCTGATGTTTTACGATAGATTAAATTTTGTTAGTAAAAATGTCTCTAGTAGAACATTTATGCAAATTTTATTTTTGGTTCCGTTTTTGATGTTTTTTATATCTTTTGTTGGACTTTTTACTGGTAGTCTTAAAAAAGTTTCATGGCAGCAATTAATTGCTGATGCTTTAGTTATTATTTTTATCGTTTCAAGCTTTCTTTGGTTCTCTGTTTTTCATATGAGCTTTAATGTGGCTTTTGATAAAAAATATTTACTAAATCTTGCATATATATCCATAGATACGCTTTTGCTTTGTGCGGTTTTTACCACTTTCTTTTTATTGAGATCAAGGAAAAGGCACAGAGGCTTATTTTTGTATCTACTAGCCATTTTGTTTATATGCGGTTGCGATGCATATTACTCAATTAGACCTTATTTTGGTCTTGATGGTGCAGATATTCATTATGAGAGTTTATTTAAAATTGCATTTTTTATTATATTTTTAGCAAGCCTACATTTGATAGAAAATGAAGCAAATATTAAAATAAGATTATTTAGGCGAGATTCCCAAAGAGTTCTATTGGAAAAAAACGCATTTTTGCTTATACTTTGTTGTATTACATTAGGCGCTGCAAAGACCGATCAGATATACTCATCGTGGATTGTATTTTTGCTTATGACCTTACTAATATACTCTGCGATAACTTACAACATATCTTATTCGCAAAGGATAAAAAGACTATCCCTTGAAGAAAAAACAATAATAAAAAAACTAGATATAGAGATCCAAGATAGCTTAAAAGAGCTTGAAGAGAAAAACGAGCGCTTAAGGCAGCTTAGCGAATTTGACTCACTCACTGGGCTTTTAAATAGACAGTCATTTTTAAGCAAACTATCAGAGATGATAAAGACCAAAGCGCTTGGCGAAAAGATAGATATTTATAGCATCGACATCAACCACTTTAAGGCTATAAACGACTCATACGGCCACTACGTGGGCGATGAGGTGCTTTTGAAATTTTCTAAAAATATCAAAGCGATCTTGCCAGAGGGTGCTATCATCTCAAGGTTTGGCGGTGATGACTTTATGATAGTTTTAAAGCAAAAAAATGAAGGGCATTATAGAGAATTTTTATACTATCTGCTAAACATCATAGCCGAGCAAATCTCAGTTGGCGACTATAAGATAGCTCTTGGGGCAAAGGTTGGCGTTAGCTCAACACAAACAAGCGAAATTTTAGCCGATGATCTTATCATGCAAGCTGGAGCCGCACTTGATGCAGCCAAAAGAGATGTCAATACAAAATATGTCTTTTACGATGATATAAAAGAGATCATTCAGGAGAAAAACTACATAGAAATTTTGCTAAATTCTATGAATTTTGATGAGGAATTTAGCCTAAATTTCCAGCCGCAGTATCTGCTAAATGGTAAAAAGATAATAGGCGCTGAGGCGTTAATTAGATGGAACTCTCCAGTAAAAGGCTTTGTAAGTCCGGCTAAATTTATCCCAGTAGCCGAGCAAAGCTCAATTATAAATACAATAGGAATATGGGTGGCAAAAGAGGCCATAAGGCAGATGAGCTACTGGAACAAAAAGTATGGTATCAGCCTAAAAGTTGGCATCAATATCTCGCCAAAACAGGTTGATAATGTAAATTTTGCATCGGATATCTTTGGCTATGTTGAAGAATTTGGCATAGACCCAAAGTGCGTTGATATCGAGCTTACAGAGGCAAGTCTCGTCAATGCCGAAGAGATCATGCAAACAGTCTTAAAGAAATTTTCAGATAAGGGCATGAGCATCTCCATTGATGACTTTGGCACTGGCTTTTCATCGATGAACTACATCAAAAAGTATCCACTAGATAGGCTAAAGATCGCAAAAGAGTTAGTTGATAACATCGCTACAAACGAGATAGATAGAGACGTCGTAAAGAGCGTTATAACTCTAGCTAAAAATATCGGGCTAAAAACGATCGCTGAGGGTGTTGAAGATGAAACTCAGCTTGAAATTTTAAGAGAGCTAGGCTGCGATGAGATACAAGGTTATTTCTGGGGTAAGCCGATGAACGCTAAAGACTTTGAAGAGCTCATAAGAAGCACATTGGACTAATGTAAATTTAAATTTTAGAGTTAGATTTGATTGATATTTAAGTGCCTAAAACTTCTGTCTAAAAAACAGAAGTTTTTCACAGGTTTTTCACGAGGTTAATAACTTTTTAAGAAAATTTTTTATGAATTTGTATGGGTTTTTAGCTCATAACGCTTTTGTAGTCTAAATTTTCAAAAAGCAGTAGCTCTTTTTTGCTCTCTTTTATAAGTGCTTTTACTAGCTCTGAGGTTTCTTTATTTTTTGGCAAGACAAGATGAATTTTTTCATTTATAAAGATGATAAAGATATTTTTAAGCTCGTAAATTTCACTTACATCTTTTATGTCAAAAATTTCATTTTCTTTTGGCTCATTTTCATAAAATGCCAAATTTTTCTCATTTACTTCAAAGATCATCTCTTTTTTAAAGTCTGAAATTTCTAAGCTTTTTAGCGCCGCTATTCGTCTATTTTTTAAAAAAATTGGATAAAAAATGATCCAAAAAATAGCAAAAATAGTGCCAATAATAGTAAAAATTTTGGTTTTTAAGAGCATATCAGCGATAAATCCAGCTATAATGGCCTCCGTAAAAATCATAAAAACATTTATAAAATACTGTTTTCTAGCCTTTTTTGAGAAAAATAGATTAAATGCTTGGTAGTCTATTAAATTTTCTCCAGATAAGACGATGTTATGCTTCATAAATAAACCTTAATGAAAAAATTGTAAAATTATAACTAAAAATAGGGTTTGAAACAGAATAAACAATGGAGAGAAACATTTTTTTTACGTCAAATTCGTCACTTATCGTAAGACAAAAACAAATTTTCTATGCCGTTATAGCTCTTTTTATATTTTCTCAGTTTGCCGGCATTTTAAACTATAAAATTTTTGAAAATTTGTTGATATTTTTGGGCTTTGTTTTTGTGGTTCTTGGCATCTACATCTCTATGAACAGATCGAAGCTTAAAGTCATCCACTGGCTTGCTGTATGCTTTGGAGTCTTTATCTGGGCTATTATTGATGCCATTAGAAGCGTCAATGAAGACTTTTTTTTAAGAAGTAAAGAGCAAATTTCTTATCTTGATTTTTTTGATCTGCTCCCTATGTTTTTGCTTTTGGTTGCTGTTGGCATATTTTTTATTAATAAGATTAAGGCGCTTCCAAAAAGAAAATGGAAACAGATTTTATCCGATAGTTTTAATGTTTTTTTATTAGTTTGCATTCTTACTTATTGTATGGTTGGGGATATTGGCTATCTCAAAGAATTTATACTTTCAAAAAATATAAACAACATCGTTTTTAGTCTTGCTTTTTTTATAAATTTACTAATTTTATTTATAACGCTTAGTGAAATTTTTACAAGCACTACTTTTGGACTTAAATATAGTGGCTTTTATTTCATTGTGGGAAGCGTGATTTTTACACTACTAAATTTATATGTTTTTTATAATGGTTTTTTATTTAATGACTTTAAAGTTAGATTTCATTCGCTGTATCTTGTTCCTTTTATTATTTTAATGGTTGGAAGTTTTTATCTAAAAGGTAAAAACAAAGATATAAATATGGAAAATGTTGGTGTTGGTTTTGTGTCAAAATTGATACCAATGACTTCAGCTTTTTTACTTTTGATAAAAGGCGACATAGATGCCACATCTGACCTATTGGCTTTGGTTACCATTGTTATTGGCGCTATTTTGGGCTATTATTGTAGAGCTTCTAATGAAAGTGATGAAGCATATGAGGCCGAACGTCTTTTACATGATATAAAAAATAAAGAAAAGCGTAATAAGATGGTTGAGCTAGAGATCATGAATTTAAGCTTAGAAAATGTATCTGAAAAGGACTATCTCACATCTTTTGATAATAGAGACTCTTTACTAAATAAGCTAGATGAGATGTGTAAAGCCATAGAAGAAGAACAAGAGATTGTAGTTTATTATATAAATATAAGCCGTTTTAAAAATATAAACACATCCTATGGTCACGGAATCGGCGATAAAATTTTAAAAATAGTGGCAAAGCGCATACGTGAAGCGTGTAATAGACAAGAATTTATAGCGAGGATAGGTGCTGACGAGTTTATCGTGCTTTCAAATATGGAAGAAAATAGCCACACTAAGCGTATGAAATTTGGCTTGGAGCTACGAGAGACGATAGAAAAGTCTATGCAAGTAGATAAATATCACTTTTATCTTAAAAGTATCATAGGAATTTATGTTGTAAATAGAAAAAATATCACTGAACCTAGAGATATCATCAAAAGAGCTGATATGGCGATGTATTATGCCAAGAATAATCCAGCTTTAAACCCTATGGTTTATAATAAAGATATAGATAGGGAAACATATAGAAATTCAGCTATCGAAATAGCTCTTAAAGGAGCAAATTTGCAAGAGGACTTTGAAATCTACTTTCAGCCTATTGTTGATATGGAAAATCAAAAGATATCTTGCGCAGAAGCACTTTTGAGATGGCATTCAAAAGAATTTGGCTTAAAAGAGGCTGGCGAGTTTATGGAGATAGCTAGTTTAAATAGTGAAATTTTAAACGAAATTTGCACTCTTGCTGTCCTAAAATCAATAGAACAAGTCGTATCGTGGAGACAAAAGGGTATAAAGATACCAAAGATAAGTATAAATGTAGATCAGATACAAAGCACATCTGAAAAATTTGTAAGCGCCTTTATACTTGCTTTAAATTCACATCATTTAAATCCAAAGCAGTTTGAACTCGAATTTAGTGAAAGTATATGGCAAAACGATAATGAAACGCTTGATAAAATTTTCTCACTTTTGGAGAAAAATAGCATAGATGTTTGTATAGATGACTTTGGATCTGGATATACGTCATTTGTCTATATCAGAAAGTATAAGATCGATCGCATAAAGATAGCAAATGACTTTGTTGCTCAGTCGGTGATCAACAAAAAAGATATGCAAGTAGTCGCTGCTATCATAAATATAGCAAAATCAATGAAGCTAAAAGTGACAGCAAAAGGCGTGGAAAGCCACGAGATAAAAGAGCTTTTAAAAGAGCTTAATTGTAATGAAATGCAAGGATATTTCTTATCTCGTCCAATGAGTGCGGAGGAGTTTGAGAATTCTTTAAGGCAGAATTCTCACATGGTGGCTGATATTTAAATTTCAGCCTTTATCTCTTCGTTTGATTTTACGACCATGCCTGAGCCATGTATCACGCTTGGGATACAGCTTGTGCAGATATCAACCTCTTCGCCGTTTTTGTGAGCGTGGATGAAAACTGCATTTTTATCATCGCTGCTTTTTAGTCCGCAAACGTTGCAAACTACTAGATCTTTCTCTCTCATCTTTTCTCCTTTGAAATTTTGGGTGATTTTACATCTTGTAAGCTTGCATTAAGATGATTTGGGTCAAGCTTGTCGCTTAAGCATTAATTGTTTTTTGTTATAATCATTTAAAATTTAAAAGGTTTAAAAATGGATGAAAGAACTATTGTTTTAGAGATGTTAAAGATGCAACAAAGCCTAAATGACGAGACAAACGGGCTTGGTTGGGAAAATGGCTATACAAATAAAAACAAACTCATAAGCTGGAGGCGCTGCATATATATGGAGTGCGCTGAGCTCATTGATAGCTTTGCTTGGAAGCACTGGAAGAGCATAGATGCTAAGACTGATGAGCAAAATTTACGCATTGAGGTTGTCGATATCTGGCACTTTATAATGAGCCTAGCGCTACAAATTTACAAGGCAAAACAGCTTGGCGATGTTGAGACATTAGCTGATGATATCTGTCAGTCAAGTGGCTTTAGTGACTATTGCAAAGAGCCATTAAAGGTCGAAGATGAGAGCATTTATGAGATCATGAACGACGTTGAGATGCTCATACATGAGTGCAGCGGCTTTGACTATGATATCTTTGATATCTTTAAAATTTATTTCTCAATGTCTTTAAAATGTGGCGTAAATTTATACTCGCTTTATGAGTGCTACATCGCTAAAAATGTGCTAAATCGCTTCCGCCAAAATAACGGCTACAAAGAGGGAAGTTATAAGAAAATTTGGAACGGACGCGAAGATAACGAGGTAATGAGCGAAATTTTATCAAATGGCGTTAGTAAGATAGATGAAATTTACGCCGCACTTGAGCGTGAGTACAAAAAGGTAAAATGATAAATCTTCTTCGCCTTGGCTTTAAAGACTTTTTCACAGCCAAATTTATAACGCTATCTATATTGCCGCTTTTTCTTAGCATCGCAAGCCTTGCGTGGCTTACGATCTGGGGAGGCGGCGAGATATTTGACCTTTTAAGCGATGGCGCTAAAAACGAGAATTTTGCCTTTTTGGAGACAAACTCGACGCTATCTTTTATAGCTATTAAAATTTTAAGCTTTAGCGCTACAAAGTGGATAGTTAGCATACTTTTTTACGTTTTAAGCACCTTTTTAACGATCATCATTAGCATCGTGATCGCCCTAATCGTAGCTGGATTTTTAACGCCAGTTGTAGCTAAAGAGATAAACAAAAGGCACTACAACTACGTGTTTAAAAGCGAGGCTAGCACGGCTAGAGTGCTAAAAGTTATGACGGTTGAGATCATGAAATTTCTTGGGATCTTGCTCGTTTGCTTGCCACTTTTGTTTGTGCCATTTGTAAATTTTTTCATCATCAACGTGCCGTTTTTTTACATCTACTATAAGCTTTTACTAATAGACGTCGGCTCAAACACGCTTGATAGTGATAAATTTGAGCTAGCACTACTTGAAGGTGGCGGGATAAAATTTATTGCTTTTACACTTTTATTTTATCTCATCTCGCTTGTGCCGCTTGTGGGATTATTTTTTCAGCTTTATTTCGTGATAGTCTTGTCGCACCTCTTTTATCAAAGAGAGGCGCTAGTTAAAATTTAGAGCCAAAAAAGCTCTAAATTTAAGCGTAATAAGATACTTTTTTGCTCTCATCAAGCAAGGTATCAAATAACCTTTTTGTCGCACTTAGTAGATTTTTATTAGCGTCATTTTTAGCTAAAAGTTCGTCAAACATCTTTAGCATATTGTCATTTATGAAATTTTTGTGATTTAGGTCTTTTGGCTCAGGCAACATCTGCTTGATCTTGTTTGAAAGATCACTTATGCTTTGGCTGCTACCTGCGATCTTGTCGCCCTCTTTGACGTTTTTCATAAATTCATCAACTTGCGGGCGAATTTGCTTCATCGCCTCTTCGATCTCTTTCATATCCTGCTCGTCTATGCCGTTTCCTTTATATAAAAACTCATAGCCGTATTCGTGCGTTAAAGTTAGGCTTTTTTGACTTGAAGTGCCATTTTTCTGGCTAGAAAACTCCAAACTTTTGTTGTCATACATAGAAAAGCTTATCTCATCGCCTGAGCTAGTTTTCATCGAAAAGCTCATGTTGTTGTAGCTTCCTTGAGAGTAAAAATTTGTTTGCATTTTTAAATCCTTTTGAGGCTAAATCGGCAAAATTTTAATTTCATAAAGCAAAATTTTGTAAAATGCGTCAAAAAAGGACGGGCGATGTGTTGTTTTGGGACTAGGGTTTTTTTACTGATGCTTATAACTGTTTTAAGCTTTGTTTTTGCTAGGCTTTGGCCTGTTTTGCCAGTCGTTGGCTACTACTTTATACTTGCAAATTTGCTTGCTATTTTAATGTTTTCACTATTTTTTAAAGGGCTTTTGCCAAGCTTCGTAAAAGTAAAAGCGATCCACTATTTTTCGCTCATCGGCGGCTTTTTGGGAGCATTTTTTACGATGCTTGTTTTTAAAAAAGTGGCAAAGGATAAATTTAATCTTACCGAGCTCATCATCTTTTTGATCTGGGTTGTTATCTTGCTTGTTGTTATCTTTAAATTTCAAGATATTTTAGAGATTTTTAGGGGAATTTAGATGGACGAGCGGATAGTTAAATTTCTAAAAAAGATGCACCTTGCAAGTGTCTGCGTCATTGATGAAGATGGGCAGCCTTACGCTTTTAGCGCATTTTACGCCTTTGATGAGATAAGCTTTAGTCTTTTACTGGCTAGCTCGCACGAGAGCTCACATATCAAATTTTTAAAAAACTCAAAGCTCGTTGCTGGCACCATCGCTCTTGATACGAAGATCGTTGGCAAGATAGAGGGTGTGCAGTTTCAAGGGGTGATGAGAGAGGCTAGCGCAAGCGAGCGAGAAATTTACTTTAAAAGATTTTTTTATGCAAAAGCGATGGATCCAAAAATTTGGTCTATAAGCCTTGAAAAGGTTAAATTTACGAGCAATACTCTAGGCTTTGGCAAGAAAATTTTTTGGCAAAATAATAGATCTAAACAGACCTATAACCCCCAAAAGTGAGTGCCATTTAAGCACTCACTTCACTTACCTAACTTCAAATTTACATCATTTTTTAAGCCTTATTTTACTAATATCACCCCTGTTAAAGGAGAAGACATGAAAAATTAATAGCCATCCTTGTGGTCATCGCAGCACTTGTTTTTGGCGCATTTAAATACGCAAATTCGTTTGTAGTGCTTGACGAAAACACGAACGAAAAGTGGTCACAGGTGCTAAATCAATATAAAAGAAGGGCCGATCTCGTGCCAAATTTAGTTGAGACCGTAAAAGGCTACGCAGCCCACGAGCAAAAGGTCTTTGAAGACGTGGCAAATGCAAGAAGCAAGAGCATGCAAGTAAGCATCGACGCAAGCAGCCTTAGCGACGAGGCAAAGGTTAAAGAATTTATGGCAGCTCAAGGTCAGCTAGGCTCTGCGCTTGGCAGGCTAATGGCAGTTAGCGAGAGCTACCCAGAGCTAAAAGCAAATCAAAATTTCCTCTCACTCCAAAGCCAGCTTGAAGGCACAGAAAACCGCATAAGCGTAGCAAGACGCGACTACATCGAGGCTGTAAAAGAGTATAACGTAGCTCTTAGAAGCTTTCCTGGTAAATTTATAGCCAGCATCTTTCATCCAGAGATGAAGCCAAAGCAAGGCATCGAAGTTAGCAGCGAAGACATGAAAAATCCAAAATTTTCATTTGAGAAGTGATGAAAAAAGCTCTTGCTCTTTTGCTCTTTGCATTTTGCTTTTGTTTTGCTCTAAATTTCAATGAGCAGATCAACGATGAGGCTCATATTTTTTCACAAAATGAAAGAGATGAGCTTTTAAGCTTAGTGCAAAATTTCGAGCAAAATAGCACCACGCAAATCGCCATAGTGACTTTAAATTCGCTTGAAAGCAGGAGCATCGAAGAGCTATCGCTCGAGATAGCTAGAGGCTACAAACTAGGTCAAAAAGAAGATAACAACGGCGTGCTTTTGGTGGTCGCTCCAAATGAGAAAAAGGTCCGCATCGAGGTTGGATACGGGCTTGAAGGTGTGCTAACTGATGCCGTAGCAAGCCAGATCATAAATAGCGTGATGATACCTGAGTTTAAAAATGGCAAGATGAGCGAAGGCGTGAAAGAGGGCGTTTTGGCGATCATAAAAGTGGCTAGCGGCGAGGAATTTAGTAGCAAATCCGGCCTTAGCGACTTGCCATTTGGCGTCTTTGCCTTTTTTGCTGGCATGCTCTCTTGTTTTGCCTCTGTGATCTTTGGCAAATTTTTTATGCGAACTGGCTTTAGCGCGTGCTTTGCTGGACTTGTATCAACCGCACTTGAGCAGGGATTTGGCGTGCAAAACTATTTTATCATCTTTGGCGCTTTTGCTTTTATATTCGCGGTATTTTTCTTTATTTTAAAAGACGTTCTTAAGAGAAATAGCCAAGGTGGCTCTTTACCAATGGGTTTTAGACGCGATAATTCAGACTCAAATGGTGGCGGTCGCTCAAGTGGCAGAGGAGGCGGATTTAGTGGCGGAGGCGGAGCTAGCGGCAGCTGGTGAAATTTGCCTGCCTTAGAAGTAAATTTTACTACCCTTTGTAAATTTTAAAACCTTACTCACTCGCCTTAGCAACTTACTAAATTTAGGGCTCATAAATATTCGCCACTAAATTTAGAAGCATGATATGCTCGCTCATAAATTTTAAAATTTGTCAAACACTTGCCCTATAATAAAACGCATGCAGTGCGAAGCACCATTGCATGCCCCTCTAACGTTGTAGGGGTTAGGGGATTGTTAAGGGGGAAGGGAGCTCTTTTGCTTCGCAAGCTCACAACTGCAAGCAGAGCGTAATTCAAGCCTCTTCCCCCTTAACAAAGAAATAAACATTTAAATTTAATTAGATTGCTTTGCAAATTTTAAAATTCCATTCACTCGCAAGAATTGACTACTAAAATTTGGCTTCGCTTACCGCTTAGCTCAAATTTTAGAGCCGAAATTACTCGCTCATGAAATTTTGAAATTTGCGCGAATTTATCTGGCGTAAAAACACATGCGGCACGATAGTGCTTATCGCATGCACTTCTAACGTGCGAGGGGATTTAGGGATCTAAAGGGAGATAAGGGGACGGCTTCGTAATTCAAGTCCCCTTGTCTCCCTTTTTTGGATAAAAATTTACAAACTGAGAAGTTATTTCAAAGATTTTAGACCAGATATTTGCATATAAAAGCTAAATTTCTTAAAATATGCCAAAAATTAGGAGCAAAAATGCTATCAGGCGATCTACTTAAAAGCCATTTTGCTAAATTTGATCTAGCGGCGATGCTTAGTGAGTTTTTTGAGCAAAGTCATTTTGGCAAAGAAAAATTTCAAGCACTTAGGCGAGATGGCTTTAAAAGCTTAGATAAGAGCCAAAGAGAAGAGCTTCTTAAAATAGCAGGCTTTAAAGCGCATATTGACGCGAAATTTCAGGGCTTTTTGCGTGAGCTGATGCAAAGCAAGATCCTCGTTGTAAGCGGCGCGGAGTATAAATTTAGTGAGCTTGAAATTTACACCTGCTTTGATGCAAACACCTACAAAAGATCGTGCGAAGCAGGCGAAATTTACTTTCACAACTTTGGTTTTGACATCTCTTTTAAGAGCGAGCCAGCGCTTTATGGCGGCATCTTGGTAAGGAGTTTAAAGCCATTAAATGAGCGAAATTTCATCTTTGGACCAAGAAAATGCGCCTTACATATCTTAAATAGCAAAATAAGTAATTTAAATTTTGATCTAAAAGAGGTTGATTTTAGAGATGATGAGGTTGTTTTTACGCCAAGGATTAGATCGTTTAAAGATGAGAGCGAGCTTCAAAATGACGCTTTAAGGGCGGTTAGTGGCGAGTTTAGAGGGGCGCTTACAAGCACAAAAGAGTATAAAAAAAGAGTTGAAAATGCCTATAAAAAGGGGTGAAATTTATCTTTTTATCGGCTTTGAGGCTGAGAAATTTAGCCCCAAGCGTTTTGGCTAGCTCGGGGCTTTGGTGATATTATTTTATGACGGCTAGTTTGCCAGTGCCAGCGTTTTGATTTACCTCGTTTTGGACGTTTGAAGCTTCGAGGAGCTCAAATTTATATGGAGGCTCAAATGGCGGCTTGGTTAGCTTTTCGCAAACGCTGCCTTTTTTAGAAAGGTCTATGTTGCCGCTTTCAAAAATGGTGCCTTTGTTACATTTGTAGCTTATCTTGACGCCATTTGTAAAGTAGTTGTTTTGAGCATATACTAGCGAGCCAAAGCGCACGCCAATGGCGTATTTTTGGTCATAAAAGCCATCTTTTGAGTCGTAAAAGTTGTTATAGACATGCACCTTTGCATTGCGTGCCATAGGTAGGCGTTGCGCGCAGTTATTAAAAATGTTATGAGCGACCGTTATCGTCCTTGTTTCGCTGCTGCCGTCCGAGTCTCTTGAGCCTATTAGCATCGTTTTGTCGTGGTTTTCAAAGATGTTGTGCGAGATCGTGATAGCCGCACTATCCCCCTTGATGTCGCATAGTCCGTCATAAGTTTGCCATTTAGTAAGCTCTCCGCCTGCTAAATGCACATGGCTAAGATCCACAGTGTCCTTAAAATGGCAGTGATCTACCCAGATGTTTTTACTTGAATCTATACTAACGCCGTCATATTGCGCGTTAAAGCCATCATTTTTTTGTACATCTGGAAATGGATCAAAAGCATCTTCGATCAGCATGTTGCGGATCGCGATATTTTGGACATTTTTTAGCAAAAATGAGCCACCTTTTATGCCTGAGTTTTCGCCTAGGCCGATTATCGTGGTATTGCTAGCTACCGGCACTAAGATGAGCTTTTTGTATTCGTTGGCTAAATTTTTGCGAAGCGCTGCTAGCTTTGGATCTTGTGAACCATCTAAATTTGCATGGCACGAAGCGCCGTAAGCCTGCATAAATTTGGTATAAGTGTCAAACTCGCCACCGCTAATCTCACTTATAAATTTATCCAGCCCCAAGCTATTGCCATTTTGCGGGATCTTGCCTTCGCTAAGGTCTATGAGCCCATCCACATAGATGACGTAACCACCCATTTGAGCGTATTTTACGAGTTCTTGTCTATGCTTTTACTATGACTTCTTTACTCTCTTTGCCGGCGTATCCGCCAAAATTTTGCTCCGCACCAATGCTAGCGTAGCCAAAAGGCGAGTCACTTGCTTTTATCTCGCCCGCTTGTGCCTCAGCGCCAAATGCAAATAACGCACTAATGGCGAGTAACAATATCTTTTTAAACATCTTTAGCCTCCTAAATTTGGCTTTTTATTCTTGATATTTTATTGTAAATATCACCGCTGGATTTTATTTTAGCTCATTAAATTTAGTGTAAGCCTTTTATAAATTTTCAGTAAAGGCAAAATTTATGCGAAAAATATCTCGCTTTTTAGCCGAAGCAAACATAGATAGGCGCTTAGCACGCTTTGCTCTCTTACGTAGTTGCGCTCTCCTTTTAAAAGTAGCCTCTCAACCTCGATGTTGCCGTTTCTATCGCCAGCTGCGACATATACTGTGCCAACTGGCTTGCTAGCTGTGCCACCACCTGGCCCTGCTATACCGCTAACAGCAAGCGCAAAGTCCGCATTTGTCGTGCTTAGCGTGCCTTTTACCATCGCTTTTACGCAAGGCTCGCTCACGGCTCCATAAGTATCTAAAATCTCATCCTCAACACCCAGCCACTCGTGTTTTATGTGATTTGCATAAGTTACCAAGGAGCCATCAAAGCTAGCCGAGATGCCGCCATATCTTGCAAATTTAGCCGCCGCAAGCCCAGCCGTGCAAGACTCAGCAAATGAAATTTTAAGCCCCTTTTGCATGAGCCTTTTTGCTACAAATTTGATCACATCTTTTTGCGGGATAAATTTTTGCGAAAATAGCGTTTTTACCCCTTGTAAAAAGCTCTCGATCTGGCCAAATTTATTGCTTTTTGCCCTTACTAGTATCAAATTTGGCAGGATCTGCGCAAGAGTGATATCGACCTCATAAGTTTTAGCAAGTGGCAGCATAAGGATTTTCGCGCTATCAGCGTCGATGTCTATTAGATGAAAGTAGCTAAAATCAGGCTCATACTCGGTTAGAAACTCGCCTAGTTCTTCATTTGGATTAGCTTTTATGAGATTTATCTGGGCGTTATTTAGGCTGGCTAAAAAGCTATTTTTAGAGTAGTCTAAGCTATCTTTAAGTGCAAGTGTCGTGCTATCTTTTAGCTCAAGCGAGCCCCCAGTTAGCGTAGCTACGATCTTTGCGGCGATGGCAAAATTTTCATCTGAGCCAAAAATGCTTACAAAGTCGTAATCTTTTGATAAATTTTCGATGATAAAAGGTAGCTCTTTGCTGTTTTTTGGAGCAAAACTGACCACCCCAAGCTCGCCAAAATGATCCTCATAGCTTTGAAAAATGTAGTTTAGAAATTCTCTATTTATCTCAAGATCTTCGCCTATTATCAAGATACTTTGTCTCATTTTTAAGCTCCTTTTTTTTGCCTCATTATACTATTTTTCAGTGTGATTTAACCAGCACAGGTGTAAAATTAGCAAATTTTAAAATCAAGGTAAAAAATGGACTACAAAGAGACACTTTTACTCCCAGAGACAAATTTCCCGATGCGCGGAAATCTCCCACAAAATGAACCACAAAGACTAAAATCATGGTACGAAGAGCGCAAGGTTTATGAAAAAATGAAGAAAAATCGCCAAAATGCGGTTAAAAACTTCAACATTCACGACGGCCCTCCGTATGCAAACGGCCACCTCCACATCGGCCACGCGTTAAATAAAATTTTAAAAGATATCATCACAAAAACGCACTATTTTTACGGCGAAAACGTCCGCTACGTGCCAGGCTGGGACTGCCACGGCTTGCCGATCGAGCAGCAAGTCGAAGTAAAGCTTGGTGATAAGAAAAAAGAGCTTAGCAAGGTCGAGATCAGGGAGCTTTGTAGACAGCATGCGAGAGAATTTATAGACATTCAGCGAAATGAATTTAAAAGCCTTGGCATCATCGGCGACTTTGAAAATCCATACATGACGATGAAATTTGAGTTTGAGGCTGACATCTACAAAGCACTTTGCGAGATCGCTAAAAAGGGGCTTTTGGTTGAAAGAAGCAAGCCAGTTTATTGGAGCTGGGCAGCTAGATCGGCGCTAGCTGAAGCTGAGGTCGAGTACGAGGAGAAAGAGGACTACTCTATTTACGTAGCATTTGAGCTTGATAGCGACGCGCTAGAAAAGCTTGGCGTAAAAGAGGCAAGCGCTGTCATCTGGACGACCACGCCTTGGACACTTCCAACAAATCAAGCCATAAGCCTAAAACCAGATGAAATTTATGTGCTAACGGCTGAAAATTTGATATTCGCAAAGCCACTACTTGAAAGCGTTGTGCAAAGCGGCCTAAGCAAGGGCGAGATCAAAAAAGAGTTTAAATCAAGCCTGCTTGAAAACACTCACGCGGTAAATCCACTAAACGGCAGAAAGTCTAAATTTTTACTAGGCGATCACGTCATGATGGATGGGGGTACTGGACTTGTTCATACAGCTCCAGGTCACGGCGAAGACGACTACTACGTATGTTTGAAATATGGCTTTAGTGAAATTTTGATGCCAGTTGATGACGGTGGCTGCTACGATGAGAGTATAAAACATCACGGACTATTTAGAAGCGACGTGGTAGACGAGTTTGTCGGCATGCACATCTTTAAAGCAAATGAGAAAATTTTAGAGCTACTTGGCAAAAATTTACTTAGCGTCTCTAAATTTAGACACTCTTATCCATTTTGCTGGAGAACGCACAAGCCTGTCATTTATAGAGCCACAAAGCAGTGGTTTATAGCTATGGACGAGGCTAAACTAGGTGGAAAAACGCTTAGACAAACAGCGCTAAAAGAGCTTGAAAAGGTTAAATTTTACCCAAGTGTGGGCATAAAAAGAATAGGCTCTATGATAGAAAATCGCCCAGACTGGTGCATCTCTCGTCAGCGTGACTGGGGCGTGCCGATCGCGTTTTTCAGAGATAAAGCGACAAAAGAAGTTATATTTGATAGTGAAATTTTAGACCACATCGCAGGCATCTTTAAAGAAAAAGGCGCTGATGCGTGGTGGGCGCTAAGCATAGACGAGCTTTTACCAAAGGGCTCAAAATACAGGGCTGAAAATTTAGAAAAAGTGATGGATATCCTTGACGTTTGGTTTGATAGCGGCTCGACGTGGCACGCGGTTTTACAAAGCGACAACTACGACGCTGGCAAATACCCTGCAAGCATGTATTTAGAGGGCTCAGATCAGCACCGCGGCTGGTTTCAAAGCTCGCTTCTAGTAAGCACAGCTATAAATTCTCACGCACCTTACGAGAGCATACTAACTCACGGCTTCACAGTCGATGCTAAGGGCGAAAAGATGAGCAAGAGCAAGGGCAACGTTATCGCTCCACAAGACGTGGCTAAGACTCACGGCGTGGAAATTTTACGCCTTTGGGTTGGTATGAGTGATTATTCAAGCGACCTAAAAATAAGCGAAGATATATTAAAACAAATAAGCGAGCAATACCGCAAAATCCGCAACACTATACGCTTTTTACTAGCAAACGTAAATGACCTTGAGAGTCTAAACACAGAGTTTAACATCCTTGATAAATGGATACTAGCGCGCGCTAAAAAGGTCTTTGACGAGGCGAGCGCTTGCTTTAAAAATTATGACTTTTCAAAGGGCTTTAACATCCTTTTAAATTTCCTCTCAGCCGATCTTAGCGGCGTTTATCTTGACGTTTGCAAAGATAGGCTCTACTGCGACTCAAAAGACGCCCCAAGAAGAAGATCAGCTCAAAGTGCGATGGCGATCATCACAAAGGCGCTTTTGCCACTCATCGCTCCAACGCTTACTTACACCGTCGATGAGGTGATGGACTACGCTCCAAAGATCATCAAAGGCGACGCAAAAGATGCGTTTGATCTAGTCTATGAGCCAATCAAATTTGACCTTAGCTTTGAAGATGAGCTGCTTTTTGCCAGCAGGGAGAAATTTAACGAGATCGTGGACGTTCTTAAGAAGGACAAAAAGATAAAATCAACCCTAGAGCTAAGCCTAGAGACTACAAATCACAACATCACAAGCTACGACGAGCGCGAAGTGGCTGATCTTTATATGGTAAGCTCAGTTAGGCCTTATGATGATAGCGAGCCATTAGCCGAGTTTGAGCTAGAGGGCGATAAATTTAAGATCATAGCAAGCAACCTTCACAAATGCCCAAGATGCTGGAAATTTAACGCTAGCAAAGAAGACGCGCTATGTCCAAGATGCGAAGAGGTCATAAGTGCTAAGTGAGCCAGTAAGCGCAACTATCATAGTCGCAACGATCGCTGCGGTGGTCGTTGTTAGCTTGTTTGGCATATTTTTGGTTAATAAATTTAAAGGATAAAAATAGTGGTAACTTTAAAAGAAGCTTTGAAATTTTCAGCTGAAGAGATAAAAAATTTAAGAGCCGAGCTTGAGGCAAAGATCATAAAAGAAAAAGAGCTTGGCGCTTATGTCGAGCAGCTAGTAAATTTAGAGATCGCAAAACTAGGCGAGGGCGTGCCTATCGCTATAAAAGATAACATCCAAGTAAAAGGCTGGAGCGTCACGTGTGCTTCTAAAATTTTACAAGGCTACGTAGCACCTTATAATGCAACAGTTATCGAGAAGCTACTTAGCAAAAATTTAGCTCCATTTGGCCGCACAAATATGGACGAATTTGCGATGGGAAGCACGACTGAGAGTTCATTTTACGGCAAAACACTAAACCCACTAAATCACGCTCACGTCCCAGGTGGCAGTAGCGGTGGCTCAGCAGCAGCAGTCGCAGCTGGCCTTGCAGTAGCCGCACTTGGTAGCGACACTGGTGGCTCGATCCGCCAACCAGCGGCATTTTGCGGATGCGTGGGACTTAAGCCAACTTATGGCAGAGTGAGCAGATATGGCCTTGGCGCCTACTCAAGCAGCCTTGATCAAATAGGGCCGATCGCTCAAAACGTAGAAGATGCAGCCATTTTATATGACGCGATCGCTGGACATGACCCAAAAGATAGCACGAGCGCAGATGTGCCGTTTGTGAGCGTTAGCGACAAGATAGATGGCAACAAAAAGCTAAAAATTTGTGTCATCAAAAACTACGTCGAAAACGCAAGCGAGCAGACAAAAGCTGCTTTAAATTTAGCTATCGAGAAGCTAAAATCACACGGACACAGCGTAACTTACACAAATTTTGAAGACTCAAAATATGACGTCGCAGCCTACTACATCATCGCAACCGCAGAGGCAAGCGCAAACTTAAGCCGCTACGATGGCGTAAGATACGGCAGACGCGCAGATGCTAAAAATTTAAAAGAGCTATATGTAAATTCGCGCTCAGAGGGCTTTGGTGACGAGGTAAAAAGAAGAATTTTACTTGGTACATTCGTACTAAGTAGTGGATATTACGATGCTTACTACATCAAAGCGCAAAAAGCAAGAGCGCATATAAAAGCTCAGTATGAGAAAATTTTAGAAGAAAATGATCTTATTTTTATGCCAGTTGCCCCAAGTACAGCTTATAAATTTGGAGCACACAGTGATCCGCTTCAAGCCTATCTAAGCGACATTTACACGATCAGCGTAAATTTAGCAGGCCTACCAGCTATCTCTGTGCCAGTTGGCAAAGATGATCAAAATTTAAACGTGAGCGCCCAGCTCATCGCAAAAGCGTGGGACGAACAGACCTTGATAAATGGTGCTAAGAGCCTAGAAAATTTAATAAAAGGATAAAAATATGAAGATAGTAAAGAGAGCTTTAACATTTGAGGATGTGCTTCTTGTGCCACAATACTCTGAAATTTTGCCAAAGCAAGTTGATGTAAAAACCAGGATCAGCAAAAACGTCACGCTAAATATCCCGATCGTCTCTGCTGCTATGGATACGGTGACTGAGCATAGAACTGCTATCATGATGGCAAGGCTCGGCGGTATCGGCGTCATTCACAAAAATATGGACGTCGAAAGTCAAGCAAAAGAGGTCAAACGCGTCAAAAAAAGCGAAAGTGGCGTCATCATCGATCCTATCTTTATAAATCCAGAAGCGACCGTGGCTGAAGCTCTAAGCCTTATGTCAGATCTTCATATTTCAGGCGTTCCAGTCATCGACAAAGACCGCAAACTAATAGGAATTTTAACAAACCGCGATTTGAGATTTGAAACAAATATGAGCACTTTGGTAAAAGACCGCATGACAAAAGCACCACTTATCACTGCGCCAAAGGGCTGCACGCTTGATGATGCGGAGAAAATTTTCTCTCAAAACAGGGTTGAGAAGCTACCTATCGTCGATAAAGACGGCAGACTTGACGGACTTATCACCATAAAAGATCTAAAAAAACGTAAAGAGTATCCAAACGCAAACAAAGATAGCTACGGCAGACTTCGCGTGGCTGCGGCTATTGGCGTGGGTCAGATAGATCGCGCTAAAGCGCTAGTTGATGCTGGCGTAGACGTCATCGTCATCGACTCAGCTCATGGCCACTCAAAGGGCATCATCGACACTTTAAAAGAGGTAAAAGCAAATTTTAATGTCGATGTCATAGCTGGCAATATCGCAAACCCAGCAGCCGTAAAAGACCTAGCAGAAGCAGGCGCAGACGGCATAAAAGTGGGCATCGGACCAGGGTCTATTTGTACCACAAGGATCGTTGCTGGCGTTGGTGTGCCTCAAATTTCAGCGATTGACGACTGCGCAAGTGAAGCAGCAAAATACGGCATCCCAGTTATCGCTGACGGCGGTCTAAAATACTCAGGTGACGTGGCAAAAGCCCTTGCAGCAGGTGCTGCTTGCGTTATGGCTGGTAGCTTACTTGCAGGTTGCGAAGAGAGCCCAGGCGAGCTTATAACATTCCAAGGTCGCCAGTACAAAGTATATCGCGGCATGGGTTCAATAGGCGCTATGACAAAGGGTAGCTCGGACCGCTACTTCCAAGAGGGTACCGCTCAAGACAAGCTTGTGCCTGAAGGCATCGAGGGTCGTGTGCCATTTGCTGGCAGCATAAAAGATGTGATCCATCAGCTAATAGGCGGCCTAAGAAGTGCTATGGGTTATGTCGGCGCAAAAGATATCCCAACTCTTCAAGAAAGAGCCGAATTTGTCGAGATAACAAGCGCAGGACTAAAAGAGAGCCACGTCCACGACGTAGTTATCACTCACGAGGCACCAAACTACAAAGTTAATTAGTGTTAGACCTGCAAACTAGAACTATTAAATTTAACGAGCCACTCTATCTTGAGAGTGGCCGTATGCTATCAAATTTCAAGCTTATTTACGAGACTTACGGCACGCTAAATGCTGATAAAAGCAACGTTATCGTGATCTGCCACGCTTTAACTGGCTCGCACCACGCTGCTGGCACATACGCAGGCGATGAGAAAGCTGGCTGGTGGGACGGGCTAATAGGCAGCAAAAAAGCGGTTGATACCGATAAATTTTACGTCATCTGCGTAAATATCCTAGGCTCGTGCTTTGGCTCGACCTCGCCCTTAAGCGTGGATAGAAGTAGCGGCAAAGAGTATCGGCTAAATTTCCCAGTCCTTGCCATAAGCGACGTGGTAAAGGCGCAGATGAGGCTATTTAGCGAGCTTGGCATCACAAGAGCAAGGGCTGTCATCGGCGGCAGTCTTGGCGGTATGCAGGCACTTTGCTACGCTATTGAGTTTCCTGAATTTGCACAAGATATCGTCATGCTTGCAAGCACATATCAAACAAAGCCCTGGGCGATAGCGTTTAACAAAATCGCGATCGAAGCCATTTTAAATGATGAAAATTTTAAAAACGGCGAATATGACGCAGAATTTATAAGAAAAAACGGGCTAAAAGGCATGGCTTACGGCAGGATGGCAGGGCACATCAGCTTTTTAAGCCCTGATAGCATGGATAAAAAATTTGGACGAAACTACGTAGAAACTGACGGCCTTTACGATCTTTTTGGACATTTTCAGGTCGATCGCTACATGGAGTATAACGGCTACAACTTCCCAAAGAGGTTTGACCCACTAAGCTACCTATATATCGTAAAGATGATGAATATCTTTGACTGCACAAGGCACTACGATAGCCTAAAAGACGCCCTTGCGCCGATCAAAGCAAATCTGCATCTAATCGCTTTCAAAGGTGATCTACTCTTTCCGCCAAGCTGCATGAGAGAAATTTATGACGCACTTTGCGAGATGGGGCGAGAAGCAAAGACAAATTTTGTTGAGATAGATAGTAACTACGGCCACGACGCATTTTTGGTCGAGATAGAAAAATTTGATGGATATATAAAAAATATATTAAAAGGATAGAAAATGGAGCAAAAAGAGCAAAGTTTTGAAGAGAAATTAGCCCTAGCTGATAAAATTTTAAACGATCTAAACAAAGATGATGTGAGCTTAGAAAACAGCATAAAGCTGCACGAGCAGGGCAAAAAACTCTTAAACGAGGCAAGAGAAATTTTAGAAAACGCAAAACTTAGCATAAAGCAGGTGGATGATGAGTAAAATTTGCGCCCTTCAGCTACCAACGCAGCCCTTAAGCGAGGCGAGGCTTGATTATTACCTTAAAATTTGCGCGGACGAAAACGCAAGGCTGGTTGTTCTTGGCGAATACGTGCTAAATAGCTTTTTTAAAGAGCTTGCTAGCATGCCAAAAAGCCTCATAAAAGAGCAGAGCGAGCGCAAAAAAGAGGCGCTCTTTGCGATGGCAAAAAAGTATGATCTAAACATCATCGCACCTATCATAAATTTAAAAGGCAAGGAGATTTTTAAGAGCCTAGCCAAATTTAGCCAAACACAAGTAAAGCTATATGACCAGCAAATTCTCATGCCTTACGCACACTGGAACGAGGCGAAGTTTTTTAGCAACGCAAGCGAGGAGCTAAATTTACCTATCTTTACCTACGATAAATTTAAGGTTGGCGTCATGTTTGGCTTCGAGGCGCATTTTGATGTGTGCTGGGCGTATATGAGCGCTAAAAAGGTCGATATCGTGCTTGTGCCAACGGCTTGCACGTTTTTCTCGCAGGCGCGCTGGGAGGAGCTTTTAAAGGTTAGAGCCTTTACAAACAACGTTTATGTACTTCGCGTAAATCGCGTGGGAAGCCACAAAAGTGAGGATGAGCAGTGGAGTTTTTACGGCGACTCGATGCTTATTAGCCCATTTGGCGAGGTTAAGAACAGACTTGGCAAAAATGAAGAGATGATGATCGATGAGCTTAGCAAAAAGGAGCTTAGCGAGGCTAGAAGCACCTGGGGCTTTATGCAGATAGAGGCTAAATTTAAAAGATGAAGCGCTGCGCCTGGGCGGATAAGAGCGAATTTAGCAAGAGCTATCACGACTGTGAGTGGGGCAGAGCGGTCAAGGATGATAAGAAATTCTTTGAAATGCTCATTTTAGAGGGCTTTCAAGCAGGTCTTAGCTGGGACTACGTGCTAAGAAAAAGAGCTGGACTTGCTCAAATTTTAGATGGCTTTGACGCAAAAAAGATAGCTAGCTATGACGAGGCAAAGCTTCAAAGTCTTTTAAGCGATGATAGAGCGATTAAAAACCGCCTTAAAATTTACTCTCTGCCAAAAAATGCCAAGGCTTTTTTAGAGCTTTGCGCTGAGTTTGGCTCGTTTTATAACTACATCTATAAATTTACAAATGGCAAGCGCGTGATAAATGACATAAAAAGTGCCAAGGACATGCCAGCAAGTAGCGAGCTCTCAGAGCATATCTCAAAAGATATGAAAAAGCGTGGCTTTAAATTTGTAGGCGCTGTGATCATCTACTCGTTTTTACAAGGCGTTGGCGTCATCGATGATCACGAAAATGAGTGCTTTTGCAAAGGAATTTCGGAGTGAAATTTGAAACGAAGTGAGATTGAAAAATATATAAAAGAGAAATTTGACGTTTTGGGTGAGCAAATTTTCCCAAAATATCCAAAATTTAGTGTCTTTCGTCACAAGAATAACAAGAAGTGGTTTGCGCTACTTATGCAGTTAAGCGCTAGTAAGCTTGGCCTTGAAAGTGACGAAATGATCGAGGTTTTAAATCTAAAATGTAGCCCAGATCTAGCCATGGTGCTAGTTGATGAGAGGCAAATTTTTAAAGCATATCACATGAATAAAAAGCACTGGATAAGCGTAAATTTAAACTCTAAAATCTCACAAAAAACAGTTTTTGACCTAATAGATGAAAGCTTTGTCTTAAGCAAATAAAAGCCATTTTTCAGCCTTAAATTTAGTAGTTTTTGTTAAAATCACGAAAAACTTAAGGATAAAATTTGCAAGAGCTAAACAACGAGATAAGAAAAGTCCATTTCATAGGCATCGGCGGCATTGGCATCTCGGCCATCGCTAGATTTTTACACGAAAAAGGCCACAAGATAAGCGGCAGCGACATCAAAGAGAGCAAAACGACGCTAGAGCTTCAAAATGAAGGCATCGAGGTCATCACGCCACACTGCAAAGAGGCGATAAAAGATCAAGACTTCGTGGTCTATTCAGCTGCGATAAAAGAGGATAATATCGAGCTAGTGGAGGCTAGAAGAAAGGGCATAAAGTGCTTTTCAAGAAAAGAAATTTTGCCTTATGTGCTTGAAGATAAGTGCGTTTTTGCAGTAGCTGGCGCACACGGCAAGAGTACCACTTCGGCGATGTTAGCAAGCCTAATAGAAGGCTCAGTCATCATTGGCGCCATCTCAAAGCAGTTTGGCTCAAATATGCGCTACGCCAAAAGCGACAACGTCGTATTTGAGGCTGATGAGAGCGATTCTAGCTTTCTAAACTCAAACCCATATCTAGCCATCGTCACCAACGCAGAGCCAGAGCATATGGAGCACTACGACTACGATCTAGCTAAATTTTATGCAGCCTACAAGGGCTTTTTGGAGCGCGCAAAAGTTAGGGTGATAAACGCTGAGGACGAGTTTTTAAGCACGCTTAAGCTTGATGCGATCAGACTTTATCCAAGCACTGATATCACCGAGCTTACGATGGTGGTAAGAGACTATCAGCCATACACTAGCTTCAACCTTAAAAATTTAGGCAAATTTGAAGCCTTTGGCATGGGCGAGCACATCGCTATAGACGCATCTTTGGCTATCCTTGCTGCTATGCACGAGACGCCGCTTAAAGATATAAGAGAAAATTTACTAAATTTTAAAGGCATCAAAAAGCGTTTTGACATACTTAGCGCAAACAAAAATTTCGTCCTAATCGACGACTACGCGCACCATCCAACCGAGATAAAAGCGACGCTAAAATCAGTCTTTGAATACGCCAAAATTTTAGGTATAAACAGCGTCACAGCGATATTTCAGCCGCACCGCTACACAAGACTTAGCACAAATTTACCTGGCTTTAAAGAGTGCTTTAAGGGCGTTGATGAGCTTGTCATCTTGCCAGTTTATGCGGCTGGAGAAAATCCGATCGAAGTTGATATGAAGAGCGAATTTAGCGAGTATAACCCGATCTTTACAGACAAGGTCGAGAGGGTTGAAGAGGGGATAGAATTTACAGATGAATTTGGCGTGAAAAACCGCCTAAGTGACGGCATCGTAGTTGGCTTTGGAGCGGGCGATATCAGCGTGCAGTTAAGAGGCGGATATTAATGGATCTAAGCAACTTTAAGCCTCAAGATGAAAATGAAATTTTAAAAGAGATAAAAGAAAAAGAGCTTAGTGAAGAAGAAATTTCAAGCCTTATAAATTTAGGCAAAAAAGATATCTTGATAGCCCTTGCAAGGTCTCAAAAGCTAAGTAGCGCCCAGATAAAAGAGATGCTGCCAAATGCCCCATATCTAGCCGTTTGCTTGCTGGTTGAAAAGCAAGATATCAGCGAGGTTAGGGCTGAAATTTTAGAAAAGATCAAGCCTCATGCTGAGCTTTACAAAGAGCTCATCGCAAAGTATAAAGGCGTAAAATGGTAAGAAATTTGATAATAATCGCCGGAGTGATGCTGCTTTTTGGAGCGATCTGGGCGATAAAAGATGAAAAGATCAGCAAAAGCATAAAAGCGCTCGTTAGCGCAGTGCTTGTAGTGATCCTTGTTTGCGTCTATTTTTACGAGCAAAATTTATCAAAAAACGAGGATGCCATCTCAAAGCTAGTGACTGACTTTAAGCAAGGTAAAACACTAAAATGTGGCGAATACAACGTGAGCGCTGAGAAATTTAACTACGAATTTGGCACGGCGTCATTTTTACCAAAGCGAGAATTTAGCGATCTCTCAGGCGTCATCGTGCCGATAAAAAGTTGTGAGCAATGACTGAAGAGATATTTTTAAAGCTCGATCTGGGCGAGTATCTGGATAAATTTAACTCATTTTTATCAAGGCAAAAACCACTATTTTTACAAGGCGACAGCAAGATCCACTTTGAAAACATTAGCGAGCTTTCAAAGTATGATTTTAAGGCGCCTGACGAGATAAAAGAGCTTGATGATGCGCTTATGAGACTTAGCAAGCAAGCAGTGCTTCACATCAGCGAAATTTACGAGTTTGCAAAGATCATTAAATATTTTTCATATCTAAAAAAGCAAAAATTTGAAGGCAGGCTTGGCGAGTGGATCGCTAAGGTTGAAATCCCTGAAGCGATGAGCCAGATGGCAAACAGCTTTGATGAAAACGGCGAGTTTAGCGACAGCGTGGATGAGAGATTTTACGCGATAAAGCAGGCATTTAGCGAGAAAAAGCGCCAGATAGACGCCGAGCTTAAAAAGCTCATCTACTCAAAGCACATCACACCCTATCTAGTCGATACTCAGACGCACTACATCAACTCGCAAGAGGCACTTTTGGTGCGTGGCGGCTTTAATCACGCCCTAAAAGGCACCGTGATCGCTAGAAGCTCGGGCGGCTACTTCTACGTCGCACCTGCAAGCACCGAGCGCCTAAAAAAGGAGCAAAGCGAGCTACTTGATAGAAAAGAGGAGATTATTTTTGAGCACTGCAAGAAATTTAGCTTGCAGATGAGCAAGAGCCTGCTCTTTTTGAAATTTATAAATAACGCTTTTGATCAGTTTGACGCATATCAAGCTCGTGTAAATTTGGCTAGATCACGTGACTATGAGTTTGTTTTGCCAAATAGCTCGCACGTCATAAAGCTTGAAAAGTTTGCCCATCCAGCGCTAAAAAACCCAAAGAGCGTGAGTGTGGATTTTAGCAAAAAGGTGCTTCTCATTACTGGCGTAAATGCTGGCGGTAAGTCGATGCTCTTAAAATCAATCATCTCAGCCACGCTACTTGCAAAGTATCTGCTGCCTATGCGTATCGACGCAAATCGCTCAACGATCGGCTCTTTTAAAGAATTTGACGCGATCATAGAAGATCCGCAAAGCGTGAAAAACGACATCTCGACCTTTGCTGGCAGGATGGTGCATTTTGCAAGGCTTTTTACTAAAAAATCGATCATCATAGGCATCGACGAGATCGAGCTTGGCACCGATTTTGAGGAGGCTGCGAGCTTGTATGGCGTCATGATAGAGCGCCTCATCACTCAAGATATCAAAATGATCATCACGACCCACCACAAGCGCCTTGCGATGTTGCTAGCTAAAAACCCAGAGGTTGAGCTAGTAGCGGCACTTTACGACGAGGCGGCCCAAAGGCCTAAATTTGAGTTTTTAAAAGGCACGATCGGCAAGTCTTATGCCTTTGAAACGGCGGCAAGATACGGCATATCTCAAAATTTAGTGGCTCAGGCAAAGAAAATTTATGGCGAAGATAAAGAGAATTTAAACGAGATCATCACAAAGACGCTAAATTTACAAACCAAGCTTGATGAGGGGATAAAAGAGGTCACGGCAAAAGAGGAGCGGCTGGAGCGCTTGCTTGAAGAGCAAAAAGAGCTAAAAGAGAAAAATGAGATCAAGCTAAATGCGACTATTTCGCGCCTTGAAAAAGAGTATTATGAAGCGATAAATGCGGCAAAAGCTGTTATAAATTTCAAAGAGATAAAAGACAAGCAAAGGGCGCTAAACGTGGCAAATGAGAAAAAAGCTGCTATCGTTAAGCCTAAAAAAACTGAACGCGAGAGCCTAAAAGTGGGCGATAGAGTGAAGTATGAAAATATAAAAGGCACGGTTTTAAGCATCTCTAAAAATGACGCGATGATCGAGTCAAATGGCATAAATTTGCGCGTGCCACTCGAGCTTTTAAGAAAAAATGGCAACGAAGTGGTCTTGCCTAAAAAAGGCGGCGTAAGTTTAAGCGTAGATAAGCCAAAAACGGCCTCGCTTTCGCTTGATCTGCACGGCATGAGAGCTGACGAGGCGATAGCTAAGCTTGATAAATTTATCTCAGATAGTCTTGTTATGGGATTTGATGAGGTTAGCGTATTTCACGGCATTGGCACGGGCAAACTAGCCTTTGCAGTCAAAAATTTCTTAAAAGAGCATCCAAGCGTGAAAGAATTTCATGATGCACCGGCAAATCAAGGCGGATACGGCGCAAAGATCGTTAAGCTTTGAGCTAAATTTTTAATTAAAAAATGAAAGAAATTTTTTATTTAGCTTAGATATAATCCATTAGAAAAATTTAAGAAAGGAAGTTTAAACTTTATGCCAAGCGACGAATCGCAAAAAAAGCACTTTAGTATGGTTAAAACCGTCACTTTGGTCGTGGTTTTGCTTTTTGCTTTCTTTGTAGCTGAAAATTTAACTGTCTATTCATATAAATACAATAACGCGCTCTCTACAAACAACCTTGACCTCAAAAAAAAGACTGAGTATCTAACAGATCAATATGTGAATTACTTTAAAAATATAAGTAAATTTAATATTATAGATTTTCAAAATTACATAAGCAATGCCGCCTTTGGTGATGTCTTTTTACTAAAAGAAAATGGTAAAAATGGCTTTAAGATAGAGGCATCGTCAGACAAAAGCCTCGTAAATAAAGACTACGAAGACAAGAGCTGTGGCGACATCTACTCGCATGATTTTCAAAAGAATTATTTCAAGGCTGAAATTTTGCCAGAAAATAGCGCCAAAGTATGTATGTTTGTCGCAGTAAATGAATATATTTTAGGCTTTAAAGCGCATATCGATCAAAGGATAACTGGCACTAGCGACCAATTTTATTTTCAGTGGCTGATGAAAAACATGGCTCTCACTTTGATCTTAAGCTCGATTGGTCTATTTTTAGGGCTTGCGGTCTGTCTTTGGTTTGTATTTAAGTATCTAAACATCAAATTTGACTATCTAAAAGTAAAAGAAGAGAGCACTACTAAGATCGCCCAGCTACAAGAGAAGCTATATATCGATCCGATGACAGGACTTTTTAACAAGGCAGCACTCATAAAAGATGTGAGCGAGTATAAATATCCAAAAGTGATACTTATGGATATCGATGATTTTGGCAAGATGAACGACTACTACGGCAAATACGTTTGCGACCAGATACTAAAACAGATGGCAAATCTCATCAAAGAATTTGCAAAAAATGAGAATATGAAGGCTTATTGTATCGAGGCGGACAGGTTTGCTTTGGTTGAAGATAATAACGACTTTATCGACAGATACGAAGAGCTTGCTGAAAATTTACTAGATATCTTTAAAGGCAGGATGCTTAGCATAAAAGATGAAAATGACGTAGAGGTCGATGATATAGAAATTCACAACACCATAGGTTTTGCGCTTGATAGCGACCAGACCTTAAGAAAGGCAACCATCGCGCTAAAATCAGCTAAGACGCTTGATAAAGACTATGTTTGCTACTTTAAAGGGCTAAGTCAAAAAGATGAATACGCAAATCAGATCGAGCGCTCAAAGCTGATCCAAAACGCTACGATAAATGATAACATTGTGCCGTATTTTCAGCCGATATTTGACGAGAAAAAGATCCCTATAAAATATGAATGCTTGATAAGAATTTTAGACCGCGACGACGTCATCTCGCCAAGTGTATTTTTAGATATCTCAAAGCGTATCAAGCGTTACGCAGACCTTGAAAAACAGCTCATCAAAAAGTGCTTTGAGCACCTCATTGAAGATCCAAATTTGGTTCTTTCTATAAATTTAAGCAGCCGAGATATGATAGATGGCGATGTCTCTGCGCTGGTTTTAAATTTACTAAACAAGCACAATGTTGCTGGCAGGATAGTGTTTGAGATAGTTGAAGACGAGGAGCTAAAGAGTGCTGAGCGCGTCTCAGTATTTATCGAGCGAGCAAAGAGCATGGGCGCTATGATAGCGATCGATGACTTTGGCTCTGGCTACTCAAATTTCTCTTATATCATAAAGATCAAGCCAGACTACGTGAAGATCGATGGCTCTATCATCAAAGACATCGATATCAATAAAGACTCATACGCCATCGCAAGCGCGATCGTGGCATTTGCAAAGGATCTTGGTATAAAAACGATCGCAGAGTATGTTCATTCTAAAGAAATCTTTAACGTCTGTAAGGAGATAGGCATCGACGAATTCCAGGGATTTTACTTGGGAATTCCTTCTAAAAAGGCGTTTTAGTGGTTGTTAGCTTTTTAAAAGAGCTTTTAAGCTTTCGCTCTATCACGCCAGAAGATGCTGGAAGTTTGGAATTTATAGCTAAATTTTTGCCTGATTTTGAGGCGAAATTTATAGAGAAAAATGGCACTAAAAATCTCATACTTTCTAAAATTTATGGAAACGGCGAACACTTAGCTTTTGCAGGGCATGTCGATGTCGTGCCTCCAGGAGATGGCTGGGATAGTGAGCCATTTAACCCGCTAGAAAAAGATGGCTACATCTACGCAAGGGGCGCGCAGGATATGAAAAGCGGCGTGGCTGCCTTTGTTTGTGCGTGCAAAGAGGCTAAATTTGATGGTAAGCTAAGCCTCATCTTAACAAGTGACGAAGAGGGCGATGGCACTTACGGCACGCCTTTGGCACTTGAATATCTGCGTGAGATAGGGGATTTGCCCAAATTTTGCGTCGTGGCTGAGCCAACTTGTGATAAGAAATTTGGCGATAGCATAAAGGTCGGCAGACGTGGCTCGATAAATGGTAAGATCGTGATAAAGGGCATTCAAGGACACGTGGCATACCCAGAAAAATGCGTAAATCCAGTAAATTTAATAGCTCCACTTTTAAGTAAGATAGCTGACCATGATATGGACGGAGGGAGCGAGTTTTTTAGCCCAAGCAAGATCGTGGTGACGGACATTCGTGGTGGCATGCAAGTTTGCAACGTCACGCCAAGCGAGCTTAGCATAATGTTTAACGTTAGAAACTCAAATTTAACCGATGTAAATGATGTTGAGAGCTATCTTAGAAGCGTTTTAGATGGGCTTAGTTACGAGCTTAGTATAAAGCAAAGCTCGAAGAGATTTTTAACAAACAAAGATAGCAAGATCGTAAGAAATTTAATGGCCTCTGTCACAAAGATCACTGGCGTTACACCACTTTTAAACACAAAGGGCGGCACAAGTGATGCAAGGCACTTTGCTGAATTTGGTGTAGATGCGATAGAATTTGGCGTCATAAATGACCGCATACACGCCAAAAACGAACGAGTTAGCGTTGATGAAGTAAATAAACTTTATGAAGTTTTTAAAGACCTGATAGAAAATTTTCACTAATCTCATTTGTCGTCAAATAGTTAAATTTAACCGACGCTTCTAGCTTTTATAAGATAAATTTAAAAAACAGCTACATTTTACCTGAGAGTGAAACCACTGCAAAGGCGATAGGATTTTTGCCAACTATCACTGCTATTTTACTTTTGATAGCACTTGTTTTTGACATAAAACTTGGCGAAAATGGCGCATTTTGCAAAGAAGTAAATTTTGCTCAGTGGGAGCTATCGGCAAAATTTTCGAGTTACGTTGGATTTTTCACTAAAAAAGCTTAATTAAATTTGGCTGCTTTTGCAGGTTTTTGCTTATAAATTTTAAATTTAAATTTTAGAGAAATTTAGCCACCAAAGTGGCTAAATTTGAAGTTATCTTAGGATTTGAATTTTTGCTTTTGCGCGGAGTTTTTCGAAGTAATCACTCATTAATTTTTCTTGCTCGCCTTGGTAAAGCTCGTTTATAACGTTATCTTTTACATCAGCAAAGCTTGGTGTGTATGAGCCGATCTTCTCTTTTACTAAAAACATATCAAAGCTATCAGGTCCTTGCAAAGGCTGTGTGTAGTCGCCGTTATTTGTGCTTGAGATGATCGCAGCAAGTCTTGGATCTATGCTTTGATAGTCCAAACTAACCTCTTGTGTTTGCACGCCGTCTAGTAGCTTTGGACTTGTCTTTTGAGCTTCAAGTAGCTCAGGGTCTTTTGCTCTATAAACTACGACTCTAGCGGTGCTAAAGACCTTAAATTTGTCTGGATTAGCGTCAAAATACGCCTTTGCTTTTTGCTCGTTTATGTTTTTGCCAGCCTCAGCAGCTATGCTTTTATAAAGCTTTTCTTGAAGCATCTTGTGCTCTAGGTTGTTTTTAAAGTCCAAAAAGTCCATGCCTTGAGCTTGGATAGAGCTTCTAAACTGCGAATTTGTCATGCCATTTTGCTTTGCGATCGCCTCGATCCTGTCGTTTAGCTCAAAAGGTGTCACGCTTAAATTTAAGTTTTTTATCTGCGCATCTTCAAGCCTATCTCTGATAAGCAAATTTAAAGCGTCCTGCTCTGTTGTCTTTAGCTGTTCCTTCAAGCTATAAACCTCGTAAAGCGTGATAGGCTCGTTCTCCACGATAGCTGCGATGCCGTTTATCATCTGAGCTGAATATAAATTTAAGGCACTTAACACGCCAGCAGCCAAAAAGAGCAATTTTTTCATAATGAAACCTTTATTTAAGTATTTAGTAAATATAATTTTGGGCAATTATAACATAAAAATAAGGCACAAAATGATAGTTACTAGATTTGCTCCGTCGCCTACTGGATACCTACATATAGGCGGACTTAGGACAGCTCTTTATAATTATTTATACGCAAGAGCTAACAATGGAAAATTTCTGCTCCGCATCGAAGATACTGACTTAAAACGAAACTCAGAAGAAGCCACACAAGCGATAAAAGAGGCATTTGCTTGGTGCAAGCTAGATCACGACGGCGAAGTGACCTATCAGTCAAAGAGATTTGATCTTTACAAAGAGTACGTTAAAAAGCTGCTTGATGAGGGTAAAGCTTACAAATGCTACATGAGCAAAGAGGAGCTTGAGGAGCTTAGAGCTAGTCAAGAGGCTAGAAAAGAGCGTCCAAAATATGATAATAGATATAGAGATTTTACTGGCACGCCTCCAGCTGGCATCGAGCCAGTCATCCGTATAAAGGCTCCGCTTAGCGGCGAAATCGTCATACATGATGGCATCAAGGGCGAGGTTAAATTTAAGGTTGAAGATATCTTAGACGACTTCATCATCGCAAGAAGCGACGGCACACCGACATATAACTTCACAGTTGTGATAGACGATGCACTAATGGGCGTAACAGACGTTATTCGCGGCGATGACCACCTCTCAAATACCCCAAAACAGATCGTTCTTTACGAGGCACTTGGCTTTAAGGTGCCAAAATTTTATCACGTCGCTATGATAAATGGCGAGGACGGCAAAAAGCTTAGCAAAAGGCACGGCGCAACTGACGTTATGGAGTATAAAAAGATGGGCTACTTGCCTGAAGCGCTCTTAAATTTCCTTGTTCGTCTTGGCTGGAGCCACGGCGATGATGAGATTTTTACTATCGAGGATATGCTTAAATACTTCAATCCAAATGATATCAACAAAAGTTCAAGCACCTACAACGCTCAAAAGCTTGACTGGTTAAATTCTCACTATATAAAAACTTTGCCTTACGAGAGGTTAGCACACGATATGCTTGAATTTGGCGTGGATTTTAAGGCTTTGGTAAAGGGTGAGCTACTGCTAAATTCGCTCCGTGAGAGATCAAAAACCTTAATCGAAATGGCAAACAGCGCAAATGCTATCATCAACGCTCCAAAAAGCTACGACGAGAAAGCTTGGGCTAAATTTATAAATGAAAATAGCAAAGAAATTTTGGCGAAATTTGCTCAAATTTTAGACCGCGACCTTGACGCTAAAGGATACGAGGAGCTAACTAATAAATTTTTAGAGCAAAATGGCTTAAAACTAAAAGACCTAGCTCAGGCCCTAAGGATAGCGCTAACTGGCTCAAGCGTGAGCCCAAGTATATTTGAGGTGCTTGAAGTAGTAGGCAGCAATGAGATCAAAAACAGAATACAAAATTTATTAAAGGAAGAGAAATGACACATGTAACTAAAGAAGAGGCACTAAACTACCACATCGGCGGTAAGATCGAGATCAAGGTAAAGACACCTTGCGAGACTTCAAGAGACCTTTCAATGGCCTATACACCAGGCGTTGCTGAGCCTTGTAAAGAGATAAATGCAGACACTGAACTAGCTTATAAATATACAAATAAAGCAAATTTAGTAGCTGTCATCACCGATGGCACGGCTGTTCTTGGACTTGGCGACATCGGTGCTATCGCTGGTAAGCCAGTTATGGAGGGCAAGGCGGTGCTATTTAAGAAATTTGCAAACGTTGATGCCTTTGACATCGAGCTAGACGAGCATGATCCTGATAAGATCGTTGAGATTTGCAAGGCTCTAGCTCCGACATTTGGCGGTATAAATTTAGAAGATATCCGCGCTCCAAAGTGCTTTGAGATAGAAAGAAAGCTTCAAGAAGCAGTCGATATCCCTGTAATGCACGACGATCAGCACGGCACAGCGATGATAACAAGCGCTGGCATTATAAATGCGATGGAAATTTCTGGCAAAGATATATCTAAGATAAAGATCGTAGTTAGCGGCGCAGGTGCAGCTGGCATCGCTTGCGCAAAGATGTATAAAGCACTTGGCGCAAAACACATCGTGATGATAGACAGCAAAGGCGTCATCCACTCAAAAAGAACAGACCTAACTCCAGAAAAGGTTGAATTTGCGCTTGAGACCGAGGATAAGACTTTGGCTGATGCGATGAAAGGTGCTGATATGTTTTTAGGTCTTTCTAAGCCTGGTGTTGTGACAAAAGAGATGGTTGCGTCGATGAATAAAGAGCCTATCATCTTTGCTTTGGCAAACCCAGTGCCTGAAATCTTCCCAGAGGACGTCGTAGCTGTAAGAGATGACGTTATGATGGGCACAGGCAGAAGCGACTATCCTAACCAAGTAAATAACGTTTTGGGCTTTCCGTTTATCTTTAGAGGCGCGCTTGACGTTAGGGCTAAAAAGATCACTGAAAATATGAAAATGGCTGCAGCTAAAGCGCTTGCACAGCTTGCAAAAGAGCCAGTGCCAGCTGAAGTTTTAAAAGCAAGTGGCGTTAGCGAGCTAAAATTTGGCAAAGAGTACATTATCCCAAAACCATTTGACAAGCGCGTGCTAACAGCGGTCGCTCCAGCAGTTGCAAAAGCTGCAGTTGAAGATGGCGTAGCTAGAGTAAAAGATTTTGATGTTGAGGCTTACAAAGCCAAACTTGCAAAAGGTTTTTAATCAAATTTAGCCCAAATTTTGGGCTAAATTCTCCTCTTGGCATTTTGTAAAAGACAAACCTTGTAAAAACAGTAAATTTAAGGACAAAAAATGCAAAACGTGAAGCTCATCTCACACCCATTGATCGAGCATAAATTAACAATCTTACGTGATAAAAACACCCAACCTTTTCAGTTTCGCATGCTAGTTGATGAGATCAGCTACCTTATGATCTTTGAGGCGACTAGAAATTTAAAGGTAAAAGATGTCAAAGTCCAAACACCAGTTGCGGTGGCAGACGCAAAAAGGCTCACTACAAAGGTGATGATATGCCCTATTTTAAGGGCTGCTCTTGGCATGCTTGATAGCGTCTTTACCATCATACCAGATGCGAGTGTGGGCTTTTTGGGCTTTCAGCGAAACGAAGAGACAGCGCAGGCTGAGTTTTTCTACGCGAAGCTTCCAAAAGACGCAAAAGAGCGCATGGCGATCATCATCGACCCTATGTTTGCAACTGGCGGCACGGCGATAGACGCGGTTAAATTCCTACGTGAAAAGGGCATTAAAGAGATCAAATTTATCTCTATCATCGCCGCACCTGAGGGGCTAAAGAGATTTAGCGAAATTTACCCAGACGTCGAGGTCTATACGGCTTCTATCGATGAGAAACTAAATGAGAAAAACTACATCGTTCCAGGTCTTGGTGACGCTGGCGATAGAGTTTTTAACACTCTTTAAGGGCAAAATGTGAACAAAAGACTTTTGCCAGCTCTAGTTGCCTTTGTCATTGCTATCATCGTTGGCACCTTCTTTTTTTCAAAAGAGGGCGGCGAGGCAAACAAAAACGCTCAAATTTTACTTGAGCAGCTAAATAAAGAGGGGCAAAAGAGCCAGAGCCTCGCAGAAAACGGCTCATATACCTCAAAAGATGAGGTCGCACTTTATATCTATAAATTTAACAAGCTGCCAAAGAATTTCATAACCAAAAAAGAGGCACTTGAACTTGGCTGGGACGCAAAAAGTGGAAATTTATGGCAGATAAGCGGCGGCAAAAGTATCGGTGGAGATAGATTTTCAAACCGAGAAAAGAGGCTGCCTGAGGCTGATGGTAGAAAGTGGTTTGAGTGTGATGTGAATTACAATGGTGGCAGGCGCGGCGCTGAGAGAATTTTATACTCAAACGACGGGCTTATCTACTACACGCCCGATCACTACGAGCATTTTTACCTGCTTTATGAGAAGAGGATGCAATGAAAAGCGTGATCTTAGATGCCAAAAAGATGCTCAAAAAAGAGAAGATGCATGAGTATTTTGCTAAGAAATTTGACCTGCCAGAGTACTACGGCAAAAATTTAGACGCGCTCTTTGACTGCCTTTGCGAGATAAATGAGCCAACGCTTATAAAGCTAAAAAATGAAAGTGCTTTGGATGGTGCCACAAAAGAGAGCTTAACTCAGCTATTTCGCGACGTTTGCAACGAAAATGAGCTAGTTAAATTTGAGCTTGTAAAAGATGAAAAATGATATTTGGAAAGATTGATTATCTAAATTTACTCCCATTTCACGTATTTTTAAAATCAGCCCCACTAAGCTCTCAGATAAAAAAGGCTATCGAGTTTAAAAAGGGCGTGCCAAGCAAGCTAAATAGAGCCCTAAACGCTAGAAAGATCGACGCTGCGGTGATCTCAAGCATAGCTAGTAAAAAGGCAAATTTAAAGAAGCTAAATTTTGGAATAGTCGCCAAAAAAGATGTAAAAAGCGTGCTTGTGCGCAAAAACTCAGCCTCAAAGCCAGATCCTGCCTCAGCTAGCTCAAACGCCCTAGCCAAGGTACTTCGTCTAAATGGCGAGGTGATCATAGGCGACAGGGCGCTAAAGGCATACTTAAGCGAGGGCAAAGAGTGCTTTTACGACCTTGGTCAAATTTGGCACGAAAAGACAAATTTACCATTTGTTTTTGGTAGATTTTCTTACGTAAAAAATGGCTCGTTTTACAAAAGACTAGTCGCAAAATTTCTACAAAAAAATGTAAAAATTCCAAACTATATCTTGGCCAAGTATGCCAAAAGCCGTGACATAAGCGAGCAAGATATCAAGTGGTATCTTAAATTTATAAGCTACAAAATAGGCCCAAAAGAGCAAAAATCACTCCGAAAATTTTTTAAAGAACATAGGTTTTTAAGAGAGGCAAAGTAAGTGAAATTTACTAGTATTATTTCTTTGCTATATTTGACCTTATAAATGGCGAAGATAATGAGGCTCGATACGCTATTTAATAAATTTTAAATATATTTTTAAATTTTAAGCTAGTATTAACTTTAGCGTGAAATTTATGTTATAAAGATTTACTACAATTACACACAAAGCAAATCATTTTTGTTATTCCTTTTACTGATTTAAGCCTTGGTTTTTGCCAAGGCTTTTTCTAAATTTTATAAGCTTTATGAGTAGAGTTTATAAAATTTATCTAAAGGAGATGTTATGAAAAAGACTTTGAGTTGTGTTGCACTAGCCTCTGTACTTTGCTCGAGCGCTTTTGCGATAGGCGGTCCAAGCGGGGCTAAACTTGACTACGCTATCACTGGACAGATCGGCGAAGTAGTGGTAAATCCTTACGACACAGCGCCACTTACAGCAGTCATCAAAAATGGCGGCTACACACTAAGCAATGCAAAAGTAACCATCGTGCCAAAACAAGGTGGTCAAACTATAAGCTACAAAGTGGCTGACAAGCATCTTCGCACACATGGCGGCATCCCAGTTTTTGGCATGTATCCTGACTATCAAAACACCGTTGAGGTCGAGTACGACAAGAGCTACAAGGGCAAGACTGAGCATATAAAAGAGAGCTATAAAATTTACGCTCCAGCTATCTACCTAGAGAGCGCTGGCACGCCAAATCAAAAGGGCGCGCTATTTGACAAGATCGAGGTTACTAAGCCAGCAAGCGCTAAATTTGCAAACCGCCTTTACTATGTAAATAACTTTGTAAATAAAACAGGCAAGGGCACAAAAGTCGTTTGGAACAACCCAGCTGGCGGTGCGATCGAGTGGAACTACAGCCCAAATAACTTCATCCTTGATACAAAAGGCGAGGTTAGATGGTATCTTGAGCCAAGCAAAATTTACGACCTAAAACAGCCATTTCACGCTGGCGTAATGATGGGCTTTAAGCAAAATGACGACGGCGCGATGACTTGGGGATACGGTCAAAGATATGCAAAATACGACATCATGGGTAGAGAAATTTTCAACCGCGAGCTACCAGCTAGCTACAACGACTTCTCACACTCGATGGACGTAGCACAAAACGGACACTACTTCTTGCGCGTGGCAAATGCCGACTATAAAAGAGCCGATGGCAAAAACGTAAGAACAGTGCGCGACGTCATCGTTGAGCTTGACCGCGACGGTAACGTAGTTGATGACTTTAGACTATATGAGATCCTCGATCCTTACCGCGATATCGTGCTAAAAACGCTTGATCAAGGCGCAGTTTGCTTAAACATAGACGCTAAAAAAGCAGGCCATACAGCAAGCTCTGATGAGCTTCAGTCTATGGATACGCACGATAAATGGGGCGATATAGTTGGCGCTGGTCCAGGACGCAACTGGGCACACGTAAATAGCGTGGATTACGACCCAAGCGATGATAGCATCATCATCTCAAGCCGTCACCAAGACGCAGTTATCAAGATCGGCCGTGACAAACAAGTAAAATGGATCATGGGCGCTCACAAGGGCTGGAGTGATAAATTTAAAGATAAACTACTTCAGCCAGTTGATAGCAAAGGCAACAAGATCGTCTGCGAAGATGAGTACTCAAAATGCCCAGGATACGAGAGCGACAAAGGTGGCTTTGACTGGCAATGGACGCAGCATACGGCATTTAGGATAGATAGCAAGTCTAAAAAAGGCGAAATTTATCTAAGTGTCTTTGACAACGGCGACACAAGGGGCATGGAGCAACCAGCCATCGCTGGCATGAAGTACTCTCGTGCGGTCGTTTATAAGATCGATGAGAACAAAAAGACCGTTGAGCAGATCTGGGAGTACGGCAAAGAGCGCGGCAAAGAGTGGTATAGCTCGGTTACTAGCCTTACGCAGTATCAAGATGACCTTGATAGCGTGATGGTCTATTCAGCTGTTGCTGGCATGCAGTTTGACATCGCAAAAGGTCGCCCAGTAGGACTTCCTAGCCCGCACATCGATGAGTTTGAGTGGGGTGCAAAAGAGCCTAGCATCGAGATAAAAATGACAAATGCTATGGGCTATCAAGCGTTTCCATTTAGCTTGCAAAAAGCGTTTGAGAAATAAAAATTTTCCTCCTTTGCTTCGGCAAGGGAGGTCTTTTAGTTTTGTGTGATCTTAAATTTATTTGCTATTTTGCTCTTTTAAAATAACCTTTGCATTTTTCTCTCTTTTACAAAACTCTAAAAAACTTAATCCATTTTTTGTATCGTCGTTTAGTCTGGTGTAGCCAAAGCCCTTCTCATCATGTGGATAAAGCGCTAAATTTAAGCTTGGAAAGATGAAAAAGCACCACTCGTTTAAGGAGTATGTATAAAGCATGAGTAGTTTAGCCAGATCTTTGATCTCATCAAATCTCAGAGCATCTATCCTAAGGCAGATGGCAGGCAGCAAAATCTCACCATCTAAACCAAGATCAAAGTGCTCATTTGGCTCTTGCAAGATGCCTAGCTTTTTAAATTTATCGTGCAAATGTTTTACTTCAAGCGTTTCATCGCTCAAGTTAGTATCGTCGTAGTTTAAGGCGCTTATGGCAAATACCTCTTTTTTAAATTTATAAAAATATTTATCAAATAGCTTTAGTGCGGTATCTACACCAGAAGCCCAGCTTTCATCCTCTATCTCAAAAAAGCCGATCCAGTTTTTAGAGTGGCTAAAGGAGTTAAAATTTATATCGCTAAGCTTTAGAGCCTTATTTATCAAGTTTGATGATTTATCCATTTTGTTTAATGCACTCTTGCAAGAGCTCTATAAACTAAGAGCCTCTCGCATAGAAATTTCTATCTTTTTCTCATCGAGGCTGCCATTATAAAATAAATTTAACGCTAAAACCGCTTGATACAAGAGCATATCAGCTCCGTCTTTACATGCTAGATTTTGCCTTTTTGCCTCTTTTAAAAATGGCGTTTGCTTGCCGTAAATAACATCAAATGCAAATTTAGAGCTTTTTAAAATGCCATCTAAAATCTCTTTTGGTGCTGGCAAAAGATCATCTTTTAGCCCTGCCGAGGTCGAGTTTACCACTAGATCAAATTTATGCTCTTTATAATCATCCCAGCTAAAGCACTCGTAGCGATCTTTAAATTTATCAAGTCTTGCCTTGCTTCTATTTAGTATGCAAACATCTATGTTTTGCGATCTAAGTGCGTAGGCTAGGGCATTTGCGGTGCCTCCAGCTCCAAGGATGATGGCGCTTTTTGCCTCTTTAAAATTTGATATCGCTTTTAAAAAGCCAGGCGCGTCAGTGTTGTAGGCATAAATTTTCTCATTTTTTAGCACCAAAGTGTTTGCAGAGCCTATTTTTTGGGCTACCTCTGAGGCCTCATCGGCTAAATTTAGAGCAAATTCTTTATGTGGGAGTGTGACATTTGCGCCGTTTAGTTTTAGGGATCTAAATTTGTTGATTAGCTCGTTGCCGTCTTTTAGCAAAACCCTCGTGTAAAGGGCGTCTAAGCCTAGATCACGAAGGGCTTTGTTGTGTAGTCTTGGAGATACCGAGTGAGCTATCGGATCTCCAAAAACTGCAAATGTTTTCATTTTGCTCTAAAGACAAAAGCGTCTTTATTGACATCTTTTCTGATATCGTTTATAGCTTTTTGAAGTGATTTTTCATCAAATGGACCAACTAAAATTTTAGTTAGCTCGCCAGCTTTTATAGTCTTGTAGCTATATCCTTTGGCTGCTATTTTTTTCATATATTCGGCATTTGGGTTAAATTTGCTAGTTGCAAATACTTGAACATAAGAGCCTTTTGCGACGCTCTCAGCTTTTGCTGGAGCTTCAGCTTTTTTCTCAGCTTTTTCTGCTTTTGCAGGAGTTTCAGTCTTTTTCTCTACCTTTGTTTCAGGTTTTTTCTCAGCTTTAGTTTCAGCTTTCTTCTCAGTTTTTGCCTCAGTTTTAGCTGGCTTTGTTTCAGGCTTTTTATCTGCTTTAGCTTCGCTTTTTGTTTCAGCTTTTTTAGCTGGAGCCTCTACCTTTGTCTCAGCTTTTTTAGGTGCTTCAGCTGGTTTTTCAACAGCTTTTACTACCTCTTTTGGCTCTTCAGTTTTAGGAGCTGATTTTGCGCCTTCTTTATCTTTTAGCTTTTTGATCATATCTTCAAAATCATCTTGTTGCTTGTTTTCAGGCACGATAGGCACTTGCTCGAAAAGCTGTGTATCGCCTTTTTTAACATCTGAATTTGTATCTTGTGCAGGTACCTGCGTATCGACTGGCTGCTCTGCTGGCACTGGAGGCAGAACTAGTCTTGAGTCGGCTTCATTTTGTGCTTGTGCTGAGTCGCTTGAGTTTATAAGCTTCATGGCTACGATAATAACTATAAAAAGCACAACTAGTGCCGCTATAAACATAAGAAGTTTCTTTAGTTTTGCGCCCTTTGCATCATCATCTTTTTCTAAAAGTATATCTTTTAACTCTTCGTTTTCCATTATTTCTCCTTACATATATTTTGACCAACTTGCTCCACGCTCTTTTTGATAGAGGTTATATGGCAAAGTTAGGATGTTAAATTCTTTTGGCATATCTTGATTTGGGAACATTCTCCACTCTTTGGCTAACTTTTGTGAGAGCTTTGTGCTTAGCATATTTGCAAGCATGCAAGCTTCATTTAGCGTAGTGTGACCTTTATGCACATAAAGGTGCAAATGTCCCGGCGTCTTGGTCTCGTAGGCTGTGAAATTTATAAAGCCTTCTTCTCTTAAAAGAAGCTGCGCTCTATGCCAAAACCTATCCGGAGTTCTGCCGTTGTAGTCAAAGACTATATTTTCGACCTTGTCACTTGCATTGATTAGCGAGTGGGCGATTATAGCTTTTCCCTCCTCATGCTCTTTCATGACACTATAAGTTAGTGGTTCGTTGATCTTTTCAAATTTATCAAAGAAAATTTTACCCTTGTACTCTATCTTATTGACGATCGTGTCACGTTTGATGTAGTAGTGGGTCGTTATTATCTTTATAAGAGATGTATCAATACTTTGCATCAAAATGTCGCTTTATCGTAGATTATAAATTTATGAGCAAGATCGACTAGTTTGGCTTTTATCTTCTCTTGCAAAGAGGTGTTGTTGATGTCACTTAGAACGTCAGCGATCTTGTTTGCTATTAGCTCAAACTCAGCCTCTTTCATACCACGAGCTGTAAGAGCTGGGCTGCCTACACGTATGCCGCTTGTTATAAACGGACTTCTTGTCTCGCCTGGAACTGTGTTTTTATTTACAGTTATACCAGCATTTCCAAGAGCGATATCAGCGTCTTTTCCGCTAAATTCGCGGTTTAGGAAGCTCATTAATATCAGGTGGTTATCAGTGCCGCCACTTACTAGTTCAAAGCCTCTGCTTATTAGCACTTCGCCAAGTTTTTTAGCGTTTGCTTTTACTTGTTTAGCGTAAATTTTCCACTCAGGGCTAAGGTTGTGCTTAAAGCCAACTGCCTTTGCAGCGATGACATGAACTAGTGGGCCGCCCTGGATGCCTGGGAAGATAGAAGAGTTTATCTTTTTAGCGTACTCTTCGTTGTTTGTCATGATGATGCCACCTCTTGGGCCTCTTAGGGTTTTATGCGTAGTTGAACTTACGACGTCGCAGTGTGGGAAAGGATTTTGATGCTCACCGGCTACTACAAGACCAGCGATGTGAGCAACGTCTGCAAAGAGTATCGCGCCAACAGCGTCAGCTATCTCTCTAAATTTCTTAAATTCAATCTCTCTTGTGTATGCGCTAGCGCCACAAACGATCATTTTTGGTTTTACTATCTTTGCGATATCCATAACTCTATCGTAGTTTATGCGACCATCAAGCTCTACGCCGTAGAAAAAGCTCTCATACATCTTGCCAGAGCTGCTTACCTTTGCGCCGTGAGTTAGGTGTCCGCCGTGACTTAGATCCATACCTAAAATTTTATCGCCTGGATTAAGCAAAGCACCATAAACGCCTTGGTTTGCCTGAGAGCCTGAGTTTGGTTGAACGTTTGCAAATTCGCATCCAAAGAGCTCTTTACATCTATCGATCGCGATTTGCTCGATCTCATCGACAAATTCACAGCCACCATAATATCTCTTACCAGGGTAGCCCTCAGCGTATTTGTTTGTTAGGATTGAGCCCATCACCTCCATAACATCTGGATATGTGAAATTTTCACTAGCGATCATCTCTAGGTGGTCGCACTGGCGTTTTAGCTCTAAATTTACTAGGTCAAAAATTTCTTTATCGTAGCTTTGCAAACTCATTTTTCATTCTCCTTTGTCTCAGTTTTTAGTGGTCTCATCGCTGGGAAGAGAACAACGTCGCGGATTGATTTTTTATCTGTTAGAAGCATCACAAGTCTATCTATGCCTATGCCTTCGCCTGCAACTGGTGGCATGCCGTATCCTAGGGCTTTTACATAGTCTTCATCCATCTCGTGAGCCTCGTCATCGCCTGCGTTTTTAGCGTCGATTTGCGCTTTAAAGCGGTTGTATTGATCAATTGGATCATTTAGCTCGTTAAAGCCATTTGCTAGCTCACGACCAGCGATAAATAGCTCAAATCTCTCTGCCACATCAGGATTTGTGTCGCTTCTTCTTGAAAGTGGACTAATAGAGATCGGATAGTCGATGACAAAAGTTGGGTGGATGAGCTTGCTCTCCACGTAGTTGTCAAAGAGTTCAGCCTGTAAGTGGCCAAGGTCAAGCTTCTCGTTTGCCTCAAAGCCATCAGCTCTTAGTTTTGCTAAAATTTTATCTTTATCGCTTACGACATCTTCAGCAAGTCCGCCTATCTCAACTAAGGCTTTTTTATAGCTTATGCGTTTAAATGGCTTGCTAAAATCAATTTCCATGCCATCAAAATTTATCACTTTCTCCATGCCAAGTTTTTCTAAAATGACATTAAATAAATCCTCTGTGATGCCCATTAGATCGTGGTAGTTGTGATATGCCCAGTAAAACTCTATGCTTGTAAATTCAGGGTTGTGAGTTAGATCCATGCCCTCGTTTCTAAAGTTTCTATTCATTTCATAAACAGCTTCAAAACCACCAACTACAAGGCGTTTTAGATATAGCTCAGGAGCGATTCTTAGGTATCTCTCAACTCCAAGGGCGTTGTGAAATGTCACAAATGGTTTTGCATTTGCGCCACCAGCTATTGGGTGCAGCATCGGAGTTTCAACCTCTAAAAAGCCCTTTTCTTCAAAAAATCTTCTAATCGTGCTTATAATCACCGAGCGCTTTTTAAAATCAGCCCTAACTTCAGGGTTCATTATCATATCAAGATATCTTTGGCGGTATCTTGTCTCAACATCAACTAGCCCGTGGTACTTCTCTGGAAGCGGACTTATCGATTTTGTAGCTAAGCTAAGCTCATTTACATGCATTGAAAATTCGCCAGTTTTTGTTATAAAAGCGTAGCCTCTAACATAGACGATATCGCCTATTTCTACATATTTTTTAACGATTTTAAACCACTCTGGATCAAGCGTCTTGTTGCTAAAATAAATTTGTAAATTTCCATTTTCGTCTTCGATGTTTGCAAAGACCGCTTTACCGGCGTCGCGGATCAGCTTTATCCTGCCTGCAAGGCCAACTAGCTGCCCCTCTGCTTTTTTCTCTTCTGTATCTTTTATATAGTTAAATTTAAGTCTAAATTTAGAGATATTCATATCTCTTCTAAGAAAATGTGGATATGGATTTATGCCTAAATTTCTAAGCTCATCTATGCTTTCTAATCTTTGAATTTCGTGTTGGTTGTCAAATATCACCTTACTTTCCCTTTATATTATTTTTTGAACATTTTTCGCAAATTCCATAAAGCTGCATCATGTGACCAGTTAGTTTAAAGCCATGCTCTTTTGCGATGCTTATCTGCCTTTTTTCTATCATAGGATCTTCAAATTCTATGATAAGACCGCACTTTCTGCATATCATGTGGTCGTGGTGTGGCTTTGTGGCAAGCTCAAATTTCTTGCCTTGTGAGCCAAAGCTGATAGATGTTACCATCTCTGATTCTTCAAGTAAATTTAGCGTCCTATAAACAGTTGCGATGCCGATATTTAGCTCAGGGTAGGTCTCTTTTATAAAAAGATATAGCCTCTCTGGCGTAAAGTGTTCGTCGTTGTTATAAAGCGTTTTTAGTAAAATTTCACGCTGTTTTGTATATTTTAAACCGTTGTCGCGAAGAACTCTTTTAAATTTCTCAAGCAAGGCATCGTATTCTAAATTCTCTATCATCTCACTCCCCTTTAGTGACGTTTGTGTCGGTGTTTGTGCTCGCATTTGCATCCATTGAAATAAATGCATCACTCTTGTTTGTATCCTTTGGTCTTACTACCATCTCATCTAGCTCATTTTTGATGTTTTTCACATCGATATTTGTTATCCATCTACCAGTTTCAAGTAGAAGCGGATAGACCTTGCTGTTTGTAAAGTATGGCTCGATCATTTTATTTAGCGAAGTGCCTGACATTACGGCAACGACTGCTGAAAATGTGAGGAAAATTTTGCCACTTCCCATGACAAATCCACCAAGCCTGTCTAAAAACCCAAGTCCGCTTACTGAAACTATCTTTGATAAAAATTTGCCAACTAGCAGACAAACTAGCCAAAAAACTAGCCAAAGTCCGATAAATGCGACAAATTGTAAAAATGAAGGATTTTCAAATTTATAGATATTTTTGCTTATGAAGCTTTCAGCTACATCTGAAAATCTACTAGCGACAACTAGACCACCTATTAGCCCGATAAGTCCAAAAGTCTCTTTTATAAGCCCGTTTATTATGCCTTTTACACCAAGTATCAGGACAAGGGCGATGACGATAATGTCAAACCAAGTTACTAAATCCATCATACAGTTCCTATTAAATTTTGAAGTTCTTGCTGGCTAGTTGAGTAGGCTAGCGCGTTTTCTTTTGTGATCATGCCCTCTTTTAGCGCTTTCATCAGGGCTTGAGTCTGCGTGCTCATGCCAGTTTGTTGCTGATTTAGCTGCATTTGAGAGTAAATTTGATGCACTTTGTTTTCGCGTATCAAGTTTGATATCGCCATGTTATTTATCAAAATTTCATGCACAGCGCACCTTCCGCCGCCTATTTTTGGTATCAGACTTTGTGAGATGACAGCAGTTAGGGAAACGCTAAGCATATTTCTTACTTGAAGCTGCTCGCTTCCATCGAAGCTATCAACGATCCTATTTATAGTTTGTATGGCTGAGTTTGTGTGAAGAGTGCCAAAGACTAGGTGTCCAGTCTCAGCTGCTGTAATAGCCGTAGAGATCGTCTCTCTATCCCTCATCTCGCCCACAAGTATGATATCTGGGTCTTCACGAAGTGCAAATTTTAGCGCCTTTGAGTAAGAGTGTGTGTCGGTGCCGATATTTCTATGTGAAAATAGGGCTTTTTTGTTGTTATGTACAAACTCGACTGGGTCCTCAACGGTGATGATGTGCTTTCTATAATTTAAATTTATCTCATTAAGCATCGCAGCAAGCGTTGTTGATTTACCACTGCCTGTTGGTCCAGTAACCAGGATAAGGCCTTTTTCTCGTTTGATGATATATTTAAAAATTTGTGGTGCATTTAGATCATCAAGCGAAGGGATGTCGATAGGTATGATACGAAAAGCTGCGGCTAGATCACCATTCATCGTGTAGTAGTAGTTACCACGAAAGCGTCCGATATTTGGAAGCTCAATAGCAAAGTCAAGCTCTTTATTGTTTTCAAGCTCGCTCTTTTGGGCGTCTGTGATTAGAGCGTAGCATAAATTTTCTATATCTTTGCCGCTTAGCACGCCAAATTCAAGTGGCCTTAAAGTGCCATCTATCCTTATCTGAGGTTCAGACCTTGAGACCAGGTGGAGGTCACTGGCTTTATTAAAAACAACGGTTTTTAGAAGCGTTTGGATATCACCAGAGAGATTGCTCTCTGATGCTTTGGCTTGAGCGTCCGAGTTTTGCGCTCTTAGTTGTTCAATTAGATCCATATTTTACTCTATGATCTTTGGCACGGCAAAGAAGTGTCCCTCGCGTGAAGGGGCGTGCTTTAAAATTTCATCGACAACATCACTTAAATGTGGCTCATCTTCTCTTAATGGAGTGCCACCTTTTATAGAGCTAACTACAGCCTCATCGCTGCTTAGATCAAGCTCGTTTAAAACATCGACAAAAGATACGATTTCACTTAATTGCTTCTTGATCTCTTCTCTTTTTTCATCATTAATTTGTAATGCTGAGAGTTTTTCTAGTTTATTTAAGAGAGTGTCGTCTATTTGCATTATTAAGCAACCTTTTAATTGATTTTGAGGCATTATATCACATTCAAGCTTTAATTTTGGGCTACTTTTAATTTAATTATGCTAAAATCTGCGAATTAAAATTTTTCAAAAGCAAGGAAAAACGTTGGCTATAAAAGAAGACTTAACCGAGATAAAAAAAGAGATCGACGCCCAGGAGCAGTTTCTTGAGAGTATGATCAAGGGAGAGCGTTTTTTTAGGAAATACAAAACTTTGTTGATCGTGCTATGCGTGGCAGCTATCGTCGCACTCATCGGATTTTACGCTAGTAAGGTTTTAAACGACAACAGAGTTGAGGAGGCAAATTTAGCCTATTCAAAGCTTATCTTAAATCCAAATGACGCAAGCGCTTTAAATGTTTTAAAGGAGAAAGAGCCAAGCTTATATGCGCTTTTTTCACTTGGACAAATGCTTGATAAAAACGATACAAAGGGCATTAGCGAGCTTGCAAATTTAAAAATAAATCCGATCGTAAAAGATATCATTCTTTCACAAACTGGCGACGCTAATACTCAAATTTTAAGCGAATATAACGCGCTTTTAAAAGGTTTTGAGCTTTTAAAACAAAATAAAATCAAAGAGGCAAATGTAGAATTTGACAAGATCGCACTTGACTCACAACTACAAACTTTAGTTAAAAATTTAAAACACTATCAGGGAATAAAATAATGAAAAAACTTACACTATTCTTGGCTTTTGCCTTGGCTTTAGTTCTAAGCGGATGCGGCACAAAAAGACAATATTTTGAGCCTGCGCAAACTTCTGGCGAGATATCTTTATCAAAAGATCTTCCTTCTTACATCAAATCAGCAAATGCAAACGGCGCAACGCTTGATAATGGCAACATCATCACGAAAAATGGGCTAAATAAAAGTGTTACTTTGCCTGAAAATTTCAACTTCTTAAACGAAAACAACGGCTTTGTCATCTCAGCTAGCATAAATGGCGATCTAAACGTGACTGATCCTAGCGGTCACAGCGTTTATAGTGGTAAATTTCCAACTGCGATCGTAGCAGCCTCACTTGATCAAAACCAACTTGCAGCCATCAGCGCATCAAACCACATCTATCTAATCGATATCAACACAGCTACGACACTAATGGAGTATAGCTCATCTGATATCGCAGCGGTTGATTCAAGAGTTGTGGCACCTTACTTTATGAGCTCACTCATCGTCTATCCAGCACTTGATGGCAAAATTTACATCGTGCAAAAAGATACTGGTAGAATTTTGCGCGATGTTGTCGTAAGCTCTGAAAATTTCTTTAACAACATCATATTTTTAGGCGTTGAGGGCGATAACCTAATCGCAGCAACAGCCAAAAAACTAATCGTCATCAACCCAAGCCAGACAGTATATTATGACGGTGAGATCAAAGACGTGCTAGTTCATAACGATGAAATTTACATCTTTAAAAAAGATGGCACGATCGTAAGAACAGACCTCATGCTAAAAGAGCAAAATAAGGTAAATTTCAAATTTGCTATCTTCTCAGCGGCAACTATCATCAACAATAAGCTCTATGTCATCGAAAAAACAGGTTATGTTATAAAGACAAATTTAGACCTTAGCGGAGCTGAAATTTATGAGTTTAGCGACGAGATAAAAGATAAAAGCTTCATGGGTAATGGCGCATTTTACTACGATAACGAGTATGTTAATCTAGGACAATGAGCCAGAAAATTTGGGAGCTTTTTGAAGCTAAAAAGATCTTGCTAAGGGATCTAAAAAGGCTTGATCTTAGCGAATTTACCAAGAAACGCTCGCTTGAGGCGTTTTTTGGTGTCGATACAAAAAATTTCTACGAGATCGTTTTTTTAAGAAATGCAAAGAGCAGGCTTTTACTTAAAGAAGCCGGCGAGATAAATGAAATTTGCACTAAATTTGAGGATAAATTTCAAACCAAGATCAAAAAACGTGTGATCTTTTACAACTCTCAAATTTGCTCAAAGTCCCTAAACTACTTCAAAGAGCAAGGCTGGAGCTGTTATGATTTTGTGTGATATCGGCAACACCAACGCCTCTTTTTTGCAAAATGGCAAGATCACACACATAAAAGTTAGTGAATTTAAAAACTACAAACCAAACGAAAAGGTCTATTTCATCTGTGTAAATGAAGAAATTTTGCGCATGATAGATAGTGACGAAATGTTTGTAAATTTAGAGCCTTACTTCGAGATAGATACGATCTATCAAGGTCTTGGAGTAGATAGAAAAGCAGGGTGCTATATGATAAATGATGGCGTTATAGTAGATGCTGGAAGTGCTATCACTGTTGATATAATGGCAAACTCACTTCATCTTGGCGGCTACATCTTGCCAGGCATCTCAACCATGTTAAATGCCTATAAAAGCATCTCACCACGCCTTGATGTGACACTAAATTCGCAAATCGACATCGATGCATTGCCTCAAAAGACGAGCGATGCTGTGAGTTATGGCATCATAAAGCCCATTATCACGCTCATTTCAAAGCTTGCAGGCAGCAAAAAAGTATATTTTACTGGCGGAGATGGCGACTTTTTATCTAAATTTTTTAAAAATGCCATTTGCGACAAGATGCTGATCTTTCGCGCCATGCAAAAAATAATCGATGAGAAAAAGGAAATTTTAAAATGATAACAGTAGCCTTGCCAAAAGGCAGGATCGCGGAAGATACACTTGAAATTTTTAGAAAAATTTTTGGCTCTAGTTTTTTGTTTGAGGATAGAAAGCTTATCCTTGAAGAGGGAAATTTTAGATTTTTAATGGTTCGCAACCAAGATATACCAACATACGTCACCGAAGGCGCTGCGGATATCGGTGTGGTCGGCCTTGACGTGCTTGAAGAGCATAAACCAAATGTAGTGAGGCTGCTTGATCTACAAATAGGCAAGTGCAAGGTCTGTATCGGCATAAAAAACGAAGAGGAGCTTGATTTTTCAAGGTCTGAGCTAAAGATCGCTACTAAGATGCCAAATATCACTAGAAATTACTTTGCAAAGCTTGCCGTTGGCGTGAAGATCATCAAGCTTTATGGCTCGATCGAGCTTGCACCGCTTGTTGGGCTAAGTGACGCAATCGTCGATGTGGTCGAGACTGGCTCAACCATGAAGCAAAATGGGCTAAAAGTAGCTGGTGATATCATGCAAAGCTCAGCCTATCTGATCGCAAATAAAAATAGTTTTATCATCAAAAAAGATGAAATTTTGGAGCTTTATCAAAAGATAAAAGATGAAATTTCAAAGTAAATTTTGAAATTTCGGCTTTTAAATTTAAAAATCCTTAAATTTATCCACTCTGAAGCTAGTAAATTTAAGTGCATAGGATATTAAATTTACATAACTAGCCTCATTTAAAATTTTAAAACTCTCTGCTCTGCAAAGTTGGTTAAATTTAAAAAAGGTTGCGTTTTGTGTTCGCATAATAAAAAGTTGCTAATAAAATTTGATCAAATCAGGATTTAACAAAAAATAGTATCTACCACTAAATTTACAAGTTAAATTTAAAGTTATTTGGTTGGGTTTGTGTGTTGCTATGATAGGTTTTGGTTTTATAGTCAAATTTTATTTTGGAGTGATGAAATTTGATGTAGATGAGGCAGGTTTAAATTTAAAAACTAATTTTACATAAGCTACTTAAAGCAAAGCATTTAAATTTCAAAACCTATTTTTTAAAAAACTTGCTATTAAAATTTGGGCAAATCAAACGTTGTAACCACCACTAAAGTTACAAGTTAAATTCAAAGGTGTTTGGTTGGGTGTGCGTTTTTGGTTGGGTTTGTGCATCGCTATGATAAATTTTTAAAATTTATTTAAGACCGACTAAATTTTATATAGGTAAAGCCAGTTTAAATTTAGAAAACATAACTGGTTTCGCAGAGGCTGTTTAAAAGCATTTCAAAGCCTAATAAATTTAACCTAAATTTTACCGCCAAACATCTCATACATCGCTTTTTCTTCGCCCCAAAGCTCGCGGTGCTTTTTGATAGATGATTTGATAGCGTTTATGAGATAGAGCACATCCTCTTTTGTGTGCGTGTAGTGCATGCTCACTCTTACAAAACCTGGCTTTTTCTCTAAGATTTTATTCTCTTTAAGCCCAAGCAGATCAAAAGCATAAGGTCCAGCACACATCACGCCAGCGCGGCTTTGTATGCCGTGGTTGTTACTAAGCGTTGCAGCAAAGTCATAAGGCGAAATGTCGCGCACATTAAATGAAAAAATAGGCAGTTTTTCTGCATTTTTAGGACCATAAATGGTGATATCTTCGATACTGCTAAGCTCTTTTTCAAAGAAATTTGCCAGCTCCTCTTCGCGTGCTTTGATATTTTCAACTCCGACACTTGCTTGCAGGCTGTAAGCTAGGCTTGCTCGCACCAGCCCCAAGATAGATGGCGTGCCAGCCTCTTCAAGCTGCTCGACATTTTTTATAAAAAGGTGCTTTGATGGCGTAGCAAGCGCGATGGTGCCGCCACCTGCAAAGCTTGGGATATCGCTTGTATAAAGCTCTTTTTTGATCGCCAAAAGCCCACAACTCCCAACTCCACCAAGTAGCTTGTGAGGCGAGAAAAAGGCTGCGTCAAAGTATGCTGCGTCTAAAATTTCATGAGAGCTTGTCGCTGCGCAGTCAAATGCCACCACTCCGCCAAATTTCTTAACGAGCGAGTAAATTCTCTTGTAGTCGGTTTTCACACCTGTGACGTTTGAGGCGGCGCTAAAGCAGGCGATGATCTTTCTTTTTGCGTTTAGTTTTAGCGTCCTCTCAAGCATCACGTAGTCTATCTCGCCGTTTTCATCAAGCAAGGTGCGCTCGCAGTCGCAAAGCCCTTCACGAAAGCTGATCTCGTTTGAGTGGTGCTCATAGGGCCCAACAAGCACTAGTGGTAAATTTACGCTTCTTAAATTTGCTTCGCCGATCAAGGCTCTTGTCGTTGGTGGCAGATAAATTCCCATTATCTCCTGAAATTTCTTTATCGCAGCCGTTGCCCCTTGGCCTGTTGCTATTAGATAAAAGCTCTCATCAAGCCCCAAAAGCTCCTTTAGCTCAGCCCTTGCGTTTTCGTAGCGTTTTTGTGTTAGCACGGCGCTTGAACTGCTGTCTGAGTGAGTGTTTGCGTAGGTTTTTAGAAATTTTGAAATTTCATCTTCGATAGGCGCATAGGCAAGGCCTGAGGCCGTGTAGTCAAAATAGTAAATTCCATCTTTTAAAATGATATTTTTTCTTACTTCATCTATAGTTGGCACGATTTTCCTTTTGGTTGAAAGCGCGATTATAATGAAATTTTGTATAAAGTGAGGTTACAAGCGGGCAGGGCGCCCACTCGCGTCTGTTTATTTGTTTAAGAAGTTTTTCTCTAACCACTCGTTAGCTTTTGCTTCACTCTCAAATCTTTGGCTCTTAGCAACTTGGTTTGCACCCTCATAAAAACGGATACGAATGCCGTCTTGAACGCTATCGATCTTGATTCTAGTGATCTTATCTTTGTTTAGATAAGTCCTGTCGTTTAGTTTTACATACATGTTTTTCTCCTTTTAAAAATTTGGTTTATTTTTTATCTTTTTCTTCTCGTCTTCTTTTAAAAATAGCTCTTTAAAGCGCTTATTTGCGTAGTCTTCGATGTCATTTTGAAGCTGTTTATAGGCGTTTATGAGCTCATGAGCCCTATCATTTAGCGTAGTGCCAGCGTTATCTCCGCCACCTTGCTTGGTTGTAAAGAGATCTTCTTTTAAATTTTTTTGCAAAATTTGCAGATGCGACCAGCATTTTTTATAGTTCATACCTAAAATTTCAGCTGCCTTTGATATCGAGCCAACCTCGGCTATAACGTCTAAAACTTCGGTTTTGCCCTTGCCAAATATAAGCTCGCCCTCGTCGTTTTCTATCCAAGTCTTCGTCTTTACTCTCATCTTTTTGCCTTTCTTTTCCTTAAAACAGCCTAGCTGACAGTACTTCACGTCAAAGCCGTAGTCTCTAAGTGTCGAGCGCATGGTCTTTAGCCCGCCGTTAGCCGCCGCCATCTCTCTTGCATCTTTGCAAAAAACTCTGCCCTTTTCGTCGCTCACTTCTTTTAGTTTTAGTGACAATGTAAATTTACCGCGGTCTTTATCCAAGCCACCAAACTGCCCAAGCTCACAGTTGTCTATCTTGATGCCAAGTCTAGTTGCCTCGTCGCTTACTTCGCCGACTTCTATGCCAAGCTTATTTGCGATCTTAAAAGCCGTTCCGCAGTCAAGTTTGCCGCTTTTATTTAGCGTTTGTTTTATTAGCTCTTCTAAATTTTTACTCATAAATTCTCTCTTCACCACTATAAACGTTGATATTCTCGCCCCTTGCAAAGCCGCAAAGCGTGAGCTCAAATTTACGAGCGATCACCACGCCAAGGCTAGTTGGCGCTGTCCTTGAGATAAGCGCTGGGACGCCGTGCATAACAGCCTTTGCGACCATCTCAGAACTCAGCCTGCCACTCACCATCAAAAATGAATTTGCTAAGTTAGCTCCGTCTAAAACGGCCTTGCCAACGGCTTTGTCAATCGTGTTGTGCTGAGCGATATCCTCGCCTATGTAAAATTTATCTTCGCTCACAAAAAGCTTTGCCGTATGCACGCAGCCAGTCATCTCATAAAGCTCGCACTGCGTGTAGAACTCCTTCATTTGAGCAAGGATCATATCTTTGTTAAATTTAGCCCCGCTCTTTACGGCTCTTGCCGCCATCGCCTGTGGGTCGATATTTGCCGTTGAGCTTCTGCCGCAGCCACTTATTATGACCTTCTCTTCGTCAAACTGCTCTAGGCGCTTTTCGTTCACTTTGGCGCTTACATAGACGCTTAGCTCGTCGCTTGAGAGCCTAACTTCTGTTATGTCTCCTGGCTTTGTGATGACGTTTTCGCTGATCAAATAGCCCACAGCAAGCGCCTTTTGATCCGTTGGCGTTGCCATAACGGCACCAAATTTTTTGTCATTTATGTAAATTTCAAGCTTGATCTCACGCACCAAAATATCATCAACCTGTGCTTTTTGCTCGCCTTTATATTTGATGATCTGCGTTTTATAAATCGGTTCCATCTTGCTCCTTGAAGTTTTCACAAATGATAGCCCAAAAAGCTAAATTTAATTTTGGATTGTAGTAAAAACTTGCTTAAACAAAGCAAAAAGCTTAAACGCATTTTGATACGAAATAAACGTTATTGTAATTAAAATTTGATATGCAAAATAGGCATATTTCTTAAAGTATAAAATTAGAGAAAATAACAAATTTTATAGGTGCAAAAAGCACCTATAAATTTACGCTTTTAGTTTTAGTCTGTCGCCAGCGTAGTAAGCGATCTTCCAAACAGTAGTTTGTTTTAGGTCTTTTTCGCCATAACCTCTTGCAGCAACTCTGTCGTTGTAGATTTTCTCGATCACATCTGACTCGCCAACTAGTAGAGCTTTTGTAGAGCACATCGCAGCACAAACTGGCACCTTGCCCTCAGAAATTCTATCTTGTCCATATACTTCGCGCTCTTCTTCGCTATTAGTTGGTAGCGGACCGCCTGCACACATGGTGCATTTATCCATTACGCCCCTTGCACCAAAGGCACCATCTTTAGGGAATTGTGGAGCACCAAATGGGCAAGCATACAAGCAGTATCCGCAGCCTATGCAGATATCTTTATCGTGAAGCACGATGCCATCAGCTCTGATGTAAAAGCAATCAACTGGACAAACAAGCGAACAAGGTGCATCTTCGCAGTGCATACATGCGATTGATGTTGAAATTTCTTTACCAGGCATACCTTCATTTAGTGTGACGACGCGGCGTCTTCTAACGCCGATAGGCAACTCATGAGCTTCATCACATGCTACTGCGCAACCGTTGCAATCAATGCATCTATCTGTGTCGCAGTAAAATTTAAGTCTATTGTTATCGTTAAATGCGCTCATATTATGCCCTTTCTATGCGGCAAAGACCGCCTTTTGTTTCTGGAATTTGAGTGACTATGTCATATCCGTAGTTTGTTACGGTATTTGCACTCTCACCAACCGCAAATGGCAAAGTTCCTTCTGGGAAATTTCCAGTCATATCAACACCTTGCATATATCCAGCCCAGTGGAATGGTAAGAAGATCATATTAGGCTTGACTGATGGCACTATCCTTGCACGAACCTTGATCTTGGTACCCTCAGGTGAATGAACCCAAACAAAATCCCAATTTTTAATGCCATGTTTAGCCGCTAGCTCTGGGTGGATGTCAGCAAACATCTCAGGCGTAATGCGTGATAGATACTTACTAGCACGCGTCTCCATACCAGCACCACTGAAATTTACGAGACGAGCTGTAATAAGGTTGATAGGGAATTCTTTTGAGAAGTCTTTACTTTGTTGCAAGCTTTCAAATTTAGTATCAACGCGGTATTGTTTTGCTTTATCTTTAAAGCTTGGATACTTCTTGGCTAGATCTGGTCTTGGTGAGTGGATCGGCTCTCTGTGTTGAGGGATCTGATCAGCAAATGTCCAAACGATAGTTCTAGCACGTGCATTGCCATATGGAGCTATGTTTTTCTCCAAGCATTTTGTTGCTATGATATTACTATCATCAGTTGACCAGCTAGCTCCGATCCTTGCTTTTTCATCATCAGTTAGTATGATGCCTAAAATTTTCTCGATATTGTCTTTTTTGATCTCAGGATATCCGCCATTTATAGATGAACCAACTGGCGCTGAGCCTTCAGCTGCTAGCTGACTAACACCGTTGTGCTCTAAACCAAAGCGGTTTCTAAAGCCCATTCCGCCTTCGCGAACTGATTTATGTGTATCATAAAGTATTGGGCTACCTGGGTGATTTTCTGTCCAGCATGGCCATGGAAGTCCGTAGTATTCGCCCTCAACAGGAGTGCCAGGCTTGCCAAGAGATGTTACTTCATCAAATTTATCCCAGTTCTCTTGGTGGCGTTTTAGGCGCTCAGGTGTCCAGCCAGTCATACCTATAGTTTTTATAATATTTGCTATCTCGTGAGTAGCAGCTTCTGGCCACTCTATCTTGCCGTCAGCGTCCCTTATAGTGCGAGTTAGCTCATCATAAAAGCCTATGCGTTTAGCTAGTTCAAATAACAATTCATGATCAGGTATGCTCTCATAAAGTGGTTTGCATACTTGGCTTCTCCATTGACCACTTCTGTTTGTAGCTACGACTGTGCCGCTAGTTTCATACTGAGTTGAAGCAGGTATGATATATACATTATCTTTTTTATTTGTTATAACGGCAGCGTCATTTACAAACGGATCTACACAAACAAGTAACTCAAGTGCATCAAGACCCTCTTGAACCTTTGCTTGCTGTGCAGTAGATGTTATGCCGTTACCTATAACTACAAGAGCTTTTAGGCTATCTCCTGCATTATCGATCGCATCATTACCATCTTTACCATTGAGCGTACCAGCCCACCAGCGTGCAAGTGAAAATCCTGGCTTAAACATCCACTCAGGCTTGATAAAATTCTTTTGCAGCCACTCGAAATCAACCTTCCACATTTTTGCAAAATATTTCCAGCTTCCTTCATTTTTAGGGTAATAACCAGGTAGGTTATCTGGTAAATTTGCCATATCAGTTGCACCTTGAACGTTGTCGTGGCCTCTTAGGATGTTACATCCGCCACCACTTACGCCCATGTTGCCAAGCACTAGTTGCAAGATCGGAGCTATACGAGTGTTTGAGCTACCTATTGTGTGCTGAGTTAGACCCATCGCCCAAACGACTGAGCCAGGGCGGTTTTTAGCATAGACTTCTGTGATCTCTTTAAGAGTTGCAGCGCTCACTCCAGTCACGTCTTCAACGACTTCTGGTGTCCATTTTGCAGCCTCTTCACGAATCAGATCCATACCATAAACACGGTCATCAATAAATTTCTTATCCTCCCAGCCATTTTCAAAGATGAGATTCATCATGCCATATACAAAAGGTATATCCGTTCCTGGGCGAATTTGTGCGAAATAATCAGCCTTTGCCGCTGTTCTTGTATATCTTGGATCGATTACTATTAGCTTAGCGCCCTTTTCTTTTGCTTTTAAAAAGTGTCTAAAGCCAACTGGGTGATTGACCGCTGGGTTTGATCCGATTATAAAAATAGACTTCGCGTTTTGGATATCTCCAAGGTGATTTGTCATAGCTCCATAACCCCAAGTATTCGCCACACCGGCGACTGTAGAGCTGTGTCAAAGACGTGCTTGGTGATCTAGGTTGTTTGTCCCAAACATCGCAACGAATTTGCTTATATAGTAGCTTTGCTCGTTGCAGTCTTTTGCTGATCCTAAAAACATTACTTGCTCTGGATTTTTCTCGCGGTAAGCTTTTAGTTTTGCACCGATCTCGTCAAGTGCTTGCGTCATAGAGATGCGTTGCCACTTGCCACCAACTTTTTTCATCGGGTATTTTACACGGCAGTGTGAGCGCACCATATCGATAACGTCTGCTCCTTTACAGCAGTGACCACCAGCACTTACTGGGTGATCTTGTGCTACTTCTTGACGCACCCATACACCGTTTTCTACCTCTGCTAGCACTCCGCATCCTACAGAGCAAACTGTGCAGACAGTTTTTACTATTTTTGAGTCTGGAAATGGGTTTGCCATCTCTTGAGCTGTTGCTTCTCTTGTGACATTGCTTGCTGCAAAGCCGGCCGCGCCACAAGTACTTGCTAATGCAGCCATTTTTAAAAACGATCTACGGCCGATGTTGTTTGGCGTAGCGTTTAATCTAGCTTCAGACATTTTCATCCTTTCTTAAATTTCTATCAAATTTTATTTTGCTTGTTTGTAGTAAAGTTCCCAGTTTTTGCTTCTTTTATAAAGCACTTCGGTCTTTTTACTCTTTCCTGATTTTAAATTTTCATTAGCATTTGCTGCTACCGCACCACTTGCTGCCACAGCGCCAACTAGACCGACTTTTTTTAGAAATTCGCGTCTATTTTGCATATGTACCCTCCGTTCTTAGTTTTCTTATCCTATTTTTTTCTCTTCTTATGCTTTCAGATCTTGAAAGACCATCGCTCTTTTTGTGGTCTATCTTGACTGGTTTTGGTGAGTTTAGTGCCACGCGCTCAAACGCGATAAATTCGTTTAGCAAAACGGCCACATCCTTGTAAATTTCACTATTTTTATGCTCATATAAATTCTCTATAAACTCATCAATGTTTGGATTTATAATATTTTTAAAAAGCTCCTCTTCGCACTCGTCAAATTTACCGATAAACTCGTTCATAAGCGTAAAGACAAAGCCCACGTTATCTTCATTCTCTTTAAATTTGCTCTCATCTCTTCTGATGTTTGTCTTAGCCAAAATTTTACGCACATCAGCGCAAGCATGACCCACTTCATATCCCTCATCGTAAAAAGAGAGCGAATTTCGAAGCGGACTTGGCGGAGTGTGAAAAATGTCATCAAATTCGGTGATCAAATTCTCTGGATTTTTTTCATTAAATTTACTTTTTATATTAGTGGCAGCTTGCGAGACTTCATCGTTTAGGCTATATTCTTTGATAAGATCAAGCATTTTACTAAGGCCATCAAATCTCTTTTCATCTTCACTAAATACGAAGAATTTAGAGAAAGTAGCGTAGTAAAGTTTTCTGCCAGCTGCAAATTCCTCTTTTGTGCTCACCTTTTTCCTTAAACAGTTTTTTAACGACACTGAAACTATACAATTAATTGCCTTATTAATGTGGCTTAAAATAAAATAAATTAGAAAAGTTAAAAAAAGCTTAAATATGCCTTAATTGCATATTTAAAAACGCCATTTTTAGGGATTTATGTAAGATATGATTTTTTAGCAGGATTATTAAAATTTAGCTCTTTTTTGATATCCATTTTTATTTTTGGGCTAAATTTAAAGAGTGGGATTAAATTTTACTCCAAAGCTAGCATCGAGCCATCTTCAAATTTTAAAAATACTCGCTCGCCGATCTTTGTAATTTCATCATCGTGGCTAAAAATTTTGATCAAAAAGTCGCCAACTTTGACCTTCAAAAGCTTTTCATCGCCCATGTAGAGCGAGGCCGAGTGCAAAATCCCTGAAATTTGACCCTCACCACCTGTTTTAGAAATTTTTATCTTGCTTGGATTGATCGTGATCTTGCTTTTACCTTTAAAATTTGAAGGCAAATTTAGCTTCGCATTATCGCCAAAGCTTAGCACGCTATCCTCTATCTCAAAGATATTTTTGTATTCAAACTCGCAGACTTTGCCCTTGTGTAAGAAGACGCACTCGTTTGCTAGCATGCTAAGCCACTTCTCGTCGTGACTTGCGATGACAAAGCCGCAGCCATATTTCTCGTGCATCAAATTTATAGCCTTGCTAAAGAGCTTTGAAGTGCCGATATCAACGCTATTTGTCGGCTCATCAAGCAGATAAAATGGCACTCTTAAAGAAAGTGCCAAAGCAAATGCGATGCGCTGCGTTTGTCCAGAGCTTAGCTCAAAGTGGCGCTTGTTTAAAAACTTCTCATCAAGTCCTACAAGTGCCAGAGCTTCACTGGTTCGCTCCTCAAATTCGCTTAGTAAATTTCTACTTTTTAAAATAGCTTTGAAATTTTCTCTCACACTTCTTTTTAAAAGGGCAGGTTCAGGCAGTAAAACTGAAATTTTACGCAACATTTCAAGGCTTGGTTTGCTCTCTCCCCAGAGTGAAATTTCGCCGCTATTTGGGCTTTGCAAGCGTGAGAGCACTCGTATTAGCGTGCTTTTGCCGCTGCCGTTGCTACCCATTAGAGCGGTTATCTTTTTAGTATTTATATCAAGGCTTGGGATATTTAGGATCTCGCTTTTGCCGTAGCTTAGGTGTAAATTTCTTATCTTTATCAAAATTTGCTCCTATTTGTCGAGTTTTCTTAGCGCAAAGATCGCTAAATTTACTAAAAATGCGATGAATATCAAAACCATGGCAAGCGCTATACCCATGGCAAATTCGCCCTTGTTTGTCTCAAGCGAAACGGCTGTGGTGATCGTTCTAGTAAAGTACTTGATGTTGCCACCTATCATCATCGCAACACCCACTTCAGCCACGATCCTGCCGTATGCGGTGGCGATAACTACCATGAGAGCATAGCGCAGCTCGTAAAGCACACAGCAAACTAGCTTTGCCGGCGCTAGGCGTAAATTTAGAATAGTTAGATAGTGCTTTTTCTCCATATTTTCAACCACGCTTGCGGTAAGCGAGATGATGATAGGAAGGGCAAGCACAAACTGACCTAACATGACCGCTTTTAGCGTAAAGAGTAAATTTAAGCTGCCAAGTGGGCCGTTTCTAGTGATAAATGCGTATAAGATAAGACCGATCGCAACTGTTGGCATGGCAAGAGCCGTGTCACTTAGAAGGCGTAAAATTTTTCGGCCCCTAAAGTCATAAAAGCCAAGCATGAAACCAAGTGGAAAGCCCACAACAACAGCAAGAAGTATCGACACGCTTGATGTGTAAAGAGTAGCCTTGATAGCTGAATATGTTTCAAGGTTGCCGTTTAAAAGTAGATTAAAGGCTTCTGTAAAGCCATTAAGTAAAAAATCCAATTATTCTTTCCTAGCATATTTCTTAAGATTATTTTAAATGTGCTATAATATCACAATTTTTTTTAAAGGAGAAAAATGAAAAAGATTATTTTAGGCTCACTAGCAGCCGCAGTTTTGGCGTTTGGCGCTGACAATGAACTAATCATGGCGACTACAACAAGTACAGACAACACTGGCTTGCTTGATGCGATCTATCCAGCTTATAAAGCAAAAACAGGTGTTGATATAAAATGGACAGCTGTTGGTACAGGCGCAGCTCTAAAGCTTGGCGAAGACTGCAACGCTGACATACTTTTTGTTCACTCACCAAAAGTTGAGAAAGAATTTGTAGAAAAAGGCTTTGGCTTAAAGAGAAATGCCGTAATGTATAATGACTTCGTCGTTATCGCTGATAAATCAATCGCTGATAAATTTAAAGGTAAAGATATCAAACAAAGCTTTGAGCTTATCAAAAAAGATGGTATCAAATTCTTCTCACGTGGCGACAAATCAGGCACAGACAATAAAGAAAAAGGCATCTGGAAAAAGATCGCTGGCGAAGTCCCTGAAAAAGATAGCTGGTATATGCAAACAGGTCAAGGCATGCTAGCTACGATAAATGCTGCTGCTGAGCAAAAAGGCGTTACATTTACTGATCGCGGTACTTACATTAAATATGAAGCAAACCAAAAAGGTCATCCTGAGATGGTCATCATCAATGAGGGCGACAACGACCTTAAAAACTTCTACTCTCTAATCGCAGTAAATCCAAAACACTGCCCTAAAACTGACATCGAAAATGCAGAGAAATTTATAAAATGGGCGACAAGCGAAGAGGGTCAGAAATTTATAGGTGACTTCAAACTTCTTGATAAGCCACTTTTCACTCCAGACGCAAACACACGCAAAAACTAATTCAATGGGCGAGCAATCGCCCATCTTTTTATAAATTTTCATATTTTTTAAATTTATTTTTTATCACTTAAACTAAAAAACCAAATTCAAAATAAGACAAAAACGGCAAAAAGCTCCGTAAATTCAGCGTCAAAGAAATATGCAAATTTTGCATATTTACTTAAAAGAAAATTAAAAAAAAATATTAGTTTTAAAAATAATTTTATATTCTAAGGTATATAATAACCGAGTTATTAGAAATATTACTTGAAAGGAAATCTATGCAAAAGATTGTTCAAACAACCTGTCCGTATTGCGGAACTGGTTGCGGCATAGACCTTATCGTAGAAAACGGTAGGATAGTCGATGCAAAGCCGACTGAGAACCACCATGTAAATGATGGCGAGTTGTGCTTAAAAGGTATGTTTGGTTGGGAATTTGTAAATTCTCCAAAACGTTTAACTAAACCAATGATGAGAAAACTAAACGGAGAGTTTAACAAAGAGGGCAAACTTGAAGAGGTTAGCTTTGAAGAGGTTTATGAATTTTTAGGAAAAACTTTTAAAAATAGCGTTGAAAAATATGGTCCAAGCTCTATCATGGGCTTTAGTTCAGCTCGTTCAAACAACGAAGACAACTATGTATTTCAAAAATTCTTTCGTGCTTTAGGAAGTAACAACGTAGATCACTGCGCTCGTCTTTGACATGCTCCAACAGTGGCAGGTCTTGCCAGCACCCTTGGAAACGGAACAATGACAAACGATCTTGTTGAATTTGCGACTGATACAGATGTATTTTTACTAATAGGCACAAACACAAGCGAATGCCACCCGATCATCGCTATGCAGATGCAAAGAGGCTTAGAGCGTGGTGCAAAAATGATCGTTGTGGATCCAAAACGCACCGATATGGCTAAAAAAGCCGATATATTCTTGCAAATTCCAGTTGGCTCAAACATCAAAACACTAAACACAATGATGAACGTCATCATCTCTGAAAATTTACAAGATACAGAATTTATCGAAAAATATGCAGAGGGTTTTGAGTACCTAAAAGAAGCCGTAAAAGACTTCACTCCTGAGAGATTTGAGCGTGAGACTGGCGTCAAAAAAGAGCTTATCACCGAGGCTGCTAGGATGTATGCAAAAGCTGGCAGTGCTGCTATTTGCTACACTATGGGTATCACTCAGTTTAGCGACGGCACATCAAATGTATTCTCGCTTTCAAATTTAGCGATCCTAACAGGAAATTTAGGCAAAAAAGGCGCTGGAGTAAATCCACTTCGTGGACAAAACAACGTTCAAGGCTCATGCGATATGGGCGCACTACCTAACGTCATCCCAGCAGGTCCAGTAAATAGCGCTTATGCACAAGAGCAAGCTCGCAAAGTTTGGCACTTCGAGCTTAATCCAGTGCCTGGCTTTAAACTAACATACGCACCTGATAAGATGGATAGCGGCGAGCTAAAAGTGCTTTACGTTTACGGCGAAAACCCTGTTATGAGTGACCCTTGGACAGAGCACTTTGTGCATGCTACACATCACCTAGACTGCTTTATCGTGCAAGATCTATTCTTCACTGAAAGTGCTCAAAAGGCTGACGTTGTCCTACCTGCAGCTGGTTGGGGCGAGAAAGATGGAACATTTATCAACACATCTCGCCGCGTTCAAAGGACTAGAAAAGCAAGCGAACCAGTAGGTGGCGTAGAGCCTGACTGGAAAGTAGTTTGCAACATCGCAAAAGCTATGGGACTTGAGGGATTTGACTTCTTAAGTGCAGAAGAGGTTTGGGATGAGCTTAGAAAACTAATGCCTAAATTCTTTGGCGGTATCAGCTACTATAGACTTGAAAAACTAGGTGGTATCAGCTGGCCATGCCCTGATGAAGATCATCCAGGCACACCTGATCTTTATACCGATCACAAATCAATGCTACCTGATGGTAAATTCCGCCTAGCTCCAGTACTTTACGCTGACGATAAAGATAAGCGTGCGAGCATGGAGGCTGAATTTAAAGCTAAAATGCATATACCTGATGGCTATCCAGTAGGCTCAGGTGCGATGAGCGAAGTACCTGATGAGGTCTATCCTTGCTTATTTACAACAGGTAGAAAAGTTTATCACTACCACACTGGTACGATGACAAGAGAGTGCCCACCGCTAGAGTATGGTGCTGGCATCGAAGGTCCGCTAATCGAAGTAAGCCCTGATATCGCAAGAGAGAGAGGGCTAGAGGATGGCTGCTATGCAATGGTAGAGAATAAACGTGGTAGGATAGCAGCTAAACTTCGCGTAAATCCTGACCTTAGAGAAAGTACGATATTTACGACTTTCCACTATAGTGAGGCTGACGGTAACGAGCTTGCAAACGCACAAGACCACGACCCACTCTCAGGTATCACACCTCTTAAGATCACTATAGCTAACATAAAAAGGTTAAGTGAAGACGAGTATATAGCATTTAGACAACAAAACGAGATGTCTATGCACTCTGAAAAACCTTATCTTTCACCTGTTAGGTCATAATTTCAAGGGCGCAATGCCCTTGAATTTTTAATTCAAATTTCATAGCAAATCAACTTTTATTAACTAAAATTTTCTATTGTTTTAGATGAAATCTCATAGTAAGAATAGGTTGTTTTTATAAAATTGCTATGAAGTGCTATCTCTATTTTTTACATCTATCAAGGCTCTTAGACTTTTAAAGCTTGTATGCGCCGGCTAAAAGCTTTTATTGGCTTTAACTTTTAAATTCTGTGATCACTAATTGGTGTGAGAGTATAGGTATTGTTTTTCTTTTAGCTGACTAAGGCAAAAGTTTGGCTATTTTTGAATTGTCAGCCAAATAGTCAGCTAAAAAGTTGTGATAATAATAGTTTGCTATTGTTTGTAATTTTTTGAATAAAGTTTTAAAATAACGTTAAAATCGTGGCTCAATGTTTGCAAAAGTTGGTAAAAATTTGTGATTGTTTATAAGTGGTGGCGGACAGAGAGGGACACTCCGCCAATTTTATAACTTTTATCACTTTTTAACCTTTCAAAAGCCCGATATATGCGACTTTTTATTGATATGGAGATTATATATTTTAAAGCTTTATTTTTGCTTATTTTCTGTAACAAAGTCTCAAATTCTCTGTAACAAGTATTCTGTGATTTTAAGAGGCTTTTAGAGTATTTTTAATAAAAAACTTGTCCAATTATCAGGACAACTTTTTCTAAAATTTTTGCTATAGAAATTTTTATTTTAATAAAATCAAAGACTCTAAAGTGCTATAATCTACCCAAATTTAAAAGGACTTTTATGACTACCATGATAAACATTCAAACAACTGCAGATAATACTACCCTTGAAGCGATAAAGGCTCTACTTTTTAAAATAGATCCAGCTGCTATTTTTGAAACCTATGGCGAGCATCAAAACTATCTTAGCAAAGAGGACGAAGAGCATCTAAAGAGGATTTCTGATATGGATGATAAAGGAGAGCTAGAGTGTGTCTCAATGGACGAAATGAATGCTCATGTAAATTCTCTTTTTAAAAAATACGGTGCCTAAATGCAGCAAATTCCTTATTTAAGCAAGGAATTTCTAAGCCAACTTGATGCGATTTTGGATTTTTACTCTAAGGATAGCATTGAGACTGCTTGGATTTTTTATTGTGAGCTATTAGAAAGGTTAAAAAGCATCTCTTATATGCCTTACAGATTTAGAAAAAATAAAACAATCAATAGAGAAGACACGAGAGATCTTATCTTTAAAGGATATGTGGTGGTCTTTCGTATAGAACAAGATCACATAAAAATACTTGCAATATATAAGCATAATCTTACTCCTTACTCATAGAAATACGCTATTAGCTTAAATTTATAAAGGCTGTAGCTCTAAATTACTATTTAGCTCTTGCATCTTAATCTCCACAGGAAAGGCTATACCAAAGTGTTCAAGCTCTCTTTTTAGCTTGATATTTGTATTTGCATGAGTTATGACTAGATTATAAATTTCTTCTTTTACTTGCCTTGTCTCTTCTCTTGCAAGCTCTATTTCACTATTCTTTTTGATAAGCTCTTGATTAGCCTTGCAAAGCTCATTTTTAGTAGTTTGTAGCTTCGTCTCTTGAGCTTTATATAAGCTTTCTTGATCGCTAAGCCTTGTTCTTAGTGTTTGATTTTCATGCTCTAGCTCTTCTACCTTTACTTTTTGCTCTTCACTATATCCAGTAATGATCTCTATATATGCTTCATCTTTTTCAATGACAGCCTCTAGCTCTTCTAGTTTTTTCATAAGCTTATCATTTTCGCTAGCCACTCTAAAAGCTTTTAGTTTCTTATGCTTACTGCCACCATCTCCTTTTATCATTCCCAGAATTTCAGCATTTGTGTTATATACAGTTTTAAAAACGGTTTTGTAGTCCAAATTTGGATCAGTTGTATTCTTTTTGAATCTTTGCATTTGGTTTCTGCCATTTACTAGGCTATTCCATTCTACATGAGCATGCTTTTGAAATATTGGTTCAAATTTTTCATATTCCAGTTCAGCCCCTTTTTCATAGTATTGCTTGCCATTTATGCTCTCTTTTATATGAATATAATAAGCCCTGCCATCCTTATCTGTAATGTATGTGCCACCTAGTTTGCCATTTTCATCATGAAATAGTGGAAATATCTCCTTGTTATCGCTCTTTCTCAAAAGGTGCCCCTCATCATTATGAATGTATAAATTTATGGGTTCAATATTTAAAATTTTGCTTACAGCTTTTATGGATTTTAGTAAGCTTGATAGTTGCGTATGCTCGTTTAGTCCTATGACGCATTCATAGTGACAGTTTTGTTTTAGTGGTTTTTTGCCCTTATGCTTATCTATCAGCTTTATCTTGCCAAGATGTGATATTTCATACTTCATCTCATCTCTTCTTTTTTGCCATAAGTCATCAAAGCTAAGCTTATTTAATCTTACGTGCCTCACAGGCTTTTTCAAGATGCCATATTTTTCATTTAGATAGTATCTTGGCATTAGGTAGCCAGGTTTTTCTTCTCTGCTATTGTGAGCATTTGTGCGGTTACTAGCTAGCTCAAATGTTATATTTGCTTGTTGGTTTTTAAACATATTGCCTCTTTAAATTTAATATCTATTTATAGTAATTATATGTGTTTGGGCAAAAATCATTAGCCTAAACCATTTTATTGCCCAAATTGGTTTAGAGAGCTCTAAACCTTTGGGCTCTGCGAGGCTTTTTAATGTAAAAGAGAGATTTGACCTACATTCTTTTAAAATATAAGTCATATTCTAGAGCTAGACTAAATGAGTCCTTTATGCCTACCCCTGCTAGCTTGTTTGTGCATCATCTGCTACATAGGCATTTTTCTAATCGCATATTTTACGTATTTTATTTTTTATCTTTAAAGCATATCTTTACAGTATGTTTCTCCGCTTAGCACTTCGACTACTAGCGGATCACTTGATGATATAGTGCCTTTTATCTTATATCCACATAGACAGCGATACTATCTTTTTTCTTTTAAAAGAACATCTTTACCATATATCCTTCTATGGATAAAACAGCTTTTGTATCCAACAATCTTATGGCCATAAACGCTGCAACCTTTATAATGTTTTCACATTATCTTTTTTCTTTTATAGTTTCTAAAATCTTCTTAAGGTACTTTTTAAATTCGTCAGCAGATGTTTTATTATCATTTGTTAATACACTGAGTATAAAAATTTTGTTTTCAGAACTATGTCTTATGTTTTTTGGCTCATTAAAGACGTTACTTTTGGCATAGATTAGAATTCCAGTGTTTGAACCGGCTTTCTCCACGTATTGTTTTATTTGTAGCAAATTCTTGCAATCAGTTTCACCTATATAGGCATTATAAAAATGCCTATATTTAGCATCCAAAACAGCTAAAATTTTCCCTTCTTCATCTTTTATCGCAAAATCAGGTCTCAAATCCAAGCCTGGAATTTTATACTGAGTCTCTAGGCTAAATTTACCGCCAAATTCGCCTAATACACTTCTTATGAGCCTCTCGACATAAAGTTCAAAAAGGTTGGGCGCATACAGTAAATAACCAAAATTTAGATTTTTGACGGCGCTTTCGTTCGTATATCTAGAATCTTGCAAAATGATAATCCTAGCGATTTGAAGGGCAATTTTGTAGTCTTTGTAAAGCTCGTTCATCACGGATTTTGAGTTCAAAGCCGCATCTATATCTCTGATGCTTTTCATCTCGCCGTTAGCATTGGCTAGCAAAAAATTCCTTATTTCTTTGTCGTAAAGTGCGAATTTAGGGTTTTTTCTAACCAAGATATCGTAAGCTTTTAAAAGCACCCTTGCGACTACTTCGTCAGGCACTCGCGAGCTTTTTCGGCTTGAAATTTTACCCGTAAAGGGCTGATCTTTTTTGATGAAATTTTTAACGTCAAGGCTTCCGTGCAGGGCGTAGTCTCTAAAAAGAATCTTTTTATAAACGCTTGGAAAGCCGCTTAGCTTGGCTAGCTTTAAGCGACTGATAAACGAGGCGTAAAGGACGTAGTCCATAGGGATGTCGCCGCTTGCGCCCGCGACGCTACCGCCAGAGTTAAAAAACGACGAGTCGATAGTTTTAAAAAGCTCGGCTTCTAGTTCTTTGCCAAAACGAGAGTTTATGACATACTCTTGCCCCTCAAAGGTAAAACGACCTATATAGTTGCCGAATTTAAAACCGCCATTCTTGTACTCTCTTAAAATATAGTGCGCATCTTTGTCGTCTTTTATCTTGGATTTAAATTTATCGTGTCGTCCGTTTAAAAAAATGACGTCCGTCTTACCTTTTGCCAGCTTGTCAAAGGTGATTTCTTTTTTATAATCTTCTTGGCTGCAGAGGCTATTATCTTTAAACATCGCATTAGCCTACAAAAATTTCCCTAGCTATATTTAGCTTATCTTCCGCGTCACGGTCACCAAACTGCGTTCTGATATATTCACGCAAAATCGGTTCGATATGCCTATTCCAAATTTGTTGCTCACTCATTGCTTCCTTTTTGAGAAAATACGAATGCCCTATCTCGTAAGCTCTACCTAAATTTAAGCCATCTGTTTTTTTGCTACCCTTTAGCCGGTACTCTTCTTTAGTGATGTAGTTATTTAAATTTTCACATTTTGTCTTGTAGGCTTTATCCGTCGCATTCTCTACAACCTCATAATTACACTCCATCAAAACCCACGCAAAGCGCCTTCTAAGAGCCAAATCAAAGCAGTCTATGCTCTTATCCACGTCGTTCATCATACCGATGAAATAGATATTTGCAGGTATAAAAAACTCTTGATTGTTTAACGAAAAGTTTTTGGTCTTTATGTTTTCTCCTCGGTAATTTTCCTCTAAAAGCGATAACGTCTCGCCAAATACCGCCGCTATATCGGCTCTATTTATCTCATCGACTATAAAAAAGAAATTTTCATCAGTATTTTGTGCTGCTTTTAAGCAAAATTCTTTAAATATGCCGTTTGTCAAGTCCAATTTTAAATTTCCGTTTTGTATGTCGATCGGTTTTATGCCGTCTATAAAATCCTCGTATTCAAAACCGCTATGAAACTGTACCCACTCGGTTCTAGCGCGGTTCGGATCTAAAATATCAAGGCAGTCTTTTACGAATTTCGTTTTGCCGGTTCCAGGTGCACCGTAGTAGATGATGTTTTTTAAGTCATTTTTAGTTAAGCCATAAAAAGCTCCTGCTATTTTGCCAACCTGCCTCCAAATACCAGAGTTCCTATCAAATAACTCTTTATTGATATCGTCTAGGTTATTTTTAAATTTATCCCAGTCTATTTCAAGACTTTTTAGCGGTGTATAATTTTCTTTTATAAAAAGTTTAATCTTACAAACGAATTTATTTATTTCATAACATTCTTTTAGTTTTTCGGCTAAGACATCATCTATATCTATACATTTTTGATCATGATTGTACGATAATTCCCAGGATTTATTGGTTAAAAAATTACCGCAGAAATAGTCAAGTAATTTTTTAAATATATTCATATATATGATAGTTTTATTGTCGGCATCTTTTAATTTAAAACTGCAAATTTCCAAAATTTCGCAAAACGCTTCATATAAAATTTCAAAATCCTCTTTTTTAAGCTCTTGAAATTTGTATAGTAAAATAGAGACAATTGTATTGAACTGGTCTTTTAACCCAAAATCACTATCTATTTTAAGTTTCTCAATATTTGGTATATAGTTACTAAAATTTTCAATTTCACCGCTTTTGCATAGATGAAACATTTTATTTGTTTCCTTGTAGCATTTTTCTAGTGTAGTTTCAAATTTGTCAGAAAAATTATTACCAGAAAAAGATCTTTTATTGGTTGCTTTTTGGTTTTCTTTTTTTGTATATAATATAATGTCCCCCTTGCAAGCATCCCAATCAAAATCCTTAAACACTTTCAAATTTCCCTTGCAGTCGACAACTCTGCTAAAAATTTCGTTTATTTTTATTATCTGTTCTGCCGTAAAATTTGTCATTTCATTCTCCAAAATTTAAAAAGCTCCCGTAAAGGGAGCAAAAGGCTTTTCAAAGCGCCTCCATTAAGTCTAAAATTCTTAAAAAAGAAATTTTAAAAATCAATCCTGTCGGACGCACCGCACGTAGAAGCGACGAGAAACGTTTTCCCAGCCAGAGATGCCGTCCCAGAAACGCATAATTATCGCACTAGACGAGTTGGCGTTATAGTTAGAGCTCCAGTACCATGGGGAGTCTGCTATGTATTTAAAAATGGTATTTAGAGTGGGGTTGGATCTTTCCGTTATACTTAGCAGCTCTGTCTCGGTCGGCAGCCTCCAGTCTCTGTATCCGGCTAGGTTTACTATCTTGCAGTATTCTTGCGCCTGCTCCCACGTTCCTTGAAAGCTTTGTTTTTCATCCTGCCACATTAGTCTTCCCAGTTTCTTTTCGCTACATATCACTACGTTTTTATCGTTATCTCGGTAGCACGCAGTGCTTAACTCCTCTGCGTGAAGCAGTCCGCAAAGCAGCAAAGATATAATTATGTATTTTTTCATCCATCTTCCTTTACTTTTTAAAGTTATATATCGCTTGGATATTTTCCAGACTTTCATTTATCAAAGCCACCTTTTACTTAGCCCATTTTATATGAGTTAGAAACGAAGCTTTTTAAATTTATAAGTTTTTCATCACACTGTTTTCTAAATAGACGTAAAATCTCATAGAAGCTCTAAATATAGACAAATTTTTATATCGCAACTCTTTCAAATCCTTTCAAAAATCAATACTGTCGGACACACCGCACGAAGGGGCGACAATAAACGCAGTTCAAGCCAGCGTAGCCAAGACTGAAACCCACGAACCACGGATAAGACGAGTTGACGGCGTATTTAGTTTGGCTCCAGTAATCTGAATATTTAGGGTCTGCTATGTATTTAAAAGCGGTATTTAGAGCGGGGTTATACCTACTATGATCCGCTATACTTAGTAGCTCCACTTTTGTTGGTAGCCTCCAGTCTTTGTATCCGGCTAGGCTTAATGTTTTGCAGTACTTTTGCGCCTCATCCCACGTTACTTTAAAGCCTTGCTTTTCATCCTGCCACATTAGTCTTCCTAGCTTTTTGTCGTTACATATCACTACGTTTTTATCGTTATCTCGGTAGCACGTAGGGCTTAGAGCTTCTGCGTGAAGTAAACCGCAAAGCAGCAAAGAAGCGGCTATATATCTTTTCATACTTTTTCCTTTATCTAAATTTTCAAAAATCAATAGTCCCGGACGCACCGCACGAAGCGGCGAGAGGAAACGTCGCGCCAGCCAACGAAGCCATCATTGGAATTCACGACCCACACACTAGACGAGGCGCCGGCACTTTTAGTTTGGCTCCAGTACCATCTCTCGCCTCTATGGTCCGTCGTCTCGTATGCGACGTTTTTAAAAGCTTTGTTTATAGCAGGCTCAAATCTAGTATCATCCGTGATGCTTAAAAGCTCTTTTATCGTAGGCAAACGCCAGTCATTAAAGCCAGCAGAATTTAAATTTTCGCAGTAGTGAACGGCTTCGTCGTGAGTCATCTCATGTGGCGACAAATCACCATCTTGCCACATCAGTTTATATATATCGTCTTTGACAACTCCCAAACGGTCATCTCTGCTAAATCCAGTAGTTATATCGCCCACAACTGGGTCAAACGCAAACGCAGAGCCACAACACAGCAAAAGAGCAAACATAAAAGCTATCTTTTTCATCTTTATCCTTTCTTGTTTTTCTTGAAATTAGACCTATTAACTTGATTACGTATGTTGGTTCATAAAAACTATCACTATTAAGAATAAATTTACTATACGGATAATTTTATTAGAATTATTCTTATTGAATACTTAATTCATATAGTATTTTTTTATCAACTATACTTCTTAAATTTAGAGCAATTTCAAAGAGTGTAAAATGCAAATTTATGAAAGAATAAATGCGATCCTAAGAAGTAAAAAGTTAAAGAAAAAGGACTTTGTCCAAAAATTTATAGATCTTGAACCTAGGCTAAAAAGCACAGGCGAAGTGCCGTCTCTGCCATCTATATATAACTATCTCAATGGAAATAGAGAGATCAAGGCCGAGCTTATACCTTATATAGCAAAAGCCCTTGAAGTAAGCGAGCAAGAACTTTTCATAGACGACCTTAATATCTCAAGCTTTTTAAAAGATATGGTCAATAAATGTAATTACAATGATAAAGAATATGAAAATTTACAAAACATAAGTCGTATCATAGATCTTTGTCAATATGCTTCAGAACCACTCTTATCAAGGCTAATAGAAATTCTAGAGAAAAACAAAGAGCAAACGCTAAGACATATGAGGGATATTTCTCTTCTATAACCACCTTCTACTCGCCATAAAGACAACCATACCTAGAAACTATGTAGTTAGAATAAATTTTATATTAAATAAAGTTCGTAATGAATAATATACTTGCAAATTTTTACTTATAGAAAAAGGCATGGCATATGGATTAGAAAGAGGTGCTACTAGCAATTTCAAATACATTATAGATACAGGTGTTCAATCAACCTATGTGCTTCAAAATAGAACAGACGGCTATGAGACTTATCATTTCAGCAATATTATTGCTTTGTTTTTTGGAAAACTAATAAAAATATAGATAGAATTTTGGTGGATACAGTCTGTCAAAACACTACAGGCAATATCAAAAAAACTACAAGGATAAAATATGTCATTCGAGGTTGAATATGATCTTTTTAATGATGGAAGTAAAAGGCAACCAAATAATAGCCTAAAAATAAATCAAACACCTATTTTAAACTCTATTGTAAATACATATGCGCTCTCTCTTTTTGTTGGTAAATTTTATGATTTTAGTAAAGAAAATGATCTACCTATACTTAAAAAGTTGGTTGATAAAGAAAGAGATAAGCAGACTGAAAAATTTATGGATAAAGTTTGCAAAGTTTGTGGTAAAGACGAAGATCTAATAGTAAATGTGCCAAGACTTCGTGGCTACATTAAAAATTTTGATGAAAAAACAGACAGCAAAAGAAGGCAAATAAATATAAAGCTAAAAAAAGTATGTGAAGAGTATGCACTTATAAAGCTAGATCGAAATTTATCACTGAGCCAAAAACAGCATATAAACGATAAAAATAGTTACATCCTAGCTCCAAACGAATACCTAGAAAAGCATGTAAAATCTCTAAAAAATAGATCAATAGGCGATGATAAAAAATTTGCATATATGCAAGACGCTGCTTTTATAATGATGTGTTTAAGACCAGGAAATTACCTTTGGGATTGCGAATACAAAGACTTTTCAAGTAGTCAGCCAGATGATATGACGCTTTATCTTTTAAGCTATGTTTATGACGAGGCAAAAGTTCAGAGATTTTTAAAATGCATGAATGTTTTGATCATAAAAAGAGGCTTTGTGATGGGGCTAGATAGGGACAATCAAACGCTAGTTTTTAGCAATATGGGATCAGAAATTTTTGAGCTTGAAATTTTTAAAGATAGATATATAAGTTTTAGAGAAGATGATGCCTTGGTTATATTTTCACCCGCATTTTTTGGTAACTTTGATCAAATTTATGATGAAATTTGGAAAATAAAGCAAAATGTGATAAAAATAAAAACCACCCCTACTAAAAAGCGCTTAAGATCTTTAGATGATAGCTTGCTTTTAGATCCTGAGCTTATATATAAATCCATTAAAGATGAAAATATTTTTGTATTAAGCAAATTTAAAAAGGAGCTAGATAATCTAAAAAATGATCTTTCTTACAAAAATTTTGAATTAAACAAAGATAGATACGCAAGGCAGTGGCTTATAGATGATATCTACGGACTATACCTTGCTGTGCATGCTACGTTTAAATATAAAAACTCTAAAGAGCTAGCTAAAATTTACTTTGAAGATCTCCTTGGAAAGAGTTTAAACTTATTCATCGATGAAAAAAGATCTCCTGCTTTAGGACATCACATAAACGATATAGAGCTTTTATAAACTACCAAGCCACCGGCTCTAGAAGCAATAGGTGGAATTTAAAGACTCATCTACTATCTTAAACTTCTCTCACAAAAATCAAAACAAGGAGAGAAGATGGCAGAGTTTGACAAGTTAAATTTCGCCGACATTCACATGAGCTTGCTAGCTGATAGAAATATCTTTTTATATGGGCAGATCGATCAAGAAATTTGCCTGACTACACAAAAGACACTTTTGTATCTTGACAGCTTAGATCAAAGCGACATAAACATATATATAAGTGGCCCTGGAGGCTCGATATATGATGGCTTTGGACTAATCGACTTTATGAAGACCGTAAAATCACCAATAAATACATTTTGCGTGGGGCTAGCTGCCTCTATGTCTGCACTCATATTTTTAAACGGAGATAAGCGCTATATGTTGCCAAACTCAAGCCTCATGCTTCATCAGCCTCTTGGTGGTGCATCTGGTCAAGCAAGCGACATCGAACTAATCGCAAATCAAATTTTAAAAATCAAATCAAAAGTCAATGAGATGATAAAGGCTAACAGCAACCTAAAAATAGCAAAGATAGAGCAACTCACAGATAGGGACTGCTATATAGACGCATCATCAGCCATTGCTTATGGCCTAGCCAATGAAATAATATCAACTAATAAAGGAGAATAATATGTCAGTTTTTTCACTAATTAATAATACAAAAGGTGCAGCCCTCTGTGCTGCTTCAAATGCTCTTAGCATACCTATTAGCTTTACGCATGCGATGATAACAGGGCAAACAGGTTGTGGCAAGACCACTTCAGCGATCCTGCCAGCGATGGATGAGCGTATAAAAGTAGGGCATGGGATGCTTGTCTTTGACTATAAAGGAGTTGAGCATAAAAAGGTTAAATTTCTAGCCAAGAAGCATGGCAGACTAAAAGATGTCGTAATGATAAATGTGCCATGGGGGAACAAAATAAACATAATGGATGATGCAAGTGAGAGTTTATTGATGAATTTCTTTCAAAAGACATTTGGCACAAAGCGTGATCCTTTTTGGGGAAATTTAGCGGCAAATATCGCTACAAAGTCTCTTTCAACGATGAAGGCGATATGTGACCTTACAGAGCAAGGTTTTTGCACCCCATATATAGAAAACAGAGCAAAAGATATAAAGCCAAGCTTTGCAAATTTATGTAAATCAACCCAGCAGCTAGGTGACTTTAAAAAATTTTATGCCTTAGTTAAACTGGTAGATGATCATGTAAAAAGCGACACGGCATTTGCAAAAGGCATAAGCAAAAGAAGACATTTGGCTAGCTCTTTAAATGAGAAAATTTGGGCATTAGGCGAGTTTAATGAAAAATCTGAAAATTTCATACAAGCTTTTAAGGAGTATGAAGGTGTAAGAAATGATGAAGAGTCACAAAAAGCAAGGCTTTTCTCAAACTACACATTTATGCTTTTTGCCTTGCAAAGCATAGCTGACGATGAGATGCTAAACTATCATGGCAATAGCATAAGCAAGCTACTAAATGAAGGAAAGATAGTCGTTGTAAATTCTCAAGGACTAAAGGATAGTGCGGTTGAGCTTATGTTAAATTCCACCCTTTCAAATATGGCGCAACGCATAGCAAATGAAGAGAAGGTGCCAGTTAGTATCTTTATAGATGAAGCGCAGCGTGTGCTAAATCCATCAACGGACCTGCACGCTGACGTGCTAAGAGAGGCTAGGGTCGAACTCATACTCGCCTTTCAAAATGAAGATGTGCTAAAAAGTAGCCTTGGTAGCGACTCAAGATATAAAGAGCTGGTGGGAAATTTAACCAATCAATACTTCTTTAAAAACTCGGTCAGACAATACGCCAGCGGAGAGGATAAAGACTTTAGCAAGTTAAAAAAATTTGAGTATTACCACGATGGTAAAATTTATAAAGCTTCACCTATATTTATAGATGAAAAGGATCTTTTAAAGGCTGAGCTAAGCTACCAAAAAGAGCTTGGCATCGGTAGTAGTTTTACTAATGTAACTCTTGGGGATAATGAAATTTTGGTATATAACGAGCAGCTATTTAAAAGGCGCTCTTTACTCATAAAGCAAGACATAGTGACAAAGAAGAAGTCTGAAGTGCCAGTGCTAAATCAAAAGCTCGACGCACTGCTTAAAAGACTAAATGTTTTAGTTCAAGAAGCAAACGAAGCAAATGATGAAGATAAAGATCTTTGGCAGGGGGTTTTATAAGATGTAAATTTACTCATGGGAGAGCTTCCCATGAGTTTTTAGTAGCTAAAATATTGATTAAGTATATCTAGTGCTTTCTTGTCGCCTAGTTTATAGTATGCTTTATTTAGCGCGTCTTGTGCTTCTTGTTTTGCATTGGTATAATTGCCATATTTGCATAATATTTCGCCTAAATTTGTGCATCCCCTAGCATAGTTGTAGTCATAACAAGATTTTTTGAAGTAAGAGTATGCGTTTTGCATATTTTTTTCAAAGCCAGCGCCATCTCTATAATTTACGCCAAGATAGTTACAACCTCTACCACTTCCTGCATCACAAGCTTTTTGATTATATTTATTAGCCAAAGTTAGATCTTTAGTTATCCCATAGCCATATTTATAGTTATAGCCAAGACTTGCACATCCATCAGCATCGTTATTTAGATCGCAAGCTTTTTGATAGTATTTATTTGCCTCTTTAAGATCTTTTTTTATACCTTCACCTTCCCCGTATCCAGCACCAAGGATAAAGCAGCTCTTGCCATCTTTTAGATCGCACCCTTTTTTAGCAAATTCGATAGCTTTTTTTAGATCCTTAAAGATGTTTGCGTCATCCTTAAAAAGTTCGCTTGCATACCCACAAGATTTAGCCATACCAAGATTACAAGCTTTTTCAAAATTTATAGCAGCACTATCTATCTTTTCTTCAACTATATAATATACAAAAGCTAGGTTTTGGCAAGCAAAACCATCTTTAATATCACAAGCTTTTTGGTAAAACTCTTTTGCTTTGTCTATATCCATTGAGACTCCTTTTCCCATTTGGTAATTAACGCCTAAATTAGTGCAAGATTCGCCATTTCCTAAATTACACCCCATTTCATAATATTCATTCGCTTTCTTGTAATCACCCTTGTTGCTATATTCTAATCCCAATTCAAAGCAAGCAAGACTATTGTTTAGAAGGCATCCATGTTCGCCGTTAAAAACTGTATTTGCTTTAGAGGCATCAACTTTTTTATATATCTCATAAGCTACTTTTATATTTTTTTCAGAGGGATTACCTTTTAATAGATTGCCAGCTAAAGCCTTGCAAGCTTCTTTGTCGTTATTGTTACAAAGCTTTGTATAGATCTCGTTTGCATGCTCTAGGTCGTTTTTTTGTTCATAATCTTTAGCCAGTTTTATGCAGCCATCGCTTATCCCTATCTCGCAAGCAATTTTTGCATCGTCTTCAAGTGCTTTTTGCTTATCGCAAGCTTGCGTATTATCTGATTTGCAAGATGTTTTGTAATATTCATAAGCCTCTTTATAATCTATATTTTTTATCTTCTCTAAAGTAAAACTACTAGTTTGATAGTCGCCATGTTCATAAAGCAGGCCTAGTTGATAGCAGGCTTTAGAGTCAGATTTACACTTCTCTTTTAGAAGACTTATCGCTTTGTCTGCATACAGCTTTGATGCAGTGTCATGCTCCTTGTTATAAAAGTATGCCAACTTCATACAACTATCACCATTTTGATTTTCGCATTCATTTTCTAGGCTATAAATTTCATATCTACTTGGATTTCCTAAGAATATAAATGCAGAAGCTACCGCTACAGCAAGTATAAAAATAGATATAGCATATATAAATTTATAGTTTTTTATATGCTTTTTTAGTTGCTCTTTGTTTTCTCTTTTTTTGGCTTCCTCAGCAAGTCTAGCTTCTTCTAACTCACGCTGTCTTTGCTCTCTCAAGCGAATTGCCTCTTCTTCTTTTTCTTTTCTTAGCTGCTCCTCTCTTGCTTCTTCTTCTAACTTTCGCAGCCTTTTTCTTTCATTCTCTTCTTGCTCTTTAATGATCTCTTTTTTGGTTTTTGGCATAAAGTGCAAGGTTTCACCACAAAATCTGCACTTGGTAGCATTTGTCTTTACTTCTTCTTTGCAAAAAGGGCACTGTGTTTTTAGCTGTGTATCGCAGATAGGACAAAACTCCAAGTCTTTTTCTATTTCTTCAGCACAAAAAGGACATTTGACTAGATTGTTATTCATGCTCAAATCCTACTAAAAAAATAGTCTTAGAGATATCAATTGTGCAATAAGCAATACTAAAAATGCACCAATTGCCCAGCCATAATTAAATTTAACTGTTTTTACTGGAAGAACCTTATTTGCTATTGCACCCGCTATGATTTGTGCCACGGTCAAACCGATTGAATAAACCACATAAACAATATTAATCATTTCCATACTATCATTTTTTATGCCTATACTAATCAAGAAGTATAATAAAACTGTTGATATAGTTGCTAGAGATATATATAGCAGGTTATCATATCCGGTATAGTATAGAGGTCCAAATATAAATGCCCAAAAGTTGAAGCCTTGTGGCTTTAGGATTATTTCTCCATCCCACGTTTTTATAAAACCAAGCGGGATTTCATTACTATTTGCTTGGTTTTGATATGGGAAATTATTCGCCATATTTTTTTGGCTATTCATTTGTTCTCTTGCTTGATTTTTGGCTTCCTCATTTAAGAAGCTACCACAAAATCTGCATTTAATAGCATCTTTGTTAATTGTCTCACCACAAAATGGACAAAATTTAGTCTCCATACTACATTCCTTTTTTATTTTTAAAGAATAGAACTATTCAAAGTGAATAATTCTATTTAACTTTTACTAAGCTCATTCTTAAAAATAAGCATAGCTTTAATAAATATAAGAAGGCATGGACTGCTTGAAGCCATATTGCATATCTAAGCCTTGTGGTATTTTAAACTTGTCTAGAATTTTTTTAAACTCATCAAGTTTTTTATTGAATTTTTGATAAATTTCGTCAAATTCCTCTTTGTCTGTGCAGCCTATGGACTGACAAAAGAGCCCAACTAGCTTGCCCCTGATCTTAAAGACTTCATCGTATAGCTCTTTACAAAAATCTAATACATTTTGGTAAGTCAATGCCTCGCCTTGTTCGCCACCTATTGTGAAATCACTCGTTTCTGTAGTAAATTCGCCAAGAGATGAACCGCTTAAAACAAAAGGGCATTCTTGTTTTAAGCCAATGATCATCGCATCAAGCCAATCATTAACAGTCTCAAACGGATCATCAAATATATAAAGTTCGTCTGAGTAAGCAGGTCTGAACAAAAGTTCATTGTTATGAATGATTATCATTTTTTGTCCTTTTTATTATTTTTATTATTTTTATTTGATTTAATGTGTGGTATTTTATTACTTGGTATATCTAAGTATTTGAAAATACCTGAATATTCATCAAATGCTTTTATGTCTCTTAGTTTAGGTTTCAAAAGTTGAGATTGGGCGTATATGTCAAGAGCGTCGGAGAGATTATAGCCCATCATTCCCCTAACTAGGTCATTATATTCTTCAAGATTCTTTCTATTGTTTTTATTTGTATTGTGGCCTAATTCATCTGCAACATTTACAATGGAGTCACTTATGTTGTTTATATGATCATATTCTACTAATTTCTTAGCAAAGTTGCCTCTCAAGCGATGATCACTAACTTTTTTATCACTTATAACTTTTCTTATGCAACCATTGACTTTCTTATTAAAAGACTTTATTGTAGGGTATTTTTCTTTTATGGCTTTAACCCATTTATAATTATGTAAGTCTTTGATATTTTCATGTAGGACAATTACTCTTTTGGATTCACTACTGTATTTGCCTTTTGCTGTATCTATAATGACACAATTATATGCTTGCTCATCTATTGTCTCTGTTATGAAACTATTTTCATTTAATCTAAAGAATTCTTCCATACGAAGTCCAACATGTAGTTTGAACCGAAAATAGTCTAATATTTCTTTTTCGATACCATGTTGTCCTGAAAATAATAATCCTAATTCATCCACAGTAAAATTTCGCTTAGTAGTTTTTTTATTAATGCGAAAACGTACAAGTGATATCATGCTAAAATAATTAGTTTCAATAAGGCCTAAATTTACAGCTCTTTCAAAAATTTTTGAAAGAAAGCCAACTATATTATTCACTCTTTTTTCGCCACGTTTTCGTGTTTCATCTTTAGAATCTAAAAGACTATCTTGAAAATTTTCAGCTACAATTAAATCTATATCATTTATCCCAATGCTTTTACTATCAAGAAATTCTTGAAGTAGTTTTGATACAAATCTGTATTCTTTTTTTGTGCTTTCGCTAAACTTTTGTCTTGATCCAACACTTTCTAAATAGTTTTCAACTAAATCTTCTATCGTTGTTATATTTAGTGAATCTTTGTTAGGTTTGATTGGCTTTATTTTGGTTTTCTTTTTCTTTTCGGTATAGTTTAATATCTCTGACACAGTATAATGTGGCACAAAAACACCAAAAACAATAAGCCCATCTTTTACCTCTACTGTATTGTCACTAGGAATTTCTTTAGCATTCTTTTTCTTATGGGCTGGTTTTTTCTCTGGTACAGCTGGACAAAAACTATTTATTATCTCCTTTACAGGCAGATCATCATCTATCGGGACGGCAGGTCTTTGGGTAGTATCGGCCTTGAATTTTAAGGCACTAAGTCGCTCATCTATTATATTATCAAGCTTTTTAGCTCCAGGCAAATGGACAGAGTATGGAAATAGGCCAAAAAGATTAAAGCATATCTTTAGCCAGCAATCTTTACTCTTATCAGTTGTGGCTCTCTCATATCCCTTTGTGAGACAATATTTTATATCATCAGATAGTTCTTTTATCTTGTCTTGATAATAAAACTTTATTCCTAGATGATTTAACTCATTAAAATCATCGACTTCAAGTTCCTGTTTAATGTCTTTTGTCATGAAAAATCCTTTAATGGAATGTTTATATATAATTATACCTATCAAGTTAAATATTTTAGGGTATTTTTAAATAATTAGTAAATAAAAAATATCAAGCCCCTTTAATGCCTCTTTTTTAGCCTTCAAAGACACTCCTTTTGCATATGTATCAGTTGCTAGGTCTGTGCTATGTCCCAAAAGAACAGAAGTAAGATCTGCTAGAGAATTTTCCAAACAATAGTCTTTAATAGCTTTTGCAAAATTGCCACGCAGTCTATGAAAGCTGACATTCGCACTTGGGATAGATTTATGAATGTGTCTATTTAGGCGCTTTCCGAAATAATCACTACTCTCTTTTCCTTTCTTGATTTGCTCTAGCCACTTTAAGTCAGCCAAATGCTCAATATTCTTATGTAGCGGAATTTGCCTATATTTGCTAACGCCTCCTTTTTGCTTGGCAGTCTTAACATTTATAAATTTTATACCATCTTCTTCGCCTACACTTTTGCTATCAAGTTGCCAAATTTCATTAAACCTTAGCCCAGTATGAAGAGCAAACATCATATAGTTTCGTAGATCAAGCCTTTTTGTAGCAAAAACTATTTTTAGTTCATCTAGACTAAAGTTGTCTTTCGGTGACTTCTCATCAGCTGAAATTTTAAAAGATGTAAGCATTTTAAATGGATTGGTCGTGAGCTTGCCCATCTTTATGGCATAGTCAAAGAGCCTTTTTGAGTAAGATGTGTAGTTGTTGATGGTCTTTTTATTGAGATTTTTGCTTGCTAGAGTTGTTTGAAAATTTTCAGCATCGCTGTAGCTAAACTCTTTACCTTGATGATTTTTAAAAAACTCATCCAAGAGCTTGCCAGTCTTAACATAATAGCTCTTTGTCTTATCACTGGATTTTAGTTTTAAACACTCGGTCGCCACATATCTTTTAGCTACTGCTTCAAAAGATAGCGGCGAAGTTTCTTTTGGGCTTAAAGATGCATCCAATAATATTTTGAACTCTTTTTCAAACTTTTCTTCTGGCACTACTAGATTATAAAATTTAGCTATCACCTCTTGTGAGAGCTCTTTATATTCGCTAACATCTAAAAATATGCCATTTTGTTTAATGCACCGCTCATTTTGTCTTTTAATGTTTATTAAGGCTCTTAGGCTTTTAGAGTTTGTATGTGTTGTGGTTATCTTTTTAGAAAGAGCTTCGTTGGCTGCAGCTTTTATAGAATTTGCCAGTCTTGCCGCCTCATCTAGATCTTTTGTGAAAAGGCAAAATTTAACAGTTAGCTTTTTGCCATCTTTAAGAGCAGTATCAAAAAAGTAGAAATTTGGTCTGTTGGGAACCTTTGTGATCAATCTAGAACTCATAGAATGATCCTAATAGTTTCTGTAACAAAAGTGCAAATTTTCTGTAACAAAACTGATTTGTCTGAAATTTAGGACAAAAATATCTGCTAATAAATGCAGTTAAAACACCGAAATTTAGGGAAGCTAGAAAGAAAAATATTGTGTTGGTGGCGGACAGAGAGGGATTTGAACCCTCGAGCCCCGATTAAGAGCTGCACCCTTAGCAGGGGTGTGGTTTCAGCCGCTCACCCATCTGTCCGTGTCCATGAAAAAAGTTTATGAAAAAGAAATGGTGGTTAGAGGCAGAATCGAACTGCCGACACGCAGATTTTCAGTCTGCTGCTCTACCGACTGAGCTATCCAACCACGTTGATAAAAGAAATTGGATTATACATTTTAAATATTTAAACTAAGTTTAAAAATCTAAAAAATGCTTTATTTTTAAAATTAGGCTATAAATTTATAGCCTAATAACGTTAAATTTAATGTAAATCTACCACACTTACATCTTTATCTATCTCGATAAAAAATGTTTGTGCGCTTGCTCCACTGCCATAAGTGCCTTTATAGACTTGATTTACAGCGTGACCACTTGCATCAACTGCTACTTTGTTATATTCATCTCCGATAACGCTATGTTTTGAATTTAGCATCGTTACTTCACTATCTGTTGCTTGTGTAAAGGTAGTTCCTTTGCCTTTTAGGGCTACTATGTCATCGCTGTCGCCAAAGATTTTTAGCACTGTGTTGATATTTTCTGTGCCAGCTTTGCCTGTTATCTTTGTAACCCTTGAGTCGACTATGTCAAGAACGCTTTTGGCGTCTAGTCCTATAGAGACTGCTTGATCGCTTGTGCCTAGCTGTATGCGCTCAAAGCTTTCTAAATTTTTATCAAGATTGGCTACTTTACTAAGATCGACATCATCTACAAATATAAGTGTATCTATGCCACCTTTGCCGTCCATTGGCTTGCCATTATAGACAAAGGCATCATTTAGGTTGCTTCCAACAGTTTCTGTCGAGTCGTGCCTTAGCTGAACGATGCTATTAAAGTCATTTGTATCATCTCCGTAGTATTTGCCATCTCTTTGGAGGATCTTGTGAAATTTATTGGCTTCATGATCTATAAAGCCATTTTGCTCTAGTGCTTTTACGTAGTTATCGCTAAAAAGATGTGTGCCACTGCCAGCAGAGCCTATGATCTTATAGTTAGCGTCGCTCTCTCCAGCTTTTTTGATAGCTACATCTAAATTTACGTTTTCATTGTCATCAACATATTGGATGTTTATTTTATGAAAGCCTTTTTCTAGGGTAAAATTTTTACTTTTGTTGTGATCACTACCCCATGAATTGTTTTTAAAACCTTGACCAGCTATATCTATACTAAATGCTGACTCGTATTGACTAGCTTTTATGGTGTATGTGCCTGTCTCTTTTATATATATCCAGCCCTGCATTCTCATTATGAGGTCGGTTCCTACTGGCTCGGCCTCTAGTAGCATGTAGTTTCCAGTGTGATTTACATTATATTTTGTGCCATTGTGATCGGTGTCGCTTGCGTTTGGTGAGTGGCCGACCCTTGCCATATCTTTCATATTTAGCTCACCTGGTCTAGGTCTTGTTTCTGAGAGTTGCCAGTCTTTACCTGATCTAAATGTCACTTCATTAAAAGTTGTGGTGGCACTTACGTTTGTCCAGTCTGCCCAGTGGTTATAGTGATTTTTTACGTGAAGTCCCCAGCCACCATTATAAGTAGGAACATCTCCTGTTTTTATCAAACTTTTGTCTCTGCAGTAGACATTAAAGTTATTATTCGCACAATCATAAAACCACATATCCACATCAAGACCGCTGTTTGAGATCATTGAGACGGTTTGGACTGACATATTGCCAGCGTCATCTAGTCTTTTGACGATGAAATTTTTACTACCGCTGGTTAGTGTCGTTAGAAATTCGCCCTCATATTTTAGGTCAGTTAGTGGCAAAATTTGTTTAGATGAGTTATTTACATCGACGACATCTACTTTTATGGATGTTTTGTCGTCAGGTCTGCTCGGATCTTCTGCTTCTCCGCTAAAGATCACTTTGTAACTTTGCCCTGAGCCAGTCTTTGAGCCACCAAAGCTTGGCTCTTTTAGTCCATCTGGCGTCGCATCAAGATCGACTGTGATGGTCAAATTTTCACTGCGTTTTTCTACACCATTTTTATCTACATAGGTAGCGTCTATGATGTGGTGCGTCCTGTCTAGCTTTACGCCAGCTGCTTCAAAGTCAGCTACTACAACATTGTCTTTGATGTCGGCATAAAATTTGCTTTTTACTGCTCCACTTTCATCTTTTACTTCTATAAGCACCTTGCCACCATCTCCGCCTGTGGCTGTGTCTGTATCTTTTTGCGCGATACCAAATTTGATCATCGGACTTTCGTCGTTTGTAAGGGCGATCTTGTAGTTTATGCGCTCGTTAAATGTATCGTCAAATTTACTTGTTGAGATGATGTGCTCGAAGTCTTTTTCGAGTAGGTATTTGGCTGGGTTACTCGATCCGCCATCTACTGAGGTAACTAGCTTAACGTCATCTACATAGTCAAGAATGCCAAATTTAAACAATCTACCACTAGAAGAGCCAGTGAAAATTTTGGTGCCATCTCTTACAAGGTCTATATCAACAAGGGTTGGCTTGCTGGTATTTACTGGCACGTCTTTGAGCAAGAAACGACTGCCATTTACTAGCTGAGTATCTGTTGGGTCATCTTTATTTACTACTTTGATGTATTCATCTGTAAGTGTTTTGGTTTTGGCTTCATACTCGATGTCTGGGTCTGGCTTTTTCTCGTATGTGGTTAGAGTTTCGCCTGGTTTTGCCTCTTTTATGATGTAGGTTTTTATCTCTTGTTTGTTTGTATTTGGATTTAGCACAGAGACTTTTAGCTCGTCGCCTACTTTAGCTGTGCTTGGGATAGAGGCTAGGACATCTGAACCTGTGATGGTGACGCCGTTTGTGCCGTCTATCAGTCCGTCGCCATCTATGTCTTTTATAAATTTAGCCTTTGGCTTGTCGTCAAATACTATAAACTGGCTGTCAGTTGCGCCTTCGTTACCAAACTGATCGATAACTGTTGTGTCTATGCTAGTTTTTGCACCATTTTTGATAGGCACGTTGATCTTAAATTTCCCACTGCTTGCGTCTATCTCGTTGCCATCAGGTGCGATGATTTTGCCATTTTCGCCGATAGTAAATTCTTTTGTTTCTATCTTTCCATCTGGATTTGTGATGGCTACTCTTATCTTTTCGTTTGGTTTGCTTTGAGTTGGGATACTTATGGTTACTTCAGTTTTATCGCTGTCGTTGCCGTAGCCATTTTCAAATGTATCAAGCTTGTTATCGCTCTTGCCATCTACGTTTGGGAGGTTTTTGCTAAATTCTATCTTGGCTGATCTTGCAGGTGGTGTGATGTCGGTAGCTGCGGTATTTTCGTTGGATTCTACTGAGCCATTGTTTTTGGTGATTTCAGTTTTTATAGTGGCATTTGTGCCCTCGCTGATAGGTATCTTTACATCTGGGACTTCAAATTTACCATTTTGGATAGGTATAAGTGTATGGCTTGGATCATTTGGGTCATAGACGCTTTTTTTATCAGGGCTTAGGATAAATTTTTTTGGTGTTGGTGTGCCACTGCCTGTATCTATGGTGACTGTTACGCTCTCGCCTGGCTTCATAGTGTTTGGCAAGTGGATATCTACGCTTGATTCGCTATTTTTTAGCTCGGACTTGCTGATAACGCCATCGTTATTGGTATCAGCGCTTAGTGTCGCTTCGGCTTTGTTGCTTATGGTGTTTGGCTTTTGTTTGATCACGCCTTCGTTGCCAAAGCGGTCTATAAACTGAGTTTTGATCTCAGTGCCTGGCGTGATAGTGGCACCATTTGGCACGTCAAATTCCATAGCTCCTTTGCCATTTGGTTTTAGTGGATAAACATTGCCAGCTTCGTCAGTGGCAGTGTTGTTTTCTTTGTTTATGGTATAAATTTTAGTAACCGTGTCTCCGTTTGCGTCTGTGACTATAGACTTGATCTTGTCGCCACTTTTCATATCGTCAGGCACTAGAAATTTCACGTCAGTTTTTACAGAGTCCTCTCCTACGCCCATTTCGGTAGCATCTATCACGCCGTCGCCATTTTTGTCTATGCTAAGTGTCGCGCTTACTTTTGATGCTGGTGGGACGTCGTTTGTTTCAACCTTTAAATTTGAACCACTTTCGTGTCCGTTTTTATCAACTAAATTTACAGCGATATCTATAGGTTTGCCATTTGGTATCTCGACATCTGGGATCTTTGCTTTGCCATTAGTAAGTGGCACTGAGATGAAGGTAGGTGCTGTTGGGGTTGAAGTGGGCGCTGGCACTGGAGATCCGTTATCATCTACTTGAATGAGTTCGCTACTTGTAAGATCGATCTTGTATTTTAGAGTTTGCGAGCCACTTTTTATCTTTATGATGTCGCCATCTTTAGCAGCTGGTGGCAAAGTGACAACCACAGGAGTGTAAAATTTATTGTTATTTTTTGTAGTTTCAGGCGAAGCTAAAATTTCGTTTTTATCTAAAAGGCCATCTTTGTTTGTATCGGCATCGAGGAAAAATTTAGGGACATTATCGATAAATGGCACACTTGGTTTTGTGGCTTGTGCTGGCGCACCTTTTATGGTTGAGACTGGGGCGTTAAAAAACTTTTCAGAATTTATGATCTCACGTAGTGCGTGCTTTACGTTGTCAAAGATATTTGTATAGTGACCGCTTTTGCTAAAACCTGCGTTATTTAGCGATGCTTGGCTAGATAAATTTGATCCGCCGTGGTGGATGTTGCTCTCATGTTCGCTATCTTCATGTTTTGCATCTTTTTCATCTTTTTGTAAGCCAGGGATGACAAGCTCGCCGTTTTGCTCGGCAAAGACATTTGTTGTCCTAAAAGTAGAGTTAAAGCCGATGTTCGCAACCTCGCCATCATCAAAAACTATCCTTACTTTGGCATCGATTGCTGTTTTTATGATATCGCCTAAAAATATCTCATCGCCTTTGTGAAGCACTCTTGTGCTCCCGTCTGGCGAGATGGCTATGACTTCGCCTACTATTTGTTTGACGATGGCTATTTTTAAGGCTACGATATGCATTTTATCCCTTTGTGATATTTCTAAATTTTTAAAGTTTATTTTATATCGACAAATTCCTTTAAAAGTTTATAGTTTTAAGATTAATTATTTTATTTAAGTTTTATATAAAGGCTTTGATATATTTATAATTGATTAAATTTAGTTTTATTTGCCTTATTTTAGGTTATTTATAGATATTTTTTATAGTAAAAATTTATTTTAGTATGTGATAAAAATTATTATGTGTGAAGCATTATTTCTAGGGATGTTTATGAAATTTAAGCTAAATAGCACAAAAAAGAGGATTTTAGAGTATAAAAATTAAAATTTATGATTTTAGCTTAAAAGTCCATTAAGCTAAGGAGTAACAGAAATTTCTTTAAATTTAAAAGATCTAATGCACCAAATTTACTACACTTACATCTTTATCTATCTCGATAAAAAATGTTTGTGCGCCAGCTCCGCTGCCATATACGCCTTTATAGACTTGATTTACTGCGTGACCACTACCATCAACTGCTACTTGGTTGTGTGTATCGCCTAAAGCGCTATGCTTTAAATTTAGTGCCGCTACTTCGCTGTCTGTAGCTTGCGCGAAGATAGTGCCTTTGCCATCTAGTGCTACTTTGTCGTTATTGTCACCTTTGATCTTTAGCACGGTATTTATGCTTTTTAGCCCGCCATCTGTTACTTGTGCGTCTATGATATCAAGCACGCTTTTGGCGTCTAGTCCTATCGAGACCGCCTGAGTGCTCTTGCTACCAAGCTGTAAAGTTTCAAAGCTCTTTAGTTTATCGTTTAGATCAGCCACCCTGCTAAGATCGATATTTTCAGTAAAGATGAGCGTATCAACGCCACCTTTTGCATCTATCTTGTTGCCTTCGTAGGTAAATGTATTGTCTTGATCATCTCCCTCGTGAGTGATCTTGATATTTTTATCTATCTCAACGAAAAATGTTTTTGTGCTAGCTCCATCAGTGTATGTGCCTTTATAGACGTGATTTACCGGAGTGTCGTAGGAGTCGATGATCGGCTTACCGCTTGCATCTTTATATGTTTTCCATACATCTGGGTTATGTGCCGGATCTGGCTGAAATTCTCTTACATGTCCGTTACCGTTAGTTTCTACTTTGTTGTAGCTACCACCTATAGCTTTGCTATGCTTCCAGTTTAGTAAAGTCACCTCTTCGTTTGTTGCTAATTCAAATTTATTTGTGCCATCGTTTATTAGTTTTACGATATCGTTGCTATCTCCTAGTATCTTTAAAACTGTATTTATGCTTTCAGTGCCAGATACGGTTGTTAGGGTTGAGTATTCGCCTTCTGTTATCTTTGTTGTTCTAGAGTCTATTATGTCAAGAACATTTTTTGTGTTAAATGATATTGAAACAGCTTGGTTTTCTGTGCCTAGTTGCAAGCGTTCGAAGCTTTTTAGATTATCGTTTAGATTACTCACCTTTTCTAATTTTGTATCTTCAACAAATATCAGCTTATCAACGCCACCTTTTGCGTCTATATTCTTGCCATTATAGATAAATACATCGTTTAGGTTGCTACCTTCAAGGCTATCGTTATTGTGTTTGAGATGTATCACTCTGTTAAAATCATCAGTATCATCACCAAAATATTTTGCTGGCTTGCTACTATCTTTTTCTTGATTTACTAAACTTCTATATCCCTTTTTACCAGCTATAAGACCATCTTTTTCATCGCTAACATATCCTTTATCATGTAGGGCTTTTACATAGCTATCACTAAAAAGGTGCGTGCCGCTTCCTTGTGAGCCTATGATTTTATAGTCGCTAGCATTTTGTGACCTTTTCTTTATCATTATGTCTAAAAATGTATCTTGCGTCCTATCAACATAATCAACCTCTATCCTATAAAATCCTTTTTTTAGATTATAAATATGATTGCCTCCGTGAGGGCCATTGTCTCCTGAGCCAAACCAATATGCCCACTTTCCAAAACTTTCATCTGCTATTTTTACATCTACCATATCTTGAAAGTGCTTTGCTGCTATGTTGTATTGGCCATCTTCTTTTATGTATATCCAACCTTTCATTTTCATGATCAGATCAGTTCCTATAGGCTCCGCCTCCTCAAGGACGTAGTTTCCTGTCTTGTTTAGATTATAATGCGCCCCAGTGTGATCGGTATCGCTTGCTTCTGGAGAGTGTCCTACTTTTGCTATATCGTTTGTGTTTAGCTCACCTGCGTGTGGTCTTGTTGATTTTAGCTTCCAGTCTTTGCCTCCTTGAAAAGAAAGCTCATTATAAGTTGTAGTTGCACTTACGCCAGTTCCTGCCCATTTGGTCCATGCCTCGTAGTGATTTGCTACGTGGTATCCATACCCTCCTGGGGAGATATTATCCGCTCTTGGACCAGTCGTAACTGCTGGATCGTATGACCAAAATTCTGTATTTGTGCAGTCAAAAAACCACATATCAACGTCAAGCCCTTTGTTTGCCACCATAGTCACGGTTTGAACGGCTAAATTTCCTGCATCATCTAGTCTTTCTACTATGTAGTTTTTGCTGCCAGTATTTTGCGCTACGTTAAAGCTTCCAGAGTAGCTTAAATTTCTATCAAGTGTAAGTGTCGTCTTCTCAGATGTCTCAGCGTCTATGACCTCTACATCTTTTGATTTTTCATCGTTTGGATTGTTTGCAGCTTCGCCTTTGCCGCTAAAATTTATAGCGTAGCTACCGGAGCTGTTTTTTATATTGTCAAAGTCAGATTCTATTAGTTTGTCAGGCTTTGAGTCAAGATCGACCGTGATAGTTAGGTTATCATCTCTTTGAGGCACGCCGTCAGTCCCCACGTAGGTGGCGTCTATGATATGGTGCGTTCTATCTAGCTTTTTGCCAACCTTTTCAAAGTCTGCTATGACGGTATTGTTTTCGATCTTGGCTATAAAGCTATCACTTATATTTCCATTTTCGTCTTTTATCTCGATTAGCACGTAGCCTTTACCGTCACTTGTGGTGTCAGGCTTATTTATACCAAATTTAATGTATGGCTGTTCGTCATTAGTAAGAGCGATGCTATAGTTTATCTTTTGGGTAGAATTTGACTCATACTGGCTTGTCGAGATGATATGCTCGTAGTCCTCTTCGTTTAGGTATTTTGCAGAGTGGATATCGGCATTATCTATCTTTGTAACAAGCTTTACATCGTCTATATAGTCAAGCACACCAAAGGCAAATAGCCTACCACTTGAAGTGCCTGATATTGCGCTTCCATCATCTTTTATAAGGGTCGCATCGACTAAGGTCGGGCGCTTGCTACTTACCGTCACGTCTGGTATGGTGATGGCGCCGTCACTTATCACTTTTATATCGCTTGGATCTTTTTTATTTATCATATGTACGCCATCATCGTCTAAGATGTAGCTTACGGTTGATTGTTTGTTAGTAAGTGGGTTTAGGATGCTTATCTTTAGCTCGTCTTTTGGCACTGCGCTACTTGGGAGATAGACCTTTACATCAGAGGTCGTTATAGCTCCGGTGGTGTCATCTATGAGCCCATCTCCGTCAGCGTCTTTGACAAATTTAGCCACTGGGCTGTCGCTAAATTTTATCTCATTTGTATCGCTCTCGCCTTTGTTGCCAGCCTTGTCCATCATGGTCGTCGTTATGCTTGTGGTTTTGCCATGCTCTATTGGCACTGTGATCTTAAATTTACCATCATTTAGTGGCACTTCATTGTGATCAGGGGCGATTATCTTGCCATTAGTGTATGTGTAGACCTTGTGCGTTTTACTGCCGTCTGGGTTGGTGACATCGATGGCTATCTTATCGCCTTCTTTTATCACGCTTGGGATTTTTATAGATGCCTCAGTTTTTGTTGGATCGCCGTCATTGTATCTGTTTTCTGAAGTGTCTATCTTGCCATCTGGTGTTCTATTGCTAGAGCCCAAGTCACTATCAAAGCTTATCTTGGCTGATTTTACAGGAGGAGCTACTACGACGCTTGGGGTGGTTTGGTTGCTTGCGCCATTTGGTTTTGGCGTGCCATGCTCGTCATTAACCGTTGTATTTATAGATACACTTGAGCCAGGTGCTACTGGTACGCTTACGCCCGGCACTTCAAATTTGCCATTAACTATTGGCACTACTACGCTTGGGTTATTTTTATCATAAACGCTTGTGCCATCATCGCTTACGACAAATTCTTTTGGCGAGCCACCTATATTTATAGTGACGCTCTCTTTTGGCTTTATAGTGCGAGGTAAATTTATCTCAACCTTTGAAGTGCCATCTCCTATCTCGTCGCTACTTATCAGCCCATCGCCGTTTTTATCGGCTGTTAGCGTTACTTTTACGGTGTCACTTACATTGCTGCTTGGCGTAGTGCTTGTGGCTGAGACGTTGCCAAATTTATCAACTACGCCAGTTTCTATGCTGCTTCCTGCTGTGATGTTTGCGATGTTTGGCACGCTAAAGCTAACTGTGCCATTTTCATCGGTCGTAAATGTATAGGTGTTGCCATCCTCGTCAGTTGCCGTGCCATTTTCTTTATCTAGCGTAAATTTCTTTTCAACTGGCGGCTTGCCCGGCTCATTTAGCTTAAACGTGATCTTATCTCCAGTGCTAAGCTCATCAGGCACTACAAATTTCATACCGCTAGTTTGCGTGCCGCTGCCATATCCTAGCTCGGTCGCATCTATCACGCCGTCGCCATTTTTATCAAGATCAAGCGTGGCTGTCACTTTTGAGGTGGCTGGTGTGTCATTTAACTCATAAGTAGTTGGCGGCGCGGTAAATGTCTTGCCACCAGTGGTGTATGAGCTTGTCACGGTTGTTTTGCCATGGTTTAAAATTTCAACCCCAGTGATCTCTGCTTTGCCATTTACGATAGGTATAGGAGGCGCTCCAGTGGGCGTGCCGGTGCTATCAACTGGGATTAGCTCGTTTGTTATCGTATTTACTTTGTAGTTGCTAGTTTTGCCACCGCCTTTCATGTTTGTCTTTATCGTGATGATGTCGCCATTTTTAGCAACGTCTGGGATATCAACACCTATGCTTGTGATGATCTTCTTGCCATCAGGAGTTTTTGGTAGTGAGTTTAGCTGTGCTCCTCCTAAAAAGCCCTTTTTCTCGCCAGTATCGCTTGTGAGGTTGAAATTTAGCACGATGTTTGGCTCTGGCGGTGTAAAATTTAGGTTTTGCGCGCCAAATCCAGCGTAAGAGACCCCGCCGATCTTAGCCTCGCCAACTGGCCATTTGACCTCGTCATGCCTAGCTTCAAGAGCGCGCAAACCCGTGTAAAAGTCGTAGATATTTGAGTAGTGACCACCTAGTTCAAATTTGATGCCACCACTGCTAGCAGAGGCGAAATAGTGCGGTGATGAGCCGTGAGAAGATGGCTCTTGATGGGAGATTTGATCATCGTCATTTGCGTGTTCTTTGTGATTTTCAAGGATGTTTGCGTTTTTTGGGATGACTAGCTCGCCTTTATGCTCGGCAAAGACATTTATAGTGTGAAATACCGAACTAAAGCCGACATAAGCCTTTTCGCCGTCATCAAAAACAATGGTAAGGTTCGAGTTTTCGCTCGTTTTTATATCATCACCAAGGTAAATTTCATCGCCTTTGTGTAGCACCCTCATAGTGCCGTCCCTGCTTATGGCGATGGCTTCACCTTTGATCTTTTTGATAACGCCGATCCTTATGGCGTCAAAATTTGGCATTTTTTCATCCCTGTAAAATATGTGTATTGTAATATCGGAAAAATTTACTAAATTTTTATATAAGAAAAAATAAATTTTTATCTAAACTAAAAAAATAACAAGAGTGATTTTTTTTAAAAGCTGCTAAAGAGCCCTTATGAACTCTTTAAATTTATCTCCTCGTTCGGCGTAGCTCTTAAACTGATCAAGGCTCGCAGCTGCTGGGCTTAGAAGCGCTATCTCGCCATTTTTTAGCTCTTTGCTTATCTCATTTACAGCGTTTTGTAAAAAGTCGCATTTTAGGGCAGGCACGTTAAATTTAGCAGCTAAATTCATAAGTTTGTCACTATTTGAGCCGATGGCGTAAATTTTGACTTTAAGACCCTTTAAATTTTCAAATAGCTCATCCATGCTAACGCCCTTGTCATCGCCGCCTAAGATCAGGTGCATGAAGTGATCTTTATAGCGTTTTACGGCTTGAATGCTGGCGTCTATGTTGGTCGCTTTTGTGTCATTTACCCAGGTTCGACCCATCTTATCAGTAAATTCTTCGAGCTTGTTTGCTTCAATAACAAAGGTGTTTAAAAGCTCAACGTCACAGCGGTCAAATAAAATTTTCTCCACCGCCAGTGCTAGCAGCGCGTCAAGTAAAAACGGCGTTTTAAAGGCTATATCGCCCAAATTTACGCCGCAAAATTTAGCCAAGTCGCTCTCATCTTTATAGGTGATCACCTTGGCTTTTGTGGGCGTTTTAGCGTAAATTTCAGGCACGATAGCTACGCTTGTTTCGCTCATGCTAGCAAGCGGCTTAAGCTTTGCCTTTTCGTACTCGCTCATGTTGCCATGCCAGCTTAGATGATCTGGAGTGATCGGCAAAAGCACGTAGATGCCAGGCGTTGCGTGCTTTGTGTAGTGCAGCGTAAATGAACTAGTCTCAAGTATCCAAATTTTAGCGTGTGGGTTTAAAATTGCTAGCGCGATGCCGACGTTACCGCCCATGACTGAGCCTTTGCTCTCTAGCAGGTGCTGCATCATCTTTGTGGTCGTCGTCTTGCCGTTTGTGCCGCTTATCCAGACGTTAAATGGCAGATGCGCCTTATAAATTTCATAAAAATAGTCATATTCGCTAACTAAATTTTTAGCTTTTTTGACAAGCTCGTGGTGAGGCGGTATGCCAGGGCTTGGTATCTCTAGGCCGCTTTTTGCTGGGTCAAATTCGCTAACTGGCAAAAGAGCGTTGCCAAACTCGTCCTTAGAAATTTCGCTAAATTTATCATCGTAGATATCCCAAAGTCCGTCATTTACGAAGTTTTTAGCGATCGCCTTTGTCGTGCCACCATAGCCAAATAGTGATTTTCTCATACTTTTATCCTCTTTTGCCCCATAAAATTTCTACTATCTCGTTAGCACTTAGCTCACGCATCACGCCCTCTATCTCGCGGCGCTCAAAGAGCTCAAAGCTAAATGTTTTGGCAAAATTTAGCTTTAAAAACTCTGCAAAATAAGCACCCTTGCAAGCAAATGTCACTCTTACATAAAATGCCTCTAAAAAATCATCATCAAATTCAGGCACAGGTGCCAACATACGCTCTATGATCTGCCTAAGCTCGTCTTTTGTTATATCAGGCACTACTTTTGGCTCTGGCAAAGCGATGTCAAAGGCGAGATTTTCAGCGCCCTCGGCCTCCCACCACTCATGCAGGCTAAATTTACTCATATCTTTGCCGCTTATCTTAGCTAAACGATCGGCTACTTTGCGGTACTCTTCGCCATCCTCATCGCCAAATTCGTCGCAATAGTCGGTGTAGGCTAAAATTTGCTCCAAAATTTCATCATATTTTTTTCTAGCACTCTCAAAGTCAGGCTCTATCTGCGCTCGCATGATCTACCTGATCTTTAGTGCCGTTAGTGCGATCAAATTTGCTAAAAGCGCGATGATCCAAAAGCGCACGATGATCTTATTTTCCGCCCAGCCCTTTATCTCAAAATGGTGATGTATAGGCGCCATTAAGAAAATTCTGCGTTTAAAAATTTTAAAGCTACCCACCTGCAAGATGACGCTTAGCGTCTCAACGACAAAGATGAGGCCGATGATGATGAGCAAAATTTCGTTTTTGGTCGCAACGCCCATAAAGCCGATATACGCACCAACACTTAGGCTGCCGCTATCGCCCATAAAGACCTCGGCCGGATGGCAGTTAAACCACAAAAAGCCCATGAGCGAGCCAATGAGCGCAGAGGCTACGACGACGCTCTCGCCAACGCCTGCGATCTTTGGTAAAAGCAGGTACGAGCTAAAGACGGCGTGACCGCAGATGTAGGCAAAAACGCCAAGAGTTAGAAGTGAAAATATCGATGGCACCGCGGCTAACCCGTCAAGTCCGTCTGTTAAATTTACCGCATTTGAGGCTGCGACGATGACAAGCGTCCAAAAGAAAATGGCAAAAATTTTCATATCAAAGATCGGCTGCTTGTAAAATGGCAGGTAAAACTCGGTATTTAGCTCTTTGCTGATGTATAAAAACGCTGCGAGCAAAAAGGCGATTAGAAACTGAAAAAGGAGCTTTGCCTTTGGGCTTAGGCCGGCGTGGTTTTTAGCACCTAAAATTTTGCTGTAATCATCCTTGTAGCCAAGCAAAGTGAAACAAACTAGGCAAAAGAGCGAGGCTAGCACGAAAGCGTTATCAAGCCTAGCGCAGATGATCGTGGCGATCACGGCTGTAAAGACAAAGATAAGTCCGCCCATGGTTGGCGTTTTTGCCTTTTTTTGGTGAGTTTGTGGCGCGAGCTCGTAGATAGGCTGGGCGGCGTTTTTTGCCTTTGCCCAAGCGATAAATTTAGGCATCAGATAAGCTGTCAAGATAAATGATATGAAAAACGCGATGCCAGCGCGAACGGTGATGTATTGAAAGATATTAAAATTTAAAATTTCATAGATATAGTAAAACATAGGGGCCTTTATTTTAAAAAAAAGCAATTTTAGTATAATGGCCTTAAAAATTATCTAAATTTAAGGATAAAATTTAAAAATGGCTCAAAAAACTATACTTATAATAACTGATGGCATTGGATATAACAAAAATGGCAAATTTAATGCATTTGAGGCGGCCAAAAAGCCAAACTACGATAAATTTTTTAAAGAAATTCCAAACTCACTCATAAAAACTTCTGGAAACGCTGTGGGGCTACCTGAGGGGCAGATGGGAAATAGCGAAGTAGGGCACATGTGCATAGGAAGCGGTCGAGTTTTATATCAAAATTTGGTCAAAATTTCACGCAGCTTTGATGACGGCTCAATAGCAGAAAATGAAGCGCTAAAAGCTCTTTTTAAAAAGTGCAAAAAAATTCACGTCATGGGGCTATATAGCGACGGTGGCGTGCACTCTCACTTAGAGCATTTTGATGGCATGTGCGAGCTTGCTAGTAAAAATGGCTGCGAAGTTTTTGCCCACGCTATCACCGACGGGCGCGACGTTAGCCCAAATAGTGGCGTAAATTTTATAAAAAGCTTGGAGGCTAAATTTAAGGTAGCAACCGTTTGTGGGAGATTTTACGCGATGGATAGAGATAAACGCTGGGAGCGCGTAAAAGAGGCCTATGATAGCCTAGTAAATGGGGCAAATTTAAGCGATCTAGCACCAAGCGAGTATCTGCAAAAAAGCTACGACGAGGGCGTGACTGACGAGTTTGTAAAGCCAGCAAGCTTTAATGGCTTTAAAGGCATAGGCAAAGATGACGGTGTGATCTTTATAAATTTTAGAAATGATAGAGCAAGAGAGATTTGCGAGGCTTTGGGCGAGGAGAAATTTAGCGAGTTTGAGCGACCTTTTGCTATTAAAAATTTAATCACCATGACCGAATACGACGCAAATTTTAAATTTGAAGTGCTCTTTAAAAATGAAAAGATAAAAAACACTCTAAGCGAGGTCATAGCAGCTGCTGGACTAAGGCAACTTCACACGGCTGAGACTGAAAAATACGCCCACGTAACATTTTTCTTTAATGGTGGCGTCGAGGAGCTAGCCAGCAACGAAACTAGGGTGCTAATCCCTAGTCCAAAGGTCAAAACCTACGACGAAAAGCCAGAGATGAGCGCTGCGGAGGTTTGCAAGGCTGTGCTAAAGGGCATGGAGGATGAGCAAGACTTTATCGTGGTAAATTTCGCAAATGGCGATATGGTGGGGCACACTGGCAACTACGAAGCTGCTATAAAAGCAGTCGAAGCAGTGGATATGGCTCTTGGAGAAATTTATGCTAAAGCAAAAGAGAAAAACTACGCCATGATCATCACGAGCGATCACGGAAACTGCGAAGAGATGCGTGATAGTAGCGGCGAGCTACTGACAAACCACACAACTTATGACGTCTTTTGCTTTGTGATGGCTGATGGGGTTAAGGAGCTAAAAAATGGCGGCCTAAACAACATCGCGCCTAGTGTTTTAAAGCTCATGGGGCTTGAAATTCCAGCTGAAATGGACGAGGCGTTATTTTAAATTTGATAATATAAGCAAAATTTATAAGGAGAATCTATGAAATTTAGCGGAAAAAACGTGCTAATAACAGGTGCAAGCAGAGGTATTGGCGCACAGATCGCAAAGACACTTGCAAATATGGGCTTAAAGGTGTGGATAAACTACCGCTCAAAGCCTGAGATAGCAGACGCTTTGCAGGCTGAGATCGAGCAAAATGGCGGCAAGGCTGCGGTGATAAAATTTGACGCGACAGACGAAGATGAGTTTATAAAAGGTATAAATTTGATAATTGATAGCGACGGCGAGCTAAGCTACCTTGTAAATAACGCTGGTATCACAAATGACAAGCTAGCGCTTCGCATGAAAACTAGCGAATTTACAGATGTGATAAATGCAAATTTAACTTCAGCTTTCATAGGATGTAGAGAGGCTTTAAAAGTGATGAGTAAAAAGCGCTTTGGAGCGGTCGTAAATGTCGCATCTATCGTTGGCGAGATGGGAAATGCAGGACAGGTGAATTATTCAGCCAGCAAGGGCGGACTAATCGCTATGAGCAAGAGCTTTGCAAAAGAGGGCGCAAGTAGAAATATCCGCTTTAACAGCGTAACTCCTGGCTTTATCGAGACTGATATGACGCATGGACTAAGTGATGAGGTTAAAAAAACTTATAGTGATAATATCCCGCTAAAACGCTTTGGTAGCGCTAGTGAGGTGGCCGAGGCGGTTGCATTTTTACTAAGTGATCACGCTAGCTACGTGACTGGCGAGACGCTAAAAATAAACGGCGGACTTTATATGTAATGAAATTTCAACAAGTTTTGAAATTTAAAATAAATAAAAGCGTAAATATTATAAGATAACAGACATTTTTTATAAGGAGACCTTAAATGGCAGTATTTGAAGACGTAAGAGACGTAGTTGTAGAGCAACTAAGCGTAGATCCACAAGCGGTAAAACTAGAGTCTAAAATCATCGAAGATTTAGGCGCTGATTCACTTGACGTTGTAGAGCTAGTTATGGCTTTAGAAGAGAAATTTGAAGTAGAAATTCCTGATAGCGAAGCAGAGAAATTAGTAAGCATTCAAGACGTTGTAAATTATATAGAAAAACTAGGCAAATAATTTAAATTTGCATAGTTTGATTTAAGGAGATGTATTGAAACGAGTCGTTGTAACTGGTATTGGCATGATAAACGCACTTGGTCTTGATAAAGAGAGCTCTTTTAAGGCTATTTGCGAGGGTAAAACAGGTGTGAAAGAGATCACGAGCTTTGATGTAAGCGAATTCCCTGTTAAAATTGCTGCCGAGATAACTGATTTTGATCCAAATAGCATTTTAGACGGCAAAGAGGTGAAAAAAGTAGATCGTTTCATACAGCTTGGCATAAAAGCATCTAACGAAGCTATGGCTGATGCAAATTTTAAGGAGTTTGATGCTCATAAATTTGGTGTTAGCTCAGCTGCTGGTATAGGTGGTTTGCCAAATATTGAGAAAAACTCAATCACATATTTTGAAAAAGGCGTGAAGAGAATTTCGCCATTTTTCATCCCATCTGCACTTGTAAATATGCTAGGTGGCATAGTTTCAATAAATCACGGACTAAAAGGTCCAAATTTATCAAGCGTAACAGCTTGTGCAGCAAGCACTCATGCGATATCACAAGCTGCAAAATGCATAATGATCGGTCAAGCAACAAATATGCTAGTTATCGGTGCTGAGTCAACTATCTGTGGCGTTGGCATAGGCGGTTTTGCGGCGATGAAAGCACTCTCAACTAGAAACGATGAGCCAAGTAAGGCATCAAGGCCATTTGATGCAAACCGCGATGGCTTTGTAATGGGCGAGGGCGCTGGCGCACTTGTGCTTGAAGAGTATGAGTCAGCTATTGCAAGAGGCGCTAAAATTTACGCTGAAGTAGTTGGATTTGGAGAGAGCGGAGACGCACACCACATCACATCACCAACACTTGAAGGTCCATTAAGCGCGATGAAGCAAGCACTTGATATGGCAAAAGGCGTAAAGATAGACTATGTCAATGCGCATGGTACTTCAACGCCAGTAAATGATAAAAATGAGACAGCTGCGTTAAAGGCTGTTTTTGGTGATAAGTGCCCACCGGTTAGTTCAACCAAAGGTCAAACTGGACACTGCCTTGGCGGTGCTGGTGCGATCGAAGCAGTCATATCTATAATGGCAATGAGAGATGGCATCATCCCTCCAACGATAAACTACGAAACGCCAGATCCAGAGTGCGATCTAGACTACGTTCCAAATAAAGCTAGAAAAGCTGATATAAAAGCTGTCATGAGCAACTCGTTTGGCTTTGGTGGAACAAACGGCGTCGTGATATTTAAAAAGTTGGATTAAGATGTCAAATTATTTAGATTTTGAAAAGAGCATAAAGCAGATTGATGAAGATATAGCAAATGCTAAGATCAGAGGCGATGAACATGCTGTTGAAATTTTAAATAAGAACCTATCTAAAGAGATATCAAAAGTATATAAAAATTTAAACGAATATCAACGTTTACAACTTGCTCGTCACCCAGATAGGCCATACGCTATTGATTATATAAATTCATTTTTAGTTGATGGCTATGAGATCCATGGTGACAGGTCATTTCGCGACGACCCAGCAATAGTCTGCTACATCGGTTATATCGGAGGCAAAAAGGCTGTCGTTATAGGTGAGCAAAAAGGTCGTGGCACTAAAAATAAACTAAAAAGAAATTTTGGTATGCCTCATCCGGAGGGTTACCGAAAGGCTTTACGCGTAGCAAAATTGGCTGAGAAATTTAACCTACCTATCTTATTTTTGATAGACACTCCGGGCGCATATCCTGGTGTTGGCGCTGAAGAGCGAGGTCAAAGCGAGGCCATAGCTAGAAATTTATTTGAATTTGCAAATTTAAAAACTCCAATAATAGCTGTCGTTATCGGTGAAGGCGGAAGTGGCGGTGCTTTAGCTATTGGTGTGGCTGATAGACTTGCCATGATGAAAAACTCTGTCTTTTCAGTCATCTCGCCAGAGGGTTGTGCAGCGATACTTTGGAACGACCCAGCTAAACAAGAGCAAGCTACAAAATCTATGAAGATAACGGCTGATGACTTAAAAAATTTATCGCTTATAGATGACGTGATAAACGAGCCGATAAATGGAGCTCATAGAGATAAAGACGGTGCCGCAAAAGCACTTGCAAACTACTTCATCTCAGAGCTAGCCGAGCTTGAGAAGCTTGATATAAACGAGCTTGTCGCAAAAAGAATAGACAAAATCCTCTCTATCGGGGCTTATGAAGAGTAAAATTTATAGTCGCAAGTGAGTTGAAAGTTTAGGTAAATTTGCTTGCGGTCTCCTTTACGCTAAATTTAATGTACCTTTTTTTAAATTTTTAAAAATTAAACAATTTTATATTTTTATCCCACTCTTTTAAATTTTAATAACTCATCTATGGGACTTTTAAGTCTTTAAAGCTAAAATTCTTAGCAAATTTCATAAAGGCTATTTGTGGATAAATTTCAAGAAAAATATATAAAGCTTTCAAAAGATTACTACAAAAATAACGGCAATGCGGCAAGCGTGGAGGCTTTGTATCAGTTCAAAGAAGAGCTTGAGGCAAGCGATGATATGCAGGCAAAGAGCGTTTTGGTCGATATTTATCAGCTTTTGTCTATGCAAAAGAGCGCTTACGAGCTACTTTTAAAGATACACGATAAAAACGACAAAAAGCAGTTAAAAACGCTTGGTTATCTTGCGCAGTTTGTGGATGAGGGCGATAAATGGGCGGTACCAAGACCAAAGACCAAAGAGCAAATTTTAGCCCAAAAAGCAAAGGCTGCTACTTTGCCAAAATTTCGCTATCACCCAGAGCCATTAAAAACTGGCGCATTTAAAGATGATATGAGTGTCATCTGCGAGTGTTGCGGTAAAAACACAGAAATTTATTACAACAATGGCGTCTATAGCGAGCAAGACGTCACCTATCTTTGCCCAGCCTGCATCGCAAATGGCGAAGCTGCTAAGAAATTTGACGCTACCTTTGTGCAGGGCGCCGACAAGCTTGCCACAGATGACGCCAAAAAAGATGAGGAGCTCTTTGAAAGAACACCTGGCTATGAGAGCTGGCAGGGCGAGCACTGGGTGGCGTGCTGTGATGATTATTGCGCATTTTTGGGCGATGTGGGCACGAAGGAGCTTGAGGAGCTTGGCATCGCAGACGAGGTCTTTGCGGACTACGCAAAAAGGGACGATTACGACGCGAAAATGGCTCGCGAGCTGCTCGTAGCTGGCGGCGACTTTGCTGGATATTTGTTTCGCTGCTTGCACTGCAAAAAGTATCACATCTACATTGATGCTTGCTAGAAAGGAAAAATATGGATCTAAATGAAATTGCAAAAGGCTGCAAAGAGCGCGGTTTGAATGGGCTTTTTGAGTTTTTAAAGCCAATGGCTAAAAATGCCATCAAGATAGATACGCAGGCTAAAGATGACGGCGATATCGTTGTTGGAGCCTCTAAATTTGGCGGGCAGCCAGATCTGCCAGCCAATGTGCCTTGGCCCTCAAATGAAAACGGCGCGCTTAGCTTTGTGGCACAGATAAATTTTGCTGAAGTTAGCAAATTTGACACCGACGGGTTACTACCAAAAAGTGGCATGCTATATCTTTTTTATGATATAAATTTACGCATTTGGGGTTACGACCCTGCTGATAAAAAGGGCTTTGCCGTGATCTTTAGTGAGGCAGCTCAAGACCAGCTTACTCGCCAAAACGTGGATAGCGGAAATTTCACATTTGGCGCGCGATCTCTTAGCTTTAGGAGCGAGCTAAATTTGCCAAGTTTGCAAAGCTCGCTCGTGCCATTTGGCAAATTTAGCGAGGAGGAGTGGGAGGCCTATCACGAGATCATCGAGCCAAGCTGGCAGGCCAAAGAAAACAAGCTACTTGGCCACTCTGACAACATCCAAGATGGCATGGAGCTAGAGTGCGAGCTCGTGGCAAACGGCCTTGACTGTGGCGATGGCAGCGCTTATCACCACCCAAATATCTCTGAGTTTGAGAAAAATGCCGCCCAGTGGCAGCTGCTTTTGCAGATAGATAGCGACTGGGATAGCGACATGGACTGGGACGGAGAGGGCAGAGTTTATCTATGGATAAAGAGGGACGACCTAACGGCGCGCGACTTTAGTAAGACGTGGCTAGTTTTACAGACGAGCTAGGGGCGAAATTTAGCCAAAAGATTTTGACATGCGTCTAGTAGTAAAATTATTATTGCTGTTTTTTGGCACGCTATCTAAATTTTGCGACTAGAGCGTGTAAATTTAAAGGCAAATGGCATGTGAAATTTATGCTAGCTAGATCAAGTTTAAAACCTTTTGCAATTTGCCGCCAGTTAAATTTACCTTGCAAGTGACTTTTGCTACCAAGCTAGCGGCTCATCGCTAATTTGCTAGCTTTTTTATTTCTTTTTCTAGGTTGCACTCGCGTTTTTTGTTTTTTGCGTGACCGCTCAAAAGCGTATCTTTATGTCAGTTGTGATATTTGGCATTTATATCTTTTAAATTTCACGTAACCAGCAAATCTATCCATGCGCCAAATTTAGGCAAAATTTAGTAAAATCCTTAAAAAATTTAAAGGCAAAATATGTTTAATGGCTTAATCAGGGAGCTTGCCGAGGTCGTTAGCTACTCGCAAAATGTTTTACGGCTAAAGGCTAAATTTCGCCCAAATTTAGGCGATAGCATCGCAGTAAATGGCGCTTGCTTGAGCGTCATAAAACTATATGTTGATGGCTTTAGCGTGGAGCTAAGCGCAGAGAGCAGAGCAAATGTCGCGGTTGAAAATTTAAGTGGCTTGGTGCATATCGAGCCCGCGATGAAGCTTGGCGAGCGCGTGGATGGGCATTTGATGCAAGGACACATCGACTATATCGGCGTGATCTCGGCTATCAAAAAGCATGAAAACGGCGTTGATTTCTACATCGACCTGCCACGTGAGGCGATGGCTCTGATGGCAAACAAGGGCTCGGTGGGCGTCGAGGGCGTGAGCCTTACGATAAATGAAATTTTACCAAAGGGCATAAGACTAACCATCATACCGATCACGTTTAGAGATAGTCTTTTTGGCACTTTCAAGGTCGGCAGACGCGTAAATATCGAGAGCGACCTGCTGGCTCGCTACGTGGCTAGGATGCTTGAAGCTAAGCAAAATGGCGGCCTTAGCTGGGACGAGGTCGAGAGAATTTCAAGCCTCTACTAAGTGAGCGAAGATGCGTGAAAATTTAGAGATCGTTTTTGATAAAAATGGCATCATTGCTGGCTTTACAAACAGGCTTGGCGGCGTGAGCGAGGGTAAATTTAGCTCGCTAAATCTTGGCGATCATGTGGGTGACAACCCAGCAGACGTCATCAAAAATAGAGAAATTTTGGCTAGAAATTTGGGCGTGAAAAAGCTTAAATTTATGAAGCAGATCCACTCGGACAAGGTTTTTGTCCTTGAAGATGAAAAAGACGAGCTACCTGAGTGCGACGCTGTGATCACAAATTTAAGCGATGTTGGCATCTGCGTTTTGGTGGCGGACTGCTCGCCTGTTGTGATGATAGATGAGAGGCAGGGCGCTATCTGCGTGGCTCATGCAGGAAGAGCTGGCGTGACGTTAAAAATTTGCACAAAAGCAGTTACGCTCATGGGCGAGAAATTTGGCTCAAGAGCGGGCGATATCAGCGTATTTGTCGGGGCAAATATAAAGGGTGGCTGCTACGAGGTGGGCGAGCTTGATCTTGGGGAATTTAACGCATATAAGATAGGTAGAAATTTTGATATGAACGCGGCCTTAAGGGATGAATTTGGCGCACTTGGGGTTAAAAATTTAAACTTTAGCGAGGTCTGCACGCACTGCGACGATAGATATTTTTCGTACCGAAGAGACGGCGTGTGCGGTAGATTTTGCGGATTTGCGGTCAAATTTAAGGATAAAAATGGGATATGATAGTTTTAAAAATCCACTAGCAGCAAAAATAGCTCAAAACGCTAGAAATTTGGGCTTTGAGCAGCTTATGAACGAGGAGTTTGTGCAGATGCTTCTTAGCTCAAAAAAGATGGAGCTAAGCGCCGTGGATAGGGAAAATATCGAGCAAATTTTTATAAAACTGATGGAGATAGAAGAGAAAGTGCAACTTAGCAAATAAAGGAGAAAATATGCTTTTGCTTAAAAATGCTAATCTATACACGCCAAAATTTCTTGGCAAGTGCGATGTTTTGGTAGGTGGCGGTAAAATTTTAGCCATCGGTGATGGGCTAAGCTTTAGCGTAGAAGGGCTTGAAATTTACGACCTAAAGGGCAAGGTTTTAGCTCCAGGTCTCATTGATCAGCACGTGCATATCACCGGTGGTGGCGGCGAGGCTGGATATCACTCAAGAACGCCTGAGATCACGCTTAGTCAGATCGTAAAATATGGCACTACGACGCTTGTTGGCGTCTTGGGGACTGATGGTGTCACTAGAAGCTTGGAAAATCTCTACTCAAAAGCAAAAGCGCTCGAGTTTGAGGGCATCTCGACCTTCATTCACACTGGCTCATACGCAAGCCCCTGTGTGACATTTACCGGCGACATCGCAAAGGACCTCATACTAATCGACAAGGTGATCGGCGTAAAGATCGCACTGACGGACAACCGCGGCAGCTACGTCTCAAAAGAGGAGCTGATAAAAATCCTAAGCAAGATCCGCATAGGCGGCATGGTCTCTAAAAAAGGCGGCGTGCTTCACATGCACATGGGCGGACTAAGCGAGAAATTTGACAACGTCTTTAAGGTGATAAAAGACTATGAATTCCCAGTTCATTACTTCTCGCCGACACACTGCGCTAGGACGAAAGACCTGTTTAACGAGGCTTTGAAATTTCAAAAAATGGGTGGAAACGTCGATATCACAAGCGGCGGAAGTAAATTTGCCCCGCTTCATGAGGTGGTGGCTTACGGCCTTGAAAATGGGCTAAATTTAGAGCGCCTAACGATGAGCTCAGACGGAAACGGCAGCGTGCCTAAATTTAACGAAAATGGTGAGCTTATCGGATATGGCTGTGCGTCATGTGCGTCAAATTTAGAGGTATTGCAAGCTTTAGTGAGAAATAAAATTTTAAATATAGAAGATACTTTGGCCTTGATGAGCAAAAACGTGGCGAGATATCTAAATTTAAGCCAAAAAGGTGAGATAAAAGTGGGCAATGACGCTGATCTTTGCGTCTTTGATGAGGAGCTAAATTTATATGACGTGATCGCAAAAGGCGAGTTTTGCGTTAAAGAGGAAAAGGTCGTTAAAAAAGGCTTTTTTGAGTAAATTTAAAGAAATTTGAGCTTTATTGGTAGCTAAAGATATCTTTAAATTTAGCTTCAATAAAGCCAAGTTTCAATATAATCCAAACTTTATTTCACACACGGCAATCCTAAATTTGGTTGTGCGAGAGCATTAATGGTCGTGGAGGATAAAACTAAATTCAAGGCAATATGCCTAAAACAAGGAGAAACTCATGGTAACTATGAGAGATTTATTAGAGTGTGGCGTACATTTTGGTCACCAAACACGCCGCTGGAACCCAAAGATGAAAAAATTTATCTTTGGAGAGAGAAAAGGTATCTATATTATAGATCTACAAAAGACTATCCGCTACTTCCGCTACACTTACAACATCGTTCGTGACGCAGCTGCTGAAGGTAAGTCAGTGCTATTTGTCGGTACTAAAAAACAAGCTATCGACGCTATAAAAGAGTACGCTGAAAAATGTGGAATGCCTTATGTAAATCACCGCTGGTTAGGTGGTATGATGACAAACTTCGGTACTATCCGCCAGTCTATCCGCAAACTAGAAGTTATCGAGGCTATGGAAGAAGATGGTTCGATAAATTTACTAACTAAAAAAGAGGCTTTGATGCTTCGCCGTAAAAAAGAGAAGCTTATCGCAACTCTTGGCGGTATCCGCAATATGAAAAGCCTTCCTGATATGATATTTGTTGTTGATACAGTTAAAGAAAAGATCGCTGTTCAAGAGGCAAATCGCTTAAAAATCCCAGTTGTAGCACCTATTGATACAAACTGCGATCCTGACGTTGTTGACTATCCGATCCCAGGAAACGATGATGCGATCCGTTCTGTTCAGCTTTTCTGCCAAGAGATGGCTGAGGCTATCAACGAAGGCAAATCACTTCTTGAGCAAGATGGTGGCGAGCAAGCTGCTGGCGAAGAAGTAAGCCAAGATGAGAAAGATGCAGTTGTAGCTGAGGCTATGAGCGAAGAAGACCTTGGTGAGGACGAAGAGTAATGGAAATAACTGCACAAATGGTAAAAGAGCTCCGCGAATCAACCGGAGCCGGCATGATGGACTGCAAAAAGGCACTTGGCGAAGCAAATGGCGACATGGAAAAAGCTGTTGATATCCTTCGTGAAAAAGGCCTAGGTCAAGCTGCTAAAAAGGCTGACCGCCTTGCAAGCGAGGGCTTAGTAAGCGTTGAAGTTTGCTCAAAATGCAAAAAAGCAACTATCAGTGAGATCAACTCTGAGACTGACTTTGTTGCTAGAAACCCACAGTTTCAAACACTTGCAAAAGACACAACAGCTCACATCCAATCAAGTGGCATAAAAACAGTTGAAGAGCTGAATGCGAGCACTTTAAATGGCGTTAAATTTGAAGAATATTTCAAAACTCAGATCGCAACTATCGGTGAAAACCTTGTAGTTCGCCGCTTTGAGACAATCAGCGCTGATGATAAGGGCGTTGTAAATGGCTACGTTCACTCAAATGGCCGTGTTGGCGTTCTTATCGGTGCAGCTTGCGAAAATGCTGAGGTTGCAAATAAAGCAGCTGAATTTATAAGAAATTTATGTATGCACGCAGCTGCTATGAAGCCAAGCGTTATAAGCTACAAAGATCTTGATAAAGATTTTGTTGAGAAAGAATTTATTGCACTTCGCGCTGAGCTTGAAAAAGACAATGAAGAGCTAAAACGCCTAGGTAAGCCTCTTCACCACATCCCTGAGTATGCTAGCCGCTGCCAGATAGGTGAGGCTGAGCTTGCAAAAGCTACAAAAGCGATCGAAGAAGAGCTAAAAGCTGAGGGTAAGCCTGAGAAAATTTGGGATAAGATCATCCCTGGCAAGATCGAGAGATTTTATGCTGATAACACAGTGCTTGACCAACGCCTTACACTTTTAGGTCAGTTTTATGTAATGGACGATAAAAAGACTATCGAACAAGTTATCGAAGAGAAGAGCAAAGAGCTTGGCGGCAAGATCGAGATCGTAAAATACGTTCGTTTCGAGCTTGGCGAAGGCTTAGAGAAAAAAGTAGATGACTTTGCTGCAGAAGTTGCTGCTCAAATAGGCTAATGGAAATTTTAAGAGCGTCTAATCTGGGCTTTGCGTATGATTATACGCTCTTTAACAATATAAATTTAACTCTCAATCAAAAACAAAGTATCGCGATAACCGGTGTTAGCGGTTGTGGCAAATCAACGCTTTTACATATACTTTCAACACTTTTAAAACCAAATTTTGGCGAGGTCATCTACCAAGATAGATCGATCTATGAGCTTTCTCAAAACGAGCTTTTGGCTATTAGAAGGCTTCATTTTGGCATTATTTTCCAGTCGCACTATCTTTTTAAAGGCTTTAGCGCTTATGAAAATATCGAGCTTGCAAGCATCTTATCTGGCGAAAATATAGAAAAAAATGATCTTGAAGCGCTTAAAATTTCAAGTGTGATAAATCAAAAAGTTGGAGAGCTAAGTGGTGGCCAACAGCAGCGTGTCAGCATCGCTAGAGTGCTTACTAAAAAGCCAAAGATCATCTTTGCAGACGAGCCAACGGGCAACCTTGACAAGCAAACGGCAAATGAAGTGATGCAAGTTTTATTTGAGTACATAAATGAAAATAACGCTGCCCTTGTTCTAGTCACTCACGACAACGACCTAGCCGCGAAATGCGACAACTCATACAAGCTTGAGAACAAAGAGCTTGTGCAAATTTCTTAAAATTTAGCTTCAAATTTCTAAAAACTACCACATAAATTTAAAAACAAAGTAAAATTTTGTAAAATTAGCAAAAAATTTAAAAGAGCAAAATGGAACTAGTAGAATTTTTTGGGGCTGATAAGACCATAGTTTTTATGCTTTTATTTGCACGCCTAAGCGGTCTCATCGTTTTTTTTCCATTTTATTCGCACAATCAAATTCCTCTTAGTGTAAAAACGCTTTTAGTTTTTGTTCTTTGTGTCGTGCTTTTTCCTCTCTCAAAAGCTCATGAAAACTCTATAAATTTTTTAATCGGCGAGATATTGGGCGAGGTGATGCTGGGTCTAAGTGCAGGACTTATGCTAACCATCATCTTTGCCACACTTCAAATGGCAGGCGAGCAAATCTCGATGGTCATGGGCTTTTCGATGGCGTCGGTACTTGATCCGCAAACTGGTACAAACTCTCCAGTCATAGCAAACCTCATAAATTTCATCGCACTGCTAACATTTTTGGCATTTGATGGACATCATTTACTCCTTCAGTTTTACGCTAGCTCACTTGCTGTGGTACCTCTGGGAGATTTTTATCCACGCCCTGGCATCATGAGCTATGCGATAAATTTATTTACAAATTTGTTTATGTTTGGCTTTATTATGTCATTTCCTATCATCGCGCTTTCTTTGCTCTCAGACTCTATCTTTGGCATGCTCATGAAGACGATGCCGCAGTTTAACCTACTAGTCATCGGCTATCCTATCAAAGTGACGATCGGATTTTCCGTTTTGATAGCCATTTTAGCAGGCATTATGAAGATAATAAGCGACCTACTTTTAAAAGTGATAAATGATCTGCCGGCTCTGTTTTTTTAAGAAAATAGCAATGAAATTTATCATAGAATAGGCTTTTACTATTACAAGGAGGGATGATGAAAGTTGCTCTAATAAATAAAAATCCAGCAGTTTCACGTCTGATAACTTTAAGTCTGAATAAAATCGGCACCGAATATAGCGAATTTGAGGATCTAAATGGATTTGACGATGCTCAGTTTGACTTTATCATAATCGACAGTGACGTGGATAGTAGCGAGCTAGCTACAGATAAAAAGGTGATGTATCTAGCAAGTCGTGGCGAGAGCAAACCAGAATTTGCTACTTTGATGCTTGAAAAACCATTTTTACCGACTGAATTTATAAGTGTTTTTGAGCAAAATATCCCAAAAGATGAGCCAGTTGCCGAGCAAAATGCTAGTGAGCAGGGCGAAAGCGACTTTGGCGACTTTAGCGATGAGGCTATGAGTTTTGACGAGATGTCAGGGTTTAAGCTGCCTGATATAGATACAAATTTAGAAAATTTCGCAGACCTTGACAAAGAGCTTTTAGAAAGTGGGATAGATAGCCCAAGTGAGGAGATTAACGAGAGTGACTTGCAAGAGGAAAATGAAGCTAGCGATGTGGAGTCTTTAGAAGAGTTTGAGGACTTGCAAGAGCTTGCTAGCGAAGACCTTGCTGATGAGAGCGTGGATGAAGAGACTAGCGAAGCGATAAGTGATGCAAATGAGAGCGAAGAGAGCAAAGATAGCGATCTAGCAGAGCTTAGCGCGCTTGTCGATGAGATAGAAAATATGCCAGAAGAGTCTGAAACAGATGAAGAGCTAAATAAAAATTTAGATGATATTATTAGCCAAAATGACGTTGCAGGCTTGGTTGATGAAGAGAACGCTGGTAGCGAGCTTGATGAGATAGATCAGAGTAAATTTGAGCTTAGTGAGATCGATTCGCTTGATGAAGAGCTAAATAGTGAAGAGACTGACGAAGAAAATAAAAATTTAGATAATGCTGAGTTAGATACTACAAATTTAGAGCAAGAAGAGCTAAATTTAGACGAGCTAGCTAAATTTGATGATGAAGATAGCCTTGAAAATGAGCTAAATTTAGAATATGAGCCTAAAGATGAGGAGAATTTAGATGAGAGCTCTGAGGCTGATGAAGAGCAAATTCAAGTAGATGATGAAAAAGCAGAAGAAGATATAGAAGAAGAGGCTTTGGATGAAATTTTAAGTGAGGAGCTAGAAAATTTAGATCCTAGTGATAGCAAAAACTCTTCTAATGAGATGTCAGTAGAAGAGCTAGAAGATGTGAGCGAGCCAGAAGCTAAAGAAGATCTAGGCCTTGTGGATGAAACTTTTGAAGAAGAAAATGCTCAAGAAGAAAACACGCAAGAAGAGAGCAAAGACGCGGCATCAAGTGAGTTAAATTTTGACGCGGCATCGATAGATGACATAGATGAAAACACTATGTTGGCGGCATTTGGACTAAAAGATATACCTCAAACAAGCTCAAAAAATGATGTAAAAGAAGACTACAAAGAAGAGCTAACTAAAAAGATCACAAAACACGTCCATGAGTCGTTAAATGAGAGCTCGCTAAGAGATGTGCTAAAAGATATGAATATCAAGATAAATATAAGTTTCGAGGAAAAGTAGTTGCAAGGACAAATTTTAGTAGTTTCAGGACCTAGTGGAAGCGGTAAAAGCACGCTTTTGGGCCGTCTTTTAAAGGAGGAGAAAGACCTATATTTTTCTATCTCAAGCACAACAAGAGCCAAAAGAGAAGGCGAAGTTGATGGGGTGGATTATTATTTTATAAAAGAAGATGAATTTAAAAGCGGCATAGAAAAAGGCGAGTTTTTAGAGTGGGCGCAGGTGCATAAAAACTACTATGGCACGAGCCTAAAGCCAGTTTTAGCAGCGCTTGAAGCTGGTAAGATAGTGATATTTGACATCGATGTGCAGGGCTTTCACATCGCACTTGAGAAATTTAAAAGCTACATCACTTCAGTTTTTATAACAACTGCGAATAAAAAAGAGCTAAAAAGGCGCTTGAAAAACCGCGGAACAGATAGTGATGAGACGATAGAAAATCGCTTAATGAACGCAGTTGGAGAGATGGAGCATATTTTAGAGTATGATTATTTTTTAGTAAATGATGATATAGAAAAGAGCTATAAAGGGCTAAAATCAATCCTTAGAGCGATGAGGTTAAAAAGTGCTAAGATAAACTTAAGAAAAGTCATCGACGAGTGGATAGATTGTTAGAAATTCAGGAATTTATGATAATATTTTGAGAAAATTTGATAAGGAGAAAAGATGGGTTCTTTTAGTATTGGCCACTGGTTGATCGTTTTAGCGATCATTGTATTACTTTTTGGAGCAAAGAAGATCCCAGAGCTTGCAAAAGGACTAGGCAAAGGTATAAAGACTTTTAAAGCTGAGATGGAGGACACAACCCCTGAAAAGAGCGAAAAAGTCGAGCATAAAGAAGAGAGTGCAGCTAGTCAAAAGATAGAAGAAACAACTAAAAACGCGTAGGTTTTAGAGTTGAAAGATAAAGTAAAAGCTGAAATTTTAAAGGTTTTAGAGCGAGAATTTGTGCTTGAAAAGCCAAAGGATAAAAATTTAGCCCACTATGCGACGCCGCTTTTTAGCCTCGCAAAAGAGCTAAGAAAGTCTCCAGCTATGATAGCTAGCGAGTTTGCTAATAAATTTAGTGGTAGCAAGATAGTTGAAGCTAGCGCGGTAAATGGCTACTTAAATTTCAAGCTTAAGAGTGAATTTTTAGATGAAATTTCAAAGCAAATTTTGCTAGATAGTGAAAATTTTGCAAAAGAAGATGCGAAAAAAGACAGCTATTTAATAGAATACATCAGCGCAAATCCGACTGGACCGCTTCACATCGGACACGTTAGAGGCGCAGTTTATGGCGATACTTTGGCAAGACTTGGCAAAAGGCTTGGCTACGCTATCTCAACAGAATACTACATAAACGATGCGGGTAATCAAATAGATCTGCTTGGCACATCGATATCACTTGCGGCTAAAGAGCAGCTTTTTAACGAAAGTGTCGTATACCCAGAGAAATATTACCGCGGGGATTATATTTTAGATATCGCTAAGCTTGCAAATGAGAAATTTGGCAAGGAAATTTTTTATGACGAGAGCAGAAACCTTGAGCTTGCCGAGTTTGGCAAGGATATCGTACTTGAGATCATCAAAAAAGACTTGGCTGATGTTGGGATATTTATAGAGAGCTGGGCTAGTGAAAAAGCTCTTTATGACCGTCTGGAGCCAACAATAGAAAAGCTAAAACGTTCAAATCAAATGTATGAAAAAGAGGGCGCTATCTATATCGCTTCTACCACACTTGGCGACGATAACGATAGGGTTGTGGTTAGAAATGACGGCAGACCGACATATTTAGCTGGCGACATCATCTATCATAACGCTAAATTTGAGAAAAATTTTGACCACTATATAAACATTTGGGGCGCGGATCACCACGGATATATCGCAAGGCTAAAGGCTGCGATAAATTTCCTTGGTTACGATGAAAATAGGCTTGAAGTGATACTTATGCAGATGGTTAGTTTGCTAAAAGAGGGCAAGCCATATAAAATGAGCAAGCGCGCTGGCAATGCTGTGCTGATGAGCGATATCGCAAGTGAGATCGGTGCTGAGGCGCTTAGATTCATCTTTATAAGTAAAGCAAACACAAGTAGTTTAGAATTTGACATAGATGAGCTTAAAAAAGAGGATAGTTCAAACCCTATCTTTTATATAAACTATGCTCATGCTAGGATAAATCAGATCTTTGCAAAGGCTGGAAAAAGCGTCAGTGACGTGATAAATGCAGACTTTGAGTGCCTAGATGAAAATGCTAAAAATTTGCTTTTTGAAGCGCTTATCTTGCCTGAAATTTTAGAGGATGCTTTTACTTCAAGGCAACTTCAAAAGATACCAGACTATCTAAAGTCGCTAGCTGCTAGCTTTCATAAATTTTATAATGAAAACCGCGTGGTTGGAAATGAAAATGAAGATAGCTTGCTAAAAGTCTTTGCAGTCGTTGCTGTCTCGATAAAAACAGCATTTAATATAATGGGAATCACAGCTAAAGATAGGATGTAGGCTTTATTTATTGCATAATTTAGCAAGGAGTAAAAAGCCTAATTTTTAATTTAAATAAAAATATTTATAGAAATAATTTTAATGGTGAAATAAAAATGGATATCTTAAGCTTAATAGGGCGCACGAAAAACATCTTTGAAGATGATATAAATGCCCTTGATAAAGACCTAAAAGAGATAGTTTCAAGCTCAAGCTTTCTAGTTATCGGTGGGGCTGGCTCTATAGGCTCTGCCGTGACAAAAGAGATCTTTATAAGAGACCCCAAAAAACTCTACGTCGTTGATATCTCTGAAAATAACCTTGTCGAGCTAGTGCGTGACATAAGAAGTGAGTTTGGATATATAAATGGTGACTTTAAAACTTTTGCCATAGATGTTGCAAGTGCCGAATTTGACGCACTTTTGGCGCAAAGTGGTGGATTTGACTACATGCTAAATTTATCAGCGCTAAAGCACGTTAGAAGCGAAAAAGATCCGTTTACACTCATGAGGATGCTTGAAACAAATATCTTTAACACCGATAAAACGCTGGCTCAAGCTTGCAATATGAAGTCAAAAAAATATTTCTGCGTTAGCACCGACAAGGCCGCAAACCCTGTAAATTTAATGGGAGCTAGCAAGCGCATCATGGAGATGTTTGCGTTTAGGCACTCTTTAGAGATCGACGTCTCGATGGCTAGGTTTGCAAACGTGGCATTTAGTGACGGCTCACTTCTTTTTGGCTTTCAAAAACGCATAGAAAAGGCTCAGCCCATAGTAGCTCCAAACGACGTCAGACGCTACTTTTTAACGCCAAAAGAGAGCGGTGAGCTCTGTCTTTTAAGCACCATTTTTGGCGAAAATAGAGATATATTTTTCCCAAAATTAGATGAAAATTTAGACCTCATAACATTTAGCGAGATAGCCAAGCGGTACTTGGCAAATTTAGGCTACGAGCCATTTTTGTGTGAAAATGAGGAGGAGGCTAGAAAGCTAGCCAAAGTGCTTCCAAAAGATGGCTTTTACCCTTGCCTTTTTGCGCCTAGCGACACGACTGGAGAGAAGGACTATGAGGAGTTTTTCGTTGATGGCGAGAGGCTTGATATGCAAAGATTTCAAAATATCGGCATAGTTAAAAATGATGCAAATTTTGACAGCAAAAAGCTAGAAATTTTCAAAAACAACATCTTAAATTTAAAATCAAGCTTGACATGGAGCAAAGAGGAGATTTTGCGCGAAGTTTTTGAGCTGATACCAAATTTTATGCATAAAGAAACAGGAAAGTATCTCGATGAAAAAATGTGATTTTGACGAGGTTTTAAAATTTATAAAAAGCACCTTTGGCAAGGACAAAGTCCCGCTTCACGAGCCTAAATTTATAGGCAATGAGAAAAAATATCTACTTGAGTGCATCGACTCTAGCTTTGTCTCAAGTGTCGGTAAATTTGTCGATGAGTTTGAGAGTAAGCTAGCTCAAATGGTCGGTGCTAAATTCGCAGTTGCCACGACAAATGGCACCTCGGCGCTTCACATCTGCCTAAAACTAGCTGGCGTAGAGCAAAATGACGAGGTGATCACCCAGCCAGTTACTTTTATAGCCACTTGCAACGCCATTAGCTACCTTTTTGCAAAGCCAGTTTTTGTGGACGTTGATCTTGATACGCTTGGTATGTCGCCAGCGTCACTTAGTGCATTTTTAGAGAAAAATTGCGAGCTAAAAGGCGGCAAATGTGTCAATAAAACTAGCGGCAGGATAGTGCGAGCCTGCGTGCCTATGCACACTTTTGGACTGCCTTGCAAGATAGAAGAGATAACTGAAATTTGCAAGCGTTGGAACATCGCTTTAGTAGAAGACTGCGCTGAGAGCCTTGGTAGCTACTATAAAGGCACTCATACAGGGAATTTTGGCAAGCTTGCAGCGATGAGCTTTAATGGCAATAAGATAGTCACAAGCGGAGGAGGCGGAGCTATCATCACAAACGATGAGGAGATAGCAAAGCACGCTAAATTTATCACCACAACGGCTAAGGTGCCACACCCTTTTGAGTATCGCCACAGCGAGATCGGCTACAACTACCGCTTGCCAAATTTAAACGCGGCCCTGCTTGTGGCGCAGCTTGAAAATTTGGAGCTATTTTTAAAAAGCAAACGCGAGCTTGCGATGATTTATAAAGAGTATTTTTCTAAATTTGATGATGTGAAATTTATAGATGAGCCAGTGGATGCTAGGTCAAATTTTTGGCTAAACGCGGTGCTTTTTGAAAGCCGTGAAAAGCGAGACGAGTTTTTGAAATTTAGCAATGAAAATGGCGTTTTTACGCGTCCTATCTGGCAGCTTATGAATGAGCTTGACATGTTTAAGGAGTGCCAAAGAGATGAGCTAAAAAATGCTAAATTTCTAAGCGACAGGATAGTAAATATCCCAAGTAGCGCAAGAGTCTAGCCGTGCAAGATATAGTTTTAGTGGGTGGTGGCGGGCACTGTAAAAGTGTGATAGATGTCATCGAGAGCGAAGCTAAATTTAATATAATTGGTATCATAGATACGGCAGAAAATATTGGCAAAAAGGTGCTTAGTTATGAGATCATCGGTAGCGATGATGATCTGGCTGAGGTTTTTACATCATGCAAAAATGCTGTGGTGACGGTTGGTCAGATAAAAAGTAGCGAGCCTAGAAAAAGACTGTTTGCACTGCTAAAAGAGATAGGTTTTATACTTCCAACCATAGTCTCGCCGCTTGCGTATATCTCAAAGCATGCAAGTGTAGGTGAGGGAAGCGTGGTGATGCATCATGCCTTGATCAATGCTGGCGCAAATGTCGGTAAAAACTGTATCATAAACACAAAAGCGCTTGTTGAACATGACGCAACTATCGGCGATCACTGCCATATCTCAACAGCAAGTGTGATAAATGGTGGCGTTGTCGTGCAAGATGGGACATTCTTTGGTAGCAATGCAATCAGCAAAGAGTATATCGTGATAGGCGAAAATTCTATCATAGGCGGCGGAACTAGCGTGATGAGAAGCTTGGAGAAAAACGCTTTTATAAAGGCGTAAAACTAGCATTTTAAAGGAAATTTGATGTCAAATAGAGTTTTTATCATAGCTGAGGCCGGGGTAAATCACAATGGTGATATAATTTTAGCTAAAAAACTGATCGACGTGGCAGCCAAAGCTGGCGCTGATGCGGTGAAATTTCAGACCTTTAAGGCTCAAAATCTTGTTTCAAAAAACGCGCAAAAGGCTAGCTATCAAAAAGAAACTACCGATAAAAATGAAAGCCAGTTTGAGATGATAAAAAAGCTTGAGCTAGATGAGAATACGCATAAAGAGCTCATAGCCTACTGCAAACAAAAAAATATCACGTTTCTCTCAACCCCTTTTGATAGCGATAGTATAAAGCTTCTTGATGAGCTGGGGCTTAGCACATTTAAGATCCCAAGTGGTGAGATAACAAATTTGCCATATCTTAGGCAGATAGGCGGGCTTAATAAAAAGATCATTCTCTCGACTGGCATGGCAAATTTAGGTGAGGTGGAAGCCGCGATAGAAGTACTTGTAAAAAGCGGTACGAAACGGGAAAACATAAGCCTTCTTCATGCAAATACGCAGTATCCAACGCCAATGGAGGATGTAAATTTAAAGGCGATGATAACTCTTAAAAATGCCTTTGGGCTTGAGGTCGGATATAGTGATCATACCCTTGGCATCGAGGTTGATATCGCAGCGGTTGCCATGGGTGCAAAGATCATAGAAAAGCACTTTACGCTCGATAAGAGTATGCCTGGGCCTGATCATAAGGCGAGCCTTGAGCCAGATGAGCTAGCGGCTATGGTTGGAGCCATAAGAAATATCGAGCTAGCGCTTGGAGACGGGCTAAAGCACTTTAGCAAAAGCGAGAGTGAAAATATCAAAATAGCTAGAAAGTCGATCGTGGCAAAATGCGATATAAAAAAGGGTGAAATTTTTAGCGAGCAAAACATCTGCGTAAAACGCCCAGGAGACGGCATAAATCCTATGAGGTGGGATGAGGTGATCGGGCAAATTTCACAAAAAGACTATAAACAAGATGAACTGATATGAGAAAAATTAAGAATGTATAAGGGTGGTGACATAAATTAAATTGTTTAATAGTTTTTAGTATTATGGTTTTGTTTTTGGGATTACTAGAATACAATAATTAATTTGGCACACCAAAAAAGGAGTTAGTATATGGCAGTTTTGATAATAGGTGGAAGTGGTTTTGTGGGCAGTAATTTAACAAAATACCTATTGTCTAAGAAATTAAATGTTATTGTTTATGTACATCAAAATTTTGGTTTTCTAGATAATTTTGAGCATGTTAACTTAAAGTACATTAGAAACTTCGAAGAGCTGGGTTCTAAAAAGGAGCAAATAGATTGTATATATCATTGTGCATCTTTAATAAGATCAAAGATACAAGTTTTTGAATGCTTCTATGAGTCAAACGTAAGACTGACACTGGAGGTTATTTCTTTGGCAAAAAAGTTAAATATAAAACAACTAGTATATGTTTCTACTGCAAGTATATTTTCAAGGCCTGAGAAAGCTAGAATTTTTAATGAAGATTCAATACCAAATCCATCTTCGTATTACGGATTAACAAAATATATCTCTGAAAAAATTCTATATACAGAATTTAAAAATACTGATGTTAAAATATCAATAGTCAGATTTCCTTCAATATTTGGAAGGAATGATATAG
>NZ_PIRS01000006.1:0-131516 GCF_003048985.1 Campylobacter concisus
TTTTTACCATTTACTAAGTTTTTCTCACTAAATTTAGGCAAAAAATTTATGCAAATTCGCCCCTTTTGCCAAAAAAGTGAAGCGTTTAGTATCGCTGGGCCACTTATGCCTCTATGTGTAAAAAGTAGATCACCACTAAATTTATGGCTCTCGTTTTTGGTATTTATCACTACATCTGCACTTAGACTAACGCCGCTAAGCTCTTTAAACCAAAACTCATCTTTTTGCACGCTAAAGCCAACAAGAGCAGGGGCAGGCATTGATAGCTCAAGTCCAAATTCGCTAGCTATTTTATATCCAACATCGCTTGCGCCAAGGGCTTTGTAGCTTAGTCCGCCACTTGCGATGACTAAATTTCTAGCTCTAAATTTCTCATCTCTTGTTGAAATTTCAAAAATTTCATCTACTTTTTTGGCGCCAAGAACCTCTTTGTTATAAAAAATATCTGCATTTTGCCTTTTTAAAAGCAGGCTCAAAACGCTCTTTGCACCGCTATCACAGAAAAATTGATTTTGCTTTTGCTCGCTAAATTTAAGCTCACTAAAAAATCTCAAAACCTGATCAGGGCTTAGTGCCTTTAAAATTTGCTCTATAAATTTCTGCTCGCCAAGGTAGTTTTTAGCGCTTACGAAGCGGTTTGTGATGTTGCATCTGCCACCACCGCTTGCTAAGATCTTTTTGCCAGCGCTACTGTTTTTCTCTAAAATGGCAACCTTTTTGCTCTTTAAATTTGCCCCTAAAAAGAGCCCGCTAGCGCCAGCACCAACGATAATGACGTCGTAGATCAAAACTTCAAGCTCTCTTTTAAGGCCGCCTCGCTTGTTAGGCGAGAGTCAAATTTGATCACTTGATTTTTCTCATTTTTATAATAATCCACCACGCCTTTTTGGCTGTTTAGTAGCTCTAAATTTAGGCTCGCTTCTGGGCTTAGGTAGATATTTTTAAAAATTCTTGGATCGCTTAGGCTAAAGAGCAAAACAAGCCAGATCACGCAAAGCACCACGCAGATGATTGCAAGCACTTTAAAACCAAAAGCGTGCATGATGTATCCGCCAAACGCGCCTCCAGCGAAGCTGCCAAGGTAGCCAAATGAGTTAAAGATGCCAAGAGCGGTGCCTTTTTGTGAGGATTTTACAAATTTTGTCGCGGTTGATTGCATGATGGGCTCGTGAAGGTTAAAACCTATAAAAAATATCGCGATGCCAACCACAAATATAAATTTCGTAAAGCTAAGGGCAAAAATGGCGTAGGTTATGGCAAAAAGCAATGTGCCAGCTATCAAGATGACCTTGCTAAGCCCCTTGCCATCGCCCAAGGCGCCAGCTAGCCCCATAGCTAAAAAGCCAAGCACAGCGCCAAGCGTATAGACCTTGTAAAGCTCGCCACTCTCATAGCCATACTCTTTTACTAAGACGATAGGGATCACCAAAAATGCGATGCTTGTGAGCATCTTTTGCATGAAAGAGGTGAAATTTATGATCATGTAGTCTTTTTGCAAAAAGAGCTTGCCAAATGGCACCTTTTCGGCCTTTGCGCTCACTTTTATCTCTTTTGGCACGACGGTGTAGAGCAGCACGACGCAAAGCAAGCTAAGAACGGCACTTAGATAAAAGAGGCTTGAAAGTCCGTAGTCTTTGGCAAGAAGCGGTCCAAGCACCATCGAAAGCGTGAAGCTAAGCCCTATAAAAGCGCCCATGATCGCCATGGCTTTTGAGCGGTTTTCTTCAGCTACAAAGTCGCTTATCATCGCTGTTGCCACGGCTCCCACGGCTCCCACACCTTGTAAAAATCTACCAAAAAGCATCGTGTAAATTTCACTTGCCAGCGCGCAGACGATAGAGCCAGCCACAAATATCAAAAGACCGATGGTTAGGGCTTTTTTGCGGCCTATCTTATCTGAAAGAGCGCCAAAAGGCACTTGAAATATCATCTGCGAGATCGCATAGACGCCTACTATTAGCCCCACTAAAAACTCATTTGCGCCGCTTAAATTTAGCGCGTAAAGGCTAAGCACCGGTAAGACTATGAAAAGCCCAAAAAATCTGCTAGCTACGATAAAAGATAGTGGCAAAACGCTTTTTAACATAAATTTTTCCCTTATTTTTAAAAGGACTAAGTTTATCATTTTAACACTAATTTAAATTTAAAAATTTAATCTACTTTTTTGTAAAATACGCCCAAAAATCAAGGAGTTTTGCGATGAAAATCGTGCTTGCGACATCAAATTTAGACAAAGTAAAAGAGATAAAAGAGTTTTTAAAAGGCTATGAAATTTACGCACTAAGCGAGGTTGTGAAGCCATTTGAGATCGTTGAAGATGGTAGCACTTTTCAACAAAATGCGCTCATAAAGTCAAGAGCCGTCTTTGCAAAGCTTAAAGAGCAGGGACTTGAGGGCGAATTTGTCTCACTTAGCGATGATAGTGGCATCAGTGTGGATGCGCTTGGTGGCGAGCCAGGGATCTACTCAGCGCGCTACTTTGACCTTGATGAAAATGGCAAAGTGCGCGGCAAAAACGCAAATGACGCAAACAATAGAGCAAAGCTAATTAGCAAGCTAAAGGCGTTAAATTTAAAGAGCTCGCTAGCTCACTACACCGCCTGTATCGCCATTAGCTCGAAATTTGGAGACTACACGGCCCATGGCTTTATGTATGGCGAGGCGATAAACGAGGAGCGCGGCACAAACGGCTTTGGCTACGACGCACTCTTTATCCCAGATGGCTTTAACAAGACGCTTGGCGAGCTAGATAACGAGACAAAGCTTAAAATTTCTCACCGCTCAAAGGGGCTTGAGCTTGCAAATTTCGTGCTAAAGAGCCTAAAGAAAAACTTTAGTTAAGCTCATTTAACCCCTTGCTGGCTCGCTCCAAAAGACCCAGCGCACGATGATTTTGCTCTTTGCCTTTTAAAATTTCAAGCACTTCTTTGTAGTTCTTGGCAGCTTCGTCCTTTCTTTCAAGCTTTACTAGGTCGTTAGCGACCTCTACTAAAAGCTCTGATCGCACAAGCTCGTTGCCACTTAACTCTGGTGTGATATCAAGTAAATTTAACGCTAAAATGTGCTTGTCGTAGGCATTTGCAAAGTCATTTTTCATGTAGTAGGCGTTACCGATGGACTTTATGCAAAGCAGCTCGTCGCGCATTGGGGCATTTGGCGTGACGTCATAAATTTTTTGAGCTTCTTGAAAATTAGCAAGCGCCTCGTCATATTTGCCTAGCGCCTTTTTTGCTGCGCCTATGTTTTGATAAGAGCGCGCTAGCAGCAGTTTGTCGCTAACGTTTGCCGCAAGCTCTAGGGCTCTTTGTGAGAGCTCTAACGCCTTTTGTGGCTCTTTATTTACCATGCAAATGCTAGCGCCATTTATGAGCGAAGTGATCGCCTGCTCGGTGTTGCTCTCTTTTAAGCAGACATCAGTCGCTTGCTCGGCTAAATTTATAGCGCGAGCTAAATTTCTATCACTTTTATAAAACTCATTTACGCTCTCTTGCACCAGCTCGTCGCAGCTACTTGCAAAGAGGCAAATAGGCGCTAAAAATGGCAAAATTTTCTTCATCTTTTTACCTTTAAAATTTGGCTCATTTTACCTTTTGAAGCTAGAAATTTATATTAATATAAAAAATATTATCATTTACTAATCTCAAAAGCAGTTTTAATATAGAGATAAAATTACATAAGAAGCCATGCAAATAAATTTATATTAAACCTGATAAAATACGAAGAAACCATAAAAGGATTGGTAATGGCGCTAAAAAATACATTAAATTACTTACTTTTAAGTGAATATTTAAATCCGCAAACGTTACAAAAACCACAAAAAGAGCAGAGTAAATATAAAAAAATTTATGAGACTAGTCTTGAAAAATTTACAGATGATTTTTGGCATTACTTAAAACAAATGAAAAGCGTATCTGATCTTGCAAATAGTGCTAGAAAGCGCGTTTTAAGTATAGAAATTTACGGAGGAATTTTTGAGCTAGATGAGATAAGTGAGGAGATAATAAAACAAAATCCAAATTTACAAACTAGTGAATTTCGCCAGAGCTCAAACCAAAAAGCTACGAGTTATTTTATAAAATTTATTGGAGATCTGTCTGTAAAAAACGGAGTAGAAAAAATCAGACTAAGTGAGCTAGTAAAAGATCCAAAATTTAGTGATATGGATGTTTTGGGTTTTGAACTTATTTGTGGAGAAAATAGTGGATTTAACGTTGATTTAAACAGCGTATTTTTATCCACGGCTCCTTGGGCGACGGCAAATTTCAACAAACCACAAAATTTGGATTATAAAAATTTTGAAGAACTTAGAGATAACATAAAGACGCAAATAGACGCACTAGGCAAAAACGAAAGAAGCTTGGAAGAGATGGTGAAATTTATCCACGATGAGTTTAAAAAACAGTTAAACTCTCCGCTACTAAGTGATAAATTTCGTATAAATATCTGTTTGGAAAATGGCGTTAAAAATAGTAATGATTTGTTAAATAGCTTTTACATAGAAGAGATTAGCCTTGCTCTAAAAAATGGGCTAAATAATAAAAATTTACAAACTATTTTTAATGAAACGGATGAAAATCTCATAAAAGCAGGACGCATTGATATGAGAGATAGTGCAAATTTTAACCATATTTTTTCAATGCTAGAGCCAAAAAACTATCCACTTGGAGCATTTGCAAGCGAATATATGCTTATCTATTCGCAACAAATTGCTGTAAATAATATAATTAAGCTTTTTAATGAGCAAAAAGGAGGAATTTATAGTGTAAATGGACCTCCAGGCACAGGCAAAACGACGCTTTTAAAAGATGTTATTGCAGCCATAATCGTAGAGCGAGCAAAAGTTTTAGCCACACTTAAAGAAGATACAATTTTTGGACGTGGCGTCAAACTAGATGGCAGTCAGTATCCAGACTTTTATCCTTTAAATGATAAGCTAAAAGGATTTGAAATCGTAGTAGCTTCATGCAACAATAAAGCTGTCGAAAATATAAGTGCAGAGCTTCCAAAACTAGATAGTGTAGATAAAATTTATTTGGATGAGTTGGATTATTTTAGGATGCAGGCTACAAGACTACTATCATTTAATCAAAAGGATGCATATAGAAGCCAACTAGCCCAGCCTGCATGGGGACTAATCTGCGCCACACTAGGCAATAGTGGCAATGTAAGTGATTTCAAAGAAAACTGCCTAAATGACTTTTTTATCTTCCAAAATCATCCAGATTTTAATGATCTAGAAAGCCAAGATGTGCTAACTAGTTATAAAGATAAAGAAGGAAATCCAAAATTTAAAGTCAATGGTCTTGTAAATTTACTTAGATTTGATAAGCAAAGTTATGATTTTGAAAATGCTAAAAATGAATTTATTAATGCACTAAATACGATAAATACACTTTTAGCTCTGCTAAATTTTACTAATCAAAAAGAATTGATTTTAACACAAGATAAAGAAGAGCGCGAAAATAACTCACCTTTTATGGCGGATAAGGGCATAAAAACAGCTGTTGCACATGCTAGGATAAATGTATTTATAAAAGCGTTAAATTTACACAAAGTTGCGATCTGGTCTCAACATAAACAATTTGGAACAAATTTATCGGCATTTTGCGATCTTGGTAAATTTAAAAAGAAAGACGAAGCCAGAGAGATTTTAAAATCACTCTTTTTTGTCGTGCCAGTTATTAGCTCAACATTTGCATCGTTTGGGCGATTTTTCAGTGATTTTGGAGAGAATGATATCGGACTTTTACTAGTAGATGAATCTGGTCAGGCAAATATCTCAAATGCAGTCGGAGCGTTGTATCGCTCAAAAACGGCAGTAATAGTTGGCGATCCGCTTCAACTTGAACCAGTAGTTACTTTACCAGAAAATTTAAATGATGTATTACTAAACTATACTGGTGCTTTAAAGGAATTTAACGTAGCTACAACTTCGTTACAAACATGCGCTGATAAAACACAAAAAATAGGCGCATACATTGGACAAACTTGGGTTGGGTCACCACTTATTGTGCATAGACGTTGCGATAATCCTATGTTTGACATAGCAAACGAGACTACATACGATAATGCAATGGTTTGGGGAAAAAGAAAAAATAAAGGTTCGTTAGAAGGTGTTAAAAGCTGCTGGATAGATATAAAAACAACTACATGGAATGGCAATAGCAGTGAGGCGGAGTTAATGGCTGCGGATCAAATTTATAAATCCTTAAAATCTCTAATCGGTGAAAATGCAAGTGAGCAGATAAAGGCCATAACGCCATTTACTGATGTTGTAAAAGCTAGCACAAATTTACAAAAAGAAGGCAAGATAGAAATCAGGGCAAACACAATCCACACTATGCAGGGTCAAGAAGCCAAGGTTATTATATTTATTCTTGGAGGAGCTAGTGCGGGAGCTAGAGCATGGGCATCAGCAAAACCAAATCTACTAAATGTAGCTTTAACACGTGCCAAAGAATATATCTATATTGTAGGTGATAAGGACGCTTGGGGTGAGCTTGATTATTTTAGTGTGGCAGCTAGAGAGCTTTAGGAATTAGATTTAAACAAATATCGATAAAATTGTATTTTAAAATTTTAAGGAGCCAAAAATGTCAAATATCTTAATCATCGGAGCAGGCGGCGTTAGTCAAGTCGCAACCGTAAAATGTGCGATGAACTCGGACGTTTTTACAAATATCACCCTAGCAAGCCGCACAAAAAGCAAGTGCGACGCGATCGCTAAATTTATAAAAGATCGCCTTGGCGTGCAGATAAACACCGCGCAAATCGACGCTGACGACACAGCGGCCGTGGTGGAGCTCATCAAACAAACAAAGGCTGATCTGCTTCTAAACGTCGCGCTGCCGTATCAAGACCTAACTCTCATGGACGCTTGCGTAAAGGCTGGCATACCTTACATCGACACCGCAAACTACGAGCACCCAGACACCGCAAAATTTGAGTACAAGCTTCAGTGGGCGAAGGATGGTGACTTCAAAAACGCTGGCACCATGGCGCTTCTTGGCTCTGGCTTTGACCCAGGCGTGACAAACGTATTTTGCGCTTATGCACAGCAAAATTTATTTGACGAGATCCACGAGATCGACATCCTTGACTGCAACGCTGGCGATCATGGATATCCGTTCGCGACAAATTTTAACCCAGAGATAAATTTACGCGAAGTTAGCGCAAATGGCCGCTACTGGGAGGCTGGCAAATGGATCGAGACAAAACCTATGCAGATCATGTTTAAGTGGGACTACCCAAAAGTTGGCGTCAAAGATAGCTACCTGCTCTATCACGAGGAGCTTGAAAGCTTAGTAAAAAACATCAAAGGACTAAAGAGAATTCGCTTTTTCATGACCTTTGGACAAAGCTACCTAACCCACATGAAGTGCCTAGAAAACGTGGGAATGCTGCGCATAGACGAAGTCGAGCATAACGGTATGAAAATCGTGCCGATCCAGTTTTTAAAGACGCTTCTACCTGACCCTGCAAGTCTTGGACCTCGCACAAAAGGCAAAACAAACATCGGCTGCGTTATCCGCGGTCTAAAAGATGGCAAAGAGCGCCAAGTCTATATCTACAACGTCTGCGACCACGAGGCTTGCTACGCTGAGACAGGCGCGCAGGCTGTTAGCTACACCACAGGCGTGCCAGCGATGATCGGCTCGCTAATGGTCGCAAAAGGCATCTGGAGCGGCAAAGGCGTCTTTAATATGGAAAACTTTGACGCAAAACCTTTCATGGACGAGCTAAATAAGCAGGGGCTGCCGTGGGAGGTAATAGAAATGAAACCAGGAGAGAGATACGAAGTTTAAAATTTAGACTCTTTAGGCTTGTCTTTTTCTACTTATACTTCGTTGGTTTTAAATTTTTCTCGGTCATTACCCACTCGGTAACTCCCGTCACAAAATTTAAAACCGCCTCGTCTAAGCGAAAAATCCTGCACCTAAATTTATTAAATTTAATATCTTGAAAGACTATATGTCTAGTCTTGGGATGAAAATTTCTTCGCTTCTGCTAGCAGTTGCGACCTTTGGGGATGCAAAGCCCAAAATTCAACTCACGATACTTCATCAGAGACTTTGTGGCATTTAAATTTTTAATAACACGCTCCGCTTAAAAATCGAATTTCGCCTCGTCTAAGCGAAAAATACCTCGCCTAAATTGTTAAATTTAACCATTCGAAAGGCTATATGTCTAACCTTGAGGCAAAATTTACTTCAAACATTTAAATCCATTTCACAACACTTCGCTTGAGTTCTATTAAATTTTATTTTGTTTGGTCATTACCAGATTGGCAGCTCTTGCCTCAAAATTTAAAACCATCTCGTCTAGATAAAAGTCACTTCGCCTAATTTTTGCCTTTAAATTTAAACCTCTTCGCCAAACAAAACCTTGATAAATTTACCTCGCTCCACCAAAGAAAATTTTCTAAATTTACGCCCAAAGTTCGTTTATAACGCTTGTTGCTGTAAATTTATAAATTTATGCTATATCTACGAAATCTTAATCGCAGCTAAAAAAGGGGAAATCTTGCAATCAACAAAAACATCTATCTGGTTTTTAGTCATCCTAAGCGGTCTAATGGCCTGCACCTCGCTATCAACGGACGTCTATCTGCCTGCCATGCCTACGATGGAGCGACAGCTTCATGGCGATGCGGAGCTAACGATCACTGGCTTTTTGATCGGTTTTGCCATCGCGCAACTCGTTTGGGGACCCATTAGCGACAGGATAGGGCGAAAACTCCCGCTATTTATCGGTATGGCGTTCTTTGTCGTTGGCTCCATCGGATGTGCCATGTCACAAAGCATGAGCGAAGTGATAATCTGGCGTATCTTTCAAGCTGCAGGCGCGTGCGTGGGACCTATGCTTAGCCGTGCGATGATCAGCGATGTTTTTGAAAATAGCGAAGCTGCAAAGATGCTTTCAAACTTAGTCATCATCATGGCTGCAGCTCCTATCATAGGACCGCTGCTTGGTGGCGCATTACTAGAGATTGGCTCATGACACTGGATATTTTGGCTAATGGCAGCTGCAAGTGCTTTTTTGTTTATCCTTATCTTCTTCTTGCCAGAGACGTTGCCACAGCAGAAGCGCTCAAAAGAGCCGATGATAAACTCGTTTAAGAGCTATTTTGTGCTTATAAAAGATGCTAAATTTATGAAATACACTCTAAGTATAACTTTCTTTTACATCGCAGCATACGCCTTTATCACGGGATCGTCGTTTGTTTATATAGATTATTTTGGCATACCGAGCAAGTACTATGGCTTTTTGTTTGGCGTAAATATACTTGGTGTGGCGGCGCTTAGTTTTTTAAACAAGAGCTTGGTCAATAAATTTAGCCTAAATTCGCTTCTCATCATCTCAAGCACAGTCGCTTTTGTCGCTGCGGCTTTGCTTTTAGCGCTTACATTTTTTGGTATCGCCGGAGTTTGGGGCGTTATCATACCTATGTTTTTCGTCTTTAGTATGAACGGTATCATCGCCTCTTGCTCAAACGCAGCCGCTCTTAATCAAGTCCCTCAAGAGATGAAAGGCAGAGCAAATGCTCTCATTGGCTCACTGCAATATGGAAGCGGCATCGTCTCATCAGCCATGCTAGCTCTCTTTACGACCACGACGCCACTTATCATGTCAGCCATCATCTTTGTCTTTGTATTTTTGTGCTGGCTTGCTGCCTATCTAAACAAATAAACTCTCAAAAGGGCTTAAATGCCCTTTAAATTTAAAGCTATTTCACCTATAATAAAGCTAAAATTTAAAAGGAAATTTTAGTGCTAACGATAGAAAATTTATATATTTTGGTGGCAGCTCTTGCGCTTATTTGCGTGATGCTAACAGCTTTTTTGATAAGTGCAAATTTGAAAAATGCAAAACAAAGAGAAGCTTTAGAAAATTTACAAGATGAGTTAAAAGATAGCGAGCGGCTAAATATCGAGCAAAGAGCAAAGCTTGAAGCAAGTAGCGACAAGATAGATGAGCTAGCTAAAAATTTAGACGAGTATAAAATTTCGCTCAGACAAAAAGATGAAAAAGAGGACGAGCTAGAGCGTGAGCTAAGGCGCTTAAACGAGGAGCTTGGCAGCCAGACAAAGATGGCTGAGATGGCAAGGTCGCTATCTTTAAATTTACAAAGCGAGCTTAGCGCAAAAGAGGATGAGCTAAAAAGATCAAACGAGAGCGAAAATGAGCTAAAACGCGCTATCGTCGCACTAAAAAGCGAGATCGAGGCCAAAGAAAATATCCTAAGGTCACAAGAAGAGAATTTAAAAAAGGTAAAAAACGAGTTAAATTTAGAGTTTGCAAACCTTGCAAATAAGATATTTGAAGAAAAAAGTGCAAATTTCTCAAAAAACAGCAAAGAGTCGCTTGAGCTCTTGCTAACGCCACTTGGAGAGAAGATAACAAGCTTTGAAAAGAGGGTAAATGACGCCCACAGCGACTCACAAAAGAGCGCAGGCGAGCTTAGTGCGCAGCTAAAAGAGGTAGTCGAGCTTGGCAAAAATATGTCAAAAGAGGCAAACTCGCTAAGCACGGCGCTAAAAGGCAGCAACAAGGTCCTTGGCAACTGGGGCGAGATGCAGCTTGAGCGCACACTGGAGGCTGCTGGGCTAGAAAAGGGCACGCACTACACTACGCAAGAGAGTTTTGACGCAAGCGGCAAAAAGCTCATACCTGACTTTGTCATAAAATTCCCAGATGATAAACAGATGATAATAGACAGCAAAGTCTCACTCCATGCCTACGAAAAGGCTGTCGCGGCGGCTGACCCGGCGCAGAGCAAGCTAGCTCTTGGCGAGCACATCGCCTCAATAAAAAAGCACATCGACGAGCTAGCTAAAAAAGACTACTCATCGCTTGTGAAAAGTCCTGATTTTGTGCTGATGTTTGTGCCAGTTGAGCCGGCATTTTTGGAGGCTTTGAAATTTGATCCAAATTTATTTAACTACGGCTATGAGAAAAAAGTGGTGCTAGTCTCGCACACGACGCTCATGCCGCTACTTCGTGTGGTGGCAAATTTATGGCGTATGGAAAATGGCAACAAAGAGGCGAAGGAAATTTTAAAAAGCGCAAATGAAATTTATGAGAAATTTTGCACCGTCGCTGAGAAACTAAATAGGCTAGGAAACTCGGTGAGATCGGTAAATGATAACTTCAACGAGGTTGTGAAAAGCGTGAGCGGACAAGGTGGGCTTGATAGCAGGTTGGAGAAATTTAAAAAGATCGCTATAAATCCCAAAGATACGCAGATAAAAGAGCTTGAAGCAAGACCTAGAGAGATCTTGCTAGCTAGCTCTAAAGAGTAAATTTGGAGCTTTTAAATTTAGTGATGCATGTGCATATTAGTTGAGTTATCATCACTCATATTTTGCATCATCATATTCATATGCATCTCACCCATATTTTGCATCATCATATTGTGGTGATCATGCATTGGCATATCTGCTGGCATGTTCATTGGCATATTCATATGCATACCCATCTCACCGTTTTCAGCCTTGTAGCCAGTTATGGTAGGATCAACCATGCCAAATATCATAGCGACGTGTGCGACGATCAAGGCAAATATGAGTAGGCAAAAGTGAAGCTTTAGCTTTGCCTTTTCGCTTGCGTTTTTGTAGATCAAATTTAGCTCTAAAAGCGCGATGCCAAGAAGTGGTATGACGCTGATGAGATATGAGTAGACAGCGATGACATCGGCATATCCACGCCATTTTATACTTGGATAAATTTTTGCCATAAAATAGATCACAAGAGCTGTAAAATAGACCCCAAGCACTATGCCAGCAAATTTGCCAACAGCCTTAAAGCCAGCATTTTTGCCGCTATCCATGTGATACATAGTGAGAAACTCCATCGCCACCAAAAGCTCCGCAAGCCCCATAGGTATCACCATGTAGAGGATTAGATTGTAGGGTTGATCGAGCGATAAAAGCTCCATGTAGTGTGTCATTACCATTGTAAATCCTTTGTAAAAATTTAAAGAAATTTACTACCAAAGGGCTAAGATAATTAAAAAATATCAAGAATAGTTATTGGATTTAAGCGGATGTTAAATTTACTCCTAGCTAGGCTAAGAGTAAATTTAAGCTAGTCTTTAAACTCGTGTGAGATGACTGGGGAGAATTCCTCCCAGTGAAGCTTGGTTTTAATGGTTGGCATCTTGCTTTGAAATGGCTCTTTTTTAAGTGCTGCCATAGCGACGCTATCGCCTTGCGGTTTGGCTGGTGCTTCTACGTTTAAGACCGCTCTTTCAAGCTCGATGAAGTCTTTTAAGATGATCGCATAGGAGCGGAAGAAATTTGCATTTTTATGAGCTAAAAGTAGCGAGCCAAACTCATCTACAAATAAATTTAAAGTCTCGCTAAAAAGCTTGTCGCTGATATTTTTCGCGCCGTTAAATTCATCATTTAAAAACGTAGCCATCGCTAAAAATATAAAGCCAACGTAGTCCTCGCTATCCTTGCAAAGCTCCTTATCACGCCTATATGGGCTAAGATTTAGGCAGTGTATCACCCTAAGTCTAGCCGCGCCGTTATCTCTGCCCTCTTCATAAAAAGAGGCGCTTAAAGGGATGTTTGTAAAGCCAAAAAGAACGTCATTTTGCTCATTTACAAGCTCTTTAAAGCTAAATTCTTCTAAATTTGCAAATGCCTCTGCGCTTTGCTCGCTCAAAGGATTTTGCGCTAGGTAGCTTAGCTGCTCTCTCCACCTTGCAAATTTCTCATCGCTCGTGTGAAAAAATAGCGGATAAGCTAAAAATTCGTAAAAATATGCCCTTGCTTTTGTGATGTTTTTATCCATTTAATAAATCCTCTCTCATCGCGTTTAGTTGGGCTTGCACCATGATCTTTGCCTTGCAGTCGGCACAGCAGTAAAGAGCTTTTATCTTGGCTCTGTCGTTGCCAAAACGTGGCTGCATGATCGCTGCGATCTTCTCGACCGCCTTTTTAGTCGCAAACTCTTTTCCGCACTCCACGCAGGCAAATAGCTCATCATGCGCAAGCTCGCTATAAATGAAGCTCTCAGGCTTGAGCGCTAGCTTGCCAACCTCAAGCGAGATGGTGTTTTTCTCAGCGCAGCTTAGCTCGCAGTAGCCACAGGCGGTGCAGACGCTTGGGTTAAATAAAATCGAATTTGTCTTCTTATCAGCCACCAAAGCGCTTACGTTACAAGCGCCAACGCAGCTAAGGCAGAGCGTGCAAGTTTCAGCGTTTATCGCAACCTCGCCATATCTTATCATCTCGCCGCTTTTTACGACGCCAAGATCATCACCACCCACGATAAACTCAAGCCTTTTGGCAAAAATTTCTCTCTTTGGTAGCGCGTATTCATTGATCGAGTGCTGAGAGCCAGCTATTAGTTTTGCTTTTTTAAGTGCGATTTCAAGCTCAGCCTTGTCTTTTGCGTGATAAACCGCAGTCTCTTTAAATTTAAGCTCATAAATTTGATTTAATATGCTAATGGCGTCTTTTTCGCCCTTGCCAAGGCTCTTGCTATATAAAATCACACTCGCGCCACTCTCTTGAAGAAGTGTTAAAAAGTGCGTTTGGCTTAGCAAATGTGGGGCTAGGATGACAAAAGGTAGGACATTTTGCGGTAGGCTCACGTTAAGCTCTTCTAAATTTATCTCCTCAGATACGACGAGAGCGACCTTATCTTTGTAAAGCTTAGCGATAGTGGCAAACGAGCTTTGTGGCATGAGCGTTGAGTCTAGTGAGCCACTAGGGCAGACGCTGATGCAGTTTCCGCAGTTTGTGCAATCTATCGCTGAAAAGACAAGGTGCTTTGTCTCGTCCTCTTTTAGGATGGCAACCGTTGGACAAACCTCGGCGCAACGTCCGCAAATTTCACTCCTGCGCTCGTGATACTGGCAGATTGATGAGTCGTATTGAGTAAAGCTTTTGTATCTAAATTTTGGGCTTTTTGCGTTTAAAATTTCAAGCACTTTTTCATCTTTTAGCCCTGAAATTTCGTAGCAGCCGCTTTGCTTTAGCATATAATCCCTTGCGTTTTCAACCAAGAAAAAGTCGCAATCAACCTCAAATTCATCATTTGCTCTAAGCACCAAAACGCTTAGCTCGCCAGCAGCGCCATATATAAATTTAACCTCAAAGTGCGTGAGCTCTATCACTTTGTAGCCATTTTCTTTTAGTAAATTTGCTAGCTCTTCGCGGCCTGAGTTGCTTACTATGACAACATTTTTGCCGACCTCTTTTTCGTAATCCACATCTTTTGCCATATCAAAGGCGCTCGCTCTTGCCTCGTAGAGTAAAAGGGTATTTTTGGCTTTTTCTAAGACGCTTGCGGTGGTATTTTTAAGGTAGAAATTTATCTCAGGTGCGATGATGTTTGCTTTTAGCTTTGGAGAGTTTGAGACTAGATAGTCGCCATTTTCGTTGTTGATCTCTATCTGCTCATTTAGCATCAAAGCATCGTCAAAATCGTTATAAAAGCCAAATTCTTTCATTGTTTCTCCTATTATCAAAAACGGGCTTATTCTAATATTAATGGGATTAATAGACTCTGAAATTTATATGCTCTTTTTTTGCTCTAAGTTTTAATTTATAATATTTTTATGTTAAAATCACGCCTTGGTAAAACTAACTTACTAGGAGCGCAAATTGAACGATTTAAGAAATATCCCACAAGTTGATAAGATCATAAAAAACGAAGCATTTTTGGGGCTTGATACGAGTTTAGTCACTATGCTTGCAAGGCAAATTTTAGATGAAATAAGAGCTAAAATTTTAAATGAAAATGCAAGTTTTAGCGGCGAAGAGATAATAAATTTAATCCTAGATGAGTATTATAAATTTAATGAAGCAAGCCTTCAAAGAGTGCTAAATTTAACCGGTGTGACCATACATACAAACCTCGCTAGAAGTGTTATCGATAAAGAAATTTTAAAGCGGGCAACGCCTGTTATCACAGGATACTCAAACCTAGAATACAATCTAAAAACAGGCAGCCGCGGCAACAGATATGACTATGTTGGCTCGCTAATAGCAAGAGCTTTTGGCTTTGAGGACGCCATCGTTGTAAATAACAACGCAAGCGCTGTATTTTTGGTGCTAAACACCTTTGCAAAGGGCAGAGAGGTGGTCGTTAGCAGAGGCGAGCTAGTCGAGATCGGCGGTAGTTTTAGAGTGCCAGAGGTGATGGCAAATGCAGGATGCATCTTAAAAGAGGTCGGCACTACAAACAAAACTAGGCTAAGAGACTACGAAGAGGCGATCAGTGACGAAACGGCGATGCTTGTAAAGGTTCATCGCTCAAATTTTGACATCGTTGGCTTTAGCGAAGAGACCACGGCAAACGAGCTAAGCGAGCTAGCAAGCAGGCAAAATTTGATAGATTATTTTGATCTTGGCAGTGGATTTTACGGAAATTTACCATTTAACTTAGACAAAAACGAGCCAGATCTAAAAAATTTAAAAGATGTTTCGCTAGTTAGCTTTAGCGGCGATAAGCTGCTTGGCGCGGTGCAGTGTGGTATCATCGTTGGCAAAAAAGAGCTCATCGCAAAGCTTAGGAAAAACCAGCTTTTAAGGATGCTTCGTGTCGATAAAGTGATCATCTCGCTTTTGGCTGAGAGCATGAAAGCTTATCTAAACAAAGAATTTGAGCTAATCACAACGCAAAAACAGCTTCATAAAAGCGTAAAAGAGCTTGAAAACTTAGCAAATTTTATAAATAAAAGCCTAAAAACTCCGCTTGAGATAGTGCGTACACAAACCTTTGTAGGAGGTGGGGCGATGCCAAATAAAAAGATCCCAAGTGTGGCTTTGGTATTTAGTGGCGACGCAAATTTAAACGAGCTAAAATTTAGGCAAAAAAAGGTGATCGGACGCATAGAAAACGATAAATTTATGCTAGATCTTAGGTCACTTCTTGATGAGGACGTAGAGACGCTAATAAAAATAATAAATGAAACGGAAGAAAAATGAGTTTAATAATAGGAACAGCAGGGCATATCGACCACGGAAAAACCGCGCTTATAAAGGAGCTAAACGGCTTTGAGGGGGATAATCTTGAAGAGGAGAAAAAGCGTGGCATAACGATCGATCTAAGCTTTTCAAATTTAAGCAAAAATGATGAGAATATCGCGTTTATAGATGTGCCAGGGCATGAAAATCTCATAAAAACGATGATAAGTGGCGCGTATGGCTTTGATGCGTGCTTGTTTGTGGTGGCGGCAAATGACGGGCTCATGCCCCAAAGCTTGGAGCACCTTGAAATTTTAAATCTCCTTGGCGTAAAATCCGTGATAGTAGCGCTTACAAAGTGCGATCTCGTGGACGAAGCGACTATAAATTTAAGAAAAAAAGAGATAAGAGATGAAATTTCTAAATTTAAAAACCTGCAAATTTTAGAAATTTTTGCCGTTAGCATAAAGGATAAGGCAAGCACCGATGAGCTTAGAAACTATCTCTTTACGCTAAGAGCCAAAAAGCGCGATGAGGAGGGCGTTTTTAGATACTACATCGATAGAGTTTTTAGCCTAAAAGGTATCGGAAATGTCGTAACTGGCACCGTTATAGAGGGAAGCGTTAGTAAAAACGAGAAGCTTTTTAACTACGACGCTGGCAAAGAGGTGCTAGTAAGAAGCGTGCAAAGCCACGATAAATTCGTTGATAGCGCTGGAGTTAGCAGCCGCGTAGCACTTAATCTAACTGGCATAGAGCTTAGTGAGCTAAAAAAGGGTCAGCTACTTAGCAAAAAGGGCTTTTTTAGGGGATTTAGAGAGGTTGATGCGGTCGTAACTGCTAAGAATCTCATCCACTCTCAAAGCGTAACCTTTTGCGTGGGCGCTAAAAACGTGCCTGCAAAGGTGCTAATACTAAGCCAAAAAGATGATAGCTACTTCGTGAGCTTTAAATTTCAAAGCGATATGTTTTTGAAATTTGATGAGGCCTTTGTGCTCATCTCAGATGCGCGCGTGATAGGCGGTGGTAGGGTGCTAAATCCTGTGCTTGAGCCACTAAAAAAGGCTGGCAAAATTCTCTTTTTAGCCTCGCTTTTAAAGCATGATTTTGTTGAAGCTTTTTCTATCTTAAAAGAGGCTCACAAAAATGGCTTTGGCATCATCTCTTCTTATCAAAGATTTGGTCTAAATCACGAAGAAGCCGTAGCTGTAGCTAAAAAAGTCTCAAACGTCTTTGTCGATGAAAAGGCTTTAAATATCTACGATTTAAGCGCGGTTGAGCGGATAAAATCAGCCATTAAATTTATGATAGAAAAGAATGAATTTGCTGTATTTTCAGCTCAAAGTATCAGCCTAAAACTTGCTTGGGCTAGCCAAAATTTAGCCCAAAAAGCGCTTGACGAGCTTGAAAGTGCAAATTTGATCGCCAAAGATAGCGGTGTCTATACCAAAAAAGGCGTTGATCTTAGCAAGCTAAAAGTTAGGCTTGAAGAGAAAATTTATGAAATTTTAGAAAGTGGCAAGCTAGCCCCAACAGCGCCATATAATATATATGATGATTTAGAGATCGATAGAGTTAGTGGCGACAATGCCCTTAAAAAGCTAACCGCAATGGGCAGGGTCATAAGGCTAGAGCATAACCTTTTCATCACTAGAAATTCGCTAAAAATGGCACTTGATAAACTAAGAGAGATCATAAAAAATCAAGGCTTTGTAAATGTCACAAACGCCAAGGATGCGCTAAATTTAAGTAGAAAATATGTAATCGCCTACCTCGAGCAGCTCGATCTTGAGAGTGACATAATGAAGCAAGGAAATGATAGGGTTTTTCGCAGTTAGTATTCATTTACAAAAAGCAAATATAATCCGCCAAATTTTTAAAAAGGATAAAAATGAAAAAAGTGATCTTAGCCTCAATCATAGCGGCAACTAGCCTAATGGCAGCAAGCGATAAGCAAATAGAGGACTTCTACTCTCAAATGGTTGATAGCAGCGTAAAAGTAAAGGTAGCCGATCGTCACAAAGTGGCAGGCGACATCGAAGCTGTCGTGGTAAAACTAAGCAAAGATGGCAACTCGCAAGATGAGATAGTATTTACAAAAGGTGACTTCATCTTCCCAGACGTGATAGATCTAAAAGAGCAAAAATCATACCTCGCTGAAGTGAAAAAAGAGGTCATCGCAAAGGGAATTTCTAAAATTTATAAAGATGAAGACAAGGCAAATATCATCGTTCTTGGTAGCGACCCTAAAAAGCCAACTATCATAATGTTTTCAGACCCTGAGTGCCCATACTGCAGAGCTGAGCTAGCAAAGATCGAGACAACACTAAAAGATAGCAACGTTGAGATCGTCCTAACTCCAGTGCATGACATCTCATCACTTCAAAAAAGCTCACTAATCTACAAAGATGCAAAAGCTGCTAAGAGTGACAGTGACAAGGTTAAAATTTTAAGAAAATACTACGCTGAAGACTACAATGTAGATGATAAGAGCGTTAGTAAAGAAGATGTCGCAAAGATCGATAATCTACGCAAAAAATACTTTGCAGCTGGCGTTAGATCAGTGCCATTTATCGTAAATAAAAGCGATCTAAAATAACATTTTCTAGGGAGCTCTCCCTAGAATTTCTACTACAAATAAATTTTATAAATTTAAAGTATATTTAACTATATTTTTAATAAATACTTAACATTCTTAATTAAACTTTTATATTTACTTTGCTTAACTTAGAAATATGCTAAATTTACATAGTTTAACTTTAGGGCGTTAAAATGCCATAAAATAGGCTATTTGCGATATTTTAGAAATTCTAAATATGCAAATTTTACATATTAATGAACCAAATTTCTCAAAAATTTTTGAGGCATAAGGAGAAAAAATGCAAGGATCAAGAAGAGATTTTCTTAAAAAATCTCTAAAAGTCGGTGCTGCTAGCGGAGTACTCGCAGTCTCAGCCGTAGCAAAAGTGACTAGCGATGACTTGGCTCCTGATGACAATGGCGTTGTCGTAGGCAAGTCTAACAAAAAAGAGGTGCTTTATAAAAAAAGCAAAAACTGGGAAACCTACTATAAAATAGCATACTAAGGGAGAAAACCATGAGTGATGCACGTATAGGAAGACGTTCATTTTTAAAGCTAGCCGCACTAGGTGCAGGCACCACAATGGCTTTTGGACAAAATGATACGATAAGACACGCTAGCGCAGAGGAGATAAAAGATCCTTTCCCTGGCTCAAAAAAGGTTAGAACTATTTGTTCTATATGCTCAGCAGGCTGTGGTATCGAGGCTGAGGTACAAGATGGTGTTTGGGTTCGCCAAGATATGGCGATGTTTCACCCGATATCTCAAGGCTCACACTGCTCAAAAGGTATCGATCAGATCGACCTTACACACAGCAAACAACGCATCAAATATCCTATGAAAAAGGTTGATGGCAAATGGCAAAGAATTTCATGGGATCAAGCTGTAAATGAGATCGGCGATAAGATGCTTCAGATCCGCAAAGAAGATGGTCCTGATAGCGTTATATTCTTAGGATCTGCGAAATTTAACAACGAGCAAGCATATTACTTTAGAAAATTTGCTGCGTTTTGGGGTACAAACAGCAACGACCACGTAGCAAGAATTTGACATAGCGCAACAGTCGCCGGTGTGGCGAATACTTGGGGTTATGGCGCGATGACAAACCACTTTGGAGATATGGCTGCAAATTCAAAATGTATATTTATAATAGGTGCAAACCCAGCTGTGGCAAACCCAGTTGGCGGTATGAAGCACACTTTGCAAGCAAAAGATAGAAACAACGCAAAGGTGATCGTAGCTGATCCAAATTTTACAAAATCAGCCGCGCACGCTGATCTATACCTAAGACAAAGATCAGGCACCGATATAGCGCTTGTTTATGGCCTTATCCACATCATCTTAAAAAATGGCTGGGAAGATAAAGAATTTATAAAAAATAGAACTTATGGTATCGACGAGATAGCAAAAGAGGCTGAACACTGGACACCAGAGGTCACATCTGACGTTACAGGCGTGCCAGTTGATAAGCTTATAGAGGCTGCAAATATCTTAGCTCACACAAAACCAGGCACGGTGGTCTGGGCACTTGGTATCACCCAACACTCAGTTGGTAGCTCAAATACGAGAATTTTACCTATCCTTCAACTAATCCTAGGCAACATGGGCAAACCAGGCGGCGGCTGTAACATCATCCGTGGTCACGACAACGTTCAAGGTTCAACCGATATGTGCAACCTCTCAGATAGCTTGCCGATGTATTACGGACTAACTGACGCGGCTTGGAAGTACTACTGCCAAGGCTGGGGTGTTGATTATGATGAGTTTATCAAACGCTTTGCTGTCTCAACCAAAGAGCCAAAACAAGGCGGCACACCAGTTAAAAATACTGTTTTTGAAGAGTATTACTACCACGATCCTAAAAATCCAGAGGATAGAAACTGGAGAAATGAAAAAGGCTGGTCGCTTTCAAAATGGTGGCAAGGCGTCTTAAAAGAGGAAAATACCTTTAGTAGTGGCGCATTAAGAGTTCTTTGGGTTCAAGGAACTGGCCTTACATCTATGGCACACCTAGCTAAAATTCAAGAAGCAGCTTCAAAACTAGATATGATCGTAGTTGCTGAGCCATTTGTAAATGAAATTTCTATCCTTTCAGATAGAAAAGATGGCGTTTATATCTTGCCAGTGGCAACTGCCTTTGAAAACGAAGGTCACCTAAACGCTACAAACCGCTCAGGTCAGTGGAGAACAAAAGTCGTTGATCCACTTTATGAGAGCAAGGGCGATCACGAAGTAATGTTTGCATTTGCTAAGAAATTTGGCTTTTATGATGAATATGTAAAAGGCATGAAGATGGCTGTCGTAGATAGAGAGCTAAAACAAGTAAAAGATGACTTTGTATGGCCAGATGATGCGACAAACGAGATAGCAAGGGTTGGAAATTCTATCGGTTATGGCGGCAGAACTGCTGAGATGTTTAGACGTCACCAAGCAAACTGGGATAAATTTGACCCAGATACGCTAATAGGTCTTGGCGGCGAGGTAAAAGGCGAGTACTACGGCAAACCATGGCCAGCATGGGATGAAAAACACCCTGGCACGCCGATACTTTACGATATGAGCAAGCCTTATGCAGAGGGTGGCTCTGGCTTTAGAAACCGCTTTGGCTTAGAGCACAACGGCGTTAGCCAGCTAGCTAGCGAAGAGGCAACTTTAGTTGGCTCAGCCATAAAAGGTGGCTACCCACAAATCACAAAAGATAACATAGAAAAAGTCCTAGGCATCACTCTAACAGAAGAAGAGAAAGCTAAAATAGGACCAAGCTGGAGCATGGACTACAGCGGTATCATCTTAGAAAAATGCCGTGAAAAAGGGGTCGTGCCGTATGGTAACGCAAGGGCTAGAGCTATCGTTTGGGAATTTCTTGATCCTATCCCAAAACATAGAGAGCCTATCCACTCACCACGCTGGGATCTTGTCCAAAAGTATCCGACATTTGATGATCAAGCTAGAAATTTCCGTGTTTCTACTAGATTTAAGTCAGAGCAACAAGCAAAAGACTGGTCAAAAGAGTTCCCTATCGTATTTAGCACGCAACGCGTCGTAAATTTAAGTGGTGCGGGAATGATCGAAAGAACTAGTAAATACCTCTCAGCTATCACACCTGAGATGTTTGCTAACGTCCATCCTGAGCTTGCTTTAAAATACGGCATAAAAGATCGCGATATGATGTGGATCCACAGCCCACAAGGCACGAAGATCAAAGTAAGATGCTACCACAGCTATATGGTCACTCCAGATAGAATTTGTATGCCTTACAACTTTGCTGGCGTTATGCAAGGTGTCGATCTCTCAGCTCGCTACCCAGAGGGCACTAAGCCTTATGTTATCGGCGAGAGCTTTAACACAGTTACCAACTACGGATTTGACCCTGTTACTCAAATTTCAGAATTTAACGCAGGTCTTTGCCGCATAGAAAAAGCTGAAGAGAACACCTTTAAAACATCGTTTTATCACGAGTATGGCGAGAGAGACGCCTTAGGTAAAGAGTAAGGAGAGAAAAATGGCAAGAATGAAATTTTTTGTAGATACAAATAGATGTATCAGCTGCTATGGATGTCAAGTCGCTTGCTCTTCTGCTCACGAGCTTCCAGTAGGAATTTATAGAAGAAAGGTTATCACGCTTCACGATGGCATCGAGGGCAAAGAGGTTTCAACTACTATCGCATGCCAGCACTGCACCGATGCACCTTGCGAGCAAGTTTGTCCGGTTGATTGCTTCTACATTAGAGCTGATGGCATCGTGCTTCACGATAAAAACAAGTGCATAGGCTGTGGATACTGCTTATATGCTTGCCCATTTGGTGCGCCACAGTTCCCTAAAGACGGGGCATTTGGCGTAAAAGGTGTAATGGATAAATGCACCATGTGTGCAGGCGGTCCAGAGCCAACTAACTCACACGAGGAGAGAGAGCTTTACGGTCAAAATAGAATGGCTGAGGGCAAAGTGCCTATGTGTGCGGCTATCTGTTCTACAAACGCGCTTTTAGTTGGCGACGCTGCTGAGGTTTCAAATGTATATCGCAAACGCGTTATGCTAAGAAATACAGGACTAAACGTATAACACTAAGGAGGGCGCTTGCTCTCCTTTAAATTTATAAAATTTAAATTATCTTTATGATTTTTATAATCTAAAATTTCATCAATAATTTTCTTTACCTATTAAAATTAGCAAAAATATATAACTATTTTATATCGATATGAAATTTAATTCTAATCCTCTAAATCCCTAAATTTACGTAAAGTTGATTATTAGATTGTAAAAAATATTATTTGTGCTTTCAATTTACATTCTTTTATGATAATCGTTTTTATTTTAATCAAAGTAAAGCCTTGGTAATATTTCGCTTTAAAATAATCTCACAGGTGGTTTAATTAATGAATAAATTTTTTAAATTTATACTTATCATGCTACTGCCTATCTGGCTTGTGGCAAAAAATGACGACTACGCACAAGTCGCAGCTCAGATAAAAGAGTCATTACAAAAAGTAATAACAGAGTATAGAGCTGGCAATGTCGAGCAAGCAGTTAGCGATACTCAAAATGCTTATTTTGGTCTGTTTGAAGATGTCGAAGCTGGCATCAGAATAAATTTAGGTCAGAAGAAAGCTTACTCTATGGAGAAGCAGTTTGGCGAGATCAGAAAGGCGATAAAAGCTGGCGAAGCACCAGATGACGTGCAAAAAAGAATAGATCAGATAAATAGCGAAATCGCTGAAGTTTTGCCAGTTATTTTAAATGGTCATAAGCTTGTTGGTGAATACTCAGACAGCCCAGCACAAGCTGCTGCAAGTGGCTATGACACTTCTAAATTTATCCCTGAGTGGAAGGTAGCATTTGAAAATTTATCAGCTACTTTGGATAAAGCCATAGCAAGCTACGAGAGCGATAAACAAGATGATGCTAAAAATTCTATCCAAGATGCTAAATTTAATGATTATAGAAATACTCAACTTGAAATCGCCGTTCGCCAATATATAGAAAATGGCAAAAGCATAGATGCTGACATCCAAAGAAAGATGGGTGAAGCGATCAGTGGCATCACAAATGGCATAAGCAAAGATGACTTTAAAGTAAAGCTAGAAGAGATCAAAAAGTTAGCTTATGATGCCGTCGCAAAACTTCCAGCTGAAACAGTAAAACTAGCAAAAGTTGATATGAGTAGTGCAGCATCTAGCGATAGCAGCGAAGATAGCGGCACAGACTACACTCAAACTGTTAAAAACATAAATGATAAAATTCAAGCAGCCATCGCGCTTTACAAAGGTGGCAATAGCGCTAAAGCTATGGGCGATATCCAAGATATCTACTTTGATGAGTTTGAAGGTAGCGGCATGGAGAACAAAGTAGGCGCGATAGATGTAAATTTAAAAACAGCCATCGAAGCTACATTTGGTAACCTTGTAGCCCTTATGAAATCAGGTGCAGATGAAAAAACACTTGAAGAGAGTGCAAGCAAGATGTCATCTCAGCTAGCAGCTGCACTTGAGAAAACTAGCGGTTCAAGCTCACCTTGGACGCTATTTATCTGGGCACTAACTATCATCTTAAGAGAGGGCTTTGAAGCTCTTATCATCGTTGCAGCCGTCGTTGCATATCTTGTAAAAACTGGCAATGCAAAAGCTATGGGCAAAGTCGTATATAGCTCAGTTGGCGTGGCTGTCATCTTAAGCTTTGTCATGGCTTGGATAATGAACGTCATCTTTGGCGAGGCAGCAGGTCAAAAAAGAGAGCTTATGGAAGGCATCACGATGCTTGTTGCAGTGGGACTTCTATTTTATGTTGGCTTCTGGCTTCTTTCAAATGCTGGCGCTAAAAAATGGAACGACTACATCAAATCTCACTTATCTGAGTCTATCTCAAGTGGCTCAAGCACGATGCTTTGGTGGACTGTATTTTTAGCGGTATTTAGAGAGGGCGCTGAGACAGTGCTATTTTATCAAGCGCTTATCTTTGACGCAAAAGACTCAGCTGGCTACTCAATGATCGCAGCTGGCTTTGTTGTAGGTCTTATCGTTCTTTTAATAGTCTATTTCTTATTTAAAATTTTCGCTATTAAAATTCCTATTAAGCCATTTTTTATATTTACATCAGCTATCATCTTTTACATGTCGATCGTCTTTGTTGGCAAGGGTGTTGGCGAGCTAGTTGAGGGCAAAATTTTCATCCCAACTATCATAAAAGGACTAAATTTTCCTGACTGGATGAGAGACTGGCTAGGACTTATGCCATATTACGAGAGTTTAGTACCTCAAATCATTATGGTGCTTGCCCTAATTATAGGCATCGTTATCATGAAATCAAAACAAAATAAAAACTAATCTTATTTAAAGGAGAGGATATGAATAAAATTCTTAGTTCAGCTCTAGCACTTAGCCTAGCAGCTGGTTTTGCACTTGCTGGAGAGCACCCAATCGGCGAGCCTGTAGAGGCTAATGGCATGGAGATAGCTGCTGTTTATCTTGAGCCAATCGACATGGAGCCAAAAGGTGTTGATCTAGCTCCAAGCTTAGCTGATCTTCACCTAGAAGCTGACATCCACGCTATAAAAGGCAACAAAAACGGCTTTGGCGAAGGCGAGTGGATCCCATATCTAAAGATCAACTATGAGCTAAAAAACCTTGATAATGGTAAAACTAAAAAAGGTACATTTATGCCAATGGTTGCAAGCGATGGCCCACACTACGGTGCTAACGTAAAAATGGATACAGGTGTTGGTAACTATGAGCTTAAATTCCACATCGACAATCCAGAAAAACAAGGCTTTGGTCGCCACGCTGACAAAGAGACTGGTGTTGGTAAATGGTTTGAGCCTTTCACAACAACTTATAAATTTCAATGGACAGGTGGTCCTGTTAAATAATCACTTTGGGGCGTTCTCGCCCCTTTTTAAAAATTCTCATAGGGTTTAGTTATGTCAATTTACTTCTATCAGGTCTTTTTAGCCCTCCTTGGATTTACGCTTTTTGCTGCCTTAAATAACAATGGCAAAAGTTTAAAAACGATCTTTCTACCATCATTTCTTGGCGTTGTTGCTGGTGTGCTTATCTTTAAAGCTGCTCGTCATGCGCTTGTTGATGACCAGTTTAAAATTTTCATAGATTCAGTGACACTGGTTTTTCTACTAATTAGCATTTTATGGATATTTTTCGAGCTTAAGATAGCAAAAATCGTAACATTTTTTATTTTAGGCATCGGCTTTGGCTTTGGTTATAGCTCAAGTAGTGCATTGTTCCCGCTATTTGGCGGCGAGCTGCTTGACACGCTTTCGGTCATTAGCTTCTTTTTGATGATCTTTGCGATGATCTTGATACTATTTTTATTTTTCTTCATTTCAAATTTAAAAGCTAGTATCCCATCATCACTAGCTAAAATTTTAGCTCTTATCACATTAGTCTTTTTGCTAGTTGATAGAAGCTCACAAACTGCACTTGAGCTTTTACGTGCAGGCGCTTTAAAGATAAGTAGCGAGCTAAATTCTCAAATTTTATCTATCAGCGCAAAAGGCATCTACGTCACAGAATTTAGTGCCTATTTTTACATAGCAGTGATCCTTCTTTTATGCATCATCGCGCTTTGCTTTGTGCCAAAGAGTATCGATAAGAGCACGTTTGGCTCTATCAAATACCGTTTTACAAAAGCCATTAGAGAAAATGTCTTTGACAATGCAAAATTTGCATTTTGCAGCGTTTTAATAGCGCTTGGATTTTCACTTTATTTTGATCTTTACGCATCTCGCCCACCTCAAATTTCAGAGCCAGTCTTGGTTGAGCCAGTGGGAGATAAATTTATATTTGATGTTGATATGTTAAAAGATAATGAACTTCACAGATTTGCCTACATCACAGATGAGGGCAAACAGATAAGATTTTTCTTGCTAAACCGCTTTAGCGACCGCCCATCTCCAGTCATCGTCTTTGACTCGTGCATGATATGCGGCGACATGGGCTACATAAAAAGAGGAAATGATCTTATTTGTATCTCTTGTAATGTTAGAATTTTCTTGCCATCAGTTGGCAAAGAGGGCGGTTGTAACCCGATCCCTATGGCATTTACCTTTGATGGTAAAAATATCACAGTTGATTACAAAACGATCGTCGCAGGGGCAAACTACTTTAGCAAGGTCGTCGAAAAGATGGTGCTTGACCCAGTTAGTCGCAAAAAGGTGAGCAATCTTGATTCAAGATCATATTTATACTACGGACGCACATATTTCTTTGAGAGCAACGAAACTCAGGCGAAATTTGAAGCAAATCCAGAAAAATATGTAGAAACAAATGGAACGTTAAAATGAAAAATATGCAACTAAGAATGATAAAAAGCTCGATCACTGGTTCAAAGGTGCAAAAGACGATGGCATTTATCACCATCTTGCTGGCTGCTCTTTTGATAGCTTGCATGCTAAATATCACGCTTAAAATCGGCGATCAGGTGGCAAGCGAGCTTAGAGGATATGGCTCAAATATCGTCGTTTTACCACGCGGTGAGAGCCTAAGCATCGAGATCGAGGGTAAAAATTTCACCCCACTAAAATCACAAAATTTGCTCCCAGAGGCTGATCTTTATAAGATAAAAGAGATCTTTTGGAGAAATAATATCGTTGCCTTTGCGCCGTTTCTAGAGACAAAGGTCAAAGATGAAAAAGGTAATGAATTTAGCTTTGAGGGAACATATTTTGATAAAAATATTGGTCTAAAAGATGAGCCAGAATTTAGCACAGGCGTAAAGGGCTTGTATGGGTTTTGGGGTGTTGAGGGCGTTTGGCCAAAAGATGAGAGTATGGATGAAATTTTAGTAGGAGATGAGCTTGCAAAGGCTAAAAATTTAAAAGTTGGCGACAAGCTTAGCCTTGTGGGCAAAAATGGCACAAGAGAGGTTAGCGTAGTTGGCATCTTAAAGGGTGCAGGCGACGAGACGCATAAGCTAATAGGCTCGCTCAAACTTGCTGGCGATCTATCAGGGCATCCTGGCTCATACACAAAAGCTGAAGTCTCAGCCATGACGATCCCAGAAAACGACCTATCGCTAAAGGCTAGACGAAATTTAGACAATCTTGATAGCGCAGAGTATGACAAATGGTACTGCTCGGCTTATGCGGGCTCGATCGCATTTCAGATAGAGGAGAACCTGCCAAACGTTAGCGCAAAGGCTAGCCTTCAAGTAAGTGATGCGGAGAGTAATATCGTAAAGAAAATTCAAAGCCTAATGGGTATCGTTAGTATCATCGCTCTTGTGGTTTCAGCCATCGGCATAACATCGCTAATGACAAGTGAAATTTATCGCCGTAAAAAAGAGATCGGCCTTTTAAAAGCCATAGGCGCAAGTAACTTTGAAATTTACGCTCTTTTTGCTAGCGAGAGCCTTGTGGTGGCATTTTTTGCAGGCATAACGGGAGCATTTTTAGGATATGCGCTAAGCTACGTGATGTCTTACATCATATTCTCTCACGGCATCGGTATAGCGTGGATCGTGCTGCCAATTAGCGTGGCATTTGCCTTGCTCATCTCAGTCGTTGGCTCGCTAATGCCAATGAGAAACGTCATAAATTTACTACCTGCGGAGGTGCTATATGACCGCAAATAGCAAATTCTTTTACAATATAATCTACAAAAGCCTAAAAAATGGCTCATCAAGGGTTATGGTTATCGTGATCTCGATCTTGCTTGGAGCGTGCGTGTGTGCGGCATTTGTCAATGTCTATCTGGACATCGACTCAAAGGTCTCACGCGAGCTAAAAACTTATGGTGCAAATATGATCTTTGCTCCAAAAGATATGGCGACAAGTGATGATATGAGTGAAAAAACTTATAATGAAATGATCGCTAAAGTGCCAAAAGATAAGCTTCTTGGCGAGAGCGGTTATCTCTTTGCTCAGGCAAATATCGGTCCGACAAACGCCATCGTCATGGGGACAAAATTTAGCAATCTAAAAAAGGTAAAGCCGTTTTTGGATGTTAGAGATGGAACTATGATAAATGTCGATTTTGACGATAAAAACGTGCTAATAGGCGTCGATCTTGCTCGTCAAGCTGGCTTTAAAGCAGGCGATGATATAGAAATTCGTGCCATTGGCTCAAATGAGAGCATAAATGTAAAGATAAAAGGCGTAGTGGCAAGTGGCGACAAAGAGGACGCTCTTTTGATCACGTCACTATCTTTGGCTCAAAAAATTTCAAACAAAGTTGGCAAGATAAACTATGCTGAAGCTGTTGTGCTTGGAAATTTTGACGAGATAACATCGCTTGCAAAAACTATAAGTAACGATGAAATAGTCGCAAAACCAGTGGCAAAGGTCTCAAAGTCTGAGGGCTATATCTTAGAAAAGATCAAACTTCTAATGGCGCTTGTCAGCCTTGTCATCTTGCTCATTACTTCAATGTGCGTAAATACAACGCTTAGTGCTATCTTGCTCTCTCGATCACGTGAGATCGCACTTCTTAGAGCCATAGGTGCAAGCAAAAAAGATGTATTGAGGCTATTTGGCTTTGAAACATTTGTGACAGCGCTCATCTCAGCGTTAGTTGGAGCGTTTTTAGGTTATCTACTAGCTCAAATTTTAGGTTATGCGATATTTGATTCTAGTATTGATTTTAGAATTCTAAGCATCCCAGTAGCTGTGGTCATATCACTTCTTTTTGCAGCGATCGCAGCGTTTTACCCGATTAAGCGGGCACTTAATAACAAAATGGCAGATACACTAAGAGGAGAATGATATGCAAAATGCACTAGAACTTAAAAATATTTGTAAAATTTTTGGCGATGTAAAAGCACTTGATGATATAAGTTTTGAGGTTAAAAAGGGCGAGTGGGTCAGCGTCATGGGACCAAGCGGTAGTGGTAAGAGTACTCTTGTAAATATCCTTTCTCTAATGGATACTCCAAGTAGTGGCGTTTATATGCTTGGCGGCGATGATGCGAGCAACCTAAATGCCGATGATACGCTTAAATTTAGACGTGAAAAGATCGGACTTGTCTTTCAGCAGTTTCACCTAGTGCCATATCTTAGCGCACTTGAAAACGTGATGATAGCGCAGTATTATCACAGCTCAGTTGATGAAGAGGATGCTAAAAAAGCCCTTGAGGCAGTTGGCCTCTCTCACAGGCTAACGCACAGACCAAGTCAGCTAAGTGGTGGCGAACAACAACGCCTTTGTATCGCACGCTCGCTCATAAACGACCCTGAAATTTTAATAGCAGACGAGCCAACTGGTAACCTTGATGAGGCAAATGAGAGGATCATACTTGATCTTTTTTGCAAGCTAAGAAAAGAGGGCAAGACGATACTTCTAGTCACTCACAACCCAGATCTAGGCGAGTATGGCGATAAGATCGTCTATCTAAGACACGGCAAGCTAGAGAATATCCGCACTATCGAAAATCCAAAGGTGCCAAATGCGATATAAAATTTTACTTTTGTGTCTAGTCTCAGCCCTAGTTTTGGGCTGTGTCAAGCAGTATGAGAAGCACCACATCACGCTAAATGACTCAAGTGGCATCGATACGCAGTTTTTCCCTACCGAAAAGCGCCTAAAGATCGGCGATAAGCCATATATGCTCTTTTTCTTTGGCACGGACTGCGGAGTATGCAAGGCTGCGATCCCTGATCTAAACGCACTTGAAAAAGAGTATGGCAAAGAGGTTCAGTTCATTGGCATTTTAGGGCCTAGCAAGGGCTTTGATAAGGATATCGAAATCTTAAAAGAGCACAACATTACCTTTAAAACTACAAGTGATAAGGTTTCGGTGGATTATTTCAGCAAGGCAGTTGGTGGCGTTATGGGCGTGCCAGTTATCTATTTTTTTGATAAAGATGGTAAGATGCGATCAAAATTTATCGGTCTTACACCAAAAAGTGTGCTTGAAGGTGCTATAAGATCGCTCTTATAGGAGTGAAGATGAGAAATCTCTTTTTATTTGTTCTAGCGGTGTTTTTTGTCGGATGTGCTAGCAGCACGCCAAATATATCGGTAAAAACGAGCGATCCGATATTTTTTACGCTTGGTGAAGCAAACAAAAGCGTCTATGTAAATTTTAAAAATAGTGCGACCGGACAAGATGTAAATGCTGAAATTTTAAGCGAATTTGCAAAGGCTGGCTTTAGAAATGAGCCAAATATCAAAAATGCCGACTTCATCATCCTTGGCGACGTGCAAAGCTTTTCTAGGACAACCAAAAGAGACCCTAGATTTTCAATGGGCATGGGATATGGCTTTGGCAGACCAAGTTTTGGCTTTGGTTACTCGATGTTTTTCCCATTTGGTTATGATGATTATGATGACGACTTTAGCACAAACAGCTATGCTTACTACATGCAAGTAAGCGTGTTAGTGCGCCCAAAAGATGGCGGTGAGAAAGCGACAAATATCTCGCTCATGCAAGCTGGCAATGTCTATTCGCCAAGCTATATCTGGCCATTTTTCAAAGAGCGCCTAGCAAAACAGATCGTTAGCTTTTTCTATAACGTCTCACAAAGGTAGAGAAATTTAGCGAAATTTAAAAGGAGTTAAGATGCTAGTTGATGGAAGCTACGAAATTTTATCTTGTGATGATGTGGAGCTTGGCATAAAAAGAAGCTCTGCTTTATCTTTTTATGCCTGTTATGACGATGTCAAGGAGGCAAAAGCTCTTTTAGTCATCATCTCTGGTTTTGGAGAGGACTCTGACTCTGGCTATAGAACCCATCTAATGCGAAGCATGGTGGAGTCTTATGATGTGGCATGCATTAGTGTGGATTATCACTGTATAGGCAACCGCCCACAGCTTGGGGCAAAATTTGGGCTTGATGATATAGACCGCGCGATACTAATAAGAGAATTGGCAAAGATCGGTATAACTTTACCTATTGATTTAAAAATAGTTGATAACTATGATAAAACCTGCGTTTTACTTAAAAGTCTTAACGAGGAGATCACTATTAGAAAAGAGAGCGGGGTCTTGCCAGATGATTTTATTTTAGATATCAGTATGACTATGCTGCCGACAAAAAACGAATACCAAAATTTTGGCGTTATGCAAGCAATGGACGTGCTAAATGCCGTGCTTTATACAAAAAAATATATAAATAGTGCCAAATTTGAGCATCTACCAGTGATAATGGTAGGCAGCTCACATGGTGGATACTTGGCACATATGTGCGCTAAGATAGCTCCTTGGCTAGTTGATGGGGTGATAGATAATAGCTCTTACGCTATATTTTTATGGAAACTTATTGGTTTTGGAAAGGAGATTGATTTTACTAGGTTTTTTGGCTGTGGCACTGGAAATTTATATGAAAATTTAAATCTTTACTTCTGCGATAAAACTTATTGGACTCTTAATGATAAATCACCATATTATTTTAGTGATGCAAGAGAAGAGATAAGAAATATCCTAAATTTAGATCATTTAACTGTTCAAAGCAGCTATAAAAAGCCAATTTACGTGAGCTATCACTGCATTTATGATAAAGAAGTAGCCCCCGCAAAGGATAAAACCAAGCTTTATGAGACTCTTAAGAAGCTAAAATTTGACGCAACTTTGCATATGATAAAAGATGAGAGCGAGGTTGATGGTAAATTTATAAAGTCTCTAACTCACGGCATGGGGATGTCTTATAAACTGCTTTTGCAAAGAGAGCTTCCTGGCGTTATGAAGAAAATTTTGTCTAAAAAAGATAAAAAAGATGAGATTAATGAAAAATGCATAGAGTATAAGTGTGGTGATTTGCTTTATAAATTTAGTGAAGTCTCAGACCAGATAAGGTTTGAAGTTACCAATATTTAAATTTTTAGAGCCATTTTATCTAAAGCTAGGCTTTTAAAGACCTAGCTTTAAATTTTCTAGTTATCTATCATAAAATCATAAAATTCGTTGTTATATCCGACGTTTCCTATCTTGCTATATTGTATAAGAGCTGCTTTTATGTTGTCAATTTGCTGATACATAAAGCCAAGTGCGGCTCTGTTTTCAACAGCACTTGGATCATTTAGCTTTGTAAGCTCCAAAAGTGCGATCGCATTTGTTATTTTGTTCGCTCCAGTGGCGGCCACAGAGGCCAAAAAGAGCGTGCCAGCGTCATTTATCTTAAACTCGTCTATGACCTCATTATAAAGCTTATAACTCTCATCAAAGTCATTTGTAAAGATATCCACGTAGGCTAGAGTTTGGATCAAATTTATATTTTTTGGAGCCTCTTTTAGCTCGGCTCTTAGCTTGTCTCGCTCCCTTGTTAGCAGGCCTGAGATCTGAAGCAGCTTGATGTATTGCTTTTTGATGATGTCAGCGCCGTGATAGAAGGCATTTGAGTCGAGATTTTTATCGATGAAGTAAATTTGTATCGCTTTTGCATACTCTTTGACGTTTTGATCTTTGTTTTTAGAGATGAAATTTAAGATATTTGCGATGATATCATTTGGCAAGATTCTCATAAGCTCATCAGCTTTTTTTGACATTAGTTCATCGTTGTTTGAAATTTTAGCGATGATGATATCAAAGGCTAAATTTAGCGTCGTAGGCTCTTTTGGCTCTTCAAGCCACCTTATCATCGCACTTTGGTTGCCGCTAACTAGGCTTAGAAGCGAGGCGTATAAATTTACAGGCTTTAGGCTCTTGTCGTTTTCTAAATTTTCTCCGATCTCTTCAACTAACTTTGGATTTAAATTTCTATTTATATCCATGCAGATAGCCCCAAAGATGCCCGAGAGGTGGTTATTTACATCTTGATGGTAGCTTGCTATAAAGTGCTTTGCTGCAAGGCTAAAATTTCCAAGCTGAGCGTAGCTAAGAGCTAGGTTATACTGCAAGATCGAGTGGTTTGGATAGGCTTTGGCAAGCTCTTCAAAGTCCTTGTTTGCCTCTTTTAAGCGGTAGTTAAGTGCCTTTGCGATGGCTTCGCTAAGTTTGGCATTGACCTTTGAGGCGGCGGCACTTTGGCTAAGGTAGTCATTTGCCGCTGAGGTATCGTCTAAAAAGACGCTAACTCCGCCTTTTCTTATCTGCTCGATGCTCTGTTTTGCATCAAAAACCTTGTAAGGTGCGAAGTAAAAGAGTGTCTCGTAGCGTCTTGTCCTATCAAAAAACATATCGTCGCTAAAGTGCGCCTGAGCTAGGCTAACGTCAAAAAGATCTGGCTTTAGTATCGTTTTTATCTTGTAAATTTTGCTTGGCAAAGAAGCATTGTAGTCGTAAACATCTTTGATAAATGCTGCCGCATCGCCATAATCAGCCGTTTTTAGATCGATTAACGCCTCAGTCATCTTGATAAGATCGATATTTGGCGTATTTTTAGAAGCCTTTGTTAGATAGTCCCTTGCCTTGTCGTATTTGCCAAGTCTTGCGTAGAGCTGCGCTAGCGTAAAGTCAGCCTTAAATGCCTTTTGTCCCTCAAGCTTGGCTATGGCTCTCTCGTCATCTCCAAGAAGCGATAAAATTTTAGCGCTCAAGTAGGCATACTCGCCCTTATAATCATCTGTGCTAGGATGCGAGAGCGCTTGCAGTGCCTCATAATAATTGCCTTTGTAATAATTAACCAGCGCATAGTAGTAGCTGTAAAGTGGCGAGCTGTTTTCATATTGCAAAAAGGAGTCCGCAAGCCCTATGTAGTAGTTGAAATTTTTGGTGTTATTTAGCTCAAGCGAGCAAACAGCGGCGTTTATGGCGCTAACTGCGGTGTTTTCGCGGTCGGTTATCGCTTTGTTAAACGAGATGATAGCTTCGTCGCATTTTTCTTGTTTCATCTGCGAAACGCCGAGGTTGTAGTTTGAAAGCGACTGGTTATAAACAGCTATATTTTCATAAATTTTTAATGCTTCAAATTTATTGCCACGCTCGTAAAGCTGGTTAGCCTTATTTATCATCTCATCGATCTTTGAAGCGCCAAAATTTTGCGTTTGGTAGTTGTTTTCTATATTTTTTACGATAGCTGTAGTGTCTATCTCCTCTTTTTTATCCTTTTTTAGCAAGACGATTAGCAAAACAACTATCAAGATGACAAGCACCAAAGCAGCTGCGCCGATGATGATAAAGAGCTTTTTCTTGCTCTTTTTTACAGGTATTGGCTCTGGGATGCTCTCATCTTGCAGCACGCCATCATTTGCGATGCTCTCAAGCGAGACGATCTCTTCAGGTACCTCGGCTTTTGCCTCTTCAGGCGCTTGCTCTGCTTGCTCGCCAGGTGGTTTTAGAACTACAACCTCGTCATCAGCCACTACATATACCTTTTAAGAACTTCTGGAATTTCGATAGTGCCATCAGCCTTTTGGTAGTTCTCCATTATCGCTATTAGCGTCCTGCCAACTGCCAAGCTTGAGCCATTTAGGGTATTTACAAGCATATTTTTCTTGCCATCTTTAAAGCGAATTTTCGCTCTTCTTGCTTGAAAATCACGAGTATTAGAGATAGAGCTTATCTCGCGGTATTTGCCTTGACCTGGTAGCCAAACCTCAAGATCTACTGTCTTTGCCGCGCTAAAGCCTAGATCGCCGCTGCAAAGAAGCATGTGGCGGTGAGGCAAACCAAGGCTAGTTAGCAAGTCGCTCGCGCAAGATATCATCTCAGCAAGCACGCCCTCGCTTTGATCAGGCTTTGTGATGCTTACAAGCTCGACCTTTTCAAACTGGTGCTGGCGGATCATGCCCCTTGTGTCACGTCCTGCTGAGCCTGCCTCTTGGCGGAAGCATGCTGAGTAGCATGTCATTTTTATAGGTAGCTGCTCGGCTTCAATGATGGTGTCATTGTATAAATTTGTCACAGGCACTTCGCTAGTTGGGATGAGGTAGAGATCCTCGTCGCGCACTTTGTAAAGATCCTCTTCAAATTTAGGCAGCTGACCTGTGCCAAAAAGTGTGTTTGAGCTTACTAGATAAGGGACATTTACAAGCTCAAAGCCTCGCGCGCTGTTAAAGTCGATCATGTAATTAACAAGCGCTCTACTAAGCCTTGCTCCCATGCCACGAAGCACGGTAAAGCGCGATCCTGAGAGCTTTGCACCCCTTTCAAAGTCAAGCCAGCCAAGGCTCTCACCTAGCTCCCAGTGCTCCTTTGGCGTAAAGTCAAATTTAGTTGGCTCAAGCACCGTTTTTATGCAGACATTATCGTCCTCGTCCTTGCCAAATGGCACGTCATCGTCGGTGATATTTGGCACGCTAAATGAAATTTGCTCAAGCTTTTCTTCGTATTGTTTAACGATCTCATCAGCGTCAGCAAGGGCAGCTTTGTTTAAATTTAGCTCACTTTTAAGCTCGCTCACATCTTCGCCAGCTCTTGCTTTTACGCCAAGCTCCTTGCTCTTTGCGTTTTGGATCGCTTGGAAATTTTCAAGCGCTTTGCGCTTTTGCTTTAGCTCGTTAAAAGTGTGTAAAAGCTCGTCTAGCAAGCTAGCTTTAACGTTTTTACCCTCTAGTTTTTTTACGAATTCATCGTAGTTTGTCTCAAGTAGTTTTAAATTTATCATTATCTTCTCCTTATCCTATCCTTAAACCATAAACATAACTTTTGCAAGCAATACGATCGCCACCGCAAGCGTAAGTGCGATAGGGTGGATGTTGCCAAGTGGGCTAGGGCGCTTAAATATAAATTTGCAGCTTAAATTTACTATCACCGCAGCCACGATCACCATCGCTAAGCAAAATTTGATCATAAAAGCGATCTGTAAATTTGTCTCAAAGTAGCCTCCAGCCTTGCTGCCGACCCAGTTACTCATCATCATACCACCAGTTAAAACTAAAAGTAGCACGCAAATAGGCATGATCTTAACAGCTACTGAGCCGATGGCTTGCTTTGCCTTTTGCGCAAGCTCTGGTGGTAGCTTTTTGCTCGCCGCTCTTAATATGATCACATCAAAAAATAGATAACCAACAAAAATGATCGCACAAAAAAGGTGAATTATCTGTGCGTATGGGTATAAATTTTGCATATTTTTCCTTATCTGTAAATTCCAACTGCTTCACGCACTTTTTTTATCGTTTCGTGAGCTACATTTTGAGCTTTTTTAGCGCCTAGATCTAAAATTTTAGCCACCTCGTCAGGATTATTTTGATAGTGCTCAAATTTCTCTCTTGCCTCTTTGAAATAGTCCCAAACAAGCTCATTTAGATAGGCTTTAAAGTGTCCGTGACCTTCTCCTCCACGCTCATATCTAGCCTGCAAGTCGCGCTGTCCGTTCTCGTCTAAAAAAAGCTTTGCGATGTTATAGACGTTGCAGTTTTGCCACTGCTTTGGCTCTTCAAGCGGCGTGCCATCAGTCACGATACTTGAAATTTGCTTTTTAAGCGTCTTGGCGTCCGCGAAGATATCGATCGTGTTGCCGTAGCTTTTGCTCATTTTTTCGCCGTTTGTGCCAGGCACGGTAGCGACGTTTTCATCGATCTTTGCTTCAGGCAGAGTGAAAATCTCGCCATGTTCGTTGTTAAATTTGATCGCAATATCACGCGCGATCTCTACGTGCTGGATCTGGTCTTTGCCCACAGGCACGACTTGCGCGTTATAAAGCAAGATATCAGCCGCCATCAAAACCGGATAGCTAAAGAGCCCGTGGTGCGAGCTAAGGCCTTTTGCGACCTTGTCTTTGTAGCTGTGTGCGCGCTCAAGTAGCCCCATAGGCGTGTGCTGGCTTAGCACCCAGTAAAGCTCAAGCACGTCTTTAACGTCACTTTGCACCCAGAAAATGCTCTTGTTTGGATCAATCCCAAGCGCCAAAAAAGCACACGCAGCGTCAAATGTGTTTTGCTTTAGCGCTTTGCCGTCGTTAAGGCTGGTCATCGCATGGTAGTTTGCTATAAACATAAACATCTCATTTTTTTCTTGCATATCAACCATCTGCTTTATCGAGGCAAAATAGTTGCCAAGGTGTAGTTTGCCGGAGGGTTGGAGGCCAGTTAATACTCTCATCTTATCCTTTCAAATTTTGGCTTTTTTCTCGCGAGCGCTTTTGATAGAGATTTGAAATTTTAAGCTTTCGGCAGACTATGTGTCTAGCCTCGGCTTAAAATTTCTACACAACTATCAAAATCCTCTCACGATACTTCGCCAAAATGCTTTTTAAATTTTTAACATCAGGGTAGATATTTTTATCTAGTCTAATCTTAAAATTTAGCTTGCTAGCCCTCACTTAAAAACAAAATTTCGCCTCGCCTAAACAAAAAACTCTTCGCCAAAGCTTTTAAATTTTAGCATCACGTTAGACTTTATGTATCTAACTTGATCTTAAAATTTAGCTTGGCATTATGTGTCTAGCCTCGGCTTAAAATTTCTACACAACTCTCGTCGCTTTAGCGTTGCGAACAAGTGAAGCAAAAATTTATCTCAAAATTTCGCTCAAACATCACAAATTCCAACACCACGCCAGACAGCCATCTAGCTTGATCTTGAAATTTATCGTTGCAAGCAGCTTGCACCACTTTGCAACTAAACTTTTAAAAGTATCCTTATCTCTTTTACGATCTGCTTTGGAGTTTTGCCCTCCACTTCAACGATATAATCAGCCTTTTTCTCATATAGCTTCTCTCGCTCCAGATGCAGCGCCTCAGCCTTTTTTAGGTCGCTTAAAAGTGGGCGTTTGGCGAGTTTTTTCTCGCTATTTTTGCTATTTTTTAGCCTCTGCATGATCGCATCAAAGCTTGCTTTTAGATAGATCACGGTGCCTATTTTGTTTAAATTTTTAACTTTCGCAAAGCCTCCACCTGTTGAGATGATCGCATTTTTGACATTTGTGGCTAGAAATTTGGCAAGGTCTTTTTCAAGCTGCCTAAAATATTCTTCGCCAAATTCATCAAAGATGGCCTTTATCTTCATATTTTGTGAGCTCTCTAGCAAGTCGTCGCAGTCAAGGTTTATCGTCTTTAGCGCCTTGCTTAGCGCCCTTGCAGTGGTGCCCTTGCCAACGCCCATAAACCCTATCAAAACGATATTATTGTTCTTTGTCTTCATCACTCTCTCCACGTTTTTTAGGGATCAGCACGATAGGCACGCCAGCTAGACTAAAGCTCTCTCTAAGCTTGTTTGTAAGATAGCGTTTGTAGCTAAAGTGCAGGCATTTTGGGCGGTTCATTATGAGCGCTATCATGATAGGTGCGGTTTTAAACTGCACTGCGTAGTAGATTTTCACGACTCTGCCTTTATCTCGTGGCAGTGGATGCGCCTTGGTCGCTTCGCCGATCACTTCATTTAGCTTTGAAGTTTGGATTTTTTGGGTGTAGTTTTTGTAAATTTCAACTATGAGTGGGTAAATTTTATGCACTCTTTTGCCGCCAAGTGCTGAGACGCTGATGATGGGTGCATATGAGAGAAATTTAAACCTATCTTTTATCTCTTTGCAAAGCTCGTCAAATTCTTCGCTGCTTTTGTCCCATTTGTTTAGCACGATGATGACGCCAAGCTCAAATTTTGAGGCGACACCAGCGATACGCTCATCAAGCTCGGTTAGTGGCTCAGAGCTATCAAGCACAAGTAGCGCCACGTCCGTCTCTTCTAAAATTTTCTCAGTTCTATTTAGCGCGTATCTTTCGATACCCTCGATCTTGCCGCGCTTTCTGATACCAGCGGTATCTACAAACTCAAAAACCCTTCCATCATGCTCGTAAATTTCATTGACTGGGTCGATCGTAGTGCCTGCCACGTCGCTAACAACGGCACGGCTCTCTTTTACAAGGGCGTTTAGAAGTGAGCTTTTGCCGACATTTACGCGGCCTATGATGCCAACTCTTATGTTTTTACTCTCATAGTCTATCTCGTCGCTTAACTCGCCCTCGTCGTTATAGTTTTCTAAAAAATCATCAAAATCATCGCTCGTATCGGCCTTTATCTGCACTTTATCTTCTAAGTGTTTTGCCAGCCAGATGCTAAGCTCATCAACGCCAGTGTTATGGCTTACTGAAATTCCAAATGAGTTTTTTGCGCCAAAACTTACAAATTCCCACTCTCTTTGCTCGTCTTTTTTGCTGTCGATTTTGTTGATGACTAGAGCGATTGGTAAATTTAGCTTGCTAAGCTCGTAAAAAATGGCTCTATCTTCGTCATCTGGCATCATTTTGCCATCGACCATGTATAGGATAACGTCTGAGTTTTTAGCCTCTGCCAAGGTCTTTGCTTTTACGTTTTTAAAAAGCTCGCTGCTATCATCAAGCCCGCCGCTGTCGATTAATATACACTCTTTGCCCTCAACTTCGATCTTAGCTTTATTTGTATCTCTTGTAGTGCCGCTAACGTCGCTTGTTATGGCGATGCGTCTTCTTGCTAAGCGGTTAAAAAGTGAGCTTTTGCCGACATTTGGCTTGCCTACTAATATTACTTTTTGCAAATTTTGTCCTTTTTATGATGGCTGATTATACAAATTTTTCTCTTATATAAAGTATAAAATTACGCTTAAAAGCGCCGAAATAAAAGAAAAAATCAACCAAAATTTAAGCCATTTTTTATTAAAATGAGTGCTTTAAATTTAGAGGTTTTGCAATGTTAAAAAGGTTTTATATTTCACATCTTGGCATTTTTTATATGCTCTTTGCTTGCTTTATGTTTGCCGTGACTGGCGCATTTGCAAAGTATCTGAGCAAAGATATGCCTTCTATCGAAGTTGTTTTTTTTAGAAATTTGATCGGACTTTTCATCGTCATCTACGCCATCTATAAATTTCCATTTAAACAAACTGGCGGGCACTTTTTCTTGCTGATGTTTCGCGGTTTTGTGGGCACGGTGGCGCTTTTTGCCTTTTTTTACAACGTCGCGCACGTAAATTTAGCCACAGCCTTTACATTTCAAAAGACAAACCCGATATTTACAGCCATTCTCGCAGCTATCGTGTTTAAGGAGCGGCTAAGCTCGCTTGGCTGGTTTGCGGTTTTTTTAGGATTTGGTGGAATTTTGCTTGTTATCCAGCCAAATTTAGGTATCAATAAAACCGATATCATCGGCATTTGGAGCGGCCTTGGAGCGGCTATTGCCTACACGAGTGTCAAGGAGCTAAACAAGAGCTACGGCACAAACGTGATCGTGCTAAGCTTTATGCTTTGGGGCTCGTTTTTGCCGCTTATTTGCATGGGACTTGCGGAGTTTTTTACATACGAGCCGCTTGATTTTTTATTTTCTAAATTTACCATGCCAAACTGGCACAATGTCGTTTTTATCTTGCTAATGGGGCTTAGTGGCTACTATTTTCAGGTGTTTATGACAAAGGCATTTGCGGTTGGCAAAAAAGCTGGCGTGATCGCTGCTGTTAGCTATGCAGACGTCATTTTTACGCTTATAATTGGCTATTTTATGGGCGATGCGTTGCCAAATCACTTGGCGCTTTTAGGCATCTTGCTAGTAGTGGTGAGTGGAATTTTAGTTGTTAAAGAAAAATAAAGGAGAAAAAATGATCTTAATCGCTGGACCTTGCGTGATAGAGAGCAAGGAACTTGTTTTTGAAGTGGCAAAAAGGCTAGTTAAATTTAATGAAAATCCAAAGCTTGATTTTTACTTTAAGTCGAGCTTTGACAAGGCAAATCGCACGAGCATTAGCTCGTTTCGTGGCCCTGGGTTAGAGAAGGGTTGTGAAATTTTAGCTGAGGTGAAAAAAGAATTTGGCTTTAAAATTTTAACCGATATCCACGAGAGCTATCAAGCTCAGCCAGTTGGCGAAGTGGCTGATGTGCTGCAGATCCCTGCATTTTTGTGCCGTCAAACTGATTTGCTCGTGGCAGCTGCAAAGACAAAAGCGGTCGTAAATATCAAAAAAGGGCAGTTCTTAGCAGCTTCAGCTATGAAGCACTCTGTTAAAAAGGTGCTTGAGACAAGAGGTGTGAGTGGCGATGGATACGAGGTCGCAAAGGCAAATGGCGTCTGGCTAACCGAGCGTGGAAGCACCTTTGGATATGGAAATTTAGTCGTTGATATGAGAAATTTAGTGATGATGAGAGAATTTGCGCCAGTCATCTTTGACGCGACCCACAGCGTGCAGATGCCAAGCGCACTTGGCGAAAAAAGCGGCGGTGACGCTAGGTTTGTGCCATATCTTGCAAGAGCAGCAGCTAGCGTTGGGGTGGATGGATTTTTCTATGAGACGCACATAAACCCTTGCGAAGCGCTATGTGACGGACCAAATATGCTAAATTTAGACGAGCTTGAAAAGGTCGTAAATGACACGCTAAAGATAGAGGAAATTTTAAATTTTTAAACTAAGGAGAGAGATGAAAAGGATTTTAGCGCTACTTTTAGGAGTGTTGTTTTTAGTAGGTTGTGGCTCATCTCAGCCAAAGGTGCCACTTGCTGGTAAGTATAAATTTGAGAGCATTAGCTACACTCATGTGCAGCGCCACGAACCAAAGAAATTTAGCTATCAGAGCAAAGAAGCGGTTGAACAAAAATACAATGAGCAAATTTTAGAGGGGCTTACTAAAGCAAATTTGCTTGACCAAAATTCAAGTGATGAGCTAAAGATAAAGATAATTCACCACAGAGCATTTGTAGGCGAAGCGACATTTATTAAAACTGATAGAGTAGGCGGTATCTTTCTTATACTTAGCATAGAAGTTTTAAAAAATGGCTAGGTTTTAAGAAGCTACCATACAGATGAGTTGATGTATGACCCAGGTTTTTTTGGCAATCTAAAAACGATAGCTGGACAAAATACAGATGATAGTTTAGAAAACGATGCGATAAAAGCAATGGTGAAAAAAATTTTAGAGATAGTGAAAGGGTTTTAGGTAGTTTGTCAAATAGAGGCTTTTTGTGGATATTTTTGGGTGCGGTGGCCGAGTGTGGCTGGGCGTATGGGCTAAAGCACGCGTCAAATTTAAGTGAATTTTTGCTTACGACGCTGCTTGTTAGCATAAGTTTTGTCTCGTTTATGAAGGCTTTAAAATATCTGCCCATAAGCATCTCTTATGCTGTATTTGTGGGCTTTGGGACGGTTTTTATCGTCATAGCCGAGATCGTTAGCGACTACGCAGCAAGTGGAATCATGCCAAATTTCATTAGGCTATTTTTCATAGCGACGCTCATTTTAGGCGTGCTTGGGCTAAAAGGCATAAAAGAATGATCCACTTTTTAGCGCTTTTACTAGCTGGATGTTGCGAGGTCTCAGGCGTCTTTTTTATCACGAAATTTTCAAAAAGCACAGGCGTAAAAAAGTGGGCAAATTTCATCCTTTTGCTTGGAAATTTCGCCCTTTCTCTAACGCTACTTAGCTATGCGATGCAAACTATCGCTATGTCGGTGGCGTATGCGATCTGGACAGGCATCGGAGCGATCGGAGCAGTAGTGGTGGGCGTAGTTTTTGAAGGTGAGAAGATAAATTTTAAAAAAGCCTTGTTTTTAGCGCTCATCATCTTTAGCGTCATCATGCTAAAGATAGTTTAGGAAGCAAATTTGGAAATAGTTATAATGAGTTAAATTTAAATATATTTTTAAAAACAGATAATTTCAAATTTATACACTTATATACTCTAATAATAATATTTAAACTCATTTTCTAAGATACTAGTCATTATAAATATTATTTTTTACAAAATATTGATTTTTAAATTCAAAATAAATTTATATAAATAACACTACACTTTCAAGTTATTTTTCAAATTTAAGGAGACATTGTGCAAATTTGTAGAATTTTGTTTATCTCTGGTGTGGCGTCCAGCTTTGTCTTTTCATCACAAGATGTGCTACTAGAAGGTGTTGTAGTAAGTGCTAGTGGTATCTCAGCAAAAAAGACAGAGCTTAGTAAAAGCGAGCTAAAAAAAGGTCAAATTTTCTCCGAGCGAGATCTTGTGCGAAACGAAACAGGTGTAACTGTCACAGAAGGCGGTAGAAGTGGAAATAATGGGTATGCGATACGAGGTGTAGATAGTGATAGAGTTTCTTTAAAGATAGACGGAATGGAAGCTGTTGAGAGCTTTATGCCTCGTTCTTACAATATTTTAGGGATATTAAATGGCAATCGAAACAGCACCGAGCTTGAAAACATAAGCAACGTAGAGTTTGTAAAAGGTGCAAATTCATTAAACAAAGGTAGCGGTGCGATCGGTGGTAGCGTTAGCATGCAGACAAAAAATGTTGATGATTTTGTAAGGGATGGGCAAAATGTTGGCTTTTATAGCAAAAGCGCATACGCATCAAAAAATAGTGAATTTAGGCAAGTTGCAGGTGCAGGTGTAAAAGTAGGCGGTATCGAAGCACTATTTCAGCATACGTATAAGCGTGGCAAACAGACAAAGAATTTTTACAGCGGTAAGCTAAATGATGTGCCATTTTGTGGAATGGGGACTAGTATAGAGGATTCGTATTTGGCAGATAAATACCCAGAGCTTTGCTCCTTTGGTAGAATTTTGCCCGATGATGTGAGATTTCGCACGCACTCAAATTTGATGAAATTTGGCTATAGGTTTGATTCGCATTTTATAAACACTTCTTATGAAGACTTTAGGCAAAACTATTTTACGGAAGAGAAGAGTAATAGCACCGCAACACTTAATAGAAAGCAAATAAGAGATAGCATCCCCTACAAAAGATATGGAATTTACTACGAGTTTGTACCAGACCATGATGCTTTACTAAGTAATTTAAAGGTAAGCTTTTATAAACAAAGAGTGCAGCAGAGGTCAAATTTCACAAGATATCATGCAAACTATCCAAACGACATGCAATACAACTCGAGTTTTGATCAAAAAGATAGCTATGAATTTTTTCAAGACAAAAAACAGTTCGATATAAGCGGCATGAGTGGCGACATTAATGCAGGTAAATTTTCTCACATATTGAGTTTTGGTCTTGGCAGACACATCTCTACCTTTAAAAATAGAAATTTACAACTTAGACAAAGTTTTAATACAAAATGGGGCGGTAGCGGTTTTATTGTAGATCCAGCAAATCCTTTCAAGCCTGTTAAAGCAACGGACGTAACCTTTGCTCAGCCAGTAAAAAGCTCTCTTGAATATGTTTTTCTGGGAGATGATATGAGCTTAAATGAGGCCTTAAACCTAAACTATAGAGTTAGGCTTGATAGATATGTATATAAACCAGAGCAAGCATCTGTTGCCTCTGGCGCAGGATATAAAATGGTCACTACACCAGAGCTACAAAAAAGTAAATTTAAAGCTGTTACCTACAATGCAGGAGCCCAGTATGATATAAATAACAATGTGAGTGTTAGCTACGCATTTAGTACTGGTTTTCGTGCGCCAAGAGTGGAGGAGATGTATTTTGATACACCAAGGGATAGTACAAGATATGTTAGAAATTTAGAGCTAAAACCAGAAAAAGCCTTTAATCATGAGATAAGTTTATTGTCATCAGGTCAGAGTTATGCGCTTGCTCTTAGTGCTTTTTATTCTAAATATAGAGATTTTATTGATAGTGATTATGAGGTTGGTATTGATGAGATAGAAGAACTTGACTTTGCGACATTTGATTTTGTAAAAAAATACATCAAAAAAAGTCTCGACTTTAAGCATGTAAATGTCGGTAGGGCAACCGTCAAAGGTTTGGAACTAAATTCGCGTGTAAATGGTGATGTGCTAAATTTAAATGAAAATTTATACGCAAGCTTAAAAGCGACCTATGCACGTGGCAAAAAAAATGATGGGACTTCACTTATGGCTATTCAGCCATTTACTGCAGTAGCTGGACTTGGGTATAGTGATAAAAAATTTGATCTCTTACTAACTAGTAAATTTGTAGCAGCCAAAAAAGCAAAAGATGCGGTTTCAAAAATACCGCCAAATTTTTCTCAAATAACTGTTGATAGAGATACAGGTAAAGTAACTGGCACAACAAAGCCAGAAGCACATAAATTTCTAAGTAAAAGCTATTTTGTTTTTGACTTAACTATGGGTTATAAGATCAGTAAAAATTTCAGCATCAATGCAGGGGTGTTTAATATTTTTAATAAAGAGTATTCTACTTGGGAAAATTTAAGACAGCTTAGATATAACGGCAACCAAAGTTATGTTAAATTTGATGGTACTGGACTTGAGCGATATACTGCTCCTGGTAGAAATTTTAGCGTTTCTTTTGAGATTAGATATTAGCTTTAGTTTAAATAAGATTTTGATAAACTAGGCAAAAAACTAAGGAGAAAAGATGAAAATAATCGAAGGAAATTTAGCCCTAAAAGGCAACGAAAAGATAGCGATCATAAACGCAAGGTTTAACCACATCATCACAGATCGCTTGGTAGAGGGCGCAAAAGATGCATTTTTACGCCACGGCGGCGACGAGAAAAATTTAACTTTAGTGCTAGTCCCTGGCGCATTTGAGATACCTATGGCGCTTGAAAAGGTGCTTGCAAGCGGTAAATTTGACGCAGTTTGCTGCGTGGGAGCGGTGATAAGAGGCGCAACCCCGCACTTTGACTACGTAAGCGCTGAGACCACCAAAGGCATCGCAAACGTGACGCTAAAATACGCAAAACCAGTCACTTTTGGCGTTCTAACAGTAGATAACATCGAGCAGGCGATCGAGCGAGCTGGCAGCAAAGCTGGAAACAAGGGCTTTGAAGCGATGACAGGCGTTATTGAGATGCTAAATTTATACAAAAAGCTAGGAGAGTAAAATGGCCACACGTCATCAAGTGAGACAAGCCATCGTTTCGCTACTTTACTCAAACGAGATAAATCCCGTAACTGCGGAGTTTGAAGAGGAATTTTTAGAAGAGAAAAAGATAAGAAATGAGCGCAAAAATGAGGCGCAGCAGACCTTTAAAGAGGTGCTAGCAAACAAAGAAAAGCTAGATGAAATTTTAAAGCCACACCTAAAAGATGGCGACTTTAGCAAGGTTGGCGCAACAGAGCTTGCTATCCTTAGACTTGGGCTTTATGAGATGAAATTTAGCCAAACTGATAAAGCTGTCATAATAAACGAGGCGATCGAGCTTGCAAAGGAGCTTGGAAGCGATCAGGCGCCAAAATTTATAAACGGCGTGCTAGATAAGATAAAGGGCGATCTATGAGGCTTTGCGTCGCTCTTGATATGGCGAGCAAGGATGAAAATTTAGCCCTAGTGCGCGAGCTAAAAGGGCTTGATCTTTGGCTAAAAGTGGGGCTTAGAAGCTATCTTAGAGACGGAGCTAAATTTATAGAGGAGCTAAAAGGAGCAGGGGAGTTTAAAATCTTCCTTGATCTAAAGCTCTATGATATCCCAAACACCATGGCAGACGCCGCTGAGGTCGTCTCAAAGATAGGCGTGGATATGATAAATTTGCATGCAAGCGCTGGCGTACGTGCGATGAAAAGTGTTATGGAGCGTCTTAATGCGCTGCAAAATCGCCCTTTAGTGCTTGCTGTATCAGCACTTACTAGCTTTAGCGAGAGCGAATTTGAAGCGGTTTATAACGATACTATTTCTCGCTCGGTTAGGAAATTTAGCCAGATGAGCTTTGAAGCGGGGCTTGACGGCATGGTCTGCTCGGTCTTTGAAAGTAGGCTCATAAAAGATGTAACAGATCAAAATTTCATCACTCTTTGCCCTGGAGTTAGGCCTTTTGGCGAGAGTGCGGGCGATCAAAAGAGGGTTGCAAATTTAGTTAGCGCAAAGCAAGAGGGCAGCGACTTTATCGTCGTTGGCAGACCGATCTACGAAAACGCAAACCCAAGAGAAATTTGCGAACGCATTTTGGAGCAAATTTAGCGCCCTAACTTGCATAAAATTTGATCTAAAATCATTTTTAAGCATGGCTTTTCGCGTAAGAAATTTTAATTAAATCATCGCGTGATCATGGTTTGGACGACGACTGAAAGCAATAGCAAGATGAAATTTAGCAAGCTTTGTAGCGCACGAATAAAATTTAAAATTTCATTGTGGCGAGCTTGGCGGAATTTAAAAGAAATTTGAGGTAAATTTTGAGCGATTTTAAGAAAATCCCCTATGTCGGCGAGGCAACCGAGGCGGATCTACTGGCACTTGGCTACACTGACATTGCTTCTTTAAAGGGCGCGGACCCTGAGGAGATGTTTGAACGCACAAAGGCGCTCGGACGCGGCAGTGATAGGTGTATCCTCTATGTTTACCGCATGGTCTGCTACTACGCAAATACTCCACATCCAGACAAGTCCAAGCTAAAGTGGTGGCTTTGGAGGGATTAAATTTTTAAATTTGGTAGCCACTATTTATAAACAGCATAAACTTTTATCAACTTTTACAAGCATTGAGCCACGGTTTTAACGTTATTTTAAAGCCTTTATGCATAAAATCACAAACTATTATTATCAGAACTTTTTAGTTGACTTTTTGACTTAGTAAAACAAAAACCATAGATAGCAAAGGGTAACTAATATTTTTAATTATATAAATAAGGTAAAAATGAGACTTTGGACGATAAATTTTAAATATCTTGACGCTAAGGGTCTTGTGGCCCTGTGGAGAGAGGCTTTGCTGGCTAAAAATGTTTTAGAGGGGCTGACAAAAGGCTATAAAAACCACCCACAATTAATTAGATTTTACACTCACCAAAACTCTACAGATGCCATAAATGCCTATCTTTTGGAAGTTTATAAAGAGGCTTGCGCTCGTGGATATAAATTTGATGTTGCAAAAGTTGGAAAATTTGACGCAGAAAATTTATCCAAGATTGCCGTTACTAGAGGTCAAATCGAGTATGAATTTAGCTTCTTGCAAGAAAAACTAAAACTAAGAGATTTAAAAAAATACAAAGAAAATTTAAATGTAAAAAATATAGAAATTTCTACCATTTTTACGAAGATAGACGGTGACATCGAGCTTTGGGAGAAGGTAAAAACGCTTATTTAGTTTTTATACTACAAATTTTTTTAACGATCTCTATCCTATTTATATCCTCAAATTTGATCCTGGTTTTTACGATCATGAGGGTTTTATCTTTGAAATTTATGTCTGAGACTAGACCGCTAGTTTTTACGTAAGTAAAGCCGTCGTGGTAGCTCACACGCACCTCGTCAGCTATCTTTATCTCGCTTATCTTTTTTAAAATTTCATCGATCTTGCTCTCGTCAAGCTCTAGCTTTTCGCATCTTTCTCGCTCTTTTTGGCACAAGGCTCGCTCTAATGTAGAAAGAGGATTAAACGAGCTAAAAATTTTCGCCCTATCTTTACTCACCGCTCTTGTGCCCTCCGATCTTTTTGTTTCTATCTTGCCCAGTCGCCTCTGGCAGCAGGTCGATCGCGCGCAGGATCGAGTTTTTACCAAATTTCTCTTTTATCAAATTTAGCGACTTTAGCACCGCTTTTTCTTTGGCGTCATCTTCAAATAGGCTAAATTCTGCCAAATTTTCTTTTACCACATCGTTTGCAGATATGCCTATTTGCCTGATTAGCCCAGCATTTTTTATCTTGTTTAAAAGTAGCTCCTCAGCCGCGCTCATCAGCACGCTTGAGACATTTGTTGGCGTTTTGAACCGCACACTTGCACGTTGCTGAGGCTCGAGCTTATCGGCAAATCTCACATTTATCGTTAGCCCACTCGCCCTTACATCTTTGTTTATCATCCTAAGCGCGAGCCTGTCAGCCATCTCTTTTAGCACGATCACCGCCTCGCAGCGCTCGTAGTCTCTAGGTAAAATTTCCGAGCTAAAGTAGGACTTCGTGCTTGGTTTATAGGCCTTTATCTCAGCTATCGTCGTTGGCTCTATGCCGTTAGCGTGATCTATCGTGATGTAGGCATCGACGCCAAAAATTTTTTCAAGCAGGCTTTTTGGCGCATTTGCGATATCTTTCATGCAAAAGATGCCGCATTTTTCGAGCTTTAGCCTAGTTTGCTTACCGATACGCCAAAAGTCACTTAGCGGCTGATGCGTCCAGAGCTGCTTTTTGTAAAGCTCTTCGTCAAGATAGGCGATGCCGTCATCTTGGTGCTTTGCTAGTATATCAAGCGCGATCTTTGCGAGGTATAAATTTGTCCCCATGCCACAAGTCGCCGTCACGCCAGTCGTTTTTAAGATCTCATCCATCATCATCTTTGCCATCTCTTTTGCGCCAAGAGCGTAAAATTTCAAGTAAGAAGTGAGGTCTATGAAGCACTCATCGATCGAATAGACGTAGATGTCCTCTTTGGAGACATATTTTAGATAAATTTCATAGATCCTTGCGGCGTAGTCGATGTAAAACTGCATCCCAGGCGGCGCGACGATAAATTTGATATCTCTTGGTATCTCAAAGAGTCTGCAGCGGTTTTTCACTCCCTTTGCACGAAGCGCAGGGCTAACAGCTAAGCAGATGCCGCCACTGCCACGACTAGCATCAGCCACGACTAGATCGGCCTTAAATGGATCAAGCCCGCGCTCCACGCACTCAACCGAGGCGTAAAAGGACTTTAGGTCGATAACGGCGTAAATTTTGCTCTTTGGATTTTCATTTTTCATGAGAGGATTATAGATGAAATTTGGTAAAAGTTAGTTTGTAAATTTTGTTTGAAATGGCTTAAAATTTTAATAAAAATCTTTTAGAAAAAAGGCTAAATTTGAGTGCAAAGACCACGCACCAAAGATACCGCCTCCACTCACAGCTAAATAACTCCGTGATCAGAAACTACGCCAAGCTGAGCGCAAAAGAGCCGATGCTTATAAATTTAAATGAAGCTAAGAAAAAGACATCGCAACTGGCGATGTGGCGAGAGTATTTAACGACAGGGTCGAAATTTTAGTTGGCGCGCTAGTCGCCGACATCATCCCAGAGCACGTCATCACCATCTGCGAGGGTGCGTGATATTATCCTGAAGTGCTAGGCGAGAAGAGCCTTTGCAAACACGGCTGCGTCAATGTCCTAACTCGTGACAAAGGTACATCTGGCACCACTCAAAGCAAGTGCAGACACGGGGTATTAGCAAATTTAGAAAAATTTAAAGGCAAGATCAAGCTGGTCGCCGTTTTTTTCTAAACCAAAAATTTTGCAATCTTTGTAGATTTTATAGAAATTTAGCCCTCATTTGGGGGTAAGTAAAATTTAGCCGTAAATTTTCTTTAAATTTTCAAGCTTTGTGCTTGCATTTAGCAGTAGCATATCAGCAAGCACCAGCCTTATCATCGCAGTTGCTACGACGCTGCCACGTATGCCTATGCAAGGATCATGCCTGCCTCTTAGCTCAAAATCCACCGCCTCGCCCTTTAAATTTAGCGTCTTTTGCTCTTTAAATATCGAAGGTGTTGGCTTAAAATGGCTCTTTAATATGATCTCAGCACCACTGCTTATGCCACCAAGTATGCCACCAGCGTTGTTGCTTAAAAAGCCAAGCTCGTCCATCTCGTCGTTGTTTGCTGAGCCAAGCATAGAGCTCACATTTACGCCAGCGCCGATCTCTACGGCTTTTACTCCGTTTATGCCCATTAAAGCAGCTGCCAAAGCGCTATCAAGCCTATCATAAAGTGGCTCGCCAAGACCAGCTGGCACGCCTCTAGCCACGCTTAAAACCACAGCTCCCACGCTATCGTGCTCACTTCTAGCTTTATTTACCGCCTCTTTCATCGCCTCTTCGTTGCCAAGAGCGTAAATTTGCGAATTTTGTGCAAAAGCAAAATCAATTTTGTCGCTAATAGCCTTGCCAATGCCAAGCACGCCGCTTAAAACTTCTATCTTAAATTCATTTAAAAGTAGCTGCGCAAATGCCCCACCAGCAACCCTAACTGCAGTCTCTCTCGCACTTGCACGACCGCCACCTCTATGGTCTCTGATGCCATATTTTTTAAAATATGTAAGATCAGCATGCCCAGGGCGGAAAATCTCACGTAAATTTTCATAGTCATTTGACTTTTGGTTGTTGTTAAAAATGGCAAAACCTATCGGCGCCCCAGTGCTCATGCCATCAAAAACGCCGCTAAAAATTTCTATCTTATCAGCCTCATCTCTTGCCGTTGTGAAGCTACTTTGTCCGGGGCGACGTTTATCAAGCTCGCTTTGGATGAAGTCTGCATCGATCTTTAGCCCAGCAGGTAGTCCATCTATCACGCCACCGATCGCCACCCCATGGCTCTCACCAAAGCTAGTTAAGGTTAGTTTTTTGCCAAATGTGTTCAAAATTTATCCTATTTTTTGATTTTTTCTAGTGCTATTTTTGCTGCGAGCTGTTGGGCTTGCTTTTTCGAGCTTCCAACGGCACGTGAAATTTCCTTGCCATTGAGTAGCAAGGCTATCTCAAATTCTTTCTTATGATCAGGGCCAAAAGAGCCTATGAGCTCGTATGTTGGTATGACGCCAAGGGTCGCTTGAGTGACCTCTTGAAGGGCTGTTTTGTAGTCCTTTTCAAGATGCGCAAAGTCGATCTGCGGATAACAAAGCTCAAGCAGTGTGATCGAAATTTCTCGCACTTTATCAAGTCCAGCCTCTAGGTAGATAGCACCCATCACCGCTTCAAATGCGTCACTTAAAATGCTATCTTTCTCGCGGCCGCCGTTGTTCTCTTCAGCTTGGCTAAGTCTTAAAAACTCGCCCATTTTTAGCCGTCTAGACATATTTGCAAAGCTTTTTTCATTGACAAGCGCGGCTCTTAGCTTGCTCATGTCGCCCTCTGCGATCTTGCTAAATTTCTTAAAAAGATACTCAGCCACGAGCAGATCCATCACCGCATCGCCCAAAAACTCGAGCCTCTCGTTATTTAACGCCTGCTTGGTGCTTTTATGTGTTAGCGCCTCTTCTAAAAGCTCAGATTTTTTAAATTTATAGCCAAGATTACGTTCAAATTCTTCTAAATTTTTCATATCTTATTCTCATCTTTTATTTTTAATGCCTCGTCCCTTGCCATCTGGTCACACTCCTCATTTTCAGGGTGTCCAGCGTGTCCTTTAACCCAGCTAGCCACGACTTTATGTGGCTTTGAAATTTCTATATACTCCTGCCAAAGCTCGACATTTTTTACATTTTTAAAATTTCTCTTTTGCCAGTTTGCAAGCCACTCATTTATGCTATTTACCACGTATGAGCTATCGGTTATTAGCCTTACCTCGCAGGGCTCTTTTAGCGCTTTTAGCCCCATTATCGCAGCTTTTAGCTCCATTTGGTTATTTGTCGTATATGCCTCGCCGCCACTTGCTTTTTTCTGCGCTTCGTTAAATTTCAATATATAAGCCCAGCCGCCAGCTCCAGGGTTTCCAAGGCACGAGCCGTCACTAAAAAGTGTTACTATCTTCACTTGCTTTTTCTGTGATGTGGGATAAAATTTTCACACTTCCTAGCTCGTGGCAGACTGGACAGCGGTAAAAGTGCATAGGAAATGAGTTTTTGCAGTTTTTGCAAACGTAGTTAAAGCTTAGCCCAGCTGCGTCAAATTTAGCGTCTTTTAGCCTCTTTATGACATTTAGCTCAAAGCCATAAATTTCACATGGACCTTCTATATCGCCCTTTGCGTAAAAGAGGGATTTGTATTTTGCATCGCCTAAATTTATAGGCGTTTTTAGGTTATAAAGCAGGTCTAGCACATCTTCAAATTTGGCAAAATCTTTTAAATTTTCTAAATTTTCATTGTGTCTTATGAAAAGTGCTAAGATCATGCGCTTTAAAAGCTCAAAATTTTGACTAAGGTGCGAGAGGATTTCTACCTTTTCGCTAAAGCTTAAATTTCTATCATCAAGCGTGCTGATCGCCTTTATATAGGCCTTTTGATCTTTTACATTTGTCCCAAGCTCTTCAAGCGAATTTAGCGCATAAAGGGCTTCTTTGTAGTTTTTAAGCTTCTCGTCTATCATCGTTAAAAAGCGCAGTGCGAGGACGTTTCTAGGGCTTAGCTCGAGCGCTTTTTCAAAGATTTCGCTAGCTTTTTTTAAAAATCCAGCCTTAAAATAGACCTCTCCAAGCTCGTTTAGGATAAATTCTTTCTCGTTTTTATCTTTTACCTTTTCAAGCGCGATGAGATAGACGCCGATCGATTTTTCAAAGTCACCGTTTTTAGCGAAGGTCTGACCTAGCATGCTAAGGCTTGGTATGTCTACTTCTGGGCTTTTTAGCATCTGTTTGTGCTCGTCGCTTATGCCATCTTTGCTGTCAAATTTCTTTATAAATTTCTCGATGCGTTTTTTCTCATCTTTGCTAGAAAATATACCCCAAGCATAGCTTAAAGCGGCGATCATCAAGATGATACTAAATAGAATAATAAGGCTAAATATCGGATCTCTGTGCCCAATGAAAAAAATATCCACGCTAACACTTTGTAATAAAATTTTACTTTAATTATAACAAAGCAGTTGTATAATTTTGCTTATGATAGATCCAAAATCCATTGAAAAATTAAAAAACCAAATAGACATTGTTAATATCATCGAGCAGTATATCCCTGTCAAAAAGATGGGCTCAAGCTACAAGTGTGTCTGTCCGTTTCATGACGACAAAAACCCAAGCATGAGCATAAATCAAAACAAGCAGATGTATCACTGCTTTGCCTGCAAAGCTGGCGGAGATGCGGTTAAATTTGTGATGGATTATGAAAAGCTAACCTACCCAGAGGCGATAGAAAAGATCGCTCAAATTTCAAATTTCAGCCTTGAATATACAAACGACAAGGTGCCAACGCAAAAAGAAAATAAGCACATTTTAGAAAAGGTAAATGCCTTTTATAGGAGTGAGTTTTACAAAAATGAAGCGGCCATTAGATATATCAAGTCGCGCGGCATAAATGACGCGATGATCGAGAAATTTGAGCTTGGCTGGGCTGGGGATAGTAAAAGCACCATTAGGCTTTTGCAAAATGAAAACATAGAGCCTAAAGAGGCGATTGAAGTTGGCATCGTAAAGCAAAATGAGAAGGGAATTTATGCTAGTTTCATAGAGCGCATAACCTTTCCTATCTACTCGCACACCACAAGGCTAGTTGGCTTTGGTGGTAGAACGATCTCAGACCACCCTGCAAAATATGTAAATTCGCCACAAAGTGTGCTCTTTGACAAGTCAAAGCTACTCTATGGCTACCACCTGGCTAAGCAAAGTATCTTTGAGAAAAAACAGATAATAATCACTGAAGGCTACCTTGACGTCATTATGCTTCACTACGCTGGTTTTACAAATGCTGTTGCCGTGCTTGGGACAGCACTTACAACAAGTCACTTGCCACTTTTAAAAAGGGGCGAGATAAGCGTAGTACTTTGCTTTGATGGCGATGGCGCTGGCATAAATGCAGCCATAAAGTCGGCTCACCTGCTAAGCATAAATAAGATAGATACAAAAGTAGTCATCATAAGTAACGGCGCAGATCCTGCTGATATGGTCTTTGCAGGCAAGATAAAGGAGCTTAATGAGCTCTTTGGCTCAGGCGAGGACGCGGTGAAATTTTATATAGAAAAGATCATGCAAAAGTATGATATAACCCGCTCAATGCAAAGAGATAACTGCCTAAGCGAGATAAAAGCCTATATGGATGAGCTTGGAGAGGAGATAGCAAGTTCGTATGTAACAGAGGTAGCGGCAAGATTTAACCTAACTCCACAAAGCGTGGCAGATAGATTTGGGCTAAAGCAGAAGCCAAAAAATGAATATAAATTTAAAAAAGAGTTTAGAAAAAAAGATAAAGATGAATTTAGCAACTCTGTCATGGTAGATGAGGTGCCAGCTGTGATGAACAAAGACCCGCTTGAGTTTGCACTTTTTAAAACCATGCTAAATAACCCAAACTACAGAGATGAGATACTCTCAAAGCTTGGGGCTAGATACTTTATAAAGCATCCTGAGTATCTAAACGCCATCCTTTATAGATACGACGTGAGCGATGAGCAGATGGTTAGAGAAATTTTAATGGACGAAAAGATCCATGAGATCATCGATGCAACCACTTTACAAAAGGCTATTTTGAATATCCAGATCGCATTTTACGAGAACGAACAGCAAATTTTAAAAGGCTCTGACAACCCAAATAAGATAGAAATTTTAGAAAAACTGCTATTTATCATCAAAGATCTCAAGACTCAGCTTTATAAAATTTAAGCAGAGCTTTTAACTAGCAACACAAAATCCTTGATACTCTGAAAGAAATGTAAAATAGCGTAAAACTGAGGGCATAGTAGAAGCTGACGAAACATTTGTGCCTATCTCGTGTAAATGTTGTCGCAAGGATTTTAATTTTCAACGCTCGGCAAAACATCGTGGCACGGCAAATACGAAGCGTGGATTATAAAAAGAATTAGTTTGTATGCCTTGCGTTGTTAATCTAAACGGCAAATCAGTAGCCAAAGTAGCAAATCTTGGTAAGCCAAATGTAAAGGCACTTAATAGCGTAATAGGTGGCAAAGTTGAGCGTGAAAGCGTATTTGTAACTGATAGCCTTAGAAGCTACCTAAGCTCTCAAATGAGATGAGCTTAAATCATATTAGAATACCACACAATAAATATTCTAATAGAAGTTTTAATATTCAAGTAGTTGATAACTATCATAGCTGTCTTAAATCAATCCTAGTGTATAATTTCAAAGATGTATCTAAAAAATATATTAATAATTATCTTGTTTATCACAACTTTGTAAATTTTGCAAAAGAAAGTAGAATGGATAAAGAGCAGATACTATTTAATCATATATTAAATACTGATTGTATTAGTAAGGTTGATAAACTAGGAGATAGACCAAGTGTGCCACTACTTGTGGTGTAATAAACCAAAAACATTTTAGAAAGGATATAAATGGCAAAAAATAAAAACTTACATCAGGCAAAAAATGCGAAAAAAGATGAGTTCTATACTCAACTTGGAGATATAGAAAACGAACTAAGACACTACGAAACACACTTTAAAGATAAAGTTGTCTTTTGTAACTGCGATGACCCCTATGAGAGCAATTTTTTTAGATATTTTGTCTTAAATTTCAACCGACTAGGGCTTAAAAAGCTAATTTGCACTTGCTATTATGATAGCCCTATATCTCAAACAAAAACAGGCAAAGACAAAGCACATAAAATAATAATCAATGAGATGAAAGATTTTGATAACAACGGAAGTATTGATTTAGACGATGCTAGGTTTATTATTGAAAAAGCTTTAAAAGATAGTGATGAAAATGTCTTATCGGTGCTAAAAGGCGATAAGACACAAACTAGCGACACTTCTCTCTCTCTCTCTCTCTCTCTCGCATAAGCCTGGCGACTTTCGCACTGCAGAGTGCATAGAACTACTAAAACAATCTGACATCGTAGTAACTAATCCCCCTTTTTCGCTCTTTCGTGAGTATGTTGCACAACTTATTGAATATAAAAAAGATTTTTTAATTATCGGCAATGTTAATGCAATAACTTATAAAGAGATTTTTAGTTTAATAAAACAAAATCGCCTTTGGATTGGCGCAAGTATTCATAGTGGTGATAGAAAATTTAATGTTCCTAATGATTATCCATTAAGTGCAGCAGGTTGTGGTATTGATGAAAAGGGAAATAAATTTATAAGAGTTAAAGGTGTTCGTTGGTTTACAAATTTAGATTATAAAAAACGCCATGAAAAATTTGAAACAATAGCAAGTTATCACAAAGACCCTAATCATTACCCAAAATACGACAACTACAATGCTATCAATGTGGATAAAACGATAGAAATTCCGCTTGATTATGACGGTGTTATGGGTGTGCCGATAACATTTTTAGATAAATACAACCCTGAGCAATTTGAGATTGTGGCTCTTGGAATTGTCGGCTCGGTCGATTTTACTTGCAATAAAAAAATGGAAATTTTAGATAAAAATGGCTTACCGACAGGCAAATTTACATTTAATGCCAAAGGAACACTTTATAGAAAATTTAATCCCAAAACAGACAAAACACCTGCATTTAAAGATTGTGAAACAGGCGAATTATATTCTAGTATTTACGCACGAATTTTAATAAAAAATAAAAACCCACAAAAAGGAAAAAAATGAAAATAGATTTGCAGCCTATAAAGGTAGTTGATTTAGTAAAGGATTATTTTCGTGATGATGAGAGTAGTCAAGTTAGCGGATATGGCGGCATACTAAATATCCGTCCAAAATATCAAAGAGAGTATGTCTACGATGATAAAAAGCGAAATGCGGTCATTGACACTGTTATAAAAGGCTTTCCGCTTAATACCATTTACTGGGCTAGACAAACAATGTCTAGCAATGAAGCAGAATTTGAAGTGCTAGATGGGCAACAAAGGACTATCTCAATTTGCGAATATGTAAAAGGAAGTTTTAGTATAGAAATAAATGGTCAGCCAAAACTATTTGATAATCTTACAAAAGACATACAAGAAAAAATCCTAAACTACAAACTAATGGTCTATATATGTGAGGGTAGCGATAGCGAAAAATTAGACTGGTTTAAGGTCATAAATATAGCAGGTGAGCAGCTAAAAGACCAAGAGTTAAGAAATGCTGTATATACAAGTGCGTGGCTGAGCGATGCAAAAGTGAAATTTTCAAAAAATAACTGCTTAGCGTATCAAAAGGGTTCAAAATACTTAACTGGTGCACCTATAAGACAAGAATACTTAGAAACTGCTATAAAGTGGATAACTGCTAAAAGCTACGATAAAGTAGGCGATGATAAAGATATATGCGAATATATGGCAAAAAATGCAAAAGATAGTAAAAACGCTGATGATTTATGGGGATATTTTAGTGGCGTAATAGACTGGGTAGAAATGAAATTCCCTAGATACCGTAAGGAAATGAAAGGATTGCCTTGGGGAGCCTACTATAATGAGTTTAAAAATAGCAATTTAGACAAAGATGAGTTAGAAACAATCATAAGTGAGCTAATGAAAGATAGTGATGTAGGAAGCAAGGGAGGAATTTATCCTTATTTATTGAGCGGCAATGAGAAGCATCTAAATATAAGGGCATTTGACAATAATCAAAAGCGTGAAGTCTATGAAAAGCAAAATGGAATTTGTGCGATATGTAAAAAGTATTTTGAGATAGAACAAATGGAAGCCGACCACATAATACCTTGGAGCGAGGGCGGAAAAACACAGCCTGATAATTGTCAAATGTTGTGTAAAAATTGTAACAGAACAAAATCAAATAAATAGCTATCTATCCAAAAGTGCCATTTTTGGCACTTTTGTTTTTTCCTTATCTAGCAATACTTTTAGCACACAGAGCCTAAAATTTAAAAACTCACACTTTTTCAGCTTCAAATCATAAAACAAAATGTAAAATGCTTAAAGTAATAAATCTTTTTAAGATTGGCTTTATATTTTAAGGATTTATGATGATAGACGCTAAAAGATTTGAGAGAAATTTTAACGCTATAAGCGAGTTTGGAGCGCTAAAAGGTGGTGGGCTGACAAGGCTAGCCTTTAGCAAAGAGGACCTTGAAGCAAGAAAATTTCTTATAAATTTGATAGAAAAAAATGGCTTTAAACTTAAAATTGACAATGTCGGCAACATCTACGCCATCTATGATGATGGCTGCGAGGTGGGAGCAAAGCCAGTTTGCGTGGGCTCTCACATAGATAGCGTGCCAAATGGCGGCTTTTATGACGGCACACTTGGCGTCATGGCTGGCCTTGAAGCGCTAAGCTCTATAAAAGAGGCTGGCATCAAGCTAAAGCGCCCACTTTGGCTCATAAATTTTAGCTGTGAGGAGTCAAGCCGCTTTAAGACAGCGACTATCGGCAGCAAGATAATAAGCGGCAAACTAAGCCAGCAAAGACTTCATGAGCTAAAAGATGAAGATGGCATATCGCTTTTTGAGGCGATGAGTGCGACTGGGTTTAAACCACAAAATTTAGATGAAGCCATCCTAAAAGAAAACTCCCTACACGCCTATCTTGAGCTTCACATCGAGCAAGGCCCAGTGCTTGAGCGAAGCGGCATAAGCGTCGGCGTGGTAAGCGGGATCGCAGCGCCAATTAGATTTGAGATCACAATACAGGGCAAGGCTGATCATAGCGGCGCAACTCCTATGAATATGCGTAGTGACGCTCTGCTTGCCGCTTCACACATCATAATCGCAGCCAATAAATTTGCCAAAAATAAAAAAACAGCTGTCGCAACCGTTGGCTACGCGCATGCAAAACCAGGCGTTTTAAACGTCGTGCCAGGCGAGGCTAGGCTAGGCGTTGATCTAAGAGATATCGATAAGGCTAGCTTAGAGGAGCTAAATTTAGAGCTTAGAAATTTTGTGGATGAGCTAAGCCATGAGCTTAAATTTAGCTACGAGATAAGAGAGCTAAGTAGCGACGAGCCAGTAAAACTAAGCGAACACGCCATAAATTTACTTGAAGATGAAGCCAAAAAGCTTGGCATAAAAACGCTTACTTTGCCAAGTGGGGCTGGGCATGATGCGATGAATTTAACAAAGCTTGCAAGTGCAAGTAGCGTTGGCATGCTCTTTATCCCTTGCGTGGATGGTATCAGCCACAACGTCAAAGAGGCGATAAATTTCAAAGACGCAGTAGCCGCAACTAAAATTTTAACAAACGCACTAATAAGACTTTCAAACGAGGAGTAGTCATGGACAAAATAGCAAAATTAGCACTATCTTTAAAAGAGGATATGATCAAAGATCGCAGATACTTTCACTCGCACCCAGAAACTGGCTGGTTTACATTTTTTACGACCGCAGTTTTGGCAAAAAGGCTTAGCGAGCTAGGATATGAAGTGAAGCTTGGCGAAGAGGTCGTAAAGAGCGATGCAAGGCTTGGAGTTGGCAGCAAAGAGCAGTGCCAAAAGGCGATCGAGCGGGCAAAAAGTCTTTTAAATCCTGACGAGGCAAAATACCTTGAATGCATGAAAGATGGCCTAACTGGGCTGACAGCCTTCATCGACACAAAAAGGCCTGGTAAATTTAGTGCATTTAGATTTGACATTGATAGCGTTGATGTGACAGAGAGCGCAGAGGCTGCTCATAGACCTTGCAAAGAGGGCTTTGGCTCAGATATCGCTGGTATCACGCACGCTTGTGGGCACGATGGACACATGGCGATGGGTCTAGCGCTTGCAAAGCTGATCGCTAAAAATTTAGACGAGTTTAACGGTAAATTTAAATTTATATTTCAAACAGCAGAAGAGGGCACAAGGGGCGCCGTGGCTATGGAGGCTGCTGGCGTGCTTGAGGGCATCGAGTATCTACTTGGCGGACACATCGGCTTTCAAGCAGAAACAAATGGGGGCATAGTTTGTGGCACAAACAAACTGCTTGCAACTTCTAAATTTGACGTGCATATCACTGGTCGCTCAGCCCACGCAGCAGGAGCGCCGCAGGAGGGAGCAAATGCCCTTTTAGCCGCAGCTCAAATGGCTCTAAATATGCATGGCATCACAAGGCACGCAAAGGGTGTGACTAGGATAAATGTAGGCGTTTTAAGAGCAGGCGAGGGCAGAAACGTCATCGCACCAAACGGCTATCTAGCCTGCGAAACAAGGGGCGAAGATACAAATTTAAATGAGTTTATGTATAAAAAATGCATGGATATCGTAAAAGGTGTGAGTGAAATTTATGGCGTCGAGAGCAAGGTCGTGATGACTGGGGGCACAAGCGGGGCAAATAGCGACAAAGAGGTGACTGAAATTTTCTATGAAGCGGCAAAAGAGAGCCCATTTATAGATGATGATAAGATCGTTAAAGAGCTTGACTTTGGCGCTTGCGAGGACTTCGCTCACTTTATGAGAGCTTTGCAAGATAGGGGCGCAAAGAGCGGCTATATGATGATCGGCACAAATTTAAAAGCAGGACATCACAACAGCAAATTTGACTTTGACGAGGAGTGTTTGGTCGCTGGGGTTGATATCTATCTAAGGGCTGCTTACAAACTAAATGGAGCTAAAAAATGAAAAATGCTTTACTAATCAGCGCTTCAAGCTACCAAGATACTGGCTACTTGAGACACTGCAAAAACTGGGTTAAGGACTTCTTGGGTGAGAGCGGCAAGGAGGAAATTTTATTTATCCCTTATGCTGGAGTTAGGCTAAGTAATGACGAATACGAGCAAAAGGTGATCGACCGCCTAAAAAATAAAAATATAAAGTCGATCCACCACTACGAGGATAAAATTTCAGCTATCAAAAACGCTAACAGTATCGCAGTTGGCGGAGGCAATACCTTCATGCTGCTTTACACGCTTTATAAGCTAAATTTAGTTGAACCCATAAAAGAAGCAGTGGCAAACGGCACAAAATACTTTGGCTGGTCAGCTGGTGCAAACATCGCTGGCAAGACGATGATGACGACAAATGATATGCCTATCATCATGCCAAAGTCATTTGATAGTCTAAATATCTTCCCTTATCAAATAAACCCACACTTTATAAGTGGTAAGCTAGCAGGCCATAACGGCGAGAGTAGAGAGGAGAGGCTAGAGGAGTTTTTGATAGCAAATCCAAACGATACCATCTACGCACTGCCTGAGGGCACGGCTCTAGTTATAAAAGGTAGCGAGGTTGAGGTCATCGGACACAGCGACATCTTAAAGCTTGAATATAAAAAAGAGATAGAAAAAATAGCAACTAAAAGCAAATTTAAAATCTAAACAAGGAGAGAGGTATGGAATCATTCAAACTCATTGCTGCCATTCTTGGCATCGTTGCAGTTGTAGCACTTCTTGTCTTAAAAAAAGAGACAAGAACGGTGCTAATAGGTGTTGGTCTGGTGCTTTGTTTAATCGCACTAAAACCTATGGGGGCATTAAGTGCTTTTACTGACTATATGACTAAAGCAGGGCTTATAAAAGCGATTTGTGCTAGTATGGGTTTTGCTTTCGTTATGAAATACACAATGTGCGATAAGCACCTTGTTGGGCTTCTTACAAAGCCACTTAAAAACGTAGGATTTATATTAATCCCTGCAACAACAGTGCTAACTTATTTTATAAATATCGCCATCCCTTCAGCTGCTGGCTGCTCTGCTGCTGTTGGTGCGACGCTTATACCGCTTCTAATGGCCTCTGGTGTTCGCCCTGCGATGGCTGGTGCGGCTGTTTTTGCGGGTACATTTGGCTCAGTTCTAAGCCCAGGCTCTGCGCACAACGTATACGTAGCCGATCTTGTTAAAAAGACAGTTGCAAACTACACTGTTCAAGATGTCATAAAAGTGCAAATTCCTAGTGCATTTACAGCTCTTATTATTGTAGTTATTACACTAACTATTGTTGCGATACTTTTTAAAGACTACCAAAAAAATACAAATTTTACTCTTGAAAATGGTGCTACAAACGAAGATAAATCAGTTTTCAAGGTAAATTTTATCTACGCTATTATGCCACTTGTCCCACTTGTCATCTTGGTTATTGGCGGAACAAGCCTTGCAAAAGACTATAGTTTTCTTGCGTGGACAAAGATGGGCGTTGCTGAAGCGATGATACTTGGTGCGATCATAGCTATCTTTGCTACGCTTACAAACCCACAAAAGATCACAAAAGAGTTCTTTAATGGCATGGGTCACGCTTACGCTGATGTTATTGGTATCATCATCGCAGCTGGCGTCTTTGTCGCTGGTCTAAAGGCGTGCGGAGCTGTTGATGTGGTCATCGCATGGCTAAAAACAGATCAAAGCTATGTTAAATTTGGTGGAACATTCGTACCATTTATCATGGGTATAGTTACGGGCTCAGGTGACGCTGCTACATTTGCATTTAACGAAGCTGTTACAACAAATGCCGCTGCACTTGGCTTTGAGCAAGATAAGCTTGGTATGGCTGCAGCCATCGCTGGCTCACTCGGACGTTCTGCTTCTCCAATAGCAGGTGCTGCTATCGTTTGTGCTGGTATCGCTATGGTTAGCCCAGTTGAGCTTGCAAAAAGGACATTTTTAGGTATGTTTATCTCTGTCGTGGCGATCGCATTTTTTGTCATCTAAAGGATGAAAAATGGATATCGTAGAGAGATTTCTAAACTATACGAAATTTAACACCACGACAAATAAAGAGAATGGATTAAAAGGCATTATGCCTTCTAATCCAACCGAGTACGAGCTGGCTCTTTTTATAAAAGATGAGCTTAGCTCGCTTGGTATCAAAGATATCATTCTGCAAGACAACGCTATCTTGATAGCAAAAATTCCTGCAAACTGCGAAAACGCACCAAGTATCGCCTTTTTTGCACACTTAGATACAAGTAGCGAGCAAAAAAACGACACAAAAGCTAAGATAGTAAAATACACAGGCGGCGACATCTGCTTAAACGAAGAGCAGGGCATTTATCTTAAATTTAGCGACAATCCAGAGCTTAAAAAGTACGAGGGCGACGACATAGTCGTGACTGATGGTACTAGTTTGCTTGGTGCCGATGATAAGGCTGCGATCGCTAGTATCGTAAATATGGCTAGCTTTTTCATGCAAAATCCTGATGTAAAGCACGGCAAGATCGTGATCTGCTTCGTGCCTGATGAGGAGCAGGGCTTGCTCGGTGCAAAAGCGCTTGATGTAAATTTGCTTGGAGCTGACTTTGGTTACTGCTTAGACTGCTGTGAGATAGGCGAGCTAATATATGAAAACTGGAACGCGGCTGACTGCACGATGGTATTTAAAGGCGTTTCGGCTCATCCAATGAACGCAAAGGGCAAGCTTGTAAATTCGCTGCTTTTAGCGCATAAATTTATCTCGCTTTTACCAGGCGGCGAAGTGCCAGAGTGCACTGAGGGCAAAGAGGGGTATTTCTGGGTAAAAGAGCTTAGTGGAAACAGCGCAAAAACGACGCTAAAGATCGACATAAGAGAATTTGACGAGCCAAAATTTCAAAAAAGGCTTGAGTTTTTAAACGACATGGCAAATTCTTTTAACAAAATTTATGGAGAGTGCTGTGAGATCACGCTAACAACACGCTATGAAAACGTCTTTAAGTTTTTAAAAGATGAAAATTCGCTCCCGATAAAACTTGCAAAAGATGCCTTTAGCGAGCTAAATATCACTCCAAACATAAAGCCTATGCGTGGCGGATATGACGGCGCTGCGATCTCTGCAAAGGGCGTGCCAACGCTAAATTTATTCACAGGGGCAAACAACTTTCATTCGGTCTACGAGTACCTGCCAGTTAGCAGCCTAAAAGCCGCAAGCGAAGTGATCAAAAAAATCATAATTAACGCTGCTAAATAAACTTCATAAAAGCCTAGATTTAGTAAATTTAGGCTTTAAATTTTACTTTCAGGATAAAAATGAAGGCTTTAGCTTTGTTTAGCGGAGGGCTTGATAGCATGCTCTCTATGAAAATAATAAGCGATCAAAACATCGAAGTGGTCGCACTTTATATGGATACTGGATTTGGCGTGGATGAGGAGAAGCATGAAGTTTTAAGGCGCCGTGCAGCCTTGGCTGGGGCTAGCCTAAAGGTGGTTGATATGAGAAACGAGTATCTTCGCGATGTGCTCTTTAACCCAAAATACGGCTACGGCAAGCAGTTTAACCCTTGCATCGACTGCCACGGATATATGTTTAAAACAGCTCTTAATATGCTAAAAAACGAAAATGCAAATTTTATAATCACAGGCGAAGTCGTAGGACAAAGGCCGATGAGCCAGCGCAGAGACGCACTCTTTCAGGTCAAGCGCCTAGCTGATGACGAGGATGATCTAGTGCTTCGTCCGATGTGTGCTAAGCTCTTGCCGCCAACTAAGCCAGAGCGCGAGGGCTGGGTCGATAGAGAGAAGCTACTTGACATAAGCGGGCGCGATAGAAAGCCGCAGCTTGCTTTGGCGAAGGAATTTGGCTTTGAGGACTTTGCAACGCCTGGAGGCGGGTGTTTGCTTACTATTGAGAGCTTTGCTGTAAAGATAAAAGACTACTTGAAATTTGATAAAGAGATGCGAGATATCGACGTTACGTGGCTAAAACTTGGTAGGCATCTGCGCCTGGTAGATGGTGCTAAAATGATAATAGGACGTGATGAGAGCGATAATAACGCACTTTTGGCTCACCCAAATGATAAATTTGAGCAGGTTAAATTTAAAGAGAGTGATGACATCGTGGGAGCTGTTAGCTTCATAAGCAAAAACGCTAGCAAAGCCGACAAAGAGCTTGCTGCAAGGCTCGCGCTAGCTTATACAAAAGCTAGCAAAGATGATGAATTTGAAGTTAGCATCGCTAATGAGAAATTTATTATTAGGCCTGAAGATAAAAAGCTAGCACAAGAGTTTTTTGTGAAGTAAATCCAATTTTGCAAAGGAATTTGATATAAATTTCTTTGCAATATCCAAAATTTTATAACTATTTCAAACCCTCACAAAATCTAAATTTACAAAATTCCCAGTCATAAATATGTCACAACTGTACCAAAGTACAATGGTTTGATTTTGATAAAATCGCTAAATTTAGGAAAAAATTTAAAAAAGGGAGACACATGTCAAAGGAAATAGGTGTAGTAAAAAATGTAACGCAAGGAAGCGTAAAAGCTGTAAGCCTAACAGGTGAAAGCAGAGAGTTAAAAGTAGGTGACATAGTATATCAAGGAGAAAAGATAGTCACTGAATCAACTGACGCAAAAGTAGTAATAGCAAAAGCAGACGGAAAAGAGATAAGCCTAATAGGTAAAGACTCAATAAATTTAGACCAAAGTGTTAGTGAAAATTCTCAAACAACAGCAGATATAACTTCACTTCAAAAAGCGATCTTAAGTGGTGAAGGCCTAGCTGGTTTAGAAGAAACTGCAGCTGGTGGAAACCAAGCAGGTGGAAACGCTGGAGGTGACGGCGTAAGTCTTGGTGCTGCTAGCTTTGCTCAGGGTGGGCACTACTCAAATATAAATGCGAATTTTAACAACCTCTCATCTCAAGCAAGCGCAAATTCCCCAGTTCAAACAGGTGTAGGTGGTGCAGTTACACTTGACAACCTTGCAGCTGCTATTGATGCGATATATCCAACCAGCAATGTTCCAACTCCAGCAATCACAACAATAATAGATGGCAAGTATGGTGGCAAATGGAATGCTGATGTAATAGGTGATCTATCAAATGACAATAGACCATTTATTAAAGGAACAGCAGAAGCTGGATCAATAGTTGAAATCTATGACAATGGCAATAAGATAGATGAAACAAGAGCCTATGATGATGGCACTTGGGAGTATGTAGTGCAAAATGACCTTCCTGATGGAAAGCACACTATCACAACTGTGGCTGTTGTAGATGGCGAGAGAAGCCTTAGCAGCACAGGAGCTGAGATTACCATTGATACAACTAAACCAACAGTAGAGTGGACAGATTTACCACATAACATTATAAGAAAAAATGTAATTTCTATGAGCGATAGTGATCCTGAGCCATCAATGAGTGGTAAGACTGAGCCAAATTCTGAAATAAATGTAAAAATAGGCAAAATAGAAGATAGTGGAACTCATACAGTTTTTGAAGGTAAGGTAAAAGCTGACGATAATGGTAACTTTACAGTAGATAAATCTACAATGGGTGATGGTTTTCCAGAGCACTTTGTGCCTGGTGAGTACTCTTTCACAACACAGGTATTTGATCCTGCTGGTAATGAAAGTTTTACAAATATACCTAAAAACTATACACCAAAAAACGGTGCATTCTCAATAGAGCGCATATATGATGATGAATTTAGTGATCTAACAGAAGTGCAAGGTGATTATAGTCCTGTTTATAGACCTGTTGATGGTGATAGAAAGCCAACATTTGAGGGCACAGCAGAAGCAAATGCTGAGATAACATTAGTTGTTAAACATCATGGCTTTGACTTTATGACTAATCAAAGAACTCCAGTTGATATACAGGAAGTTTTAACAACAAGAGCTGACGAGAATGGTAGATGGAGCGTAGAGGCAAAAGTTGATTATAAAGACTCTATGCAAGATTATCACACAGTGGAGGCAAAAGCTACTAATCCATCAGGTGATACACTTGATCTTACCCCAACTACATTTTTTATGCCAACAACCGCACCAGAAGATCACCTATAATCAATTATGCGAAGAGTTTTGCTCTTCGCTATTTCTTATTATTTAAAAAATTATTATTTGACACAAATTTAGATTTATACAAGTGGCGAAAAACCAGTAAAAGTAAGCTTAGATGAGCTATGAGTTAGAATTTCTACCAGGTGCTTTAAAAGAGTGGCAAAAGCTAGATAAAAAATTTAAAATATTTACTATTCAAATTTACAACTACGTCGCAAATCCAAAAATTTAAAAACTATTTCCTATTAAATTTTTATCATAAATAACATGATAGCTTTCTTTGCCTATTCAAGATACTTTATAGCTACTTTCTTTATCACAATTGTGATCAGTTAGCTCTAGTAGTATCTATATTGCTGTTTTATTTAGATATATGATGATAGTGTTATAGAGATGGTTGGGGAGAGGAAAGAATGAGAAAGAGTCAATGCCTAAAAACATAATCCACTTTTTAGCCTGAAACTCTTGCAATTAGATTAATTGCTTTTCAAAAATTTAATTAGAAATTTACCTATTATATAAGTTCTTTTGTCGCCAGTTATACTAAAAGGAGAAGCTAATGCTACAAAGTAGTCACTGCTTAAATATACATAATCCCTCTACACTATTTAGTTTCTATAAAATTATCTTTTATGCCTTATAAACTTAAGCCAACACTTTGTTTAACAAATTTATAATAAGTGTTTTTATCTTAATCTTAAAGGAACAAACATGAAAGGAACTGTATTAGCTCCTGGCATAATATTAAATGCTGATGATCAGCGTTTTACTTATCTACAAGAAGACGTAGCGTCTGTGGCAAAAGATGGAGCTGCCATAGTTTTAAAACAAGGCGATGAGGTTGATTTTATCGCGGATGGACAAACTGCAAAACAAATTTATCTCACAAAAGCAAAATCCATGAATCTAAATTTAGATAACATAAATTTTGATATTAAAAGCAATGATTTATCTACTATTAGAACGCTGGGATTAGCAGGTTCTGCATTGCCTATTTTGGGCATTATCCCATTCATTGGATTTATCTTTTTTATCGCTGGATTTTTATGTATGTTGTTTGCTATATTTAAGCTATCAGATAAAGTCGGTAGTCCTACACTAAAGAAAAACTATATCTTATATCTAGTTGTCGCAGTAGCATCGACTATCCTGATCTCAATCGGCGCGATAACTGGAGCATTAGGCTTTGCTGGTATGGGCTCTGGCTATGCAAATGCTGGTGGGACAGGTGCTATTTTTGGCGTCATTTTAGGCTTAGCGGGCGTTGTAGGTATGATTTATGCATTTTTCAAAGAATTTCAAGTCTATAACGAGCTTTCAAACATATCTGGCGATAAATTTTTCCTCTACTATTTTATAGGTTCGGTTGTTGGAACTATTACTTTATTTATAATCATTGGTTACATCTTGTTGATTGTAGCATTTGTTTTACAAATCATAGCATGGTATAGACTACAAGAGATCAAAACAGCTTAAATTTTAATCATAAATCGGAGAGGAATTTCTTGCTCCGATTTTCTTTCTTTATACAACACAAAACTTGTATTTAATTGCCTTATTATAGTAAGTTTGCAGTATAAAATTTTGCTAAACATTTACGCCAAAGCCATTAATGCAAACACACTAAAGAGTAAAGTAGAGATGGTATCGTATGAAAATGAATAGGGGTAAATTTCAAAGCATGAGATTTAAGACTATTCTTATATCTTATTTAGTATTATTTTAGGTATTAAATAAAGGATAAAAATGCAAACCATACAAGCAAATTTTACAGCTAGCATAAGCGAGCTAAAAAAATCTCCAGCTCAAATTTTAAAACAAGCTGGAGATAATGTTGTAGCTATACTAAACCACAATGTCCCTAGCGCCTATCTAGTACCCAGCTCTGTCTATGAAAAAATGGCAGAGATAATAGAAGAGTATCATCTAAGTAAAGCAGTAGATGTTGCTTTAGCAAGTGGTGAAAAACCAGTAAAAGTAAGCTTAGATGAGCTATGAGTTAGAATTTCTACCAAGCGCTTTAAAAGAGTGGCAAAAGCTTGACAATAGCATAAAAGTACAGTTTAAAAAGAAGCTAAGTGAGCGTCTAGAAAACCCAAAGGTTGCTAAAGATCAGCTGCGAGACTATGAAGATGTCTACTTGAGGTAAAATTTTATCTAATCAGCAAAAAATAAAAGCATTTATAGAAAGCATTTTGTAAAATAAAACAATCCTGAAAAAATGTACCGCTTTTTATAAAAACTGTACCATACTTTTAGGAAATCTTAAAGAAAGGGAAACTGCAAAAATGGCAGTTAAAGTATCGATAAGTAGGACATCTATGGTGTCAAGGGGGAGACTTGAACTCCCGACCTCCGGCTTATGAGGGTTTAAAAATAAACCTTGTGTAAGCACCAAAAAGACGGCACACAGCCAGTTTCACACTAGGTATCTGCTACATTTTGCTACAAAGTTATATTGCATAGGTAACAAAGATGCAATATTTAGTCAAGCGAAATGGCATATATTACTTTAGAGTAGCCATCCCACTATATCTGAGGCCTTATTTTGGTAATAAAACCGAATACATAACCTCCTTCCTAACAAAACGCTTTGATACAGCAAAAAATCGTGCTAAGATCTACTCTATAATTTTTAACGCGATCAAAAAGGCATGGAAGATGAATTTGAGCAGCGAACTTATAGAGCACTTGGTGCTTATGCTTTTAAAAGCCAAGGAGGCCAAAAGTATCAAAGAGCATGATATGCTTGGCAGATATATAAATTTAGATGGACTACTATCACTAAATTTGTTTTTAAAACAGAGTTTAAAAGAAGATAGCTTGCCCAGTGTAATATCAAAAGAGATTGATGATATCTGCAAAAAGCTATCTTGTACTGACTCTCACACCAAAAAGCTTCTTGGCAAAAGAGTGCTTGAAGCAACGATAGATAACATAAATCACATATCATATAAAATGTGCAAAAACCAAAAGCTACTAAATGATAAGCAACAGATATTTGTACCACTTGGTAAAAAGCACAAGAGTGCAAATTTAGATGATAATACTAAAGACGAGATAGCAAAAGGCGTTAAAGAGGCTAACATAGATAGCTATCAAGATGACATAGAGACTTTAAAAAAGCAGGATTTGGTGCTGCCTTTTACTAAAAAGTCCTTAAAGCACTCTGTTTGTGAGCTAAGAGATGCTATAAATGAGCTAGCAAAACAAAAGGGTGCACTCACACAAAACGATATCTTAAGAATATTTGGTTGTGAGTTATCGCCAGATGGAGACAATGAGCTAAGTGAAGATCTAAAATTTGGATATGGTAATTTGAATGATCCTACCTTTGGTGGTCAGGTGAAGCTATATAGGGCAGATAAATATGAAGATAAAGGCATAGTTTTAAATAACATTGAGGCTAAAGATCTTGCGATAGATGATACAAGTGATGCTAGTAACATGACTTTTAATGAAGCTATAAATTTCTTTCAAAAGCTCTTCTCAAATAGAGCTAAAAGCTTTATATCACAGCTAGACTCAACTACTAAAAATGAGAGTAAGGCTGGCATGGTCACGCTAAAGAGTGCTTTTGAAAACTATGTATCAAACAAAAGCATTTCAAACAACTGGAGTGATAGCACATTTGGTCTTGTTAGACATGTAGGACGGCTAATGTCTATGAAATTTGGCGATGAGCTAGATATCAAAAAAATAAAAAGAGATGACTTGCTAAATTTTAGGAATGTCTTACTACAACTACCAACCAAGCTCTCTCAAAATAGTCTCTATAAAGATAAGAGCCTAGATGAGGTCATAGCTTTAGCAAAGGATAGGCCAAAAATTTCTAAATCAACTATCAAGAAGTATATTGTTAGAGTTAGTGAGTTTTTTAAATACTGCTATGATAGCGACTATATAGATAAGAATCCAGCTACAGATCTACAAATAAATTTAAACCAAGATGACGTTACAAATAAAAACCCTTATGAAGATAGTGATGTAAATGCACTTTTGGATATTATTAGTAAGATTAGATCAAGTGGTGATACCAAAAGTCAAAGAATTAACAAAGATGAGCTATTTTTCGTTACTCATATAGCAGCTTACTCTGGTATGAGACTAAATGAGATAATACAGTTAAACACAGATGACATAGTCGAAAAATATAACATAGTATGCTTTAGTTTAAATACAAAAGTAGATGTAAAAACAGGTAAGAGCAAGACTTTAAAGACCAGAAACTCTGCAAGGATAGTTCCTATCCACTCTAAGCTAAGTAGCATTGGGCTATTTGAATTTATAGAGAATAAAAAGAAGCTAGCTAGGAAATGCAGCAAAGCAGTTAGGCTATTTAGCTGTGATAATAAAGACTTCTCTGAATATTTTAGAAAGAAGATCAATACTCAAGTTATAAAAGATAGTGATAAAACAAGGACATTTCACTCATTTAGACATACTTTCATAAACAAGCTCATCCAAAGTGGCCAGAGGGTTGAACATATAGCTGCTCTTGTAGGGCACGAACAACAATACAAGATCACCATGAACACTTATGGCGAGCCAGTAACTCCAAAAATTCTAAAGGATCTAGTTGAGGAGGTAAATTTTTATCAAGGAGGGGAAGAGTGAGTGCTTTTTATTGTAAATGTATATAGCCATTTACAATAAAGAAGCGTTTAGGCTTTTAAGATCAACCATATTTGTAGTCTATCACATATATTTTTATGATATAATTGTATTATATTACATAATTCAGGGATAAACTATGTTAGATCAACTTTTTTTAAAGAGCAATGACCTTATAAGATTAAACAACCATAAATTTAAAAGATATTTTATAGATTCTAAGGACTTATCTCATAGACTTATCGTTATCCTTGGGCAAAGAGGAATAGGCAAAACAACTACATTGGCTCAGCTAGCTAGTAAAAACAAAGACAGTCTTTACCTAAGTTTAGATGACATAGAGATATCAAATGATATAACCTCGATCATAAGAGAGTTTGTGCTAAATGGCGGAAAACATCTATATCTGGATGAAATTCATAAGAGTAAAGATATATCTGCAGTATTAAAATTTGCCTATGATAATTTTAAAGATCTAAACATAGTAGCCACAGGCTCATCTGCTCTTGAAGTATTAAAAAGCTCTCATGATCTAAGTAGAAGAGCGATCGTATATAAGATGAATGGAATGAGTTTTAAGGAGTATCTAGGGTTAAGGTATGGTATAAATTTAGAAGCGGTTGAGCTTACAAATTTACTTACAAATCATCAGGAGATAGCTGTTGATATCATTAACGCCTTAAAGCAAAAAGATCTAGCAGTTATTAAACTTTTTAGAGAGTATCTAAAAGTAGGTTACTACCCATACTATAATGATATGCCAAATGATACTGCCTTTTATCAGACTCTAAGGCAAAGCATAGAAGCTACGATAGATAGCGATCTTTTAAGTATATATCCAAATTTAAATGGCAATACGGCAAGAAAGCTAAAGATCTTAACTCATGCCATAAGCACAAACGTCCCATATCAACCAAACTACTCAAGCCTAAAATCGCTTGTTGATATAAGGGATGATAGGACGCTAAAAGAGTATCTTGCTATGCTTGATAGTGCTGGACTTATAAGGCTTTTAATGAAAAACGAGCTTGCTATAAAAAATATGGATAAGGCGGATAAAATTTACCTTGAAAATACAAATTTAATGTATATAAACAGCCCTGATATAGGAAATATTAGAGAGACATTCTTTGCCAATCAGCTTGGAAATATCACCGAAATTTACTCAGGCAAAAATGGTGACTTTATGGTTGGCAATAAATTTACCTTTGAAATAGGTGGAGCCAAAAAAGGTTTTGAGCAGATTAAGAATATGCCAAATTCTTTTATAGCAGCAGATGATATTGAAGTCGGGGTGAGAAATAAAATTCCACTTTGGCTGTTTGGGTTTTTATACTAGCACTACTTTGGCAATAAACTATTGCTAGCATAAAAAGCAATTGTGAAAAATCACCTTAACTCAAGACAAGTTAAGTAAATTTTTAGCTATGACTTCGTCTTACTGCTTATAAAACCTCTTTATTAATTTCAATTACACAAACCTACAAGAGCAAAATCAAATTAACACTCCTGAAATAAGTTTAAAATAAGCTTTAATATAAAAAAATTATTAGTAATATATATTTTAATAGCATAAAAATATAATAAAAAATATATTTATACTTGTAAAAATATAATTTTTAATGTATATTTAATAAATAAAAACCTAATATTTTACGATATTAAATTTCAAAACGAAGGAGAAAACATGGAATTTCTTATGGTTTCGATGTTTTTCGTCACGAGTCTTTTTCTGTGGTTTAGACCTGAGAAAAAGCGCGCGGTTATGGGCTTTGGTATCGCGGGTATCGCGATACTCGTCATTATGATGGCGTGGGTGAATAAATTCGCCGTCGTGCCGATGGGAAATTTTTAGGAGCGAGCGATGGAAAGTATACAAGATAAAATATCCCAAAACTCTGCTCGTAGCTCCGAAATTTCTGCAGGTTGGGGCGAAGATGAGAAGCTATTTTTCAACCTTTTTGCCCTCGCTGCCCTCGCTCTCATCGCTTTGCCCGTAGGTATCGCATGCCTTGTTTTGGGCTTTGGTATGGGCGATAGTCCTTGCATCATGTGCTGGCACGAGAGATTTTGCATGGTAGCGATCTCGTTTATGGCGCTAGTTATCGTTAGATACGGCTTTAAGGTCAAATACCTCGCTGCAATCCTCTTTTTAGCGTGCCTTGGGCTTTACGACGGCTTTTTGCATTACAGCCTAGACGGCACGGGCGGAGGATACCTCGACATAAAGCAGGGCTTCGGGCTCGAAATTTTAGGCGCACACACGCAGTTTTGGGTCGTAGTGGTGCATTTTTGCGTCATTATATTTTTGGGCGTGATTTTACTGCTAGGCAAAAACGTAGGTAAAATAATACAAAAAAGCGAAGAGGGCGCATACGGCGCGGTTTTACCCAAATTTGCGCTAGGCAAAGTTGCAGTTGCGGCCTTTGCGATCATTATGGCTTTTAACTGCGTGCAGGCCTTTATCACCGCAGGCCCGCCGCCCTATCTAGCCTCCGCGACGCCTTCGCGCATGAGCATCGATCCGTCAAAGTGGTTTTGGGAGCTTGATCACTGGGATGAACATGAGATAGATTTTCGCGAAAGCTGGAATCCAAAACTACCAAATTTACCAAAGTAAGGATATGTAATGAAAATTTTAAATTTAATAACACTTTGCACTTGCTTGGCGTTTGGTGGAGAGTTTGATCTAAATGCAACAAATGGTGCAGTTACAAATCTAACTCCTTTAAAAAAAGCTGGACAAATAGAGCTAAAACTAAATAATAGCAATCCAGTTACAGGTCTTGACTATGATGAGGAGAGCAAAAGTTTTTTGGTTGGCACTCTAAAATTTGAGCTTTACTCTATGGATGAAAATTTAGATCAGATAAAAAGCTATCTAAGAAGCACGCCTGATTGGATCATACAGATGGAAGATACGGTTGGTGCAAGCTTTTTTAAAGGTTCTCTTGGGCTGATTAGCTACAACAAAACGTATGAATTTTTCAAATTTATACCAGATCAAAGTAAGGATGATGCAAATAAGGCGTGGAGATATTTGCATGATGGCTATGATAAATTTAGTCTTGATTTTAAGGACAGATACTACACAGTTCGCGCAAAACAGCAGTATATTCTCTCTTGGGATCACTCTGACTTCTACGGCGAATTTTTTATAGCAAGCGTGCCAGATGACATAAAGCAAAGTTGGAGTATTGCTAGTTTTAGTGATAGCGATAACCTTTTGTCTACAGAATTTATTCCGAGCTTTGATGAGAGTCTTGGCGTAAAAGAGGGCAGAGAGATAAATGACTACTATGTCACGGGTATGGATGCGCAAGGCGAGTTTGTTTATCTGCTCTCAAAGCAATACTCAAGCATCCTAAAGCTCGATCCACGTAGCAGAAAGATCGTGGAGGTTTATAGCTTTGAAGGTACGAGCGATGCCCATGCGCTCGCTATTAAAGAGGACAAATTCTACGTCGCATCCAGAGAGAACGGCGTGAATAAAATTTTTATTTTCGAGAGATAAAATTTAAGCCGTCTTTTGGGCGGCTTATTTTAAAAATAATCTAAAACATAGTATTTAATCCCTCGCTCATTGTCGAACTGATATCTGCCAAATAATTTTTACCAAGTTGCTTAAAGTCCATTTTGTTATAATGTTATTACCAAAAGTAGCAAAAATGAAAGAGTAAATTCTAAAACTGCCAGCATATTCTACACCGACGAAAGCAGGTAAGGTAGCCTAGGCACTAAATGCATACAAAATAGAGGTCAGAAAGGCTATAAAAGCAAGAGTAAAATAGACTCATCAAAAAGGCATCGGCACTCGGCATCATAAATTTAGCAGACTCCGCGAAGCCTGATCGCTGGTGAAGATTCTCTGGACGCAGGTTGCCATGGAGCCAGACGGAGCAGTGTAATATGTGGTAAGCTATTTTTCGGGGAAGAATTGGTGTAAATTTTGAGCAATTTTGTGAATAATTAATATCTTCTTAAAATGGACTGAATATGAAAATATCAAAGGTAAATATAAAAGATTTTAAAAGATTTAAGGATCTAACTTTAGATTTATGCAATAAGCCAGCGAAAATAATCGCATTGGTTGGTACTAATGGATGCGGTAAAAGTAGTGTTTTGGATGCTTTTATTGCATGCGGAGGAAGTTATGGTGGGAACATTGGGAGCGGTAGTATACCGGAAATATTCTATAGAACAGACAATAAGAATGCGTTTCAATTAATATCGATTGAATATTTAGATGATGAGGGCAATATCATTAACAATAGCAGATTATATAGTGATCATGATTTCTATAAGAATAATAGGAAAATTATTTTTTCATTCAGAAGTCCGTATCGTTACAACACTAGTTTGAATATTAGCGAGATTAGAGCAGTAGATCCTATTGAAAACAATTCCGATGGAGCAAGCTGTTCATTAAATTTAGACAGCAAGGTAGAGGATAATTATAGAAGATTATTGGGATTTTATAACCAAATTATGGAAAGAGAAGATATTAAGCCATCTGAAGCTAAGATTAAAGTCATAGGCTTATTAAATCAATCTATAAAAAACTGTTTAGATTTAGAAATTGTTAGTTTGGGAAATGTGGCACAAAATAACGGTACGCTAAATTTTAAAAAATCAGATTCAGATATAACATTCTCATTTGATAGTCTCTCTGCCGGAGAAAAGGAAGTTGTTGATATTTTATTAGATTTATTTTTAAGAAGAGAGAAATATAAAAACTCTATCTTTCTATTAGATGAGCCTGAGTTACATATTAATACATCGATTCAAAAAAAATTAATGATTGAGATAGAAAAACTAATAGGCGATGAAGGGCAAATTTGGATCGCGACTCACAGTATCGGTTTTTTACGGGCATTTCAAGAAGAGCTATCTGGGAAATGTCAAGTTATTCAATTTGAAGATAATATGAAATTTGCTTCAGAAGCTATAACATTGACCCCTGTTGCAAATAATAGAACAACATGGAAATCTATTTTCAGTACAGCTCTAGATGACTTAACTGGATTAATAGCTCCTAATAGAATTATTTATTGCGAAGGGCGAGATGAACCTAGAGGGGATGGCTCTGAAAGAGGGCTTGACGCTCAAGTTTTAAATAATATTTTTAATGCAGAGTATCCAGATACTGTTTTCGTCTCTAGCGGTGGAAATACAGAGTTGGATCAAAGAAGCAGCATTGCATTAGCGATATTAGGCAAGGTGTTTCCCAATATGGAAATTTGGGTTTTTAAAGATAGAGATATGGCATCAGGAAAGCTAGTATCAGAAAAAGAGAGACAAGAGTATTTAGCTAATCAGAATGAAAGATTTAGAGTAATGAAAAGGTGGGAAATCGAAAACTACCTATTTGATGAAGAGGTGTTGAGAAAATATTGTGCAGTAAATCAAAAAAACTTTGATGAAGTTAAATACAAACAAAATTTTACAGATTTAATAAACTCAGATGTTAAATCACAATTTTCGCTGATCAAAAGTATTTGCTCAATTTCAACTCATATAAATCCCGAGAATTTTAAAATAAATTTATCAAAGCTAGTGGCTTCAGATATGAATATTTATCAAGAATTAAAGTCTTGTATATTTGATAGAAAATAGCTATTTAACGAGCTATGATGTCTGCTACCAAATTTAATATCATAATCTATCAAATGTGGTTAAATTTTACCCACAATATTTAAAGTCAAGAATTATGCAATGTTGTGTCTCTTTTGGTGGTCTATCGAAAAAAACACAATTTAAAGTTAAAATTTAAAGGTCGGACTTTCATCCGACCAGTATCAGGAAGGAGGAGTTAAAATATATAAACCGCGCCGAGAACGATAAATGCTCTTAGGCAAAAACCGCCGACTAAAACACCATACTCATTATATACACAGCTTTTGATGCCTTCGCTACATCCGCATACTGCTCCATCTTTTGTCACGCCACATCTTTGTAGCATAAATTTACTGCCGCCAATTAATGGCAGTGCAAGACCAAGCACTATAAAGCCTATCCAAAACATCGGTGCTAGAGAGCCTGATACTATTTTGGTTATGCTAGCCATGCCAGCAGCTTCGTTTCTAACGCTTGCAAATAGCATCAAGAGGGCAAAAATTTCAAGTGCCACCAAAATAGTGTGAAATTTATGCGACTCGTGGCTCAAAATGCCGCCACCACTTAGCACAGATATAGCGTTTGCGCTAAGACCTGTTGATATGGCTGAAATAGTAAATAGTATCGGTAGCCATATGCTTGCCCATAGTGGGATCGCTTTTACAACATACAAAAGTAGTCCAGTATAACCCATCACTCCAATTGCAAGTAGCGAGCCAAAACTAAGCATCATATCGCAAATTTTGCCACCTTTTTTAACTTGTAAAAGCACGAGCACGCTAACTATTATGAAAAATGTTAGAAGATATGTGCCGATACTCATTATAGAAACTGGTCTTGTGTAAAGACCTATGATCTTAGCTGGATTGATCGCCGCACTTGGTGCTAGGTCAAATAGCAAAAGTACAGTTCCAACTATGACCGCTACTGGCGCTAGCAAAAATCCAAATTTGTAAAATTTCTCATCGAGCTTGCCCAAAAAGCCTTTATAGGCTAAAGCCGAGCACAAAAATGCCCCAGCACCTAAACCGCCCAAAAACAGATATATGACTATGAGCCATCCCCAAGTTGTTTGTTCCATTATCTATCCTTTAACTCTTAAAAGTTAGAAGAGCTCTTGACTGCTCTATCTCGTTTTCAAGATATAAATTTAAAAAATCAGCAAAGCTCACATAGGCTTCTAAATTTGTAGCCTCCTTACAGCGAGAACTAAATTTATAAAACCACTCAAACGGATGAGTGCGGATGAAGTCATATTTTTTACGTAAAATTTCATCCATTTTCTCTTTTTCGTCTGCCTGTAAGGCATTGAAGCTTAGAAAGTAAAGGTATTGCAGCTCGTATCCTATGAAATCATCTGGAAATTTATCAAACTGCTCTTTACTAAGCTTTAGTCCAGAGCTTTTATAAAAGCCACGCACCTGCATAGTCTTTTCGCCAAACATCGTTTTATAATCAAAATAAACCGACTCGTATGGCTCAGCTTTTGGGTGTCTTGGCCCTACAAATAGCCTATTAAATTCATATCTTAGCTCGTCTAGCAAATTTAGATCATCTTTACACTTATTTAGCCAAAGTATGAAGTCATGATTTTTAAATTTATCACTAAAATTAAGGCTTATGCTTATGAGCTCATCTAAATTTTGCTCTCTAAGCTCTACTAAGAAAAATCGCCTTAAAAAGTCTTCAACACTAAGGCTAACGCTAAGCTTTTCTTTGACCTTATCCATCTTTTACTCTTTAGTGTATGAAATCATTTCGCTTCATTCTTGGATAAAAGCGGATATTTGGCTTGGTAAAGAAGTGTTTAAAGCCTGGCATCTCTTTTTGCATACCAGCGCTGTCGCTAACGTTGCTATCAACTAGTTTTAGTACTCCACACGGACAGCCTGCTACGCAAGCTGGCTCTTCGCCACGCTCAAGTTTTTCAGCGCAGAGATTGCACTTTTGAGCTTTACCGTCTTTACCTTTTGTGATAGAGCCATAAGGGCAAGCCATCAAGCAGTATCCACAGCCTATACACTTATCATGAAGTGGCTGTACGACACCATTTTCTAGCTTGATATATGCTCCAACTGGGCAGACATCCATACAGGCTGGCTCGTCGCAGTGGTGGCAAGAGTGAGTTATAAAGATCTCTTTTTCTATGCCATCTTCATGTATCATAAGGCCATCAACATGTCTCCAGTTGATGTCTGGATCTTGGTTGTGATAGACTTGACATGAAATTTCGCAAGCCTTGCAGCCTATACAAAAGTTATAATCAAATAAAAAACCTTGTTTTCTTTTCATCTTAGACCCCTTTACATCTCTTGTTTAGCTGCTTTTTTTACTTCACAAAAGCTAGCTGTATAAGTTGAGCCATTTCCTAGATCGCTAACGCCGTCAGAGCAAAGTATATTTGCTCCAGTTCTTGATTTTGTCACTTTTACCCAGATGTTGTTCCACGCATAGACTATGCCTGGGTTCATTTGATTTGTCTCGACTGCTGTAAAGACGGCTGTACCTTTTTCGTTTGTTGCCTCAACTGTATCTCCGTTTTTGATACCGCGTGCTTCCATGTCTTCACGTGTCATAAATAGCTCAGCATTGCCTTTAACGATAACCCTTTTTAAGATATAAGGCATATTGCCCCAGTTTGAGTTATCTTGGAGCTGAGTACCTGGCGTCATGAAATAAAGCGGATATTTTTTGAGATAGTCTTTTCCAAATTTATTGCTCTTTTCATAGTAGTCCCAGTCAGTTTCAAGGTCTATTACCGGATGATATCCTGCGTCTTTAAAGGTTTGTGAGTAAAGCTCGCATTTTCCACTCTTTGTGCCAAAAACTAGTTTGTCTTTTGGTGCATAAGGGTAGTATGGGAACTGATCCTTCATCGTTTCAGGTGTTCTAAATGGTTTGATCCAGCCGACTGATTTTAGTTTTTCATAGGTGATGTTTTGTTTTTTGGCAAATTCTGTATCCAAAAAGCGTCTGCAAACCGTTTCACTATCCCAGTTAAAGCACTCTTCTGTATAGCCCATCGCTTTTGCAAGAGCGTTAAAGAACTCTAAATTTGTCTTAGCTTCACCAAGAGGTTTTACACTTTGAGCGTTGTAGCAGACGTATCCAGAAATTTGGTCGTTTTGGATATCCTCACTCTCCATAAATGTAACACCAGGTAGAACATAGTCAGCATAGTCACAGGTATCTGTTTCGTAAGGATCAATTACAACCAAAAAGAAGTCATCGTCCATTACACGCTTTTTGATCAAATTTGTATTTGGTGCGGTTACCATTAAATTTGAGTTGTAGTTGATGCATGCTCTAATGACTGTGTTTATAGGCTTGTCAAGATATGTTGGATTTTCTTTTTGTATGCCTTTACCAAATTCTATATAGCTTACTTGCTGCCTTTCTATCTTTTTGCCATCTTTATCTTTTGGAGAGAGATCTGGCATGCAGTTGTCGAAATTAAAGCAGCCTTTTACATGCACATATGCCCAAAATAGTCCGCCACCAAGCTTTGTCAAGGCGCCAGTTAAAACTGGTAAAAATGTAACCGCACGAACAAGTCTTGCTCCGTTAAAGTGTCTTTGTCCGCCGTCGCCGTGCATGATAGCTGGTGCTTTTGCGTGGGCGTACTCTCTAGCAAAAACTTTGATCTGATCCACACTTGCTCCGCACATCTCAGATAGTTCGCCATAGGTGTAGAGTGAGCACTCGTGCACTAGATCTTCAAAGCCTGTTGTGTATTTTTCCACAAATTCATGATCATATAGATCTTCTTCTATTAAAAATTTACAGACCGCTAGACAAAATGCAGGGTCGCTAGATGGTTTTAGCTGGATAAACATATCAGCTTGGTTTGCTAGAGGAATTCTTATCGTATTTATAACGATGATCTTTCCGTCTCTTTTTTTAACACGGTGAGCAAATCTTATCCAGTGTACGGCCGTATAAGCTTCGTTTGATCCCCAGCTAATGTACATATCGCTCTCATCGATCTCAAGTGCATCTTTTGAGAAGTCAGTACCTATAACGCTAGGAGTGCCCGCGTATCTTGGCCAGTCACAAGGGTTTCTAACAAGTCTTGTGGCTCCATATTTTTCAAAGAAATTTCCTGGTGCGATAGTTTTTGAGATATGTCCTTCATTGCCAGAGTAGACAAACTCGGTCAAGGCTTCGCCGCCAAATTTCTCTTTTATCTCAGTTAGCTTTGCAGCTATCTCTTTTAAGGCTTGATCCCAGCTTATCTTCTCCCATTTCCCTTCGCCTTTTTTACCGACTCTTTTCATAGGGTGCATGATGCGGTCAGCGTTATATAGGTGCATGGCATAGGTGTGACCCTTGACGCAGACTGTGCCTTGCGTTAGTGGGTGCTTTGGATCTCCTTTTATGCTTACCATTTTGCCGTCTTTGATCTCAGCGATCATCGAACAGGCATCGCGGCAGTTTCTAGGACAGGTTAGGTAGTGGTACTCTACATTTTCCTCGTTCTTATAGGATTTTGGGTTAAAATCCACCTCAAATTGCTCCATACCAAATAGGCTAGGAGCTGTTCCAGCTGCTGCTAGAGCTGCTCCGGTGCCTTTTAGGAAAGAACGTCTTTGCATGTTTTCTCCTTAAATTTGATAGCTATTTCATCTCAAAGATAAAAACTTTATTCTTTTTGCCTTCTCGTGAGAAGATGTAAAATTTATTATCTTTGATTGCTAATGCTCTTGGGTTATTTACCCCACTAAAACTAAATGCCTCATCTATCTCTTTGGTGGTTAAATTTAACTTTAAAATAGTTGAGAAATTTTTGCTTAAAAGATATAGCGCATCAGGCTCTACATCAACACCAGTAATGTAGTAATTGTTTAAATTTCTACCTTCTTTTAGCTCTAAATTTGCTCCAGCTTTTGGCATAAATTCTTCTAAGATCATCTTGTCATCACCATCAAATATAGCCACACTCCAGTAGTCTCTAACGTCATTTGGCACGCTAGCTGTGAAAAATTTATTCTCACTTTCTAAGTAGTCCCAGCCTAAGATGTACTGCTGTTTTGATCTAATGGTAGAAAATCTACCCTTGTTACCAAGGTCATTTAGCTTCCACGCGTCATATCCAGCCAATAGGTGCCTCCACTGGCTATTTTGCTCATCTTTACTAAGGTTGCTAGCTGGCTCATAAAAGACAAAAGTTTTGTTGTAACTTATCATGCCAAGCTCTTTTTTATACCAAGTAGCCCCGACTGTTGCCTCCATCTCCATTATAAAATGACGGTCGTGTTTGGCGTAGCTAACCGGCTTTAAATTTTCATCTGCGATGTAAAATTCGTTGTCGTTTGAGACAAGAGCGAACTGCTTTTTGCTCTCATCGTAGTCAGCTCCAGTTATTGCATTATCATTTTGCAAATTTAGAGTGAGCGTATCTTTAAGGCCTAGCTCCTTTACGTTTTGGATCGCTCCATTTTTACTATCCATGTCAAAGTTAAACCCAAAAGCAAGGCTTGCCAATGCGACAAAAAATATTAGCTTTTTCATCTTTTACTCCTTACTTTGCTAGGTCTGGAAGCTCAGGGTTCCAGTCAAATCTAAAATCAAGCGAGCTATCCCAGTGGTCTTTCTCCCAGAACCATTTTGAAGGATCGATACTCATTCTTGGTGGTGTGCTAGATCCTAGATATGGCGGTGGACCAGAAGCTATAAAGGCTTGAACGCAGTTTGCAAGGATGATCACGATAAAGACTAAATTTGCAAATTTGCCAAGTGGTAAGTAGCTTAGAAAGTTGCCATATTCGCCATTTGAGCTTTTTTGCATGATAAGGCCTAAGTTTTTGCTAAACAAAAATATAAGAGCCAAAAATATGATCACACAAAAATCAACAACCATAACCCAAAACTGAGTGTGGGCACCTAAAATTTCAAGACCAAAACCTTGTTTGATGTCAAGATAGCCGCCAAATGTTCCATCTAGGCTGTAGTGGATAAAGCCGTTAAATATGCCCCAGCAAGCCATTAGTAAAAGTGCTGCTAGATAGCTAGGCTTTAGTCCGTACCTGATGATGAAAAGCGCTATTAGGCTGATAGCTATCATCGTGATCCTCTCGGCCCAGCACATTACGCAAGGGTTATCACCTAGCCCAAAGCCAAGTACTAAACAGGCGATACCAACTGGAAGTGCCACAAGAGCAGTGATGGCCAGTGACATAAGGTTGAAAAAGCCTTGTTCGTTTGCTGGGATTTCGTTTTGTTTTGTTTGCATCTTGCCCTCCTAAAAGTTGCCTATTGGCAAGACTACCCATAAATTTACGTAAAATTCTAGTGCAACTAGTATTACGCACCCCAAAGCCATACAGGACGTTGCTATTTTCTTCATTTGTGGCTTTATGTATAAGATAAGCCCACTAATCAGAAATAGCGTCAAAATTAGAAATTCCATTTTGAGCTCCCAATTTGTAAATTTTCAACTACAAGCATGCTTATCTGAGAAAAATAATATAACTATATTTATTAAATTTAGTTTAAAAAATATATTTTTATAGCTAATTTTTATTTTATATAATTGAATTTTGTAAATAAAAATATATTTATACAAAAATATTTTATATAATTAAGCTATATTTAATTAAATTAATATTAATTTTTACAAAATTATTTTTATTAGTTAGCTTGTAAATTCAAATTAGCTTAAAGAATAGTTATGTAATATTTTTGCAAAGGTAAAAAGGGGTAGTAATGGAAAATATATTTTTAGAATCATACGATGTTTTTAAGGTATGTAAATCCCCAAGCAAATTAAAAATTTATGATGAATTTTTGCAAAATAACAAAAGGTACTCTATAACGCGTTGCTATTACGTCATTGTAGTGGATAATACCTTTTTAACCTACTCACATCTAATGGTCTATGAGCAACTGCTCTATCTTTTATACTCACAAAACAAACTAAAAAATGGCGACTTTTCGCTCACTCTTAAAAAAGCAGAGCTTGCTAAGAAATTTAAAACAGACATCACAAAAAGTGCCACAGATACGATAAAGTGCTTTTATGATATGCAGGATGTGAAAATTTCGATCTTTGTAAAAGATAAGATCGAAAAGCAGATGAATATCATCGAATTTATAGATGCAGATCAGACTGAAAAATATGGCGAGCTACAAGATGAGATAAATTTGAGGCTAAACCCAGAATTTGTAAAGCTCTACCGATGCATCTATCTTGATAAGATCGAGTATTTAAACAGCTTTGACATAGAGCAAGGTAGCTTCATAAGATACTTCATGCAGCACGAGCTAGATGGTGGCGTAAGAAGCTCAGCTATAATCGATAAAATGGGCGTTTTAAACTATTTGTCTTTTGCTTATAAGAAGCGCTTTGAGCAAGAGGTGGCAAATGTTAGCTTTTATTATAAAAATGAAAAGTACGAGATAAAAGATGGCTTTGTAGTAGTCACAAATCACGAAAATAGAGTGATGGATAATCAAAATGCCTCTATTGAGCTCTTTGGTCTTATATATGAACAGATCACAAAAAATTGCACTAAAAACATCTTACTAAATGATGCAAATTTGCAAAATTATTATGCGAGGTTTGGTAAATTTGAAACAAATCAAACTATCTTTAAAATTTTTAGCAACATGGAGCTCATGTTAAATCACTCAATGCAAAAAGAAAATGCCAAAATTTCTTTCTTCTCTCACTTTTTTGAAAGCATAGTTTGTAAAAGAGATGCTGAGCTTGAAATTTTGATCGAACTAAATCAAAAAGGCTTTGAGTATATCATCTCGCGAAGTGCAAATTTAGACTTTTATAACGTTGAGTCAGCTGACTACGGACTTACTTCATATCCAGCTAGCTCTTGTGCGGTAGGTGGAAATTTCTAAATTCAGTTGATTTTAGCTTTTAGTTTGGCGATAACCTCGTCAAGCTTCCCGCTATCTTGAGCGTTTTTTAGGCATTCGTTTATCTCGGTCATCTTTTTTGTAAATTCGTTTTTTATAATGTCAGCCACAAAGTCCTCGCTGCTAGTCTCGTCCAAGATAGGATACATGTCTCGCCAGATATCTTTGATCCACCAGCCGCATTTTGATATGCAAGGAAACTCTTTAAGCTCGCCAAGCTTTAGGCTCATCATAACCTCATCAGAGCATTTGATATCGTCTGTGACAAAGTCTTTATGTGCGCTATCAAAGCTCGTAAACATGCGGTAGCCAAGGCTTGATACGTTGTTTTCAGAGCAAATTCTAAACTGAAAAATATTATCTTGATAGTCTAAATTCGATATGCAAATTTGATGTTTTTGGGTGAAATTTGGAAATGAGTTAAACCTTTTATCATCTATGTCTAGCTGCCAGTTTGAGCCACTATCGCTATTTAAAAACTCTTTAAAGCTTAGTTGTACAAATTCTTTATAGCTCATCTCATCAGCTTCGAAAAAGTCATAGTTACTACTGTTTTTTTCTTTAAAATCTTTAAATTTCATATTGTTTCCCATTAAATATCATCTCTAACTTATCCAAAAAGATATTTCACTATTCTATGATAATTTATCTTATTGATCTTTAAAATTTTAATCAGGCTTTCTAAAACTTATTCTATATTCTTTATCCTTTTTTGAGTGTTATAACGACCTTTGAGTCTATTTTAGTGTATTAGAAACCACAAGATTTATTAGTTACCTTATAATTAATAAGAGAATTGTTCACTGTGGATAAAAAAGTTAAAATTAATCTTGCTAATATGGATTATAAAACATGTAAGATAGAACTTAGAATTTAGAGATATCGCCTGCTTTAAAGAAAATATTTATAGAGCAAGTAGATAAAATTATTTGGAGCAATAAAATCGCATCTTCAACCACTAACCTTGCAGATGGCAATCTCGTAAAAGAGATCGAAGTCTTTGTGGTATTTTTAAAGAGCCCAAACCTAGATGATGAGCTATTGCGCCACATAGATAGAGTGGTGCCGTACATATAGTTTTTATCTTAGAGTATCAGGGCGGATACAAAGCTTGTATTTGCTATAAAGAGGCCACTATATCTGGAAATATGGCTTTTAAAGTAAATTCTTACTACTATACCGACTGGCAAAACAAGCAAGATTTGCATTTAAAGCTAGAAAGCTTAAATCTTGACACAGCCTACGAAAATTTTATTCGTCAAATAGCTGGCGATAAATTACAAAATTTGATTTTAGGCGAAAGCCTCAAAGAGTCTGTAGCTAGGTTGGAGCAAAAGGAGCTTTTACAAAGGCAAATTTTCGCATTAGAGTCTAAAATTCGCAAAGAAAAGCAGTTGCTCTTATAAATGATGAAAAAGCGACGGCGATTATACAGCATATTACCTATAATGCGCTAGATGAAAAATACGGTACCGCGGTTTTTACGGATCCTACGATAAAAGGTCAGCTTGACAAAAATGCGGTTAAAACAAAAAACATCTTTACGATCATGTCGTGTATGATTCTTCAAATGAGAAGAATTTTGCAATGGAACTAGATACAAGCAAGGACGTTGCCGTTTATGTTAAGCTTCCAAGTGGCTTTTATATAAGCACGCCTGTGGAAAATACAATCCCGACTGGGCGATCGCGTTTTATGAGGGCGATATCAAGCATATTTATTTTGTGGCAGAGGTCAAGGGGTTTATGAACTCTATGCAGCTTCGCCGCGTCGAAGAATCAAAAATCCACTGCGCAAAGGAGTATTTTAAGGCTATAAGTAGTGATAGTGTGGTCTATCGTGGCGGATAGCTACAAATCGCTACTGGATAAAGTTATGAAGTAATATTATCAAAGAGCTATACCATAATTTAGAAGAGCTTTTTGCAACGTACCTAAACCGTTGCTGTCTTGCTCTTCTTTTTTGTATTGAAATATTAACTATAATAGATAAGGTCAAAAAGTTATAGCAATATAAAAGTAATTTCTTTATAAAAATATCTTTGTGTGCGAATCAAATTTTTAACATGACCACTTCAAAGCCTATAAAAATATATGCATTAAGCTATTTATAAGTATTTTTTTGATATGCAAGGTCACATAGTCAACTAATCAACAAACCACTTGGTATATCGCATTCTTCAGACCATAAATCCATATTTCTTCCTTATTAATTGAATAAGTTATCAAATTATCCTATAATTTGCACAATTTGCTTAAAAGCATTTTAGAAATAAAAGGAGGAAAATATGAATAAAAATATTTAAAGGTAGAGATTCAGCCTAAGTATTTAAAAGAGAATCTCTACAATATAGTAATAAGCACACCTATTGTAATCATTCTCTACTTTTAAAATACTTAAATAAAAAACTTCATTAGCACCAACCATATTGAGTTTATTGGGCACACTATAAGTATGCCTATTTGGTGAGATAGTTATCACTATCTTTATAAAAATTTAAAAAATCGAAAGGGAAAAATATGGCTAGTAAAAAAGCACTTTTAAAGGACTTAAAAGTCATTAGAAAAAACAAGAAAAAAGATGAGATTAAACAAGTATGTATTGAAGTCTTGTTTCCAGAAAAAGCAACACTCAAAGAGTGCAAGTTACTAATCGAAAAAAGTTTTAGCGTAAAGCTATCAAACAAGGAGTTTTCCAAATGGAGGAAAGAGTATGAAGAAACAAATGCCAATCAACCCTCTGATGCATGTCATATTATCTTACCCAACGAAGATAATAAAGAATATGAGGAGCTAAGCAATGGCACTAACAATCAAGAGTAGCGATACAGCAGTTGCGGCAAATGCCGTAATTGCTCTACAAGAACATATCGAAATGAGCAATAAGGCTAGTGAAAATATTAGAAATAATATTGAACTTTTTAATCAAGCCGCAGATAGCTTTGATAAAAGCTTTAAAGAAAAAATAGAACTTATAGAGCAAGGAGGTATTGAACTTATAAATGCAACAAAAGAGATTCAAAACAACTTTAAAAATACTCTAAAAGGTGCAGACAAAACTATATCGAAGATCAACTCATCTTTTAGCTCTTTGATGAAGAATATAGTATCTGCATTAATTGCCTTTGTATTTATAGAAGCGATCTTCTTTTTTGGCTACATGTTTTATGATAGCCATAAGACAAATGAAGCCAGATCTGTACTACAAAGCAGTCTAGATAAGGCACTTTATGATGTGTCTAATCTTAAAGGCTTTATCATCCATATCTACAACCAAGATAGCCAAAAAGCTAGCAAAGATTTTACTAAATGGCTAAACACAAATGGTGACAGCAATGTTTGGTAGTAAGCAAATTTTTCTAATAGCAAGACACATACAATGTATGACACTTCGTTTTCATACCTTGTATAATCTTGCTCTGCCGAGGGCTACAATGCGAGATATAAGAAGCGTTAAAACGCTTCATCTCGCTAGCACATTTTATGAAAGGGTATCATATGTCAAAAAATGTCAAGGATAAGGTGCTCTCCGCAAGGATCACTTATCAACAATACGATAAGCTATCTAAAATAGCTCTAGAGTTAGATATGTCAAGATCAGAAATCATTTCCTATCTTATAGATAATGGCACTGTAAATTCTGAATCCATAAAAAAGAAAGGGCTAGATGCATCAATAATTACATATTTTTCTAGACCTTTTAATAACATTAATCAAATAGCAAAGAGACTAAATATAGCTTATAAGACTAGTGATAATATAGATTTAGAAGTGATACTGCAAACACAAGAAGAGTTGTACAAAATTCAATCAGTCCTAACTGAAATTTTAAGCATAATAAGGAGTAACTATGATAGTTAAGATCTCAAAGGGAGAAAAAGGCATAGCTGATTATCTAAAAACTGGCAAGAAAAGAGATTCAAAGCTAACTAGAGATGAAAAAGATGATAGATTGCCACTGGCTGGAAATTTAGATCTTATAGAGATGTCTGAAAAGCACCAGATAAAGAAAAAGAACAAGAAATATAACTACTATCATATATCCTTGTCATTTACTTCAGAGGAGTGGAGCAGACTATATGAAAGTGGCAATATAGATGAGTTTATAATGGACTTTTTGAAACTAACTTTCCCAAATCACGACATAGAGGAGCTACTTTTCTACGTTGAAGCTCATCTGCCTATAATCAAAGAAGAGCCATACATTCCTCGTCCAGAAGGGGCACTAGAAAATAGAACATTAAACAAGAAACATAAAAATGGCGAACCATTAAAAAGAGAGCCTCACATCCATCTAATAGTCTCTTTTGAAAATATAAAATTTACTCATAGCGTAAAAACTGGTGGAGCCATATATACAAAAGGTGCAGCCAAGCAACAAGTAAAAGCTATCATGGCTAAATCAGTAGAGAAATTTAAAAGAGTGGTTAATGACATCTTATCTAACAAGTATGGTTTGAATAATATAGAGCCTTTAAGCATGGATGAAGACCAACTAAAAAAGCAATATGAAAGCTTTAAAAGTGCAGCACAAAAGGTTAAGAAAGGCAAAGAAAAAGATACGCATATGAAGATAGAAACAGATGTGGTGATCGAGCCAAAAGCAAATACAAAAGAGCAAAATATAAGTGTTGAAGAGATACTAGCTGATGCTAAAAATTCTACAGCTGATTATCTATTAAGAATGATAGAAGAAGATGAGAGTTTCAAAAAAGACTACTATGATAGAGCAAAGAGGCTTAACGCAATGGATATAAGAGAATTTTTGCCTATGATCAATGCAAAATTTAACATTACCGCAAAACCTAAAATAGTAAATGACAAATATAAAGTAAGTGTAGATGAGTTTAAGGGAACTTATAATCTAACTGATCTAATGTGTAAGATAGTCTATAATGGCAGAAAAGGAGCATTATTTCATGTAGTTAATGAACTAGAGCAAATGCTTATAGAGCTTCAAGCCAATAAAAATGAGCCAAAGATAACATTGAGTGTGAGCAGTGACTTTGGCGCGCCAAATAAGGACCCAAAAACTCAAGTGCTAAATAACTGGGAAACGATACAAATAGAGCCATACAACCTAAAATCGGTACTTAAAAACTATTCAGCTATATCAGTGGCAAGTTTTAAGGATAAAAATGAAGAAGATAGCAGTATTGATAGCATAACTCCTACACTTATATATGATATAGATAACTCTAAATTTACTGCAAATGATGCTCAAAATTTACTGCAAAGCAAAGAGATAAAAGGCTTCATATACCCAACCACTTATCAAACACCGGATACAAAAGTGGAGAAATTTAAACTCATCATACCCACAACAAAGGCTCCAAGCGTGAATGAATATGATGAATACATAAAAGAGATAACAAGAGAGCTTGGGTTATATAACATAGTAAATAACCAGAGTCTATATCCTAGTAAATTTCACTACACTCCAGTGCCAGGAGCTGAACTTGTAAGCATTAGTGGAAAAACTTTGGATAATACAAGAGCCATTGAAGAGGCTGGCTTAAAAACAGATATTAATAATATGGATATTAAAGCCATATATGAAGATTTACAAAAACTAAGAAGATATGAGCTTAGCCATGAACCAAAAGATAGCAACTTGCATATTAAAAGAGCAAGCTACCAAGCTATTTCATCAAAGATTCCAATAAAAGAGTTAATAGAATACTTTGACGAGAGCACTGTGTTTAAAAAATATAAAAATCATCAAATACTTTCTGGCAAGAGCGGCAGATACCTATACCTACCAGAAGAAAACACAGCCTATTCTTTTAGCCAAAATAGACACTATACTCCATATATCTACATTAGAGATAAATTTTATGAAGCAGCCAGAAAGATAAAAACTGGATTTTATGATGATGATCTCATTCAAAAGCTAAGACTTAAACAAAATGAATATGAAGGCCTAGTAAAATGTATCGATGGCCATTTAGATATAAATAGATACTATTTAGCTTTTATAAATAGAACTGAAAACTTTAAAAAATATCTATCAGATATAGCCAAGATTAACTATAAAGGCTTAATTTATAATATAAAAACATATATGAAAGATTGGCAAGATATGCAAGGCTTTAATAAGCTAAAGGAGTGTTATAAAGCATATAAGATCTCTCTAGCAAATGATCATATATCATTTGGCTCATTAAAAATAACAAAGCAAGAGCTATGTGATCAAGGACTTGATAAGGACTTTGGGGTGAAGCAATCAACACAACAATTAAATGAGATAGAGGGCAAAGAGCAAAATGTAAAATCAGGATATGATGGTTTGGGAAGGTAGATTTTGTAGAAGCCAGATCATTAGCATTGCATCTTCTTGGCTGTCTCTAATCCATAAAACCAAATGGCAAAGCAAACATATCATTATCTAGCTTCATAGCCGTATCTCCAGTATAAAAAACTATGCCCTTATCAAATTTACTTTGTAAATTTTCTTTTAGATGGTAGATATGTTTAAAGTCATCTTTGCTGATAGTTTTTGAGGATTTGACCTCTATGGCTATGAGCCTACCTGATATCTCAAGGATAAAGTCTATCTCTTTTTGATCGCTAGTTCTATAGTAGTATATATTGGCTTGTTTTTGACTACTGGTATTTGCTTTTAGAAGTTCGTCAAATACAAATGTTTCATATATTGCGCCTTTATATGAGGAATTTGCAAGCTCTTGTGCTGAAGAAATTTGTAGTAAGTGTGTCAGTACCCCTGTGTCAGTAGCAAAAATTTTAGGAGTTTTTATAAGTCTTTTTAGAGCATTATTAAAATATGGCTGAAGCTTTTGGATCTGATAAGTATGCTCAAGCACGCTAAAATAGCTATCAAATGTCTTATTATCAAGCCCAGACTCTAGGCATAGCTCGTTTTTGTTAAAGATATTGCCGCTTCTTAGCATACATAGGCGGTACATAGTGATAAATTTATCCATATTTCTGATGTTACCTATCTCTTTGGCGTCTGATTCTATATATGTTCTTATATATGAGCTAAACCAGAGATATTTTGATTTCTCTGAGTCTATCTTTGTGATCTCTGGGTAGCCACCATTTATGATCTTCTCAGATAGGCCGTTGTTGTCATATTTTCTAAACACCAGATGGCCTATATCGCTACATAAAATATCTATCAAATTTTCATCACTATGGCTTAACTCTTTTTGAGAAAGCGGATAGAGTTCCACTATGCCTATCCTACCAGCCAAAGAGTCCGAGATATCTCTAAAGCCTTTTAAATTTGCAGAGCCAGTTAGTATGAACTGCCCATTTGTTCTATCTTTATCTATAAATTCTTTTATGGCTAGAAGCAATATAGGCACTCTTTGTATCTCATCTATCACGATAGGCTTATTGCAGTGTTCTATAAAGCCTTTTGGATCATTCCTTGCGGATTCATATATGTTTATGTCGTCAAGCGTTATGTAGTTTGGTATATCTAAATTTAAAGCAAGTGTTGATTTACCAACCTGCCTAGCCCCGCTTATCAAAAGCACCGGAAAGCTTTTCATATACTCTTTTATCTCATTTGCTATGGCTCGTTTGATGTACATAGTATTTTATCCTTAAATATTTAGGAGTATAATACTACAATATATATAAATTTACAAGGAGGATTTGACTAGCTTCGCATTATTTAAAAAGATCAATCCTCTTCTAAAATTTCACAAAGAAGCCATCCAAATGGCTGTTTATTTATAAGCCAGGCTGTGGTCTCTTCTTTTTCGATAGAGTATTTTCCTTTACCTTTCATTATTTTTATTTTTCTGACGCCGTCCACAGTAACAGCCCTCGCGCTGCTATGTTTACCAACTCTCAATAAAAATTGGTTGTCTGCGAGTTTTAAATTTTCATATTTTTCAATAAACTTGTCAGATAGTGCCTCGCGTGTAAATTCATCTGTCTCGTAGTCAAATTGCGAAGTAAATATCGGCATATAGTGAGAGTTGCAGGCTTTTATTAGCTCGTCAATGCCAAATTTATTGTTTTTTATCGTAAACGTTGTTTTAAATTCGCTTTTTGAGTTTATCGCCTCGTATCTTACTGGTATGCCTTGACTACCATTTTGTCCTCTTGGCTCTCTGTTTCTTTTTATATTTGTGGCAACTGAAGCAAAAGTATGTGACTCTATCACCTCGCTATCAGCTACCAGAAAATCACTAAAATACTCTTTTGTATCATAACTTTTACTCTTTTTTAAAAGCATTTCGCCAAAGGCCGTAGCTATAGCACCCTTTAGCGAGCTTCCTGGGATTATGGCTTTTTTTAAATTTGGAGATATAAGCGTCTTTTCAATAACCAGTTGGTTTATGACTTTTTTACCACCACCCTCTCTTTGAACTACTTTGCCTATTTTTTCGTTATACTCTTCTGCAATGTTTTTTAGTGCCTGTATTTTGTAGTAAGAGACCTTTTTTGCCAAAGAACTCTTCTCTTTTATAAATTTTTGCAACTTAAGTATACCCACATCCGTAGCATCTGAGGCTATTTTTTTAAATTCATCTTTAGACTTATCATCAAGTTTTTTAAAAAACTCAAATTCATCAAAAACATACATATAGTATTTATCGTCCGCGCCTTTATCTATGACATAGTTCATCGGCTCATAGGCCTCGCCGGTGCCTATATGTATCGGGCTTATAGGTTTTAGTTTTATCTTATAGTTTTTAGTTTCATTGCGCATTTTTTATCTCCGTAGCTATTAGTATGCTATATCCTTGGTGTACCGTGTTTGCATTTACAGAGTGCCCGCTTATAGCTTTTCCTAGATACTCTTTTTCACAAATTTCATTATATACTACCACGCTACTACTATCAGCCATTAGAATAGGACTTTTAAAAGGATTCGTGTTTGCAAGCCCTCCACCGTGTTTGCCAAATCTCGTAAACGGCTCATAGAAAAACTCTTTTAAATTTTCATCATCTATCACAACAGGGCTAAGCGTCATAAAAGCATTTGATCTCTTTTTAATAACCAATTTTTCAAATGCGCTATACTCAAACGCTCCTTTTCCTATGCTAGCTCTCTTGCCATAGCCGCTTTTAGCCACAGTCTCAAGCGCTTTTTCTAGCTCATCAAGCTTAAATCTATCATCTAGCAAAAGGTAGATATCTTGCTTGCTAAATTTCATCTCCACTAAAGCATACGGCGCAAATTTGCCACTATCGTCGGTTGTAAATGTGAGATAGTTTATGGAGTTTTTGATCGTAGCATTCTTTGTTAGCTCGTAGCCGATCTCTTTGCTTGTTTTAGCATTTTTAAAATTTCCGCCTTGCAGATCCTCTATGCTAAGCCAAATTTTCTTCCTATTTTCTTTTTTTAGCTCTAAATTTTCGCCCAAAAGGTGGCTTGGCATGCTAGGCTTTGGCAGATACCCACTAGCAAAGCCATCAGAGACTATCAAAAATGGCTTTTTGTCGTAGTCGCTTAGTAGCTCATTTAGCCTATCTTCTCCAAGTGCATATCTGATCGCCCAGCAAATTTGCCCAAACAAGGTGTCGCCTTTTAACGGCGTAGTAAAATTTGACTTAGGCGTTATGGTAGTTTTATAAAGTGTCATTATTCCCACCTTAAATTTTTAAATTCAACCCTTCCGTAACCTCTTGAGCCGCTACCGCCTAGATAATCGTTTTCTATTAGCTTAAGTCCGCTCTCAACCATCTGCTTTAGCTCGTTTTCGTTGTCGTTATAAGGCTCTTTTTCATCAAAAACTTTTAGTCTGATAACAAGGTCAAATTTCACTCCAGCCGGCACTCGCTCGATCTGGCGAGGATGCTCTGCAGTTCCGCTTTCCCTGTTGATCACGTTTTCATATTTTGCTTCGCTTAGCTTTAGCCCTTCGCTCTCTTTAGATAACACGCAATCCCCAACGCTTATTCTAGTAATGCCAAATTTATTCTCTTTATCGCCAAAAATTTTTAGTAAATTTTGAGCCGATTTTTTATCTGGCTCTGGGACTTTTTCTAAAATTTTAGAGTTAAAAACCTCTCCCTCGCCATAACTAACCAGCCTATTATTCCACTCTAGCAAGCTTCTCATTTTACCTTTTAGTGAGCTTCCTGGGATATAAGGCTTATTTGTGTTTATATCTTTTATCACTTGCGAGTCTATACCGCCTATCTTCATAGTATCATCGCCACCACCTATATGAAGTCCGCTTAAAAGCTCTATTTGTCCCTTTAAAGTTAAAATTTTCATATTCTCTCCTTATTTTTTAGAAAAGCCTATAACGGCCTCAAAAAAGAGTTTAAACACCCTTAGATCATCTTTTGTTTTTACCTGAGCCACACACTTGTTTATCATCTCAACAAATTCATTACTAGAATGTTTTCTGGCGTTTGAATAAGCCGCTTTTGAATTTAGCATCTTTACAAACGGCAAAATTTCACTAAACTCTTCGGTGTTTGATTTTTGCTCTAGCTCTATGACATAGTCATAAAATGCTCTCATTTGCGTAGCTTTTGTTCCTGATACTTTTTCAGCAACCGTTTTTGCTGTAGTATCAAACAAATTTGGATCTTTTTTGTAGTCTAAAACGATTAGCGGCAAAGAGTTGGTTTGCGGTTTATTGCCGGCACTATAGTTACCACTGCCATTTCTATATCCATTCATCGCTCTCTCCTTTTATATATGTATTCACAAATAGCCATTTTGCTCTCCTTTGGATTGTTTTCTATCACATTATTTAGCATAAGAAGTAGCTCATTCATATCACCACCCCCTTGCTTACCCTGCATATTTCTAGTAAAGCTATAACTTAGCTTTGACTTCCACATTGTATTTCTTACGTCCTCACATACATTTTTACTCATCTCGCAAAGTTCAAGTAGCCTATACAAAAACGCCGTGTTGTCTATATTGAATTTCACAAACTCATCTAAAATTTTACTTCTGACGCTTAAGTAGCTATCCCATTTAGCAGTTTCGCCAAAGATAGTGATCGCGTCTTTTCCTGCCATCTCTTTTGAGCTCTCCAACCATTTTTCGCTAGTTTGAGCTAGAAAGCTTATCGGCGTAGATGGTTTTGCTAAAATGATGCCAAAAGATATGCTTAATCCTTTTGTCTTTATAAATTTCATAAACTCTTGCCTTACAAAAAGAGCAAGCTCTATCATCTGATCGTAGCTTCCAACTATCAGCAGATCATCGCCGCCGGCAAAGACCGTATAGCTATTTTCAAATTTCTCTTTCATCTTTCTTGGCACATATAAAGAGAAAAAGTTATTTATCCCCTTTGAAAATGTGTCAAAATTTGCAAAACTTTGCGTCACGTCGCTATTTTTTATGAAATTTCCCATATTATCCACGTCGGCTTTTATCACAGCGATCGCATTATCCCCACGCGATTTTTTAGCCAGATCTTCAAAGTCCACTATCTCGCCTGCATTTTTAGCGACGTATGATCTTATATTTTCTGTTATCTCAAGATCCACATCCATAAAGTCTATGCCTATAGCTTTGCTATTTATCTTTTTGCTATCGCTAGCCAGTCTCTCGCCAAGACGCACAAAAGCACTGCAAATTTCGCATTTGTCCTTATCGTGAGCTATCTTTCTTATATTACAAATTCTGCAAAGAGTTTGATTTGTTATGCCTTTATCGTATGAAAGTACGGGCTCTTGCTCTTTTAAATTTAGCTTTTTAAATTTCTCTAGCTCAACAGCCTTACTGATCTTATCCCTTAGCTCTTTATATCGCCTAGCCTCAGTAAAGTCCGCTCTCTCACACTCCACGCAAGACAGACTAACACCACTAACGCCAAAGAAATTTTTTATAAAATAAGCGTTTATAACGTCTTTTATCTCTTTAAAAGTCACTTCGTCAAATTTAGGAGATAGTATCTCAAATTTACCAGCCGTACATGACAAGATACATTTTTCATCTATGCTAAATTTTTGACAGATAAATTTAGACAAAACTACCATGAAAAGCTCGCAAAATGCTGACTTTGCCCTTAGCACTTTGGCTGCGTTTTTCGAGCCTAGATTATCAAATATAAATTTTTGTATCCCGTAAAAGTCTCCGCCTATTAAAAACATCTTATCTTGCAGTATCTCATCTATATCTTTTGATCCCTGCTCCAAAGCAGCAAACTCATCGCTAAAATAACTGCTAAATTTGCTCATTCATATCCTCCGTTTTTATTTTTCCTAGCCCAAAAACTGTCTGCTTGCCTGCGCCTATTATCTCGCCTAGCTTTAGTAGCTCCATACACTCTTTGTTAACGCCTTTTATCTCCAAAGAGCCTACTAGTCCGCCAAAATTCATAGTCGTATTTTGCCTATTGCTACGCCTAGTTAGCTCCACGTATTTTAGATCCTTTTTGGTTATCTCGCCTTTTGCTTCAAACGGCAATGCCTCATGATCTTGCCCAAAGAGACCAAGCCTTCTTTGGTAGATGGAATTTAATATATCTCGTAGACCTATATTGTCATTTTTTAAAAAAACATTATCTTTTTTTATTCTTAGCGGTGTTACAAATTTGACCCTGACATCGCCCCCGCCACCATCAAAGCTAAAATCTCTTACGTACTCTTTAGGCAGGCTTATTTTATCTTCCGCCAAACACGCCTCACCATTTAAAAACATATCAAATTTCTCGTATTTGACCCTATCTTTGCCAAGACCATATCTTTTTAGCATCATATATGCCGCAGAGGCTATATACGGCAGTTTTTCGCACGCACTTTCTAGCAAAACTATGCCAAAGTCATACCCTTTAGCCCTTAGCTCAAAGTCCAGCCTATATCTATGGTAGCTATTTTTCTTCTCATAAAAGTCGTAGTATAAGCAGCTCTCATTTGCAAAGCATTCGTCACACTTATGGGAGTGATTTATACAGCTTACGCTTTTTAGCGCATATCCAAAAGCTCCCCTCACCTGCGAACCGATAAAAAATGGCGGCTTTTGTGATGGCTCAAATTTAACTCTAAGCTCGGCGTACCTCATCAAAACTCCTTATCTTCGCATAGTCTAAAACCGCACCCACCATGCTCTTTTAGACTATTTTTTCTATTTGTTTTAAATTTGGAGATAAATTTATTAAGATTTGGTAGCTCTAGCAGTACGCCAAGACTATCTCTTGCCGCCCTTATATTGCGAGAAAAGGTCAAAATCATATTAGTTTTGTTATTCACTTCAACGCTCGATTTTAAAATTACCCTATTATATATGAATTAAAGGCAAATGTTTATGTTTTTTAAATTTTTGTTTAAAAATTATTATTTTTTGTATATCTTATGCACAATTTAACACTTTTGGCTTTTAGCTTAAATTTTCATCTTTTTGGCTAAAATTTCGAAAATTTGTGATTGTAAAGATATTTAAAATAGGTTCTTTCACTTATTATTGTTAAATTTGACCCGATTTAGGGGATTGAAACAGGTTACGAGTTATCTTATCCCCATTCATTTCTAAAATTTAAACAAATTTGACCCGATCAAGGGGATTGAAACACCTCGATCTCGCATAACTCTGCGATCTCAAGTGTTACATTAGCAGATTTAAACAAATTTGACCCGATTTAGGGGATTAAAATCATAAAACATAAACCAAGGCGGCGTAAGCGAAAAAGATTTAAACAAATTTGACCCGATCAAGGGGATTAAAACTTGTCTCCGTTCATCTCTAGTATGACAACTTTCATACTGACTCATTTAAACAAATTTGACCCGATTTAGGGGATTGAAACTGTACCACGTTAGGGGTGAGTGATCTATGAGGTTCATGAGATTTAAACAAATTTGACCCGATCAAGGGGATTGAAACTTGCTCATTACACTATCCTTTCCGTAGGTTTTAGTATCGACATTTAAACAAATTTGACCCGATTTAGGGGATTGAAACAGCAGAGACGAAGCTAGTTGGTCTTTGTTCATACTATTACATTTAAACAAATTTGACCCGATTTAGGGGATATAGCGACCCATACCACACTTAAAAGGTAAATTCAAAATGTTTACTAAAAACCTAGAACACATATTTACAAAAGCTGCTCTAAGCTCCGCATTTGACGAAATTTCTGCAAATTCTCTGGGTTTAGACGAGATCTCATATGCAGACTTTAAGAAAAATTTTAACCAAAACGCAGCTCATCTCATACATTCATTGATAAATGGCACCTATGCGCCAGAGCCACTAAAAAGGATAGCCATTCCCAAGGAAAACCACAACGGAGTAAGGCCCATAGGCATATCCTCTATAAAAGACAAACTAGTTCAAAGAGTCCTATACTCAGAGCTTAGTCCATACTTCGATGAGACGTTTTTATCAAATTCCTACGCCTACCGCCCGCACAAATCCACCTACAAAGCCATAAACAGAGCCAGTAGCTTCATAAACGAAAATGACTGTTGGATACTAAAAGCCGACGTAAAAGACTTTTTCGAGTCGATAGACCACTCAAAACTACTACAAATTTTGCAAAAACATATAAAAGACATAAAGATCATAAGCCTTATCTCGCTCTTTTTAAAAACCGGCGGATTTTTAAAGCGCGACTTTAAAGAGCACAAAGTAGGTGTAAACCAAGGTGATATACTATCTCCTATGCTATCAAACATCTATCTTGATTTGATGGATAGATTTATAAACAAGACCACGGATAAATTTGTCAGATACGCAGATGACTTTATCGTATGCTTTGCAGAAAAAGACGAAGCGACCGAATTTGAGAAAAAGCTAGATGACTTTTTAAAGCTGCTAAATTTATCTCTCAACAAAGAAAAAACAAAAGTCGTAAACATAAACGACGGTTTTGTCTTCCTATGCGTTCGTTTCTTTGGTAAAAACCGCTGTGTAGATAACGACAAAATTCAAAAGATCATCTCAAATTTACACTCCGCAAGCAAAGAAAAGTCAAATTTCATAGACTACATAGACGAAATAAACGCCATCTTGCTTACTCTTAAAAACTACTATCTAAAGATCATACCGCCAAACTCACCGCAAATAACGCAGATAAAAGAGCACCTCATAGACTCTTTAGCCCAAAAGATCGCCCTATACAAACAAAACAAAAGCATAAATTCAAAAAAAGAATTCACCCTCTACCTTGGAAAGATCGACTTTGGAGTATTGTTTAATCAAAACGAGATAAAAGACAAGATAACCCTAGCCATAACAAAAGGCTATGACAAATACCTATCTCAAAAAAGCTACGACAACGACTCCCGCAAGATAAACCAAAAGCGAAATTTCTACGCAACCAAGATCGCCTCGGATTCTACGCTTCATATCAACCAAATAGGTGTCTATCTAGGCCTTAGCAAAAATAAATTTACCATAAAGCAATACGGCAAAATTTATAAAGAATTTCCCATCTCTAAAATTTCCCGCATCATCGTTGATAGCGAGCATATCTCACTATCTTCTGCAGTGATATGGCGCTGTGCAAGAGAAAAGATCCACATCGATTTCATAGACAAGCACTACGTCCCATACGCTACCTTACTAGCCTACAACAGCACCTCTACGCAGACAGCACACAAACAAGCCATGCTCCTAAACACACCAGCCCAGCTATATCTCGCCACCTCTTTTGTCGAGGCAAAGATAAGAAACCAAACCAACTATCTAAAATACCTAAACAAATACCATAAATTTCTCAATCCACACATCCTAAAACTAGAAAACATCCTAGAAAGAAAGCTAAAATACGCCAAAAACACAAACGAGCTCATGGGCTTTGAGGGCTCGGCAGCTGCTATCTACTGGGACGGCATAAAGAGCATACTTCCGCTAGAATTTGAAAAGCGCATAACATTTGGCGCCAAAGACATCGTAAATTCCTCACTAAACTACGCCTACGCCATACTCTACTCCAAGGTTCAAGAGTGCTTATATCTAGCAGGTCTTAGCCTACATATCTCATTTTTGCATGCGCTTGATAGCACGAAGCCAACCTTAGTCTTTGACATGATAGAGCAGTTTAGAACATTTATGGTAGATAGAGTCATAGTCTCGATGCTAAACAAAGATGAGCCCATCTCACTAAACAAAGAGGGGCTTCTCACCGACGCTTCTAAAAAGCTCATAGCGCAAAACATGAAAGAAAAACTCGGTAGCTACACTATGTGGAAAAAGCAGTCATACAAATGCGAAAACATAATCATGCAAGAGTGCTACGACCTAGCTCGCTTCATAAACGGCGAGAGCAAAAGCTATAGACCTTTTGTGGGAAAATTCTAATGAAATTTGTAATAGCCTACGACATACAAAGCGATAAAAATCGCAAAAAACTCTCAGATATCCTTGAAGGCATCGGCTACCGCGTAAATTTTAGCGTCTTTGAGTGCGAGCTAAACGAAACCAAGCTCAAAAAACTGATAAAATCCGCCAAAGCATTGCTAAACGTCAAAACAGATAGCTTGAGATTTTACCGACTATGCGAAAACTGCGTGAGTAAAAGCTTTGAGCTATGCGATAAAAAAGGTATCTTCGAGGCGCAAGAGCTCTTTGTCTAGCTTATGTCGTTCTTAAATTTATTTTGGATTTTTGATTTGCGAACTTTTTTAGCTGAAATTTGACCATTTTTGGCTAAAATCTCGCGAAATAGGTTCGCAAATCTAGTTTTTTTCAAAATATCTCTCATACATTTGCGAACTTTTAGTTATGCCTAAGTTTAGGATAGCCTATTTTAGGACCTTGCGAAACTTATATACCGCTTAAAGTTCGCAAACCTATAAAATTTGAAATTTTTAAAAGAGATTTGCGAACTTTTTTAAGATGACAAATGCCTAAATTTAGGGGTTCTTTCACTTATCATTGTTAATTTTATGGAGTTAGTATTTTTTCATACCCATACATTTGCGAACTTTTTTGAGCTTTTCGCGAATTTTGGGTATCTTTAAAGCCGGTTTCTTAAATAATTTTGCTAATTTTTCCTTTGCAAAAATAGTCTTTTAGGCTATTTAAACAAATTTGACCCGATCAAGGGGATTGAAACAATACTTCCTCCGCTGTTGAGAAACGATGTTGCTTCTCATTTAAACAAATTTGACCCGATCAAGGGGATTGAAACCTTTTCTCCTTTGACTACTACATTGTAGTAGCCTCTATTTAAACAAATTTGACCCGATCAAGGGGATTGAAACGCCTTGAGTGCGTCTTCAGCAGTGTTTGCCTTCACAAATTTAAACAAATTTGACCCGATCAAGGGGATTGAAACCCCTTGGCTACCACATTGTAGAAACCTTTGTTTGAAGATTTAAACAAATTTGACCCGATCAAGGGGATTGAAACGCTATTCTTAAGTTATCTAGAGACACGCTATGTATGCCTTGTGGTATTTAAACAAATTTGACCCGATCAAGGGGATTGAAACAAAGCTCTCTCGTATTCATAGTTTTTACGATAGTATTTGTATTTAAACAAATTTGACCCGATAAAGGGGATTGAAACTCAAAACGGTGCCCCTTACCACTTTGGCAAGAGTGAGGTATTTAAATAAATTTGACCCGATAAAGGGGATTGAAACTCAAACCACGCCGCCCATTTAGGCAAATTCTCGCTTTTTATTTAAACAAATTTGACCCGATCAAGGGGATTGAAACGCTACAGTTGTAGCTGCACCTTTAAGGTCTACACTCTTGATTTAAACAAATTTGACCCGATTTAGGGGATTGAAACTCTTTGTTCTGTTTCTTTAACCCTTGTTTAGCAAGGATTAGATTTAAACAAATTTGACCCGATTTAGGGGATTGAAACGCAATGAACCATAAAGGTATTGCCTTCACCATAGGTATTTAAACAAATTTGACCCGCTCAAGGGGATTGAAACATAGTCATATTCTTATGCTTTTCGTCATTGCTCTTGAATTTAAACAAATTTGACCCGCTCAAGGGGATTGAAACCATATAATGCTACTCGCTGTAAAGAGGGGTATTATAGGAATTTAAACAAATTTGACCCGGTTTAGGGGATTGAAACGGATAACCCATTCCATACTATTCTCCTTAAGATAAATTTAAACAAATTTGACCCGATCAAGGGGACTAATAAAAATGGCAAAGCCTAGGCGCTTTATGTTGTTATTTATAAAAAATGAGTAGTGCTTATATGCGTTTGTTCGGTAAATTTAGATAAGAAGATGTGAGATGATAGGTTTTTTGTGATTTGCGTAGGTAAATAAAAAGCTACTTCAAATGAGCCATGAATTTTAGTTCATGGCTGCATGGGCCAACTATTTAGAAGTTGGCTTCATGCGAAATGTGCCCTTAGTCGTTTGGACCTTGGTGTAGCCACCAAAGCTTTGACCCACTTTTTGGTGAGCGCGAGCAGATGAGTAAGATCTGCTTGAAGACGATGAAGAAGACTTTGAATAAGAACGTGAATAGCATTTTGCCATTTTAACCCCTTTGTGTTGAATTTTTTGTTTTTACATAGACTACTTCAAATGAGCCATAAATTTTGCTTCATGGCTGCATGGGCCAACTATTTGGAAGTTGGCTTCATGCGAAACGTGCCCTTAGTCGTTTGGACTTTGGTATAGCCACCAAAGCTTTGACCCACCTTTTGACTAGCACGAGCAGATGAGTAAGATCTGCTTGAAGATGATGAAGAATAAGAACGTGAATAACCTTTTGCCATTTTGGCCCCCTTGTGTTGAATTATTTTGTTTTGTTGGGAGAATTATAAAAGAGTGTATGGACATATTGTGTATAATTCATAAAAAACTTTAGAGAATATAAAGGATAAAGTGATGGACGCACAAACCAGGATACTATGGCTACTTAAAAAGCTAAATCGTGGCGAGATAATCAACACTGCACAAGACGAGCTGTGGGTAAATGAAAAAGATGATACTCCGAGGCTAAACTATAAAACCATACGACGAGACTTTGACGCGATAAAAAGTGTTTTTGGTGAGATAGAGATAAAGCGCACAGAGTCTGGCTGCTATCAAGCTATCAATACAAATTTACTTGATGATTTGCTCGATGAGAGAAAGAGAAATGTCTTAAAGATAATCTACACAATGCTTGCCAAAAACTCGCAAAAATTTCATGAAAATAGCAAAAAAACGGCTATATCTCAAACTATAAATGAATCATTGGGCGTTTATGACTTTGTCACAAGCCCGATCGAGACGGAACTAGACAAAAGCGTCATAAAAACACTAGAAGATGCGATACACTATAGAAAAAAGCTCGCGATTGAGTATACGCCTACAAGCAGATCCAATAGCAAAAAATTTAAAGAGGTGAAGCCATATAAAATTTTGCTAATCAATGAAAATTTATATCTGGCAAATAGCAACAACGAGTATGATTTTTCACTTTTTAGGATAGCTGGGATAGTAAATTTAGAGGTTATCAAAGGCGAAATATTTAATCACGACTATAACATAGATGATTTTATAAAAAACATCCAGACGCCGTTTGCGGTCTTTTCTCATGAGTGGAGAAGCTCACTTATAGAAGTACAGCTCGAGATCAGCCCAAAAAAGGCCTTTTTGTTTGAGAGAAAAAACTTTTTTAGCTCACAAAAGATAATAGAGCGAAAGTCAGACGGGGCAATCGTAGTTAGCTATCATTTTACGGACCTTAAGGAGATAGAGTTTTTCATAATGGAATTTTTAGGATACGTTAAAATTCTAGCCCCAATGGAGCTAAAACAAAAGATCATAAAAAAGATAGAAGAAGGTAAAAATTTACTCTAAAATAGCCTTTGAGGCATGCTTTTAACCAGTCTAAAACATGCTTCAAGGGACTTATCACCTATGCCAGGAGCTTTTAGTAAAGAGCTTAGCGAGTGATATAGTCCGCTATCTATCGCATCTTTGATAGCTTGAAATCTTATATTTTTTACGCCTAGGGCTTTGGTTTGCCTTTTTAGCTCGTTGATATCAAAATTGAGCGCAAAGTCATCATACAAATCATCGCTTGCATTTTCATCAAATTCCCAAATTTCGCACTCTATATTTAAAGGCTCTAGAAATTTCATCATCAAATTTATAACTTCGTCTTTATCAAGTCCGCCATTTGCAGCACCAAGAAGAGGAAACGCGACGCTGTCGATGTTTTTGCTAGCATAGGTATTTGTAAATTTTTCAAGACCAGCTTTGATGTAGCTCATTTTAGATGGGTCTTTCCAGTGCTTTTTGGTAGGGAAATTTAGCACTTGTCGTCCATCATCTGCTTTATATAGCCATAGCTTGCCTATATCTATTTTATTTGGGTTATCCTCGCTACAAAGCTCGACATATCTCGCAAACATCTCAGGATAGCGCAGCCTAAACTCATAGGCTATACCAGCACCCATGACACCTACGCAGTTAATTGTATTTACGATAGTGCCTGCCTTGGTGTTAAATATATTTCCATTTTTTAGAGTTACCATTTTTTATCCTTAGAAAAATTTAGCTGGATCAACTATGACGTTGATATTATACATTTTAAGATCATCAGCTAGTTGCTCTTCGATAGCTTTTTTACTAATTTGATCTTTAACATATATAGAGCGTATGTAGCGGCTATAAACTACATCATTGATCAAAACTTCTGCCATCATTTTTTGCTTGATATCAGTATATATAAAGCCGTTATCACACCATCTTGAAGAAAAGACATCATTAAAATTTATAAAATTTGGATTTTGCAAGTCGGGCAAGTATCTGCTAAATTTAGCTTCATCCGCAGATGCATTGCGATTTGAGATCAAAAAGCCATCTTGGTGATCTTTAATAACCCTAACGTCAAATCCTAAAATGATAACGTGAGCATTGTTTCTATTTTTATAAAGCATGGCATTGCGAGGATTAAAATAAAATGGGACATAGTCGTGAATTTTATGTCCATATATCTGCTCAACCTTTTCGCGTCTTGCATTAACCTCTTGGTTGCTAATATCTACTTGCCTGTAGGAGTTGTAGTGATTTTGCAAGCCATGTAGTAAAATATTTTTCAAGTTGTTAGAGTCTGTCATATGAAAAATTTCGCTCATACCGTCTAAGAAAGTTTGGTTGCTCATTATAACCTCCGTTATTTTTTCGGAGATTATAAGAGGCATTATAGACATATAGTGTCTGTAAAAAATTAAATAGCTAACTATCTTGTATTTTTATAAAGTCTTGATACTTGTCAAATAGCTTTTTTATCTCTTGTTTTATATGGCTAAATTCTTCTTCGCTGATATTGCCGTGTGCGAAGTCGTTGCGTAGCTCATCTAACTGCTTGTGATATTTGCTCAGTTCGTTGTTTGAACCAAATTTTGTGTTTATAACACCCCTAATCTCTTTTATTTCTTTTTTTGAAAGTTCGAGATACTTCAAATTTTTCATAGTCCTGCCGACAAAGTCTTCATCAGTCTCATTCGTACTAGTTTTTAACGACTGAATAAAGAAATTACTTATCAGATAATTTTTCCTAACGCCCTTAGTAGAGCATTCATCTAAAATTTTCTTAAAAACGACAGGGATATTTCTTTCAAAAACTCCAACTATATAGCTATTTACGCTCTCAAACAGCAGCACCAACGACTGCAGCAAATAACCCTTTTCAAACATATCTTTAGCTAGTTTATACCTAAAAACATATGCGCTATCGTTCCAGTTACATATTTTACTTAGCCTATCTTTTAGATCCTTAGCTCTTGATATAAGTGCGACATCATCTATCCTATCAAGCTCTTTGATCAGCTCACCATGCGAGCTTTTCAGCTTTGCTATATTTAAGCTTAGTATATTATTTGAAAAGTCATTTAAAACATTTACCAGCGGCTCAAATTTCTTTGTCTTTATGTGCTGCGCCAAAGTATAGTTTTGCGAAAAAGCCGCGATCACAAAGGCGATATTAGCGATATCTAGGTATTGCCTTAGGTCTATTATCTCATATAGCTTAAATTTTTCTATCTCCTTTGCAAACAAAATTTGATCTATCTGGGAGACATTTGAGAAGTTTTGTATGAGTAAATCAACTAGTGCAAGCAAAGGCAGATGACGAAAGCCATGCGTCACATCAAAAACTATCCTACCAACCCCACTTTTTACTAAATCATCTATCACTCTCTCAAATATCTCAAACAAAGCCTCAAAATTCTTCTCATCTGTGATCTTGTAGCTATCGTTAAAATTTATCTGAAAATTTGCGTAGTGAGCTATTACCGCTTCGTTAAACTCCCTAGCATCTGTGGTATATATAGGTACTATATTTTCAGCACCAAATTTATCTGCCAGCAACGGCAAAGTGTTAAAAAACTCTTGCGATTTATCAGCGCTCTCACCAGCGAAATAATACCTAGCGCAACCTTCGGTTTTAATGTTCTCTTTTTGGCCTTGTATGCCAAGGATCGTGATAACAGCTGTTTTGTTGTTGATCTCTTCACTCTGGGGTGGATTTGCTTTTTTGACTATAGTTAGTGGCATTTGCTTCCTTTTAAATTTAACAGCTTATATTTTTGAAGTATAGGAGATTATCTCGTTTTGCAACTTGCGTTTTACTTAATAAAGAAAAAGTGGGTTTTACAAATACTCTCTAAATTTTTCATGCTTAAATTCTCGTCTAGTTACCAATTTACCATCTATAGCAAGCTCTTGAACGATACGTTTAGTTGTAGCGTAGATAGTTTTTATCCCAATATTTTTGGCAAAATTTATCATGTTGTAAGTAGCACCAAAATCCCCTTGTACTAGTAAAATATCACCAGCCTTAGCTTCAAGCATCAACTCTTTTTTATATTTATTTAAAACATATAGTATGTTTTCATCAGACGGGCTAATGTTTGACCACGCGTCATCGGCGATATTTATGATATCTTCGACGCCAAAGACCTTTAGAGCTTGACTTTTCTGCTCTTGTGTTAAGTCATGACTTATAAGCACAAACATCTTTTTCATTGCTATTCCTTTTTAAAATTTATCTCCATAAACAAGTTGGGATACTATCTGGCATTTTGGACACAATATGACAAAAAAGAAGCAAAATAGAAAAATTGCTTAGTTTTGAATTTTTATGACATATACTGTCGGTTTTGGACTTTATAATTGCTGTACTTCTATAAAATAAGGATAAAAATGAGAACAAAAGCAAGATACACAGCTATAGTAGCGTCTATAAAAGGAAGCATCAGCCTGCATGTAAGAGTCGTGAGATCCAAAAAGATCTACACAAGAAAACAAAAACACCCAAAGGATATTAGAAGATCAACATAACAAGGTTTATATAATGAAAATCGTCCAATACTATTGCACAAAATTTACATCCAGCCTATATCCAGCAGCATTAGCATAGGCATTTAAAGTAGAGATTGTTGGTGAAATTTTAGAGTTTAGGCTCTCTAGTCTTGAGATGTTGCTTTTACTAGTATTCATTCTACTAGCTATCTCCTCTTGAGTTAGATTTGCAGCTTTTCTGATCTTTATAAGCTTTAACTTTAAATCAAATTCAACTTCAAGTCTATCGTATTCTTTTTTTACTTCATCTTTTTCTAGTGCTTTTGCTTTAAAATCTTCAAATGTTGGTCTCATTTTATCTCCTTTGCTCTTTGTATGATGATCCTCATATCTTTTTTAGGGATAGCGTCTGATTTTTTAATGAGCGTATGTAAAATCACTATTTCTCTATTTATGACATTTACAAAGACACTTCTTGCAATACCTTCTTTACCTTTTGCTCTAAACTCGAATAACCCATCGCCAAGAGGTGCGCTATGAGGTCTGCCCAAATTGGGTCCTATCTCTTTTGCCATTTCAAGTACTCTAAGTAAATTAGCCAAAATAGTATCTGGCAAAGACAATGCCTAGCCTTCAACACTCTTATCATAAAATGTGATTTTCCATAATTGCTCTTTCATGTTGCCTATATTATCATATGTGATAACTTTTTTAAAGTGATAGTTCCCTATTGCATGTTTAAAAATTTTATAAGGGCATTTTCATCAAATCTCTAGTACTCACAATGGGTGCCATATCGGGTGCCATCTATTTAGGCATTATTAGCAATTTTAATAAACTTATATAAAATTTAAAGTAACGTATTTTAGGGATTTATAAACCAAAATAAGTCTTAAGAAATACTAGGTAGTTCGATTCTGCCTCTAACCACCATTTCTTTTAAAATCCCGAACTTATCGATATTAAATTACACTTTTATTAAGAAATTTAAACATTAAGACAAAAATTTTACGCTTCCTTTAAATTTACAAGCTCAAATTCTGCCCAAAATTCGCTCCCAGCTCCAGCTTCGCTCTTTACGCCAAGCTTTGCGTCGTGGATTTTAGCGATATTTGCTGCGATAGCCAGCCCTAGCCCACTGCCTGTGTTTGCATTTTTATTTCTTGAACTATCTGCTTGATAAAATTTATTCCAGATTAGCTCGCTATCTTTTTGCGAGATACCAACTCCATCGTCTTTGACAGATAAAAGTGCGTGCGTTTTTGAGACGCTTAAATTTAGATCAATTTTACTTGAGGCAAATTTTAGTGCGTTGCTTAAAAAGTTATCCACGAGCCTTGATATCATCAAGCTCATCGCCAAGGATTTGAGCATCTGGCGCTACCACGCAGCTAAATTTAAGTCCCTTTGCGCTAAATGGCAAGATGGTTGAAACTAAATTTTTACTAAACTCCGAACCAGAAACTCTAAATTTCACACCAAATTTCACCGCAGGCGACTATGAGATCCACCTTCAAACCCCACTTCGCATAAAACAAAAAAATGCCCTTGTTAAAAGCGAGATCGATTTTAGACTATTTATCCGCCAGATCGCCATGCGATTTGAGAGCATTTTAGGCACGCAGGTGGATAAATTTGAAGTTAAATTTGACCATTTCGAGCAAGAGCTTGGCTTTTACGACCTTGAGCGCTACTCAAACCGCCAGCACACCAAGATGCACTTTGGTGGCGTTATAGGCAAGATGCGAGTTTATGGCCTTGATGAGCGCTCAGCAGGGCTTTTACAGCTAGCCACTATCACAGGCGTTGGCAAAAGCACCGTTTTTGGACTAGGCAAGATAGATGTGACGCAGATCTAGCCTTTCATAAGCGGCACTGGCTAGCTTTTGCACCAAGCACTAAAATGCTAAAAAGGATAGCTTATGTTTGATCTAAAATTAGAGGATATTTTTACAAAAAGCTCATTTGAGTACGCATTAAAAAGGCTCAAGCACACAGCCTTAGGGCTTGACGGACTTAGCATAGATGATCTCTGCTCAGAGGCATTTTTCGCCGAGCTTAAAGACGAGATTTTCACGCTCTCATACTCGCCCCAGCCCTTAAAACGAGCCTTTATACCCAAAGAGAACAAAGACGAGCTTCGCAAACTAGCCATCCCATCTTTAAAAGACAAATTTGCGCAAAACATCCTTATTAGCGAGCTTTCAGGCTATTTTGACAAGGGCTTTTCAAACCGCTCTTATGCCTACCGAAGTGGCAAATCATACTCAAACGCCATTTATCGAGCCAGAGATTTTTGCTTGACGCACGACTTCGTCTTAAAAACCGATATAAAAGACTTTTTTGAAAACATAAACCACACAAAACTGCTTGAAATTCTGCGCTCAAATATCAAAGACGCTCGCATTATTAGGCTCATCGAGCTTTGGATCAAAAATGGCATTTTCGAGCATTTTGACTATACTTCTCACACAAAAGGCGTCCACCAAGGCGACGTCTTAAGCCCACTTCTTTCAAACATCTACCTTGATCAAATGGATAAATTTCTCGAGCATAGCACTATAGAGTTTGTAAGATACGCAGATGATTTTGTTCTATTTTTTAGCTCACGTGAAGCCTGCGAGCAAGGGCTTGCCAGACTAAAAGACTTTCTAGCGACCATAAATTTATCCCTAAACGAAGCCAAAACATCTTTACACGACAAAGATAGCGAATTTACCTTTCTTGGCGTAAATTTCAAAGCTCACGAGCTAAGCATAGGCGAGGATAAATTTGCACGCATCTTAGCAAAACTCACAGCTTCGTCCAAAAAGCCAGAGATCACCCAAAGCGTAGAGAACATAAACGCCTATATCTCACACCTAAAGACCATCTCTCTTAAGCTCTTTTCGCCCGCACAAAAAGATAGATTTTGCCTGCATTTTGATGAAGTTTTGACAAATTTAACTCGCAAATTTTTAAAAACCATAGACAAGCACACTCTAGCAGACGCTCTCTCAAATTTAAATTTCCCATTTGAGCTAAGCCAGTCTGCCAAAAAAGCAAAGATCATAGCCTACTACAAAAACGCTAAACGCCCAGCCGTAAAGTCCGTCCAAAACGCCCTAGAAGCCAAAAAGCGCGAGTACACGAAGTCCTTCTCACAAAGCTCTGTCATTCACATCACGACGCCATTTTATTTTCTAGCGCTCTCACAGGGCAAATTTGTCCTAAAAGACAAAGGCACTATCAAGCACAAATTCCCGATCAGTCAAATAACCCAGATCATCATAAACGCTCAAATTTCCCTAAGCTCCGCCGTCATAAAAGAGTGCGCTAAACGCAAAATTTCTATAAATTTCATCGATGAAAAGACAAATTTAAGCTATGCCACGCTCTTTACAGCAAACTCAGCCATCTCAAAAACCGCCGCCTCGCAGATAACACTGCTAAAAACCAAAAAGTCTCTGCGTATCGCCCAGCAGTTCATCACCGGCAAGCTCAAAAACCAGATCAACTACCTAAAATACCTAGACAAATACCACAAAAGCCTAAGCTCCCACATCAGCTCCATGCAAGAGATACTAACCTCCCACGTCCCAAACGCCCAAAGCGTAAGCGAGCTTCTAGGCTTCGAAGGTAGTAGCGCAAACGCATACTGGCAGGCCATAGCAAAGGCGATTGACTATAAATTTAGCTTTACTGGTCGTATCACGCAAGGTGCAACTGACATTGTAAACTCAGCCCTAAACTACGGCTACGCCATCCTTTACTCAAAGATACTAAAGTCCATTGCTACTGTTGGTCTTTCGCCTCACGTCTCATATCTGAACGCACTTGACGAGCAAAAGCCCACTCTAGCCTTTGATCTCATCGAGGAATTTAGAGCCTTTATAGTTGATCGCGCTATCATCTCCATGGTAAATAAAAACGAGCCTTTCGAGATAAAAGACGGCCTTTTATCTGCCAAAACTAGGCAAAAGACGCCAAAAATGATGTGGCAAAAGGGTACTTAAATGTGATAAGACTTGAGCCAAACGAGCTAATGCATATCAGTGACGGCAAGGTAGATATATTTTTAAAAGATAAGAGCATATTTGACATAAATCAAGTTAGCTCTGATCTAGACATAGACTTTACAAAGCTAAAAACACAAGTGTATATAATAGACAAGCCACTAAGCACCGCCGCCGAGCAATCAGACTATCCACTATACTTTAAAAATGAAGAGGACGGGGAGGAGTCAAATTCTAGCTTAAGCTTTGCTCACCAGCCAAGAGATGAGGAAAAGGACAAGGGAAGACTAAGTGTTACCTATAAAAACTCACAGGCTAGCATACTAAACTACTCTTTACTAAATAAAAGCCTAAATATAGATCTAAAGCCAACAAACAAAGAGACCAAAGAGTCGCTTGAAAAGGCAAATGAGAGGCTAAGCTTAGAAAAGAAAAGTAGCGTGGCAAGTGCTAGCGGTACTGCATTTGCTAATCCAATAATAGAAGATGATGTGGTAGTTTGCCCACATGGCGGCCATGTGATCTTAAAAAGTAGAGCAGGCAGAAGCATAAGATCGGATGATCAGGGCGTGATACTTGATATCGACTTTATCAACTCGCCGATAGTTGGCTGCTCAGCACATAATCCTTGCACAAAGGTAGCATACGTGCCAAGAGCTGCCCTTAGTCTAAAAAGTATAAATAACCACTATGCTGTTATGCAAGATCTAGTGCCAGCGTGCCTAAGCAACACCAGCTCACCGCTAAGATGTATCAAAAAAGAAAATAGGATAAAGCTAGCTCATAGCATAGGTAGCCCAACATCCAAAAACAATAATGCTGCGGTGGTAAATCCAAATTTAAATAGTGCTCACATAAGACTTCATGTAAAATCAGCTCTTAATCAAGCAGACAACCTTGCTGTTTGCATATATAAGCTAAATGATGTGGAGCATAAAAACCAAGAGGGATTTAAGCAGATGGAGCTAAATTTAGATGAGGGCTGCGATGTAAAAGATAAGAAGCTAAAAGAGCATCTAAGCTCTCGCTTTAGAGAGGATAAATTTAGCATCTCATCATTTAACTTCAAATACTCGCTCATGGATAAGAATTTTATCTTTATAACGCCTAAATATATAGAGGCTATATACAAAAATACAACGCTTCCAAAAAGCGGTATAGGATTTTTTCAATTTGTAGATGATATAAGCGATGAGAGTAACCTTATCTATGTCACACCAAGCAAGGCAAAGACGGTGGATATAAAATTTGCTTGTGGGCTTGATAGCAAATATAATGACGATATAAATACAACTAAAACAGTAGTGGTGGCTTAGTGGTCTATGTTCAGTGAAAGAAAATCAAACGCCACCTTGAAATAATCGGTTGATTTCTTATAATTTCTGTACAAACTCGCATGATTTTTGGTGTCTTTATAAATTTTAAAAAATTATGAAAAAACATGCTAAAATTACAGTCAGCTTAAATTTCTGCTACATAAATTTTAAATTTGCTACAAACTTTAAGCTATATTTTATAAAAGGTGACTGCAATATAATATTGTAGAAACATCGTAGTTTAGGTATTTATGGTGTCACGGGGGAGACTTGAACTCCCGACCTCCGGCTTATGAGGGTTTTTTATATGAGCTCCTAAAAGCCTGAAATACGCACTTTAGACGATTTTTTACTTAGTCGTTACATAAAACTGTTCCATTTTTGACCGGTTGACTATTAAATATGGGACAACACTTAAGGGAGCGAAACGGTATATATTACTACCGAGCCACACTTGCTCCAAGCATTAGAAAATTTTTTAACGAAAAGCGAGAAATTTGCTTCTCCACATCCACTAATCTCTTGGAAAAAGCCAGAAAAAGGGCTAAAATTCTAGATAATAATCTTTACCTGATAAAAAGGGCGGTTCACATGAATCTTAGTGATAGCATAATCCAATCTTTTGTAAATTCGTTTATGAAAGTAAAGCTTAGTAAGAGCATCAAAGAGCACTCTCTTCTTAATAAGAAGATGGATGTAGAATTTCTAAATGCGCTCAATGACTACTTTAAACAACGTTTGATAGATGGTGATCTGCCTCAAATTTTAATTAAGGATATAAGCAATATCACTAACACTGCTGGCGCTCTTGGTAGCAAGGATAAAGAAAACATAGGGCAAACTCTTCTAGAGAAAAACATACTAACACTTAACTATCTTGTATCAAAGCTTGAGAAGAGCAGTGTGCTCTTTGATGACAAGCATGAGCACTGTTTCCTTGAAGATGATTCTAGTGATAACTTAGCCAAACATGCCAAACCTAGTTCGTTTGACGCTAAGGACATAGCTTCATTTCAAGAAAATGTAAAAGAGCTTGAAGATAGTGGTTGTTTGCCCATTACTGATGGGCAGCTTAAGGCTATGGCTCAGAGGATTAGCGAAACGGTTTATGCCATATTAGATCAAAAGTATGGTTCGATATCAAATTTAAAGCTAGTAAGGACAAAGAATAGCCATAGAAGCATGGAAGATATTATATTGGATCCAAATCCACCAAAAAATATCAAGATAAAATTAGATGACGATAGTAGCTTTAGTATTTTTAATCCTAGTGCCAAAATAACCAAAGAGTATGAGATCAGGCAAGTACTGCAAGCGACATCTGGCTCTAGCAATCAATTCTCAGCTTTAAATTTAGAAGATCAAAAGAGCTTAAAGGATGCATTCGAGATATTTGAGACAAACACTAAAAGAGCTGACAAGTGGTCGCCAGATACGCAAAGATTAGTTACTGGCGTAAAAAAGCTCTTATTTTTATACTTTAACGAAGATACGCCAGTTTATAGGATCACGAGAGATAACTTGCTTGAATTTAGAGATCTTCTTTATAAAATTCCAACTAAGCTAGCTCAAAAGAGTAGGTATAAAGATAAAAGTTTATCTCAGATACTTAAGCTAGGAGAAAAGGACGATAAACTCTCTGAGCCTACTATCCAAAAATATATGATAAGAGTTATTCAGTTTTTTAACTACTGCTTTGATAGTGGCTATATAGGTAAAAGCATAACTGCAAAAATGAATGTCAAGATAGACATAGACCCTAGCGAAAGGGCAGTGCTTCCATACGATGTATCAGAAGCTAAGAAGATCTTTGAGATAGTAACTAGTATCAAACAAAGTGGTAAATCACCAAGTTCAAGGATAGAGGCTAGTGAGCTCTACTACGTCACAATGATAGCTGCTTATAGTGGCATGAGGATAAAAGAGATCACACAACTTCATAAAGAAGATATAGTCTTAAAAGATGGAATTTACTGCTTTAACATAAACACAAATGATGGTAAAACTACCAAGACTAAAAATAGCATTAGATTTGTGCCTATTCATAGTAAGCTCATAGATCTAGGTCTGCTAGAATATGTTAATAGTAAGAAAAGCGGAAATATATTTAAGGTAAGCAATAAGGACTTCTCTGAAATTTTTAGAAGCCAGATCCAAAGAAAGTTTATAGATAAAGACTCTAAAAAGACCTTTTACTCTTTTAGGCACTACTTTATAGACTATCTAGTGCAGCGCGAGGTAGAAGCAAATCTTATAGCTCAGATAGTAGGACATGAAAAGCAGTATAAAATTTTGCTAAACACTTATGCCAAGCCTATTAACGCTAACACGCTAAAGGTTAAAGTAGAGATGGTATCGTATGAAAATGAGTAGGGGCAAATTTCAAAGCATGAGCTTTAAGACTATTATTATATCTTATTTAGTATTATTTTAAGTATTAAATAAAGGATAAAAATGCAAACTATACAAGCAAATTTCACAGCTAGCATAAGCGAACTAAAAAAGTCTCCAGCTCAAATTTTAAAACAAGCTGGAGATAATGTCGTAGCTATACTAAACCACAATGTCCCTAGCGCATATCTAGTGCCTAGTGCTGTCTATGAAAAAATGGCAGAGATAATAGAAGAGTATCATCTAAGTAAAGCAGTAGATGCTGCTCTAGCAAGTGGTGAAAAACCAGTAAAAGTAAGCTTAGATGAGCTATGAGTTAGAATTTTTGCCAAGTGCCTTAAAAGAGTGGCAAAAGCTTGACAATAGCATAAAAGTGCAGTTTAAAAAGAAGCTAAGTGAGCGTCTAGAAAACCCAAAGGTAGCCAAGGACAAGCTACGAGGCTATGAAGATGTCTATAAGATCAAGCTAAGAGATGTTGGCTACCGCTTGGCATATCAAGTAAAAGATAGTGAGATAGTAGTATTGGTGCTAGTTGTTGGCAAAAGAGAGAACGACGAAGTATATGAGATGCTAAAGGATAAATTTAACTAAGCATAAAGCTAGACTTTAGTTATCTTTGATCTGTTAGCAGCTAATTTCATGTTACTAGCTTGTCCTATCTAAAGTGCTCTTTCATGATGAGTATAACCCCCTACATTTTTATTATTTTATTTTCTTAACTTCATACTAGACTAAATTTCTAAGAGAAAATTTAAAAGCTACAAAAATTATATTATATATTTCATAGTATTTTTAAAAAATACGTATTTTAGCGGCCTTAAGCCTACCGAATTCCTTGTTTTAGGCTGTGAAATTTTATAAAATAACCTTAAAGATATTTAAAGAGCAAGTCTGCCAAAAATTTTATGACATAGGATTTTTGAGTAGCTTCTTCTTAGATTAGGAGTAAATTTACGTGAGTTCTGAAAAGACAAAAAAGCGCAAGATAACCAAAGTCATAACTAAAAGACTTAGGCTAAGTAATGCAGAATGGTTGGTGATTAATGATAAATTACAAGAAAGTGGCCTAACTTTCTCAAAATTTGCCCTAAGAGCTATGTTGTCTAAGCAGATTTATGCACCAATTATAAGGGAACTTCTAATTGAGCTATCTAGACAAGGACAAAACATAAACCAAATAGCTGCCAAATTAAATAGTGGGCAAAGCCTAGATAGAGTTGGTATTGAGATCATAGCAGACGATAATAAGATCTTACATAAAATTTATGAAACATTGGGTAAAAAATATGTATCTTGATTCGCCTTGTATCAATACAAATGAAGGCACTAGTGATGCTAGTTAAATTTCTTCGTACTTATACTGGTGGTGGCCTTGGGAGCATAAATTATCTTTTAAATGAGAGAAAGGCTGCTGGAACAGCAAGAGTTATAAAAGGTGATGAAAATTTAACTAGAGCTATTATAAAAGGCATTACCTATAAGCAAAAGACCTGTTTTGGTGTTTTATCATTTGAAGAGAAGTATGACTTTTTAACCGAAGAGCAAAAACTAAAAATCATTAAGGATTTTGAACGTGCTCTTTTGGGTGAATATATGCTTGAACGTACAAATGTATTATGGGTAGAGCATTCTGATAAGGATGGACGGCTTGAGTTAAATTTCCTTATCCCTAAGATAGATCTTGAAACAGACAGGTCATTTAATCCTTATTTTGCTAAATATGATCAAACTAGAATAGATCTAATTAAAAAGATCATTAACGATGAGTATGGACTATCAAGTCCAGATGATCCAGCAAAAGAGCAAACTATATTGTCTAGCAAGAAAAACATCAATCATTATAAAAATTTGGAAGAGCTCGACCAAAAGCTGCACGATCTGGTTAAGCAAGGCTATATTAAAAATAGAGACCACATGATTGAACTTCTTAAACAAAATGGTATCGAAATAACCAGGATCAACAAAAAAGGCATAACGATCATACTGCCTACTAAAAAAACAAAAAATCGTCTAAAAGGAGGAATATACGATGCAGACTTCACCAGTGCTCAAAGACTTGGAGAACTCAGCCAAAGCTCAAGCAGAAGAATTAGAGAATTCCATGATAGAAATACACAAGCAGAGTGTAGAGAAAATAGGCGAAAACTTGAGGAGCTTATTGCTAAAAGAGATAGATTTAATCAAGAAAGATATGTCGAAAGAACTTCAAAAAACAATATCCTTGCATCACAAGGACAGATCGGTGATAATCTCGCTATCAGTGGCTACCACACTAATTTTGGGAATAGTAATTGGTTGGGTAGTGCACGCAATGATATTGAAGGAAGAAGTAGCTTGGACGATACCAAAACAATGGAGATACAGCCAACCTACTGCGGACAAGACCCAGAGAGAGTATTACATATCGATTCCAAAAGACAAAGAGATAACAGAGAACGAGAGCAGGAAATTTATATTAATGAAAATGGAGTAGAGGATGACAGCATTAGAGAAAGCATTGCTAGAAGAGAACGAGCGCTTGACCAAGATGATCGAAGACGAAAGGAACAGACACGAATTAGAAATAATGAATTTGCAACAAGACTGCGAGAAGGAGCTTGTGATATTACGGACAAATGTGACAGCGCTAACAAAGAAAGTCAAGAGCTTGAACAAAGATTGCAACGACGCCTTAACGGAATCTTTGCAGCAACAAAGAGATATGTACGAGAGTTCAATATCTTGCTTGGAAGAAAAATTAAAAAATTCAGAAGAAAAATTCCAAAATTTGAGAAAAGAATACGAGAGCTTACAGATAGAGCACAAGAGGCTACAAGAATATGTAGAGAATTTATAGAGGAGCGTGAATACACCCAAAAAGCCAACATACATCACCACGTGGGTGATGTATGTAAGGAAAAGACTCAAAGCTTAGATATGTTTTAAACGTAGAGACTCTACTAAGTTTATTGCATAATCATCTTATTTATTACTTCCAAAACATTATTCGTTACGTTGTCATTTTAAAAATCTACTAAAATATATTTTGCAGACTACAAAAATAATTTAGTCTAATTATTTTTGTTCTTATGGCTACCTTTAATAAACTTAAGCTTTTATTAAAAAAGCCTATCTTGCATGGCCACTTTAATAAAGAAAATATTTTTTAAGCGTGGGTCAAGGGAGCGGCAAGCTCTCCTTGCGAGCCTCTATGGAGCAACAAATGGTAACATTTTGTAGCTACATAGAGTATGCTCGCCCTAATATCTGAATTGAATTTTGGCGCATACTGGAATTAAATCAGTCCCACCAAAGAATGACTTAGTAAAAGTAAATTTTTGTAATTTTTGTGATTGGCATATTTGTCACTTGTTTATTTTGACTGATAAATTTGGATAGTCAATTATTTTATGGTTACTTTAATTAAAACTTAAAAAGCAAGAAGCTAGGAGGCAAACCACGAATGATATTAGCATCTTAAGCACCAATATAAATTCATACACTAAGCAACAGCACAAACAAGGCAGGTCTGCAAATTTTAGTGATATTTTTAACCAAAAGACCAAAGAAAAGATTAGCGAGCCAAACCTGTAACAACTTGTCAAGGACTTTCTAATCATTTTTATCATTTTTTTGATGTTTTTCACTCTCAATTTCTCTAAGCATTATGCGTTTCAATTTGTCTTGCATTGTTTCAGTAGTATTTTTATTAAAATGTACAACAACTTCATAGGTAGTTTTTCCAATCTTCTTTATTGTTTTTGTTTCTGTATTATTTTTTTGCATATCATCATTCCTTTTCTTGCAATTAAAAAGCGATTAGAATTTTTTTACTTTTCCAATCGCTCTCATTCATCTATTAAGTTTTGTGCTTTCTTCAGCTTTTCTTTGCTCTGTATTTTTCTTCTATCAAGTCCCGTTATCCTAAGAGGTAAACACATCTCGATTATCCTTGAATAAATCCTGCCAAGCATTATATCTTCCTGTTCTTTTTCTATATCTTTGAAATTAAGGTTAGTAGTTATAATGGTTGGTCTTGCCTTTAGGTATCTTGCATTGATTACATTGTAAATTTGCTCTAAGGCATATTCTGTATTTCTCTCTATTCCAAAATCATCAAGAATTAGTAGGGTAGGGCTTGTTATCTATTCGATATATTCGTTTCTATCAAGATTAAAGCCACCTTTTTGTAAGTCGTTTAATATCTGTGCAAAGTTCCTCATTTTTACTGTATGGCTATATTCTGTAATTATAGCGTTGGCAATAGCACAAGCTACATAGGTCTTGCTACTTCCTACATTTCCGTAAAGTAACAGTCCAACATTATCTTTTCTCATTTCTTCAAAATGTTTTACATAGTTCTTTGCTTTTTTGATGATTTCCTTATCTGTATCTTCATCGGCATTTTTAAAGGTGTAGGCTATTTGATTTTTGGATATAAAGCAGCTTTGTCTCAACCTATCTTGTTTTAACAGTTTTTTCTTGTTCAGCTCTATCTCTATCACATTTACAAGCCGTTCTGATAATCATAGGCTTATCCAACATCGGAATTACCTTACCGTCTATTCTTTCATTACAAATCTTGCAATAGATATGTCCGTCTTCTTCATAGTGAGTATCTTTGTTGTAGATAAAATCTGTCCCTTGAATTTTTGTAGTAATCATATTTTCTTTATCATTCATAATTTTAGTCTCCTTTTCTACATCAGGCTCTATAATGCGTTTTAAGGCTTATTTTTATCTTAACCATAGTCTGACACCTCTTTTATGATTAAACCCTTAAAAACACCTTTTATAGGCTGTCGCTGTCTTCATAGTTGGTTGAATAGGTTCTATGGCTTTTATTTTGATTATTTTTCTGTGATAGCTTTTCTTTATCCTGTTCATACCAATTCATACCAATTAAGGATTGTTACATAGTGGTCTTTGTAGTCTGTGCCTTTACTTTTGATATATCTTAATAGCTTTTCAGTCATTGTATCTGTATGACCTTTCAGCCTATCTTTTAGATTTTGGTATTTTTCATCGGTTAAATGAATATTTTGATACTCTCCATAAAGGGACACTGGGGCAACCTGTTCTATTCTCCTCTTATCTAATCTACCCTTAACTATACTATGCGGACAAACGGTTGACACTTGGTTGTCATTTGGTATACCAAGATTTTCAACCTTGATATATGCTCCATTTTCCGTTTGCGTTATACTTTGCTTTTCTTCAAGATACATCGTTTCTTTTCGTCTGTCATTTCTGATGTAGTTATTTATCTTCCAATAGGTAATGACTATAACCCCTCTTTAAAAGACAATTACAAAACCTTTTGTAATTAGAATTTTTAAGTCATCATCATTTGCCCTCATAGATAGATGAAAATACAGGCATTGGCTACTTAATGGCATATCCAAAAATAAGTCGCTATCCACTATCTTTATTGAAAACATCCTTTTATCTGCCATTTTTCTCTCCTATCTTTTGTTATGAAAATGTAGCAACAAATCGTTACTCCTTTTATCTTTTAAGGAAGTCGTGTTTCACTACCCCCTTTGATTAGTACTGTCTTTGATTTAGGTACACTCCCATTTTGGGAATGTGGCATTTGTCATCTTCTTATTTTTCTTTTGTTGTTTTAGATGTCGGTCTTAAAAATACTTTTGCTTTTCTATAAACTGAATGAGCGTTTTGAAACGGTACAATAGAAAAAGCCGACTATACTTTTAACTTTTGTTGTTTCAGTATGTCGGCTTAATGTAAGCTATCTGTTTCAAATTTTTATTGTCAAGGGTGAGCGATAGTGAATGCGCTTTACCCTTGATGATAAAAAAGCGAATGAATTATATTCAGTTGTCTTTTGCCTTTAATACGGAAAAATGCTTCGGCTTTTTTCTTTGCTCCCCGCAAGGGTAAAAGCACCGCAGGTCGCAAGGACACCTAAAGGGTGTATAATTGCGCCCTTAGAAAATCTAAGGGAATTACAATTATACTATGTCCTTGCGTTTCTTAGTCTTTTTGAAATGCTCTTTGCAAAATAGCCTTTATTTCTTCATTACTTTTCTCGCTTGCTCCCTCAATTAAACTTTCTAAGATTGCTCCTCGCTCTATCAATCTATGGTTTCGCTTTTTTCTTTCTTCAAGGCTCGTTTGCTTTCTGATTTTCTTTTCCTGATTTTTAAGCTGAGATAGTTTCTTTTCATATTTTTTTTCTTCTTACTTGCTTTCAATCTTTTCTTTTACTTTTTCTAATTCTGTTTTTATTGTCCATAAATTTCATCTCCTTTCAAGTTTTTTTCATAAGAAAAGACGATAGATGTTTTACTTTCTATCGTCTTGAATCTGTATTATTCAGCTCGACAAACTGAAATTTGACTTACTTCTTGTATTTCTCAACGATTATGCCTGCTACAATACCTACAATAAATCCCGCCGTAGTAACAGCCGAAAACTTAAACTTACCCCAAAGAGAAGGAAGCGCAGAAATCGCAAGTGCATACCAAAACAGATTACTACTGAGCAACCAACCATATAAATAACTATGCTCACCAGTTGGAATATTAGTAAATAGCCAACCAATCAAGTTGCTCTCACCAATATATCACCAGATATACAGCTATGTATCCCAATGTTATATAAACATTTTTCTTTCTCAAGTATAATCACAATCCTTTGTCAAACGGGAATTTTATTCTCCTGTCACTCGTTTATAGGATCATAGTCGGAAGGGACAGGTGCTACTATACTTACAAAGATGATATCCTCATCTCCAGTATTTTTTGCTCCGTGGCAGGAGTCTTTCTTCGATACTATGACATGGCCTTTCTTGAATGGAACCTCTTCATTAGGCTGGGGGTAGAATATTCCCTCTCCCTGAAGGACGATCCATATATCGTCGGAATTGTGGTGATAGTGCTTTTGCAATGTCTGACCGGGTTTGATAACCCAGACCGATCCGCCTGTAGATTCTGTCTGATAAAACGGTGTTCTGACAGCCTTTTCCGGATCCTCTTTTTTTACAAGGTCCATGCAATAGATTCTCTGTTCGCTCATGATTATTTGCTCCTTTGTATTCCATAGTTTAATCGAAAAAATGCGATTTAATGATATACCGACAAATTCTAATTTGTCTACTTCTTTATGTTTTTTAATCGCTCATCATAATATTCTTCTACAAATTTATGATTTTGGTGTTTTTCAATTTGCTTAGTGATAAGCTCTATCATTTGCTCATTTTGTTCTACTGTGTAGTTGAAATTTTTCCAATGAGAAACATTGTCTAAACATATTTCAACCAACTTTTCAAAGGTTAATACCCTTTCATTATCGGAATAATATGTTTCTTTTATATTTTTTGTTGTTGTAACTTGTATATTAGCCTCATATAGAGTGTTCAATACATCAGAGCTAATAGAAGTATCAAGAGTTGCTAAAAACATTTCTCTTGCACCTGTTCTTCCCATTTCTTCAGGTACTTCTTGCCATCTTTCTCTTAATGTGGTTTTTGCACTAATTAAGACAGTATTTCTCTTATTTACAATGTATTCTAAAACACCCGGAGAAACTAAATCTACCAATTTACCAAGACCTTTATTGACAAACTCTTGTTTACCTATATTACCTTGACTGTCAAGTGGAATCCCTGCACCAATCAAAATGAGTTCTATAATACTTTCAAATTCTTTACCTGCTCTACTCCTCCTACTTTGAGTATTTGACAAAGTCAAAGCATATATATGTTCCGGAAATTCTTCCACAAACCAAGTAATTGCCTCTATTGGTGTAAGAGTTTTGATATACTCATCATCAACTAACTCTTTTAGCATTTTTGAAGTAAAGTCTTTTTCTAATGGCTGAAATTCACTCCAACAGCTATTTCTAAGTTTTTCAACAACTTCACTTGCATTACTTAAAAAGAATTCTTTAGGGACTTTGTCGTATCCTAATGTAATAAAATTATCATAAACTAAGTCATAAGGCTGTTTAAAGCCTTCTTTCCTTTTTTCTTTAACTAAGTTTTTATATTCATCAAGAGAAATATTTGCCATAACTCTTTTCCTTTCTTGAAAAATTTTCTTCTATATGGTACAATAGTGTCAAATAGAGGACAGTTAGTCCTTGAAATAACATATATAAATATAAACTTGAAATAACATATATAAAAAGGAGAATATATATGAATATTATACCACAAATCATAGATAATTCCCCTGCTATTTTAATAAAAAATAAGCGTATCAGATTACAAATGACTCAAAAAGAATTAGCTGATGCTGTTGGTATGTCCAAATTCGGAGATAGGACAATTCGCAGATGGGAAAATGGAGAAAGTCAGCCATCGTCCATTGAGCTGAAACATATTTTATCATTTCCTGAAAAAGTACCTTTCCCTAATAATGAAAATGCCCCCTATAAAATCATTGATTTATTTGCCGGAATTGGTGGTACAAGGCTTGGATTTTACCAAACAGGTAAAACAAATGTCGTATTCAGTAGTGAAATTGATAAATTTGCAGTAAAAACATATAAGGCAAATTTTGGTGAAACTCCTTTTGGAGATATTACAAAAATATCTGAAAAAGATATTCCTAATCATGATATTATTGTCGGTGGTTTTCCTTGTCAAGCATTTAGTCAAGCCGGTAAAAAGCTTGGTTTTGAAGATACTCGTGGAACATTATTTTTTGAAATTGCAAGAATTATTAAAGAGAAACGACCTAAGGCATTTCTTCTTGAAAATGTCAAAAACCTAAAATCTCACGATAAAGGTCGTACCTATAAAACAATAGAAAAAACATTAAAGGATTTAAACTACGATGTTCATTCTATTATACTTAAAGCAAAAGACTTCGGTGTTCCACAAAATAGAGAGCGTATTTACATTGTTGGATTTGATAAGGATAAAATAGATAACTATAAAGATTTTTCTTTTCCAATTCCTCCCTGCCCAGATGTTTCTGTGGGAAATATTTTAGAGCAAAATGTTGATACTAAATACACCATTTCAAATGCACTTTGGCAAGGTCATCAACGACGAAAGAAAGAACATAAAATAAAGGGAAATGGATTTGGTTACACATTGTTCAATGAAAACAGTCCTTATACAAATACATTATCTGCAAGATATTATAAAGACGGGAGTGAAATACTTATTGAGCAAAAAGGAAAAAATCCACGAAAACTAACACCTCGTGAAGCTGCAAGACTTCAAGGCTTCCCCGAAAACTATATCATTCCTGTAAGTGATACTCAAAGTTACAAACAGTTTGGTAATTCTGTTGCCGTTACTGTTATCCATGCAATTGCAAATAACATAATTGATATACTTGATACCTGTACTAAAAAAGAGATTGACTAACTTCAATCTCTTTTTTCTAACTTATTAACTTGTATACCTGCCCTTTTCAGAACCTTTAATTTTTCTTGTTTTCTCTGTTCTCTCCTTGCCTTATACCTTTCCTCATATTCCTGTTGTTTTCCATTTACTTTACGCTTTAAGTAGTTTTGATGAAGTCTATCTTTTCTTTCCTTGATTTTTCTCTTTTCTTCCTCAATTTTTAATCTTTCTTCTTCTTCAGTCAATTCTTCTTTTGGTGGCTCATAGTTACCGATAAAATTAAAATATATCTCTATTTTTTTGCTTTGATGTTTGACTACCTTTTCTATTCCTTTCATGAACAATAATCTTTTCTACAAACTCATTTATCATTGTAGTTGTAAGTTCATCAAAATTTTCATATCGGCTTATTAGAGATATAAACTTTTTCGCCTTATCTGTTTCTTTTTCATATCTTGATATTGCAAACTCTAAGTCTTTAATTTCTTTGCTTAAAGCTATTTGCTCTGTTTCATATTGACTGTTAAGTATCTCATATCTATTACTTGGTATTTTTTCAAGTATCATATCTTCGTAAATACGGCACATCAATCGTTCAAGTTCCTGAAGCCTGTTTTTACTTTCCATTAATCTTATTTTTTTCTTTTCTATCTCTACTTTTTCCTTTTCTTCCATTTCATTTTAAATGGAACGGATAAAGGCTTCGTGATCTTCATCAAGATATTTTTTAATGTCTTTTAAGGTTTCCTGTATAAGGTTTAAGACTGCTTCCGCTTTTATCCTGTGAGTAGATGGACAAAGCGTTCCACAGGGTACTTTCGTGTAAGCACTGCAAGTGTAGTAGGGAATATTTTTGTAATTACTTGTTCTATGAACATACATTTTACTGCCACAATCTGCATAATACATAAGCCCAGTTAAAGGGTGATATTCTCCCCAACCATCGGGATACCTTTTTACATTTCCTCTTATCCTTTGCACATTATCAAAGGTTTCTTGGTCTATAATTGCCTCGTGGGTATTTTCAAATATCAGCCAGTTTTCTTCAGATACATATTTGCTTTTCTTATCCTTGAAATGCTTTCTTGTTTTGAAGTTTACAGTATGACCTAAATATTCCTGTTTCTTTAAGATACTTACAATTGTAGAACTGCACCAACGATAAGGATGTTCAAACACTTTGCTTTGATGTAGTCCATATCCTAATTTTTGCTGATGGTAAGCAGGTATATCTACTTTTTCACTTTCCAATATCTTTGCTATTCGATACGGACCATTGCCTTGCATGGTCAGATTGAATATTCTCCTTACTATCTCCGCTGCTTTTTCATCTACAATCCACTTATCTTTGTCTTTTTCATCTTTGATATATCCATAAGGTGGAGAGCTTGCCGTATGCTTTCCGCTTTCCCCCTTTGACCTGAATGTAGATTGTATTTTTCTTGAAGTATCTCTTGTATACCATTCATTCATAATATTTCTAAAAGGGGTAAAATCATCTTCTCTATAAAAGCTATCTACATTATCATTGATAGCAATGAGCCTAACTCCCTTTTGTCTTAAGATTTCCATACATTGACCGACTTTAAGATAGTCTCTGCCAAGTCTACTCATATCTTTTACGATTATACAACCTATTATATTACCTTGATTAACTCCGTTCATCATTGCCATAAAGCCCGGTCTATCAAACTGTGTTCCGCTTATTCCATCATCTGTAAAATGTATGATGTTGCTTAAATTATTTTTACCTGCATATTCTTCAAGGATTTTCTTTTGATTTACAATAGAATTGCTTTCTCCTTGAAGTTCATCATCACGACTTAATCTCTCATAGAGTGCTGTTATCTTTTCATAATTCCTCATTTTTACCCCCTTTCTCTTAGTTTCTTAAATAAAAAAGAATTAAGAAGTACATATTTCACTAATATAGTGATTAAGTGTTCTCCTTAATTCTATTACTCCAAGAGCCAGCTAAATTTACTTATACTACTTCTTCACAAAATAGTCTCAGCTCTTTAAATTTTAATGACCTTCAAGCTTATGGCTACACAGTAGATAAAGCTGGCTTTATGGGAGCTGATTTTAACAAAGCAGCAGGTTTGCCACAGGACTTTAAAATCCATAAAAGCACGCTTGATGAACTTAATAGATTTGCCGAGCGCAACCATGTGCTAAATCGCATCAAGAGCAAGGACGAGCAGATAAAGATCTTTGATAATATTGATATGGCTGACACCATAAAGCACTACTACAGACTATTTGACCAAATGACCTCTGCCTTAGGTGATGATAAAAAGAGCTACACCCTTGCAGATATAGGCAAACTACCAAAAGGCTACAGCACAAAAGGCACTAGCTACGATGCCAAAGGACATTTGCTAAAAGATCTATCAAACTCTACTATCTCAAACATCTACTCTAGCACCGATGAGCTAAATAGCGCTAAGTCTCTAAGTAAAGAACTATCAAGTGCAGGCGTTAGGCTCATAGTAAAAGAGGTTGATTTTACGATGAGCGAAGCAGGTGATGAGTTTAGCTTTAACCCTGATATGTCGGTATATCAAGCAGATGAAGGTTACAGTAAAGAGGCTCTTTTTATGGGATTTTTGCGCAGCTCTAGACCGCTACCAAGTGATAGTGCAAAGACTAAGCTAAGTAGCGCTGCCTTAAATGATATCTCAAGCACTGGAGAGCATAAAGAGTACTTTGTGGATTTTGAAAAAGTGGGTAAAGATAGTGAGAGCATAAAAGCGCTCATAAAAGAAAGACTTAAAGAGCTAACTCTTTTAATGTATGCAAGATCAAAGAACACTAGCGCAGAAAGTGTTACCTCAAACGAATATGAGAAATTTAAGCCAACTAGCGAGGATATAAATTCTCTAGCAAATTCTTGGAGTGGGAGGATAAGCGCTATCAGCAATACTTTTGTGTCGAGATAAGCCATATATAAACTAAATTATTTAAAAGACGATTTACCAACTAAGAAAATTTCACTCAAATAAATTTTGAAAAATCGTTGAGTAGTTTAAAATTTACTAAGGATAGTAAAATGCAAATTTCTAGCTCACCATATCCTTATCTGTCTAGAGAACACATAGCTAGTGAGATGGGGTTTAAATTTAACGATATTAACGAGATACTTAGTAACGACATGGGATATGGTATGAGCTTTCCTAAATACGCAAGGCTTGATAGAAAAGCTCAAGCTGCGGCTTACGATAGACACATATATCCACTATCTGGCTTTACAAAAGGCGATGAAGCAAAAGTCACTATCATAGGAAAGCTTAGAGGCTATGATCCTGATTTTACAAGCGAGCAGCTATCAGATCTTAAAAATTTCATAAATGAAAGCAAGGGTTTGTTTGTAGAGTATATACAAGGTCAGCAAGCAAAACCAGACAGTGATAAGCCAAAAATTTTAAGAGATATCCCATACACTGTAAATGAATTTTTAAATGAATATAGTGGCGATCGACAACTGCTATTTATGCAAAACTCAAGGACTGTTGATCTGCTTGATAGCGATATGAGCGTTGATGAGTTTAAAGAGGAGTGGGCTAAATATGCATTAAAAGAGCGGTTTAACATAACTTTATCTGGCGAAGATGCCAAAAATGCTGTCAATATACTAAAAGAGATGAATGAAAAAGGTCTTCAGGATATAGAGAGCGTTGAAGAAGAAAAAGACGACACCAAAGAGAAAAAATTTACTCCCATCCAAGCTGAAAGCAAAAACACTGAAACTTATGACATTACTAAGGATGAGAAATTCTCATATTTACTTAAGCTTCAAGAACTTGAGAGAGAACGAGGTATCGATGTGCTTCGTATCATGCAAAAACTTGAAGAAAATGGTAAAAAGGTTGTCGATAAAAAGGTTTAAATTTATCTTTGTATTTAGCGCAAGCCGCCACTAAGTCATCCTATGACAAGATAGAGGATTATCCTCATTCTGTTTTATTCATCAAACCATCTTATTTAAAATTTGCTTCTTATCTATCTTTTGCATAAGCTCTAAGACGTCTATGCCTCTTTTTTCTTTGAAATTTAAAAGCTCTCTTGCATAGAATCCTTGTTTATATCATAGGTCTCATACTTCTTCTTAACCTGCATAGGTTTAAATTTCTTCTCATTTTGCTCTTTGGCAAAATTTGCATTGTATTCTTGTTCTTCTTTGTGTAGTTTAGTTAGAAATTCTTTATGCTCTTTCGTAGTTTTTTCTACATCTTCTCTATAAAGCTTTTTAAACTCTTCTATACTTAGATCAGCTCTAACAAACAAAGCAGCACCATCATTACTCATCATTGTGTCTTCAGAAAATGATTTTACAAAAGCTTCTAGTTCCGCCTCTTGTTCTGCTGTGCCAAGACCAACCATTTTACCAACTATCGTTGGTTTGCCGTCTATAGAGTTTGTAAGCAACCAGTCCATGTAATCTTGGAGTTCGCGAACTCTAAATTCTTCCATGTTTTCTGGCTCTCTTTTTGCTGATAGAGCTCGTCTTTCTTGAATGGTGTAATTAGATAGCATATTATCAATTCGATTTATAGTATCTGCTATCCAGCCCTCTTTACTTTTGTCTATATCTATAAATTCTTTTATAGTTTCGCTCCAGGGTTTAAAAAGATTCTTTGAGTAGTCAAATTTTTCTTCGGTAGCGTTTTTGTCTTGCTTACCTTCTTTGGTTATATTTTCTGTTGCATTTTCTTTTTGGATAGTGTTATCTTGTATCGGTGTGTTGCTAGGTCCGTTTATGCTAGTTATCATTTTAACTCCCCCTTACGCCTTTATATCAACATCAACATCTCTTTTTATACCAAGCATATCTACTAGATATTTTCCAGCTGGGTTTTCGTTTAGCTCTTTTACTAAATTTAAAGGCGGCATGCTAAATTTTAAAAAGCTATCCATAAAGTCTTTGCTCTTTTTGCCATCTTTATCTATCTCACCAAAGAGTAGCTTTAGCATTTTTAGATTATGCTCCATCATCTTTTTAAATGATAGTTCGTCTTCTTCATCTGAATACTTACCAACAAACCCAGTCGTTAGATCTACATAGACAAGGTCTCTTTTATACTTAACATACTCTTGCATGTATTCAGGCATACCAGCTAGATCAGAGTCGCTTGCTTTGTTGAAATTTGCTCCAAATTTCATCTCACCCATAAGCTCAAATAGCTCAAATGCCCTACTAAATTCTTTACTATCTACGCTCTTATCAAAGCCTTGCTTCTTTCCAAAAACGGTGGTTTCACCTTCTTTGACGTCAAGGTTGCTATTTATGACGGCTGCTAAAAGCCCGCCTCTAGTTATAGAGCCATCTTTATTAGTGTATTTCTCTCCATGCGGATCGATAAAAACACCACTGCCTACACTCTCTTTGCCGCCATTGTTATTGTTAAAGATATCTGTTGTTGGCTTTAGTGGCTGCCTGCCATCTCCACCATTAAAGCTTGGGTTGAAAAAAAGCGTGCTTATCATCTGCTTATTTGACTCTTTGCCGTTAAAATCAGCCGCAGCCGAGCCAAATTCATGAATGGAGTTATGGATTTTAGTTACTTGCATACTTTGGCGGTTATAAGAAAAGCCTTGAGGGAAATTTCTTATCTCGTCTAAGCTAAAGCTATCCTTTGAATTTAATGTATCTTCGCCAACTACTTGTGAGAGGATTTTGTAGGCATTGCCAGCAGTCTTTGCTATATCTATGCTTTTAAAGGTGCGACTAAAAAACGATGTCCCCTCTGCAACATTTACTAACGACTCCAGCGTGCTTGAGTGAATTTTATAATCACTTGGGATGCCAGCTTGTTTATTAAACTCATCTGTAAAGTAGCCATCCTTATCTACCTTGTAGCCTAAAACCTCTGAGCTGGTTTGGTTGGTAGAAACTTTGGTTGATACCTTTATGTTCTGCTCTAAATTTAAGTGGTAGCTACCAAGTGTGTTTATCATCTTAGATCCTTTAAATTTAAACCATCTTATTTAAAATTTGCTTCTTATCTATCTTTTGCATAAGCTCTAAGACATCTATGCCTCTTTTTTCTTTGAAATTTAAAAGCTCTCTTGCGTAGAGAAATTTCTGATCCTTATTTATATCATA
>NZ_PIRS01000007.1:0-128142 GCF_003048985.1 Campylobacter concisus
CCAATCTTTTATTTGCGTACTCTTGTAGTTGTGAGGTTCTAAAAGGTACTTTAGGCTTTTGTTGTGCCTGCTTAACATCAATTTTATATACCTTTGCTAGGCTACCAGCTAATTCAGATATTTTGGCGTTTGCTTCATCTTTGTCTGTAAATATATTGTCATTTACCGCATTAAATTCTATGCCGTCCTTTGTTTTAAGTTTTACTTTTATTTTATAATCGATCTTTGCGTTTGCCTTATTTTCCAGAAATTCTTTTATTTCCAATTCTCGCTTTACAATTAGAGCAAGAGCTGGGGTTTGCACCCTGCCTACGCTATTGTTTTTATCATTTAGCTTGTTGATATATGTTGGCGACATGATAAATCCAACTAACTTATCGCCTACCGCTCTTGCCTTGAAGCTATCAAATTCTTTTAAATTTGAGTTTGCAAATGGCACAGCACTATCTAGCCCCTTTTTTATTCCACTCTCTGTGATCTCGTGAAATTCTGCACGCTTAACGCTTTTTGCTATATTTTTAATAGTTTGATAAACCATATAGCCTATTCCGTATCCCTCTCTATCAGGGTCTGTCGCAATTACGACATCTTTCCCTTTGCAATCGTTAAATATTGCATTTATTCGGCTTTTGCTATCTTCTTTGAAATCAAATATTGGCTCATAGTTCTTAAAATCAACCACTATTTGATTTGTAAGCTCTTTAAAATGCCCTTTTGTAGCATAAACTTTTGCTCCAGTTATTTGCTCTATCTTATTGACCTTGTTTGGACTTTCAATTATGATTATTGTATTTTGCATGTTTTTACTCCTTTTTATGGGGCTACATATCCGCCACGAAATGTTTTATACTTTTCATATGCTTTTCCTACGCCTTGACCTATTGCTTTTGAGCCTGCGCCGATATCTTTTATTAAATTTGCACCTGCTCCTATACTTGCACTAGCTATTTGTCCTGCTACTCCAGCTCCTGTAGCTGATCCAAATCCACTTACTGCTCCGCCTATAAAACTTCCGCCACCAGCTTTTCTAGCTAATCCGCTTAATATGGTCTTGACTGCTACTGCACCAGCCACTATTCCGCCAGTTACACCGCCACTTCCATTTTCCATCTGCGTACCAAGCACTGCATTGATCCAACTTGGAATTTTCCTTAATAAAAACAATGCTGTTATGCAAGTTATCGATCCTGTAATTAGGTATTCAAATTGTTTAGTAAATAGTTCGCCTATATAATCTTGGTATTTCTCTAGTTCTAAAATTGGGTTCATTGCTAAATTTAGCGCTATAAACGCTAATGGTGCAATAATTGCGTATGATAAATAGAGCTTATACCAGCTCCATAAATATGGTAAGAATTTTGGCATTATTAAAAATGGTATGACTAAAGGCAAGGTGCTAAGTATTAGAAATGCCATAAATTTACTAAAGAAAATCACTATTGTAATTCCTATCAAAAGTATAAAAAATGCTAAATAAAAAATCCAAAAAGGTATCATACGAATTGCTGTTATCACACCTGCCGATAAATAATCCATTACGCCGTTAAAGCTAATGCCTAAAAATGACCACTCTTGCGATTGTAAATACTCTTTTGTTCCGTAGCTCCACATCATTTCTCTTAGATTATCGATCCTGTTTGCTGACTCTGTCACAATCGATCCAAAGTCTTTATTTTCAAAAATTGAGCTGACTATTGCAGTTATTGCGTTCTCTGGGATTGTCAGAATATATAAAACGCCCATATAGGCGTTAAAGGAGCTAAGAGTTGCAAATATAAAACATAGCAATATTAAATATTTTATTGCTCCGAAGATCTCATCTCTTGTTGGGTAGCCATTTTTTACTCTACCCAATAGCCAAAACACCACTATAAGAATTATTATAGTTTCCGATGCAGTTGAATATACTAAATCATGCGATCCGTTATAAAATTTTTCAAATAAGCTCATTACGTTTTCTTGCATAACGGCTTGTACTTTATTAATCCAATTACTATCGGTTAATATATCTTTTGCTACTTCTGTCTGTGCCATTTTATGCCTTTGTTATTTCTTTCATATATGTTTTTATTGATATTAATGCTTTTCCATTATCTAATGGCTTTTTAGTCTTTATTTTTTTAATTTCTATTTTTTTATTATTTTTTATAATTGTTTCTGTCGCGATTTCTTCTTCAAAGTATGGGCTTTGCATTTCTATGATAAAATTTTCTGTATTTTCTTTTATGGCAGGGTTGCCCACATTTGCTTGAATTTTGCTATTGTTCTTTTTGTCGCTCAGCCCTAAAAAATTTATAAAATCGCTTAACATCTTTTTCCCTTTTTACAAACAATAGGGAGCTTTGCTCCCTATTTGTCCTAAGTTTCGTTTATGACCTATTTATCTCTCCATGCCCTTGTTTTGCTCTTTGGTTTGAGCTTTTTCTTTGGTCATGTCGATCTTTTTAGCTGGATTAAAATAATCTACACCTTTAATTTGAGCTAGCGTTAGGTTGTTTAGCTGTTTCTCTAAATTTCCGCTTATCCCCAAGGTCTTGTTGTAATCTATTTTTACTTCAAAATCTTGATTTTTCGCTTGCTCTCTATAGTGCTGGATTGCTGTTAGATCTCTTTCTTTGATCTTGCTCTCGTCTAGTCCATCAAACTGACTTACGTGATATAGAGTTTTTGTTTCTAGGCGTGGATTAATTGGGATTTTTTCCTTTACAACATAGGTCATTGCTTCCCCTGTCTCTTTGTCATACTTTATATTGCCGTCTTTGTCTTTTACAACAGCCATGATTTCTTTACCATCCTTGTCTAGTTTTGGTCTAATCTCGTGGTCTGCAATATAGAGCATTTTGACACCATCGACTCTAGCTTGTAAGCCATTTTTAGTGGTTAGGATTTCGCCTGTTTTCTCATCGTGTTTTAGCTTTAGTATTCCGCCCATTGCGTTACCTTGCTCCATTGTCACAAATTGAGGCTTGTCATAACCTTTTATAGCCATTTCGGCTCTTAATAGCATACTAGTCTCTCTTGAGTATGTGGCTCCAGTCTTTGCGTTGTATGGAATTGTCCTATCGACTTCTTCTTTACTCATATCTTTTTGCCAGTCTGCTTTTGCTGTCTTGTGGGCTTCAAAGAGCTTATATTTCATGTATTTATCAAAGCTCTCTTTCTTTTCAGCGTTATCCATCTGATTCCAGCTTTTTCTCTCTTGTTGAGTGGCATTTTCTTGTTGTTCTGACTTGATATACTTTGTAAAATCAGCCATTTTTTATCCTTTACATCTGTTAATAACCTATAACTTTTGGGCTATAGGTTTGAGTTAGGCTCATTTTCTTCTTCTATGATTTCGAGGCTTTGGTGGTCTTTTTTTAGATAATCCCACTTCTTGCTTTCATCATCGTTGATTTCAAACTCGCCGTCTTGGCTCTCTTCGAATTGCTTTGCAAGATACATCTCATACTCTTTATATGCTTCTTCTTGCTTTAGCTTTTCTGCATAGGTCATTTTCTACTCCTTAGGACAGATTTTTAGAGCTTTTAGGCTCTAATCTAAAATTTAGGTTTTTTATTAAATTTTAGATTAAAAACTTTATAAATAATAAAATATATAACAATAAAATATTAAAAAGTAAAAATATTTAAAGCTTATAAATACTATTGCTTTAAAATTATTGGTAATATTTATAAATTTTTTTTAAAAATTTCTACTCTTTATCTATTTTTATTCTTAATGATTTTAATAATTCATCTCTTTGCTCTTTTCTTTCATCTTTTACTTGTATTTGTTCTTGATTTATAATTGTCTTAGTTGTTTCTGCTGTTTCTATAATTTCTTGGGTCGATACTACTTCTACTTTATCTGCCCCTTTAAATTGCTCTATTTTGAACCAATACGGCACTTTCGCCTTGATAGGTATTTTAAAAAATCCTTTTACAAGTATCAAAATATCGCTACTATCCTGATTTTTTAGGTCTTGTGCTGTGACCAGCTTCTTTGCTTCTTTGCTTTTTGAGATATTGCTTTTAAAAAGATCCATATTGCCTTGCGATTTACTTATTTTTATGTTGGTGTAATCGCCTATTAGCTTACTTGTGTCTTCAGCGTCTTTGTCGCTGTTCATGCCAAAAATTACTTGATAACCGCTGTTATTTTTAACGATATTCATATCATCTTCGCCATAATATTTTTTGATTTGCTCATAGCTTTGGGTCACAAATACAGGCAATAAGCCATAGCTCCTACATAGTGCTGGTGCTTCTAGCAAGAATGGCATTTTTCCAAATCTAACGAATTCGTCTAAAAATGCGTAAATAAATTTATTTAAATCACTACATTCTTTTCCGCTCATAAGCTTTTTAAATAGCGTTTCTACAAAAATTCTTATAAGTGGTGCTAGGATGTCCATATCTTCGGTTTGAACGACTACGTACATCGATATTCTTTTTTCTCTTAGGTCTTCAAATGTGAAGCTCATTTTGCTGGTGGCACTAGCAACTTGTGGGTTTGTAAAAACTTTCATAAAAGTATCGTATGTCGATTTTATCGATGCAAACTCATTGTCGGCAGATTTTGAGTAGGCTCTAGCTTGATTTCTTGTATTCTCATCTATAGTTTCGTCAAAACTAGTCTGTTTGAGCCAAATTTTGAAAGTATCTACATCATAATCTCGTTCTCTTGGTTTCGTTGGATCGTCTTCATCAGGCTCTTTCATGGCTTCTTCGCCAAATTTCTCATCAAGATAGTCGAAATAATCAGCCTTTGGTGCTTGTGCCAATTGTGCCAGTGTTGCGTGCTTGTCTTTTTGCATAAAATACTCTGCAAAAAATACAAACATTGTTTTTGCCGATATTATCCAGTGATCGTTTTCTCTACCTTTTTCGCCTACAAATATTGTGGAGGCGATCTGCTCGGCTAATTTTTTTATATGAAGATATTGCAAATCTTTCACTAGGCTATGATCAAACGGATTAAAAAATAATGTATTATCCCAGCTAAAAGGGGAGAATAGCTGGATTTCATTGTTAAAATATTTTTGACGATAGCCTGCTGTTTTTACGTAAAGCTCCCCTTTAATATCCAATACTACGCAAGAATTTGGCACACTTAATAAATTTGGGATAATCATACCAGCCGTTTTTCCGCTTCCAGGAGGTGCTACTACTAATGTCGAGAGCGGTTGCGTTGCACGTATAAATTTTGGGCTTGTGCTGTCAATGTCAAAACATCCTAGCACAAGTCCTGTTTTGTAGTTTATCTTCATCTTTTCAAAATCTGCTGGCGTTGCAAACCTTGCTGATCCATAATCTTCATTATCTCTTAGATATGGCATTAGCCACCAAATTATAGCGACCAAGAGTGGTGCTATTAGTGCAAATACCGCGACATAGGCTTTCATTTTTAACGTTGGCGTGCCAATATTTTGTAAAATTTTAAATGCCACAATTGGTACATTTACTATGTCAGGGTTAAAAATAAGTTTTACAACTACCAAATATGCAATTATCCCCATTATTATGGATGTTATGTATATTAATATCCACTTTTTAGCTGTAAATTCTTTGCTATTCACCTTGCAATCCTTTTACCTCTTTGTTATTAGGTTGCTTTGTTCGTTCTACGTCTATTTTTATTTTTAGCTTACCGATCTTATTACTTAGTCTTTCTATTGCGTCAAAAAACTCATACATAGTCTTTTCTAGGTCGCTTTTAGCTTCTTCTTTTTTTATAATGTGAGCATTTAGGTGATATGCTATTTGGTTTAAATTTTTTCCGAGATGCTTAAATTCTTTCAAAAAATCAGCCAAAATTTCATTATTAATCTCAATTTGTTTTAGGGTTTGCATATATTTTTCAATATGAATTAATTTTCGAACGACTGCCGATTTACTCTCTCGTCTTTGATTTGCCAATTCATTTAATTTTTTTAAATCTGGCAAAGTAAAATATATGGAATGTCGTTCATTTTTTTTCATGCGATCATCCTTGCAATATCTATCTCTTTCAAATTGAGGATATCTGTAATTACTCTTTTATTTTTTACCCTTGCTATTTGAATGATATAGTCAATTGCTGTCATTATTAGGCTATCAAGCATACTTTCATCTACATTTGATAATCCACCGCCTAATATAATGTTTGTTTTTATTGCTTTTATGGCATCTTTTGGGTTGTTCGCATGTAGTGTGCTTAGGTTGCCTGCGTGTCCTGTATTATTTACACGTAAAAATGAAAAAGTGTTTCGTATATCTATTTCGCCTAGAAATAATCTATCAGGTCGCAAACGCATTGCATTGTCGATCGCTACTTGGTAGCTATAAATTTCTGTTGCTATTTTCGGGACGGCAAGTTGAGTTTTATTTATGTTTTCAACTCTCAGTTCTTGGCTATCTTCTATGGTTACTACTCGCTCGCTTGGGTCTATTTCCCCCATTAGTGAGTTTAAAAAACTTGTCTTTCCGCTTCCAGTTCCACCGCTTAAAAGCACATTCTTTTTTTCGTGTATCAAGTCTTTTATTTTTTCATAGCTCCAGCCGTTATTTATGCATTTTTCACTTAGGATAAAGCTTTCGAGTGGATAAATTTCTTTGCTTGGTATCCTTATGCAGATTGCTATTTCGCTATTAAATAGGCTTGATTTGTGCTGTGCTTGGACACGATATCGCAAAAATGGACTTGGCAATTCACAAGACAAGTGGCAATGGTTTTCATCAAAACGTTGATTTCTTCTAGTTGCCAACTCGACTAAAAAACTATTTAAAAATTTAGCATCTAGTTTTTCGTCTTTTACCACTTCCCAGTGGTCGCCATAATCTATATTAATTTCGCAAGGCTGGTTAAAAATTAGCTCATTTGCGTTTAGATTTAGATATGGCTTTAAAACATTAAGAATGTTTTTTAAAATTATACTTTCACTCATCTTGCTCGTTTTGCTTTTGGTCTGGTGCTTGGCTCATTAAATTTCTTTTTTCTTCTAGCAACATCTCAAGCTTTTGTTTCTCTTTATCTGCATTCACTTGAGCTTTCTCGGTTTTCTTTACCTGTTTTGCTATACGCTCCAAAATTTTGTTATAAGCGTTTTGGTTTTTGATTTCCGCTTTAATATCTTCTAGTTGCACACTTGCTCCTTAATCGTTGAAATATTGCATTAAAACTTCGCCATTTTTAGGTTTAGCAAACCACATGTGATTTGTTGGTACTAAAAATATACGGCTTCCGCTTTTAATTTCAATTGTTGGTTTAATTTGACTTTGTTGTTGGATTATGTCTTGAACCACACTACTTACATCACTTCTTGAATTAGAGTAAATTTCATTTACATAGGTGTTGTTTGCATTGTTTCCACTATTAATTTTCGATGCTATACCTAAAAGCAAGGCATTTGTAATTGTTGAGATTGAATATGCTATGCCGTATCTTTCCCAATATTTGTTATTGACTGCTCCAACCGCTCCTGTCATACCCATGTTATCAGCTACTATTGCATCTGTTAGCATTATGTTTATGCCTTGTGGCGTGATAATCTCTCGCCATCTAATTTCTAATCGCTCGTGTCCGATCTTGGTGTCGTTGGTGTAAAATCCTATTGCTTTACTTCCACGTGGTATCAATACGGCTCGCCCCATTGCGGCATATATATCTTGCTCTATTTGAGCCGTAACTATTCCGCTTAAATCCGAGCTTATTGCACTAGTTAATATGGCTGGGATTAGTCTGCCAGCTCTAATTGTGCGATACAGCCTATGCTCATTTGTGCTTATATCAACTGGCTTTTGATTTGAAAAGCTATCAACGCCATATTTTGAGCTGTTTTGATTTACGCTTTTTACTTCATTATTGCGATTTGCTAAAATTTGCGCTCGCATTAGCTCCTGCATTCGTTTTTTATACGCCCTTTGGTTGTCTATTGCCATTTCTTGTCGCAATTGTTCTTGTTTGGCTTGAAGCTTGGCTTGTTGTTCTCTTGCACGCTGTGCCATTTGCTCCTGCTCTTGTATATCTTGCTCAGGCGTCTGATCTTGCAAATTTTGATTTCTTTGTGCATTTAAAGCATTTTGTTGCTTGTTGCCTAGCTTCTCGAGTCTGTTTAAAATCTCAGTTAAATTCTGATCTTCATTTGGCTCTCTCTTGCCAGCCTTATAAATATAATCATCTACTGGGAATTTTGAATTTTCGAATAGATGATTTAAATTTGTTTGATTTTGCAGATTCCTGATCTTATCGTCTTTTGCTTTTTTGCTTATATTTTCGTCATCAAATATTTCAGCCGTAGCTGTATTGGTGGCAAAAAGGGGGGCAGATATAACGCTAATTGTAACTATGCTTAAAAATAGTCTATTCCCCTTTTTCATTTTAAATTCCTTTAGTTTCATTTATTGTTTTTTTGTTTTCTTTTTGGTGCTGTCTTATTGCTTCTTTATCTGTATTTAGGTTTTTTCTTATTTCTTTTCTATCTCTTTCTTCTTGTGTTTCTTTTCTCTCTACGCACACATAGCTATCGCCACTTTTAATAGTAAATTTTGGATTTATGGTTTCGGCTATAATGTAGTCTCCTATCACTCTTGTTTCTACTGGGCTGTCCTGCTTATCTATTACTGCAAAAATTGTAGGAATTTGTGGCATTTCATCTTTGGCATATTTAAAATATGTAAATTTCTTGTCGCTAAAAATTTCTGCTGACAAAAGCCATTCATTTTCTTTTTTCGCTTTTTGCGTATAGCCAGTATAAATATCGCTCTTTAGCACTTTTAGTTCTGCTATGCCATCTTTTATGATTTTATATTTATCGCTTTCATCTTTTGCTTTGGCTTGCTTTGCTTTTTGTACTTCATCGTCTTGTATGCGAATTACAAAGCTTGGATCATTCGTATTCTTGTAATCTGTCGAATACAAGTAAAATGTGTGGATTTTTCCATCGCTTGTAAAAATAGTTAGACTTGTATCAATTCCTATAAGCTGTGGGATTATCGCTATCGCATTTGCTTTGCTTGGTATTTGCTCTACTTTAAATCCTGTTTGGTCACCCAATACAAAATTATCTATATCATTATCAAATATAAGCGTTGTTGCCATTGCTTGGCGAGTACGTATTTTATGCGTCTTATTTGGTACGTATTTTATTGTTTGTGTATTTTCATATCCGCTATAATTTTTAGTGTGGAATTTGTTTTGTAGTGCTTTTAAGTCCTGATTTCTTATAGCATTTTGCATAAGCTCAAGCTCTTCTTTGCTTATATCTTGTGATTGCTCCGCACCCATTCCATCTTGCTCTGGTATTTGCGCCATTTGTGGTTGAGAATTATTAAATTTTGCTAGTTGCGGATGATTGTTCTGCCCCATGCCAAATGGTTTTACCTTGAAATTTGATTGAACTTGGCTATTAATATCCTTGTTTTTGTCATTAAAAATATCTTCGCCCATTGAGCCATTTTTTTGCTGTTCATTAACTAGTTCTTGTGTCTGTCGCATAATTGCACGGACTTCATTCATTTGTTCTTCGCTTAATCCACCTTGGTCTTGTGCTGCATTTAAATTTAAAACAAATAATGCTATTAAAGATAATCTAGTTAAATTTTTCATTTCTTATCCTTTTCATCTATTATCTGCGTTACTTGATATTTGTTCACTATAAAGCCTGTTGGGTTTTTCATTGTGTCCGCATAATTACTAGTTTGGTTACGGAAGTCATACTCTATTGCACTTCTATATTTTTTATAGCTAACTTCAGTGCGAGTTGGATTTGTAATTTCTGCTTGAAAATCTATCGTAGCTACATTTTGGCTTAAAATCGCTACGTTTAGAATTTTTATATCCCTATAGTAGTTTTTGGTAGTGTAAATTGAATTAGGATCACTAACCAAATTTTCGAACGCTTCCCATACCTGTCTACTACTTTGCGTACGTATTTCGTTGTAACGCTCGGCATCATCTATGCGATTAATTAGCTCTCTATTTTTCACATATCCTGCAAGTATGCTTTTTAAAAGCTCTTCATTGTTTCTAACGTTTAGACTGGTATCGTCTATTGTCACAAACCTTGAGTCACCATCTGAAAATTTTAACAATACAGGCTTTGTCTCTTTAAGAGGTGTTAGTAGTGCTATCGCAACGGATAAACTTATGCTAACTATTGTTAAAGCAATGATCACATAAAACATATACGCTTTTATGTTTCGCTCCGCCTTAAAAATAAAATTTGGGTCTACTTTTTTGTCTTCGTATGCCATATTAACCTACTTGTATGATGTCGTAGCAAGCGCAAGGACTTACTTTTTCTATTTTGCTTGGCTTATCAGCACATCCGCTTAAAAATATCATTAAAGCCGTTGTTACAATTACTGCTAGTTTCATTTTTAGCTCCTTTGTTCTTTGTGTTCTATATAGTATTTACGCCAATGTATTGGGCTTTCAGTCTTTAATTTTTTTATCAAATTTACGCTATCTGAGCTTGACGAGAATACTCTTAAATAATTTCCTAGGCTTGACAAATTGACATTTAGTTTTGCGCTCTCGTTTCGTAGCTTCATGTTTAAAAGCACCTGCCTAGCATTTGATTGAGTGTCTTTTAAGAATTTAGCTTCCGTAGGCGTTAGTCCTATTATCTCGCTTAGCTGATTTAGCGTATCTTCATTGTTTGTTGGGAAGATAAGAAAATTTGCGATATTGTCAAGAAATGATGAGCCACGCTCATTTCCGTTAAACAGGCTTATGTTTTGAAAGCCAAAGCATCCAACACCGCCTATCTTTCTCCACTCCAAAATACCTTCAAGGATTTTCTCTGACATTACTTCATCTCTTAAATAGTCCTTCAACTCGTCTATGAAACAAAAAAAGCCACGTATATTTTCGCTATTTTTTGCCTGATTTTTCAGTCTGTGAAATACATACATTGCGGTGAGGGCTGATACCTTTTTGTTTGGCAATATTCCATCCATGTTTAGTACTGATAGCTGTTTTGTGAAATTTAGGGCATCTTCTTTGTTGTCGAATATTGAGCCCTTATAATTTCCAAATCTAGTCTTTAATCTTGCTTCATTATCGGCTGGCAGTGAGTCTATGAAATCGCTTAACGACAATATTTGATCCGCTTGCTTATTGTCAAAAAGCCTATTTATTGTTTCTCTAATATCTTTTGTTGCATCATGCTCTTCAGGCTTTAGCTCTGCCATTGAGCTTAGCCATGACGCTAAAAATTCTCTATTCTCTGCTGTATCGGCTAGGCTGAATGGATTTAGTTTAAACCCATCGCTTTCGCTATCATGATATTCGCCGTCCATGTAATTTGTGAAGCAATACATACCCCTTAGCTTGTCCATTGCAAAAATGCTTACAGGATATTTGAAAAGATTTGTCATCAAGAATTGAATTGTTGTTGTTTTACCAGTTCCTGTTCCGCCTATGATCATTGTATGACCTGCTGGTCTATCTCCATCAGGTTGGCAGTGAAAGTTAAACAAAAATGGTGTGCCGTTTAAGTGCTTAAAGGTCGTAACTGCTTCGTCACCCCAATCATTCTGATTAAATCCAGTTACTTCGTTCTCAAAATTTGCGATCGTAGCTAGGTTGCTTATGTTTAATGTTTTCTTTCTTGCATTTAAATTTCCACGACTTGGGAAGAGACTAAAATATAGTGCCTTTTGGTTTATAGTTTCTCTAACAACATTCAGACCTTGATTTTCAAGGATATTTTTTAGTTCGTTTGTGCGATTATCTAGTTCTGCTAGGTTGTCGGCTAGGCAATATATAGAAAAGCTTGTTTCAACTAGGTTTTCTCTATCTGCTTGGATAAGCTCCATCAAATGATCTAGTTCTTGTTGGACTAGTTCAACCGAGAAGGCTCTAGTATCTTTTATTTTTTTGATTGCTTTGCGTTTTTCGTACGCCTTAAAGTAAATCATCGTCATAAACTCATGATCACTCTTAATTAAATTTGACGTAATAATTGACTTTATTTGCTCTGTTTCGTATGCTTTTACGCTTATAAATCTTGCATATTTAGTTGTGCCATCATTTCTATAGAATTCGATATAATCTTTTTTAAATTCGACGTAAGAGCTAATGTAGCTATCCGTAATTAGCTCGTTTGTGTATCTTAAATTTGTTTCCTGTGCGTTTGAGTACGTCGCATAAAAATTAATAATCTCATCACTACTCATCTGGCGTGGTTGATACGTTGCCAAATGATTTTTTATATTTAGAAGTGTGTTATTTAACAACTCCATTTTTTGTCTATAGTTTGAGCTTTCTTTATTTTTCTCGTCTTGTTCGCTAGTTACTTTTGTCTTAAAACTTTCAAGAAATCCAGTTATATTTTTAGTTGTAGTTGATATCAATAAAAAATATTTGATTGAATAAATATCTTGATTTTTCTCCCATTTTTCAATTATTTCATTTGCATATTGATTTATATTTTTTTCTATGTAATCCTTAGCCTTGATCTTAGTTTTCTTGATAATTAAATTAGTTTCTACACTATCTTTTAGCGTTGTAAAAAACATAATTCGATTTATTAGATAATCCATTTCATTGTCAAGACTAATTCCTGCGTAGCTTGTCCCCTTAAGCTCCACTGCAATTGTTATATTGCCATCTTTTGTAACAATAGCATTCTCGCCGTATTTGCATGCGATATTGTTCTCTTTTGCCATTGTGTATATTTCAGGTTCGCCCAGCATTATTATTCTGTCAGCTTTTTTATTTATTTGACTTATTTTTGAGCGGATATCACTATCTTTTTCTTTTTTTGTTTCAATTCCAAGTTCTTGTTTGTTTTGTTTCCAATCTTTAAAAACATCTATAAGTCCACGAGCCATTGTCTAATCCTATGCAAAAAATTTTCTTTGTGAAATTTTAAAATTTGAGCCGATGATCTCATAGATATCTTCATCGAAAAATTCCAAAATGAAAAAAAAGCAGTATAGAACTGCAACGACTGCCAATGAATACAAAATAAGGATAAACCACGATATAAATCCGATTACAAAGATAATTAGTAAGCTTGTTGTAGTTAGCCCCATTATTTTTGTTTTTCTCGTTAAGTCCATATAGCAGTCAGTTACAACCATTTTACACTCGCTTAAATTTACATTGCAGATGCAGTTAATCCGTAGCAAACTCCTAGGATTATCGATGCGATTAGCACAAACCTTATGTGTTGTTTTATTTGTTCGACATTAAAAAGTGCCGTAAGCATGAGGACAATTATCCATAAAATTCCAATAACGAGTATAATCGTGTTTAGAACGCTTGCAACACTGCTTCCTGCTTCAGTTATTTGAGTATTAGTGTTTTGCTCAAGTGTTTTCAACACATTTTGTCCGCCACCTGCTCCAAAAAGAAACAATGGTGAGCACATTGCTAGATAGAAAAGCTTTTTAGCTTTCGATAGGATTTTTTTCATTCCATACTCCTTTGTAATTTATTTTGTTTCCGTTACTATATTATTTTTTCAAAAATGATTTTTTGTAAAAATATTTTTTTAAAGTATGTTTTTATGGGAGTTCTGAAATATGGTATAAGATTTTTTTAATTTTTTATTTACTTTTTAATTTTTATAAATTAACGTTTTCTTGGCACTTTATTTATTTTTTTTATAAATTTTTTCTTTTACAAAATCTCGCTTTATAAAAATTTTGTATTTTTTTATTTTTAATTATCTTTTATGTCTTGGACTATATATTTTTAATTTTATATATTCTATTTTAATTTCATTTTTTATAAATATAATTTTTCTTATCATATCTATTTTACATATTTTATATTTTTTACAAATATTCTTTTTAATTACTATTCTTATTTAAAAAAATAAAATGAAATTTTATTTTTTATTTTTATTCTTTTGTAAAAAGAATAAAAATCACACTATAAAGCCGATTATATCGGCGTTTAGTGTAAAAAACGACATACAAAAGGGGTTATCCTGCCTATCTTCTCGCATTATATTTTTTTAACTTTACTTACACTAACATCATTACAAATATTTTAAATAGTTGGAGTTTTTATTTTGGCTAGGACAGAAGCACAATGGGATGAATTTTTAAAAACTATCAGAGCTGGGCGAACAAAAAATTCAATAAATGAGCACAAAAATATATCTTTTAGCTCGAGCCATATTTCATCGATTAAAAATTCTTTCTCAAAAAATACAAAACAATCTGTTGTGAAGATGATTTCAAATTTACCACGTGAAAGTATTAAAAGATGTATTGACTACACTCTCAATAACTCAATTGATGGCTCTGCCATCAATGAAAAAGGGGAGAGAGTAAGCAGTGACGAAATTATGAAAAATTGGAGTAAGGATTTTGGCACAAATAAAAATTCAAAAGACGCTTGGCATCTTATTTTCTCAATCAATGAGCCATGCAATGACGAAAAAACACTAAACGCTCTAGTTGATAGTGTTAGCGAAATTTTAAGTAGAAATTTTATGGGGCATAAGTATGCTTTGGTGCTTCACACACATCAAAATAACCCACACGTGCATGTGGTTCTTAACAAGCGTAATGATATGACTAGGCGTAAAATTCATTTTGATACTCGTGACGAGATTAAAGATTTCTTCGACGAAGTTCGCACTGATTTTGCCTATTCGCTTGGTGCAAGAGGGTTAAAATACGAAAATAAAAACGCTATGCATAAGGATTTAAAAAAAGAATTTTCTAAAATAAAATCTAGTGTCAACCTTGAGCAGGATAGCTATACGGCAAAGGATAGAACACTAGAATTTTACGAGCAAATGCAAGAAAAAAATAAGATAGAATATAATGCAACTTCCAGCCGTATTAAGGCTATGAATGATGAGATTGATTTACTAAAAAAAGCCAATGATGAGCTGACTAGGCAATTTTTACTCTACGTTCAGAAAAAGGGCAAAAAACGTTTTAGGCTGGGTAAGGAGCTAAAGGAGAATAATAAAATATTACTTCAAAAACGCAAGGATTTAATAAAAGAGATTAAAAAGCTTGATAGTCTTTCATATAAGGCTACTCAGATTAATGATATGCATTTGGCTCACTATAAGGATCAATCCGATACCCTTAAATTACTTGAAAATTTTAGTTATAACTTTAATAAAATTTATCCGCACGGCAAAGGCTCTAGTAAAGCCGACTGGTTATTTTCTAAAAAGGTAAAACGATCTATTGCTGTGCTTCGTGGGCGTGATGATAATGCTAAAAAATACTTTGATGATAGCTTAGTTGCTACACGTCTTTTGGGTCGCAATGAAAGTCTTTTTAAACTTAATAAAAAACTTGAAATTTTAGATCAAAGCCTTTATATTTTACATCACTCCGAGCTTGGCGATACTGAGAAAAATGAATTTAAAAAGCGACTAGATGATAATAAAGATTTTATAGCCGACATTTGCAAAAAACGCTTTTCATATATTGAAAATAAGCTATTAAAATCTGAAAAAATTAGTAAGGACGATTTTCTTTTAAAAGAGTATTTTAAAGGCGTATCCATGCTTGAGGCTACTGCTAACGAACGACTTGTTAGGATTAAAAATGAGCGTAGGCTTTATAAGGATGTTTTAGCTGAGCGTGAGGCTATGGGCTTAAATTCTTACTCTTCGTATGATAAAACTCAAAATGAAAAAAATAACGATCGTAGTAGATAAATGCTATTATCTACTATTTTAAAATTTCTTTGATTGTTGTTTGATAGTTTGCTAAAAAAATAATAAAATATATAATAATAAAACTACGTATAATTAAAATTAATAAAAATTAAAAATAGTAAATAAAGTAATTTTTTATAAAAATTAAGATAGTAAATATTAAAAAATGTGTTATTTTGTTGGCACATTCTTTAGAATGCTTTTTACATTCCTATCAGAATAAACTTCGTCTCTTTTACTTATATCGAGAAAAAGCACTATAAGCTCTTCGTCTTGTATAAAACATATTAAACGATAGTTTTTTACTCTATATCTCCATAATCCACTCAAATTCTCAGTTAATCCTTTTCCGCTACTGCGTGGATCATCACTCTCCTCGAGTCGATCAAGAAACTTTTGAATTGGTTTTTTGATCGAGCCGTCAAGTTCATTAAACTTCTCTTTAGCATAATCGCTAAATCGTATCTTATAAGCCATTTTCTTTCTTTATATCAGCCCATGAGGTTGATTTGCTTCCGCTAGCCAAATATTCAGAATAAAGCTTTGCTCCAAGCTTTGCATCTTCAATGTCTTGCAAGGCTTCGCTGTCGATCTTATCTTTCGATGTGTTGATATACTTTATCGTATATGTTGGATTGCTGGCTTTGGCGACAGCGTTTTTTATAGCTTGGATAATTTGTTGGTTTAAATTTTCGCCTGTAATAGTTATAGTTTTCATGTGTTTGCTCTCTATTTTTCAAAGTCTGGAATAACTATAGGTGATTTATACCTAGTATTACATTCATATGCGTCATACTTCAATTTATTATATGCGTCTGATGTGCTTGGTTCGGTATTTCTGTATTTTTTTAAAATGATTTCACATTCTTCGTCACTCAACTCGTGCTTTTGTTTTTGCACCTTTGGCAGTTGAAACTCTGCACATCCGCTTAAAAACAACCCAGCTATTGCTGTAATTATCAAAACCTTATTTACTTTCATTGTAAATCCTTTTTTAAGAAAAATTATAACATATTGTATAAAATTTTACGTTATAAGGCTATTTGGTCTCTCGATTAGCTTTATCATACTCTGGCTCTTCTTTGCTCTTCTTCGTCGATCTGACACACTACTTCGTCGTCGTGCCATATCATGCACCCAAGGGAGTCTAAGTACTCAACCATCAACCTAACACTGCTTTTTAAAAATGAGAGCTCTCTATCACTTATATTTGCAAGCTCTCTTGACTCTAGTGGGAGCGGAGCTTTAATTAACTCATTCATTATTTCATTTGCTCTCTCAAATTTATTATAATCTCTATTCATGTTTGCTTCTTTTATGGCAATTTAAAACCTATTGCATAAATCGGATATACATTCTCTATAAACCCGCTTTTAGCCAAAGTTTCTCTTATTTCCTTGTATGTATGCCTGCGATCATCATATTTGATCCAGCCACCTTCAATATCTTTTTTCTCAAAATACCAATACACTTCATCCATATTGATGTAGTTTTTTTCCACATACTCATGGTTAAGTGCCATGTTATTGAGATAATCGCTTGCTGGTTCGGCTAATTCCATCTCATAATAATATTCACCATCTCTTGATTTATAAAAATTTACTACTCTATAGATAGACAAGGTTTTATCAAGTGGTCTATCCATGTCCTTTTTTAGGACTATTCTGTCATTTGATTTAAATTTTTGCATTTTAGACTCCTTAATTATTTAAGTTTGCTAGTAAATTTGACTTTTCGTCTTCTATGCTCTTAATTACATCTTCTTTATTTGTAATTTCGCAACCAAACTCGTCTGCTAGCTCAATTATGTACTTTTGAAGCCTAGCACATTCGGCTATGACTTCTTCGCTTTCATCATCCAAATCCCCTAACCACTTGCATTCTTTTAACGCCTTTAGCGTCATTTCATGCCTGCAATAGCTCATAAATATCTCTCTCATCTTCTACTCCTTATCTATTTTCTCTTATATTTTGCTCTATAACATCTTTTATGGCTCTTAGTGACTCATAAAATGATGTAAACTCGGTCTTTTCACCTTTATTGTAGGTCACATAAACTACGTTCGTTGTGTTCGTGTCGTTTAACATGGCTTCGTATACCACACCATTTCTTTGCATCGATATATGCTTTTCATCGCCATTTATCTTTCCGTATTGACTAAGTAGGTTAATTATGCTGTTTGCTTTCATCTCTTATCCTTTCTTTTTATAATAAGATTATATCCAAAATAAACTTAATAAATAATAAAACTATAAATAATAAAATATTATATAATTAAAATATTCAGTAGTAAAAAAATAACTTATAAAATAAAATAATCAAAATACAAGCATAATATTTAAGTATTTTTTAAGTTACATTATGCTTTTTTCTTCCCCCTTTTTAAATTTACACATCGCTTTTAGCGATGCTACTATATTGCGGGGCGTTGCGGGGTATCCCCGCTTAATACCATAAAGAGCCGAGACCTAGGCTCGGCTCTGGCGTTCCAGCACTCTAGTGCAGGTCGCCTGCCATAAATTTCGGACAATTTGTAAAAATAAATTTACTCAACAATGCGTCAAACTCCCACACAATGGGGCTAAACCTAACTTCATCAATACTTATTTAAAGCTTAAAGTTTAAAAACCATAGCTTTATCCTGACTAGCCAAATCCTGAACTAATGACGAGAAAATGTAAAACTTCTTACTATTTAAAAGCCTTACAAACGCCGATACAATGGGGCTAAACCTAACTTCATCAATACTTATTTAAAGCTTAAAGTTTAAAAACCATAGCTTTATCCTGACTAGCCAAATCCTGAACTAATGACGAGAAAATGTAAAACTTCTTACTATTTAAAAGCCTTACAAACGCCGATACAATGGGGCTAAACCTAACTTCATCAATACTTATTTAAAGCTTAAAGTTTAAAAACCATAGCTTTATCCTGACTAGCCAAATCCTGAACTAATGACGAGAAAATGTAAAACTTCTTACTATTTAAAAGCCTTACAAACGCCGATACAATGGGGCTAAACCTAACTTCATCAATACTTATTTAAAGCTTAAAGTTTAAAAAGCAGATGGCTTGCGTTCGATTACGACTCATAAAATTTCGGACAATTTGTAAAAACAAATTTACTCAACAATGCGTCAAACTCCCACACAAAGGGGATAAACCTAACTTCATCAATACTTATTTAAAGCTTAAAGTCTAAAAAGCAGATGGCTGTTTTTTATCGTGTCTTAGATGATCTTTCGTAGTCTTTTTCAATTTTTGTGTTTATCAAGTTAAGTCGCTTATAGCTTTCTCTCATTCCCTGTAATGTCTTGATCTTTGGTTCTATTTCTCTAAATTTTTCAATATTAAGGGCGTATAGGTCTTTTATTCTACTTTTCTTAGCATCTGGCTCGAGAAAGTCGTATTTCTTTGACAAATACTCAACTTGCCGAGAAAACTCCTTTAAAGGCTTTGTTATGCTGTCGAGATTAATTTTATTACTACTTATACCTAATGCCGTGCCTGCTACCAAATCATCATTAAAGTCCTTTAGGATTGGTTTGGCTGATCTCGCATTTGGTACTATTTCTAGTATCGCTTTTGTAAATTCTTTGCCACGTTCGTCATTATCAAATCCTAGTACAACTCCTGCATTTGGTGCCAGCTTTGTCAATGCTTTTATGACTTCCTTTTGCGTTGCCGATATTTGACCATTTGTTGAGCATAGGAGTGTTTCTTTTAAATTTACGTCTTTCATTTCACAATATGATAATGTATCTATCATGCTCTCACAGATTACAATATTTTTAAAATCCTTTGGATTCTTGTGTGCTTCGTCTGCCTTGAGTATTTCAAGCCCCTTTATTCCATTGCAGAGCTGTTTTATTGGCTTAGCGTATGCCTTTCCTTGCTGATCCTGCGTTAAAGGCTTCGATAAGTAGCTTATATATCCTGTCTGCTTTAGAAATTCTCTTTTGCCACTGCTTAGTTCTAATACACTTAATGTATATGTTGGCACTATTGCATTCTTAAATTTTTCATCCTGCTTGAGGCTACTAAATTTTATCAGGATATCGCTTTTAATTTTTCTTTTGCTAGTCAAAAACGAGTTTTCATCTATCTTATTTAATTTTTTAAATTTTTCTACTATAATACTATCATTTTCTTTTTGTTTTATTATTTCTTTAGTATTGTTTTTTAATGTTTTTACATCGTTTATTATATTTTCGTCTATTAAATCTTTTATTGAAACGCCACGATTCTTGGCGAAATTATAAATATTTCCCCTATCATTATCATCGCTTGGGTTAAAGTATAAATAGTGTCCGTTGCTTTTTCTTGTTATGATAATTGTATCGGAGTTGTTATTTGTGAGTGTTTTGTAATTTTGGCTACTTTTCTCTCGTTTTTCAAAGTAGCCGTTATTCTTTAAAATTTCATCTAGTGGGAGTTCGACTAAATTTTCTTTGTTCATTGTTTAGGACATAATTTTAAAAAGTTCGCACGCTTCTTTGCTTGTTTGTGTGGTTTTTTGTCTGTTATCGAAAAATATTTTTTAAGTGCTGGAGCGCATTCGCTTGGTCTTGTTGGGCTCGATAAGCATAATAATGCTTCGCATGCCAGCTTTGCATCTCCTGTTATTTCCTGTGCTACTGCACTACCTGCAAACATTGTTATGGCAACAATACTTAAAACTATTTTTTTCATTTCTACTCCTTATTTAAAAAATACAAATTTTGGAAGCCCTAGCTCATCTTTTGGCATTTGCTTTGTTTCTGGGTCAAATATTGCATCATTTCGTTTATATTCAACAACTTTTTGGTTAAAGCTATCTGGTGTTAAATCTCTAGCACTATTGTCTTTCATGGCTTGTCTGCTCGATGCCATTGCGCTGGTGTAATTGATATTTAGTTCATATTGCTGTTGCATATTTTCTAAAATTTTAAGCAGTATAGTATTCGTTAATGCTTGAGCCTGCTTTTGATTATTAGCCTTATTTAATTGTTTGGATAGTTGTTTTAAATCATCTCTCATTCTATCTCTTGTATACTCTTTCGTTTTATCACCATTATGAAATGTGTCTTCAAATGCTAATAAATTGTTTGTTTTCTCTATATTATCCCTCTCTTGCAAAAACCTTTCTGCATTTTTAATATTACTGATCTGCGCCTGATAGTTTGCTCGTTCTATTGGGTCAACTGCCTTATTCATTTTTTGAGTTAATTCTTCTATGCTCTTGCTTATATTTGCTCCATCACGTAGTGCAAATGTACATCTATTTAGCTTATTTGCTAGTTTATTGCCTGATGCTTTTACTGAGTGACTAAAAAATTGGCTGTTTTGTTCTAAGAATGAGCAGGCTGTCTTAACTCTTGCTATATCCCCCATTATGTCTTTTGGCAAATTTTTTACATCTTCGTATATACTTTGCATTTGCGAAATTAAACTTTGTGCATCGCCTAATATCTCATAAACGCTGTTCATATCTACACCAAGTTCTTGCATTTGTTTCTCGAAATTTAGTGTATCTTTAACCATCTGTTCGTATTGTTTGATTTGTTCTGCGTAGTCTTTCAGTGTTTGGGTGTATTCCATAACTTGTTGGGCTATCGCGGCTACGTCAATAGTTGGTATACCACTAGCATTAACACTACTTAAAAATAGTGAGGATGCTACGGCAACTGATATAATCATTCTTTTCATTATTTTTTCCCTTTTTTACTTATTTTTTATAAGCTCCTGCTTTGTTCTTGGTCTTTCTCTTTTGTCTTGTTTAGTATTTTTTCTTTACTCTGCGCTAAACTATCATTAACTTTTTTATAAAATTTAGGATAACTATTTTTAAAATTTGGCGTTTCTTTCTCTATTTCATTTAACATTTTATTTAATTTTTCGTATCCTTTTACATCAAGCCCTTTTTTAATTTCTTTTTCATACGTTGTTTTTAGTTTTGCGTAGTTTGCATGCTCGTTCTCTAATTCTTTTAAACCGCCCTTGACTTCTTTGCGTTGCTTATAAACTTCTTTAACCAGATCTCCCACTGCATCTTTAAATTTGGGACTATCAAAGGCTAGCTCTAGCTTTTCTTGTCGCTGGCGTTCTTTTGTTTCGCTTTCTTCTTTGCCCTGTCGCATCATCATTTCTAAGCTTCTATCCATCTCCTGCAGAGCAGTCATTATGTCTTTTATATCGCCACTATTCATCAGATTGTCAATTGATTTTTGAAAATTGGCTTCAAGCCTAGATTGTTCATCTCTTAATTTTTCAAGCTCTTTTTCGTGCTGGTTTTCTAGCTCATCAGCTTTTCTGCTCCAGTCTTCTTGTTCTGCTTCTCTTTCTTGTGAGTGTGTTGTAATTGTGACATCCTGCTTGGCTTCATTTTTATTCTCTAGCTCAGCTTCTTTTGCCTTGATCTGCTCATCTATCTTTTCTTTTTCTTTTAAAATTTCAAGGCTACTTTTTAGGGTGTCATTGCCGTCTATTTCATTCAGCTTATCGCTTACAAAGTCTCTCTTTTCTTTTGGACTTTTAAATTCATTAAACTCAGCTTCTTTTGCCTTGATCTGCTCATCTATCTTTTCTTTTTCTTCTAGGGTATTAACGGCTTCATTCAAATTCTTATTTAATTTTAATTCTGCTGTTTCAAAAATAAATTTACGATTTATATCTTGGATTGTGTATTCTTTTTCATTGTCGAAGTTCTCTTTCAAATCCATATCCATTTCTCTTATCGTGAGTGTTTTAATTTTGTTGAGATCTTCTGCACTTATGTCTGTTTTATAGATATTGTTAATAGCTTCTCTTACTTCATTATCGTCGTTGCTACCATAAGCTGTATAAAATTCTCTGGCACATGCTACTGCACCTGTTTCGTTGCTTTTAAAAATTCCTGTGTTATCGATAGCTTCTTTACATGTTAGCACCTGCTCTTTTACACTGCTTTGTTTTAATTCTTCGGATGGCATTACCATTTCTTGCTCTTTCAAATAACTCCATTCAGCCAATTGATCTTGAGTTAGCTCTTCTGCCATTTTCTTTCCTTAAACGATAGATTATTTAATTAATTTTACCCTTTATTAAATTCAACTAACTTTTAAAAAACGACATACAAAACAACTATTTTTAAGCTTAATTTAATAAAAGCCACAATAAATCTTTAAATGCTCTACAATCAAAAATAAGTGTTTAATGCTATCCTTTCTTTAAATTATTTTTTAAAAGCCAACACACCCCTTTAAAATCAATTTAAACGCTAATTCCTTTCTTAAATTTTTTCAACCTACAAAACAATAAAAAAATTTAAAAACTCAAAACAATATAAAACAACTTTAAAAAAATTTTAAGCTTCTACTTATTCTATTAAAATTTAAATTTTCTTACTAACAACATCTCTAATAAAAAATTTCTTTCCCTTTTTAAATTTATGTATTTATATATTAATGTTTAGAGATGGCGAGATTTTGTATTAACTTAAACTTTATAGTTAATTTTTTATAAGGCTAATTGGTGCTGATATAAACGTTTATATTATTATTTTTATATAGAATTATCTTAAAAAATATTTTTAAATAAAAGCGAGATTTTGTAAAATAAAGCCATTAAAGCAAGGTATATTAAGCATTTATTAATATTTATTTCCCTTTATATGGTTATTTAAGCTTTAAAAGATATAAATACTCTTTTTTAAAAATCTTAAATAATAAAATTAATTTAAAGTGAATTTTTGTGTTATGATTAAATTTTTGCTAAAATCACCGCATGAAAAATTTAGAAAAAAATAGAAATATATATATTAAACATAATCGTTTTTATATTGACTATCAAAAGGAGGGCGTAAGAATTCGCCGTGCCACTGGACTGAAAAAATCCCCTTTAGCATTTGATTTTATTCGAAAAAACTATAATTTATTTCTTGGCTCTGAAGAGGATATTGAACTTGCTAAGAGCAAATATTACGAGCTCGAGGATATGCAAACTGATCGCATAATCAGAAAAGGGGAGCAAAAGCTGGAGCCTATTAAAAATACTAGTGAGTTTAGCTTTGAGGGGATTATTTATAGATTGCTTAATGAAAAATCCTTTTTAAAGGATAAAACAATCAGGTTTTATAATGTTGCTAGTCAGGCTGTTATAGACTTTTTGCATTCAAAAAATATCTTTTATCTGTCCGATTTTAAAAGACAGGATAGTATTGATTTTGTAAAATTTTGTAAAAACAAGGGTTTAAAAGATAGCTCAATTAATGGGTATTGCTCTTTTTTTAAAATGATTTTTCGTTATGCTATTGCCAATGATATAATCTCAAAAAATCCATTTTATATACCTAGGTTCAAACAAGAATTACATAATGCCGACAATGGTGATTTTACCCCTTTTAATTTAAGTGAGATTTTGCAACTTATAAAACATGCCGAGGGCGAGCTACGCTTATTTTTAATAGTTGCGTTTTTTACTGGGGCTAGGACTGGCGAGATTTTGGCTTTGACTTTTAATGACTTGGATTTTCAAAATAAGGAGATACGTATTAATAAAACTCTATCAGAGCTAGGTGTTTTGGATTCTCCTAAAACTAAGTCCAGCAATCGTACAATCGATATGCTTGATATTGTTTATAATGAACTGATAAAACTCGATTATACCGATATTAATCAAAATATTTTTTCTCTTTCACGAGCAGTTATCAGATTAAAATTTAATGATTTGCAGAGATCCCTTGGCTTTAAAATACATAAGCTTTATGATACTAGACACTCATTCGCTTCTGTAATGTTAAGTCGTGGCGAGGAGCCGATGTGGGTTGGTTGTAAAATGATGGGTCATAAAAATTTAAATGAGACCTATCGCTCTTATGCTAAATATCTGCCAAAAGATACTAGACAAAGAGCAACTTTTTTAAAGAATATAACAATTTAAAATTTTTAAAAAAATAGACACTTTTTGATAAAAATATGCTATAATATACTAATTTAATTTAAAAAAGTAGATGACTTTTCACCCCTTTTTTATTTATTTAAATGCCTATTTTACGGCATTTTAGCTTATAAAATTTAAAATTTCACGCAGATCCTTGACATCCACGCAATGCGTCGCCTCTTTTTTTAAAATTTCTTTCGCACAAAAGGCAATTTTTAGATCACATTTTCTAAACATAGACACGTCGTTAGCTCCGTCACCAACGCACATGATCTCACTTTTATCTAATTTTAATAGCCCCTTTAAGCGATCTATCATCTCTCCTTTTGAGCTACCAAACATCATCTCTCCGCCAACTTCACCTGTTAAAATTCCATCTTTGTGGTGCAAGATATTTGCAAAATTTGCATCAAATTTAAGTTTTTCTTGCATCTTATCAGTTGCGATGTGAAAACCGCCACTAAATACCACAACCTTTACGCCCTTTTGCTTTAGTGCAGTTATAAGCTCGCTAGCTCCTGGCATGATGGGTAAATTTTTACAAATTTCATCTGCTTTTGAAAGCGGCATTCCTTTTAAAAATTTTACTCTTGCTGTAAGACTTTCAAAAAAATCAAGTTCGCCGTTCATCGAACGCTTCGTTATGCTAACCACCTCATTGCTGGCGTTATTAGCGGCGGCGAGGATATCAATCGTCTCGCCGTCCATTATCGTAGAGTCAAAGTCAAAAACACAAAGTTTTATCAAGCTATGCCCTAAAAATCACGCTTTAAAAGGCTCTCAACCTTTAAAATAGTAAGGATGTTTTGATCGCGTTTGCCGATACCATAGATCATGCCTTTGTCTTTTACCAAAGTCTCTGGCGGCGGATCGATCCTGTTACGGTCTATCCTGATAGCCTCCGTCAAGCGGTCTATCACGAAGCCTGCGATGTTATCCTCATCTTTCATGACGATATATCTTGTATTTGAGCTTTGCTTTGTAACATTTAGTGAAAAACGTTTTCGCAAATCAATAAGCGGGATAACGTTTCCACGTAGGTTAAAGACACCAAGAACATAGTCAGGCACGCTAGGAACACGGGTGTATTCGATAGGTTTGATTATCTCTTGGATATTTAAAATAGGTATCGCATACTCTTCTTCGCCGACAACGAAGCCTACAAGTTGGACTATATCTTCATTGTTTTTTATCTCAGGCTCGTCAATTTGTTGTTTTTGTTTGCTTAAAACTTGGTTTAGTTTATCATTCATCGCCTAACCCCTAACCTAATTTAATATTTTTTCTAACAACGTTTTCAAGGTATTCTGACGAATATGGTTTTGTGATATATTCTGTCATACCAACCTCTACTCCGCGCAATCTATCAGTTTTAGACGTTCTTGATGTTACTGCTATTAGCGGTAAAGTGCGATACTTAGAGTATTTGCGAATTTCACCAGCTAGAGTATATCCGTCCATCCTTGGCATCTCAATATCAATGAGCACCGCATCAAATGCATGCTCGCCTGATTTAATTATATTGAGTGCTTCTACTCCGTTAGTTGCTTCTATTATTGTGACGCCGATTGGCTCAAGCGATTTTTGCATGATGGTTCTGTCCATCTTAGAGTCATCAACGATTAGAACCTTATAATCGCTTGGTTTCTCTTTTGCTTTAGTGCTATCTTCCATTTCGGCTCTAATATTTACCTTAATATCCTTTGCCATCTCCATCATAGCACCAACATCTATGATAAGAGTTACGCGACCATCGCCTCTAATAGTAGCTCCAGCGATACCTGGGATATTTTGTAGATAATCACCCATTGACTTAATAACGATCTCTTCTTGACCAACTAAAGTATCTACGATGATGCCCAGTTTTGCCTCAGCAACGCCGATGATAACTACATAAGTTTGATCTCCGCCGTCAAAGACTTTATTGACACCAAAGACATCTGAAAGTCTAACTAGAGATAAGACCTCATCTCTTAGTCTTAGAACGTTTTTACCATCGATCGTGTAAATATCATCGATCGGCACCCGAACAGTCTCAAGAACGCTCGCAAGTGGTATCGCATAAAATTCCTCTTGTGTTCCGACAAGAAGTGACTGAATGATCGCAAGTGTAAGTGGAATTTTAAGCTTCATAACTGTGCCTTTTCCAACTTCACTCTCGATATCAATGATACCATTTAGCTTTTCGATATTTGTCTTAACAACGTCCATACCAACGCCACGACCAGATACGTTTGTAACCTTGGCTGCAGTTGAAAATCCTGGCTTAAATATAAGACCAAATGCCTCTTTCTCGCTCATCGCATCAGCTTCACGCTCAGTGATGATGCCTTTTTCTATCGACTTGGCTTTAAGCATATCAGCATCTAAGCCCTTACCATCATCAACTATCTCAACAACGATGTGGTTGCCCTCGTTGTAAGCTTTTAGCTGAACAAGGCCTTTTTCAGGTTTGCCCATTGCCTTTCTTGTCTCAGGATCTTCGATACCGTGGTCGCATGAGTTTCTGATGATATGCACTAGCGGATCGCCGATCTCTTCAACGATTGATTTATCAAGCTCAGTCTCTTCACCTGAAATTTCAAGGTCGATCTGCTTACCAAGCTCACGGCTAAGATCGCGTATCATACGTGGGAATTTATTAAAGACTTTTGCTATTGGAAGCATCCTTGTCTTCATAACAGCTAGCTGGATATCAGTCGTAACTAGACTTAGGCTTGAGACTACTTGATTTAGCTCTTCAAGGAATTTCTCGCCCTCATATCTCTCTTCTACGTCATCATAAATTTTTAACAAGCGGTTTTTACCAAGAACAAGCTCACCGATTAAATTCATCAAGTGATCAAGTCTTTTTACTTCAACACGTATCGTTTGTTCTTGTGCTACTGCACTGCTGCTACTAGCTGCTGGCACTTTTTTATCTGCATCTCTTTCTCTACTAGGAGCTGGCTTAGGTGCAGGTGCTGGTGCAGCGCTTGCGGCCGGAGCTATCTCTTCAGGAGATTTTGGAGCTATGCCTTTTGAAGCACGTCTTGCTTGATCTTCTGCTTTTCTAACTTTTAAGAGTCTTTCTATCTCAGCTTCAACCTCAGAGTCACTTAGTTTTGAAAGCTCAGCATCGCTTACTTCAGGAGCTGCTTCTTCAGCTGGCACGGCAGGCTCTGGCTCTTTTACTGGCTCAGGAGCTGGCGTGGCTGGAGCTTCTGGGGCTGCACTTGGGGCTTCACCTTCAGAAATTTGTGTAAGGCTAGCGCAGATATTTTTGATATCAATGCCAGCGGCTGCGTCACTACCGTTATCTCTAATGCTTTCTAGTAGTCCTTTCATCATATCAACTGACTCAAGAACAACGTCCATAATATCTGGAGTGATCTTTAGCTCGCCTTTTCTAGCTTTGTTTAAAACATCCTCCATATGGTGAGTAAGCTCTGTTAAAACGTCAAAATTTAAAAAGCTTGAGCTGCCTTTTACTGTGTGTGCAACACGGAAAATTCTATTTAAAAGCTCCAGATCCTCAGGGTTTGCCTCTAGTTCAACAAGGTCATGGTCTATCTGCTCAATAAGTTCGAAAGCCTCTATTAAAAAGTCTTCCATTATTTCTTTCATATCATCCATACTTCACCTCATTTTGCAGATTTAGAATGTGCTTCAATCACTTTTAGCACCTCTTTGTAGAATATACCAGCATCAAATTTTGTAAGGTACATCTCCCCGCCAGCTTCTTTACTCTTTGCTTCGCTAAATTCGTTGCTTAATGAAGAGTTAAATACAATCGGAATTTCTTTAAACCTATCATCATTTTTAATAGTTGAAGCAAAGCGGTAGCCATCCATTTGTGGCATTTCGATATCGCTTAAGATAACCCTAAGCTCTTTTGCTAAGTTATCTCCATATCTTTGATAAAGCTCTTCCATCCTCTCTAAGCCCTCAACGCCATTTTTAGCCTCAACTATACTAAGGCCCATCTTCTCAAGTGCGTCTTTTACTAGCTTTCTAGCAGTTGAGCTATCATCAAGCACAAGAGCCACACCCTTGATCTTCTCGTTTTCATCAACCTCAAAATCGATCTTTGGTGAGTAAATTCCTAGCTCTTCAACGATGCTTTCAAGATCAAGGATAAGAAGTACTTCGTCGTTTTCTATTCTTGTTACACCTGTGATCTTGCCTTTATCCAGAGTACCAGCTCCAGCAGCAAAATTTGCAGGCTCTATGTCTTTCCAGTTTATACGTCTGATCCTCTTGGCCTCATGGACGATAAAACCGATCAATATACCGCTAAATTCAGCGATAATAACACGTGGTTTTATGACTACACCCTCAGTTGGCTCGACGATATTCATCCATCTTGCCAAATTTATAACGGGGATAACCACACCTCTTAAATCAAAAATTCCCTCGATATACTCAGGAACGCCAGGAAGCTCGGTAAGATTTGGCATCTTAATGATCTCCCGCACCTTTGCGACATTGACTCCGTATATTCCTTCATATACTTTGTTTTCGGCCTTTTTAAAGATACGAAAATCAACAAGTTCCATCTCGTTTGAGCCCGTTTTTAGTACGTTGTCTCCAAACATCAATGTCCTTTCAAACTCATTTTGAGCAAATTCAACTTTTGCTGGGCGTATTCTACAACAAAATAACTTTGCTCGCATGCAAAACAAGGTAAATTTATATAAAATCTATCGTAAATATCAAATAGCTCACCTTGATGATAGTGTCCCTCTATCACTATACTTGCGTCAAAGCCCTGCAAATGCTTGCTCATTAGCTCCTTGAAGTTTGAAATTTTATAGTGCAGATTTTTCTTAGTAAGTTTGGCTAGTATCGCTTTTGAAATTTTAAAATCCGAAATTTTATCAAGCGCGTTCATAAATTTCAAAAACCATCTAAGCCTTAAAAACCTAAGCGCATACTTATCAATAAAAGGCAAAAATATATCGCCATGCGCGATCTGGATGTGCTCGCCACTTATAGTTCTAAATTTCACTGGCTGAGCACAAATGTCATAGACCTTTACCCCCTCAAAGCTTAGCCTCTCGCCTTTGTCCCAAAAATCTCTAGTTTTATTAAATAAATTTGAAAGTCTAAAATCGTGGTTGCCCTCGAAGTAAAAAAATTCCACCTTTTGTGAAATTTTATTTATAAGCCTTAAGTGCTCAGCGTAAAATCCTCTTGTATATTCGCCATCGCCCGTTAAAAAATCAAATATATCGCCAAGCAAGAAAATCTGCGGTGGCTCCTTGATCTCTCCGCTATCAACGGCGCGCAAGAATTTCAAAAAGCCATCTCTATTTACATTTTCATGCGCATCAGCTAAAAAGATCGCGCCTTCTTTTATAACGGGGGCATATAGGTATTCGCTCAAATTTTGCCTTAATTAAAAATTAGCAGAGCCAAAAAGCAGTTTTTAGCTCTTCGCCTCATCTTTTTAGTCAAATTTTATAGGTTTGTAGCAGATCTTAACGATCTCAACGTCGCTTCTGCCTTTTGGTAAATTTAGCGCCACCTCATCGCCCTCAGCCTTGCCTAAAAGCTGCTTTGCAAGAGGTGAGTTTATCGAGATATAGCCCTTGTCTAGGTCACTTTCGCTAACACCAACTATGGTATAAGTATGCTCAACCTCGGTCTCTTCGTCCATTATCGTCACACTTGAGCCAAACCTCACCCTATCATGCTCGTAGCTACTTGGGTCGATCACTTCTGCGTTTGCCAAAAGTGCGCTAAGCTCAGCGATCCTAGCGTCTATAAAGGCTTGCTTCTCTTTTGCAGCGTGATACTCAGCATTTTCTTTTAGGTCGCCGTGGCTTCGTGCGATGTCGATCTCTGTTACGATTTGAGGACGCTGTACTAGCCTTAGATCCTTTAGCTCAGCTTCTATCTTCTCGTATCCGTGCATTGTCATTGGTTCACTCATTTTTTACTCCATATTTTTTAAAATTTTTACTACATTTTTGCTGCTGCCATGCGCCAAATAGGCCCTTAGCTCATCGCAGCCTTTTAAAAATTTCTGCCTATCACAGCTCTCATAGGCTCTTAGCAAATTTTCAGCCGTTGCAAACTCTTGAATAAACTCCTCATGAAGCGGCTCTTTGCCCATGAAGTCAAACATTATATTTGCAAGTCCCGCGTGCTTGATCTTTACAAATTTTCTAGCGATGAAAACATCTATCGCTTTTGCCCTATATGCTAGCACAAATGGCGTGCCAATGAGCGCTGCCTCAAGCGTAGCAGTGCCAGAGCAAACAAAGGCAAAGTCGCTCTCATACAAGGCTTCAGGCGTGTTTGAGACGACCTCAAAATCGCTCACATCACCGTAAATTTCATCCACTTTATCAAGCAAAAATGGTGGCACGACAAGTAGCCTTTTTGATTCTATCTTTTTAGCAAGCTCTCTATAAACTGGCATAAGCCTTGAAATCTCTGACCTTCTTGATCCCGGCAAAAACGCCACTTTGCCGCTGCTACTTAGGCTAGTTTTCTTAAGCTTTATCTCATCCATCAAAGGATGTCCCACATAGGTCGAGCGGCTATAAAATTTAGAGTCAAATGGCAAGATCGAAGCAAGATTGTCACAGTATCTCTCCACTACGCTTACTCTTTTTGGCTTCCACGCCCAAACTTGAGGCAAGATGTAGTATGTCACGGCTGCTTTTGCGCCGGCCTCTTTTATCGCCTTTGCAAGCGGCAGATTAAAGGCTGGACTGTCTATTAGCAGCACTGCATCGACCTCTTTTGCCATCTGGCTCATCACTTTCATCGCTTTTTTTGCCTTAAAAATGAGTGGCAAAACCTCGACAAAACCCATCGCTGAAAACTCGCTGCTTTTCATATATGGCGTGCCAAGCTCTTCGCTAAAAATTCCCATTAGCTCAAATTCGCCCTCGAAATTTTTTAAAATTTCTTTTAAATGCAAATTTGCCGATGGCTCAAGAGCGGAGACTAAAATTTTCATTTACACACTTTCATCAGGTCTTTTTTTGGGGGCATTATACGCAAAAATTCTTTAAAATTTTAAGAAAGCTGTGATAAAATCCAACCCTTTAAAGGATAAAATTTGAAAGAAATTTTGATAACAAATGACGATGGATTTGAGGCGACTGGCCTGCTTGCCTTAAAAGAAGCTTTAAGCGAGCTAGATGACGTAAATGTCACGATCGTAGCTCCAAGCTCTGAAAAATCAGCCTGCGCTCACTCTTTGACGCTCACAAGGCCACTTAGATTTATAAAACTTGATGATAACTTTTTTAAACTCGATGACGCAACGCCCAGTGACTGCGTCTATCTCGCACTTCACGCACTTTATAATAAAAAACCAGATCTAGTGATAAGTGGCATAAATCACGGGGCAAATTTAGGCGAGGACATCACCTACTCTGGCACGTGTGGAGCGGCGATGGAGGGCGTTTTACAAGGCATTAGAAGCATCGCTTTTTCGCAGTTTTATGAAAACAACTCTCTAAATGAACTTGGCTTTGAACTAGCAAAAGAGATTGTTAAATTTATCGTGCCAAAGGTGCTAAATGATGAAATTTCGCTAAATCAAAGAGAATTTCTAAATGTAAATATCCCAGCCGCAACTAGCAAAAATTTCAAAGGTTATGCCGTCGTGCCAGCTGGCAGACGCACCTACGCCACGCATGCCACGCTTAATCGCAACCCAAGAGGCATCGAGTACTACTGGCTTGGAAACGCCGCACTTGAATATGAAAAGGGCGAGCCAAGCGACATCAGCAAGGTAAATGAGGGCTTTGCCACGATAACGCCCATAAAACTAAACATGACTTCATACGAGAGCTTGGAGAGCTTAAAAGGGAAATTTGATGCAAAATGATAGATTTACAAGGATAAGATGGCTCTTTGGCGAGGATGGTTTTAGTAAGCTTCAAAGCGCAAAAGTGCTAGTTTGCGGAGCTGGAGGCGTTGGTGGGATGTGCGTGGATGCGCTTGCTAGAAGCGGGGTCGGAAGCATCACGCTGATCGATAAAGACATCTTTGACGTGACAAATCAAAACCGCCAAATTTACAGCGAAAACGTGGGCGGCGTAAAGGTGGAGGAGTTTGCCAAAATTTATCCTTGTATCACGCCCATGCAGACGTTGATCACGCCTGAGTTTGTTGCTGGATTTGATTTTAGCAAATTTGACGTGGTGATCGATGCGATCGATGATATTACCGCCAAGATCGCCCTTGCAAATGCGGTAGATCCTAGCAAATTTATAGCTTCGATGGGTGGGGCAAAAAGGGTTGATCCAACCAAGATAAAGGTGGCTAGCGTTTGGAAAACTTCGGTCGATCCACTAGCTAGAAAATATAGATATGAGCTCAAAAAATCAGGCTTTAGCGGTAAATTTGACGTAGTCTTTTCGGTTGAAGAGCCACTTTGCAAGCCACTTGGCAGCTTCATGGGCGTGACTGCCTGCTTTGGGCTAAATTTAGCCTCACTAGCTGTTAAAAAGATAGTTGAACAGTAAGTCTAAATTTACACTCCGAGCAAAATTTCAAATTAGAACTGGTATTTTTGGATAAATTTAACAGCCAGCTCTACAAGAGACTAATTTGACAATCCAAGATGAGCATCTAGCAAATTTTAAAATTTCATGAACAAGTAATTTCGGCTCCAAAATTTGAGCTAAGCTGTAAACGCAGCCAAATTTTAGTAGTCAATCCTTGTGAGTGAATGGAATTTTAAAATTTGCAAAAATAGCTTTATTAAATTTGTAAATTTATTTTTATCCAAAAGGGAGACAAGGGGACTCAAGTTACGAGGCCGTCCCCTTATCCCCCTTTTTAAATCCCCCAAACCCCTCGCACGTTAGAGGTACATGCAACGGTGCTTCGCACTGCATGTGTTTGAATATCGAGCAAGCGTCAAGTAAATTTTAAAATTTTATGAACGAGTAATTTTAGTAGTCAATTCTTGCAAGTGAATGGAATTTTAAAATTTGAAAAACGCAGTAAATTTAAGTTTTTTGCCTAAAGAGTAGCTAAATTTAAATTAGCTAGCTGCAAATTTAGCAGCCAGCTAAAATTTTAGTTTTTATGAATGCGAAGGTAGCTATTTAGTGCGCCGACATAGGCCTTAGCGCTTGCCATCATCGTATCGATATCAAGTCCGTGACCCATTACGGCTGTTTTGCCCTCAAACTCGACTTTTACATCGACCTTTGCAAGAGCATCTTTGCCCTGAGAAACAGCTGTGACTTTGTAGTCTTTTAGCGTGCCATTAATGCCACTAATGCGATCAACTACCTTAAATATCGCATCTGCTGTGCCATTGCCAAGGGCTGAGTCACTAACGATCTCGTCGTTGTGCCTGATGCTCATAGAGGCACTTGCTAAGCTGCCACCGCTACTTTGAAGCAAGTCCGTGATCTCGTAAGCTTGTGGGATCTTGGTGATCTCCTCTGCTACAAGCGCCCTGATATCATCGTCAAATATCTCTTTTTTCTTATCTGCCAAGTCTTTAAATTTCTCAAACGCCTTATTGAGTGCCTCGCTATCAAGGTCAAATCCAAGGCTAGCAAGCTTATCTTTAAACGCATGGCGGCCGCTGTGTTTGCCAAGGACGAGCGAGTTTTTCTCTAAGCCGATGCTCTCAGCACTGATGATCTCGTAGGTCTCTTTGTGTTTTAGCACGCCGTCTTGGTGGATGCCACTCTCGTGCGCAAAGGCGTTTTTACCAACAATTGCTTTGTTTGGCTGTGGCTCGATGCCTGTGATGCTAGCAATCAGTCTTGAAGTCGGATAAATTTCTTTTGAGATGATGCCTGTGTAAAGCGGTGCAAAGACGTCCTGGCGAGTTTTTATAGCCATCACGATCTCTTCAAGTGCAGCGTTTCCAGCGCGCTCGCCGATGCCATTTATCGTGCCTTCAACCTGCCTTGCACCAGCTTTTATAGCAGCTAGCGAATTTGCCGTAGCCATGCCTAGATCGTTGTGGTTATGCACCGAAACTACCGCTCTATCGCCTATAAATTTTACTATTTCGCTGATGCGAGCCGTGATCTCCTCTGGATACAAGTAGCCAACCGTATCAGGGATGTTTATGGTTTTTGCCCCTGCGTTTATCGCTGCGTCGCAAATTTCTTTTAAAAAGCTCATCTCGCTTCTGCAAGCATCCTCACAGCTAAACTCCACATCATCGCAAAACGTTTTTGAGTATTGTACCGCCTCAACTGCACGCCTGATCACCTCATCTGGGCTCATTTTTAGTTTATACTGCATGTGGATCGGACTTGTTGCTATGAAGGTGTGAATTCTCTTGTTTTTTGCCGGAGCTAGTGCCTCGCCAGCTGCCTTGATATCACGCTCAACCGCACGTGCAAGCGAGCAGACAGTGATGTTTGAAGCTTGCTTTGCAATCTGATTTACTGCGTCAAAGTCCCCTGGACTTGCAGCTGCAAATCCAGCCTCCATCACATCTACACCAAGCCTTTCAAGCTGAAGTGCGATCTGTAACTTTTCAGCTGTGTTCATAGAAGCTCCTGGGCTTTGCTCGCCATCTCTTAAAGTCGTATCAAAGATTATAATTTTATTTTTATCCATATTTTTGTCCTTTTATTAATTTTTATATTTAAATTTAATGAATTAAGTAAAGAAGAATTTGCTACCTAAGTAGCAGCAGTAGAGAGTTTTTGATTTCGATTTTTGGTAAAAATTTACGCGATTTTATTATGCCATTTTCGCTCATTCACTCTCCTTTTTTTTGTGATTTTTGCTAAACATTATAGCCGCTCTAATAATACCATAAAGCATATAAACGCTCATAAAAAAGGTCGCACTCTCGTAAGGATATAGATAAAGCATAGAAAATACAACTACAAGTGCTACTAAAATTCTTATAACATGAGTTTGTTTTAAATTCATCTTTTTAAAGCTTGGGTAGCGGATATTGCTAACCATCAAGATAGCTAAAACCGCTTCAAGCAATATCAAGCACCACTCAAAACCATATAAAAATTCATGCTTTAGATAAACACCAACCCAAAGCACTCCGATGATGGCTGCTGATGGTATAGGAAGTCCGATGAAAACATTTGGCTCGTATGTGCCGGTAGTGACATTAAAACGAGCTAGTCTAATAGCTCCAAAGACTACAAACATAGCTGCTATTAGCGCACCAAATCTGCCAAATTTTGCACCAACTGTTAGATAAAATAAAATCGCTGGAGCCACACCAAATGCTACAAGGTCTGCAAGACTGTCAAACTCTACTCCAAATTTACTTGTAGTCTTTGTAAGTCTTGCCACGCGTCCATCAAGACCGTCTAAAATCAGTGAAAGAATGATGTAAATAATAGCTTTAAAATAGTTTCCCTGAATAGATGAAATAATACTTATAACGCCCAAAAAAGCGCTTGCAGCGGTAAATAAATTTGGCAAGATATACATTAACTGCATTTTTTGTATGCTATTCATTTTATTTTTCCTCTTCAAAGTATCCAAGAAGTGAAGCAGCTTTAACGCTCTCGCCAACGCTTACACAAATTTTAGTATCTCTTGGCAAGTATAAAATCACTTCGCCGCTTCCTAAAAAGCCAAATTTTCTAGAGGCTTTTAGACTGGTAATGTTATAAATTTCTAAACTTCTACTAAAAACTCCAGCTATGATTTTCATAGCAAATTTGATATTTCCTTTTTCAAAACGAATTATCGCTCTTTCGTTTAGCATCTCTGAAATTTTCACCGCCTGGCATAAAAAGAGCCCATGTCTTTTTTTAACTTCAATGACGTTAGCATCACTTATAGCCCTTAGCGTACCTACGCCAAAAAATGGCTTTGAGATAACTATCTTAGCCACCTCTTTATCATCAAAATTTGAAACGCTGATCTCTTTTATCTTACCATCTATGGGCGAAAGTAAGGCTAGCTTATCATCAGTAAAAGGCTCTCTTTCAGGGTCTCTAAAAAAATAAAGAGTCAAAAGAAGTAGTGCTAGAAAAAATAGTGGCGCAATACCAAACAATGTAGATATAGCAAATAAAATCAAAAAAAATAATATAAATTTATACCCTGCTTTTGCGATGTAGCCACTCATTTTTATTCCTCTTTTTTGCCTTTTTCCTCTTCTTCAAGCTCCACAAGCCTGCTTTCAAGACCATTTTCTTCTTCGTAGCTTTTGATGATCTCTCTAACTCTTTTTCCCTCGATAGTCTCTTCTTCATAAAGCGCTGAAACCATGTTTTCAATGGCGCCTTTATAAATTTCAAGAAGACCAAGCACAGCTGTATATCTCTCATGAAGAAGTGCTTTTACAAACTCATCAACCTTTTCAGCCATCTTGTCACTATAGTCTTTTATACTTTGTCCGCCATTTAAAAATGTTGCACGTTGCTTTTCAAGCACCATAAGACCGGCAACATCACTCATACCATACATACTAACCATAGCTTTTATGATATCAGTTGCACGCTCTAGGTCGTTGCTAGCTCCAGTTGATATCTCTTTTATAAAGACCTCTTCAGCAGCCCTACCAGCCAAAAGCACATCTACTTCTGCAAGTAGTTCATGCTTTTGCATCATAAATTTATTCTCTTCAGGTGTATTTAGCGTATAGCCAAGCGCCGCAAGACCGCGTGGTACGACTGAGACCTTTGTTACTCTTTTTGCACCTTTTGTTAGCTCAGCTATCAAGGCATGACCGCTTTCATGGTAAGTGACTATCTTTTTCTCTTTTGGATTTACGCGGCGTGATTTTTTCTCTAAACCAGCTATAGATCTCTCAACAGCCTCTACCAGATCAGCCTGCTCAACAAAAGTCTTTGACTTACGTCCTGCAAGAAGTGCCGCCTCATTTATGATATTTTCAAGATCAGCACCAGCTAAACCAGTAGTAAGCCTTGCGATATCCTCGATATTTACATCTTTGCCGATTTTCACATCTTTCATATGGACTTTTAAGATGTCGCAACGTCCTTTAAAATCAGGCTTATCAACAAGCACTTGCCTGTCAAATCTACCCGGTCTTAAAAGTGCAGCATCTAAAACTTCAGGTCTATTTGTAGCTGCTATAACGATGACTGGCGACTTGTCCGCATCAAAGCCGTCCATCTCAGAAAGAAGCTGATTTAGCGTTTGCTCTCTCTCGTCATTACCACCCATCGGACCAGAATTTCTGCTCTTACCGATTGCATCGATCTCATCTATAAATACAATCGCTGGAGCCTCTTTTTTTGCATTTTCAAAAAGATCCCTAACCCTACTTGCACCAACACCAACAAACATCTCAATAAAGCTTGATGCTGACATAGAGAAAAATGGCACGCTAGCCTCGCCTGCAACTGCTCTTGCAAGAAGTGTTTTACCAGTGCCTGGAGGGCCAACTAGCAAAATACCTTTTGGAATTTTAGCTCCAAGTCTTAGATATTTATCTGGGCTCTTTAGATAATCAACTATCTCTTGAACCTCTTCTTTTGCCTCTTCAACGCCTGCAACATCGTCAAATTTAACTTTTGGTTTTTCAGAATTTATAAGCTTTTTCGCACTTCCTATGCCTAGTATGCCACCGCCGATATTCTTTTGCATACGACTAGCGATAAACATCCAAATAGCAAAAAATATAAACACCGGTATGATCCATGAAAATATAAGATCTCCAAACCAGTTATTTTCGCTATAAACGCTGTAAGTTATGCCGTTTTGCTCAAGTATGCCAATGAGCGTTGGATCATTTATCCGCTTTGCAAGGTAGATGGTTTTGTCATTACCAACGCCTTTTATCGTGGTTTCAGATATCGCAACCTCATTTAGCTGCTTATTTTTTAGCATATCCTTAAATTCAGAATAAGCTATCATCTTGCTTTGAGCGTTGCTACCAAGCCCAAAAGTACTGCCTAGTCCGTCGCCACTAAAGCTTCTAAAAGCTAGAACTATAACTATCGCAAAAATAGCAAAGATAAAGATGGGATTTTTGTTAAAAAACCCGTTATTATCACCATTATTTTGGTTATTATTTTGATTATTCATCCATTTCCTTATAAACAAAGCTAACCCAATCATTAGCCTGTTTTATCTCAACTAGCTCCAAATCCTTAAACGTGTCTTTAATCCTATCTTCGTATTTGTTCAAAATTCCAGACAATACTAAATAGCCGCCTTTTTTAAGCGATTTTTTCAAGTCATTTGAGAGCATAAAAATGACATCAGCAATGATATTTGCTACGACGATATCATATTTTTGCTCTAAATTTGCAATAGATCCTGTCCAAATTTTATTAAATTTAACCTCATTTAGCTCGGCATTACTTTGCGAGCTTTGCGTGGCCTGCTCGTCTGTATCGCAGGCATCGACCTTGCAGCCAAGCTTTGCTAAAGCTATGCTTAATATCCCGCTTCCGCATCCCACATCTAAAGCGCTATCACCACTTTTTGCATATTTTTGTAAAAGTTGCAAGCAAGAATTTGTGCTTTCATGGTGCCCTGAGCCAAAGGCTAGAGCTGGGTCGATTATGATATTTGTTACGCCGCTAAGTGGCTCTTCCCAGCTAGGTCTAATATAAATTTTATCAACCAAAATAGGCTTAACTGCCTTTTTATATTCACCTAGCCAGTCTCTATTTTCTTTTAAATTAAGAGAAATTTTTAAATCATTTGAAATTTTACGAACGCTAGAGAGCCCTTTTGCATACTCTTCGACACCCCAAGCTATATCTTTTAGATCATACTCTTCCCTGATGATGATCTCATGATCTAGCTCTTCTACACAGGTGACCCCAAAAGAAAAAACTAACTCTAAAATTTCATCATAAAAATTTGATGTTTTGATGCTTAATTCGTAAAATTTATCTTTCATTAACCAAGAACGTCTTCAAGCTTCTCTTTTAAAACTTGTGGCGTAAAAGGTTTAACGATGTAGTTATTAACACCTGCTTTTAAAGCTGTTATAACCTCGGCTTTTCCGCCCTCTGTTGTTACCATTATGATAGGCATATCAACATATTTTTGCTCAGCTCTTACCTTTTTAACAAGCTCAAGACCATTCATCTCAGGCATGTTCCAGTCAGTAATAAGAACCTCAATACCCTCGTTTTGCGTCAAGATATTCCAAGCTTCAAGCCCATGCTCAGCCTCGAGAATTTCTTGATGTCCTAACCTTTGCAAAGTATTTTTTATGATCCTTCTCATTGTTGAGCTGTCATCTACAACCAAAATCTTCACATAATATCCTTTTAGTAAAAATTGCCCTATTCTAGCTAATTAAAATTTATAAAAGCTTTAACGCTAGCCAACTTGTTTGAAAGCATCTTTCAAATCAAGTCGTCCCTCATAGTAAGCTTTACCAACGATCACGCCAGCAATCTCATTTGTCTCTTTAAGTGCCAAAATGTCGTTTATATCGCTCACACCGCCACTTGCTATGGTCTCAAGCTTGCTGCTTCTAGCTATTTGCAAGCTAAAATCAACATTAACTCCGCCAAGCATTCCATCTTTGTTAATATCGGTGCAAATCACAGCTTCTACACCCACATCTGCAAATTTTTTTGTAAGATCGACCGCTTTTATGTTTGAAACCTCTCCCCAGCCTTGCACTGCCACATAGCCATCTTTGGCATCTATGCCAACTACAACCCTGTAAATTCCAGCCATTTTTGCTGTAAATTCTGGATCACGAAGGGCAACTGAGCCAAGGATCACTCTGCTAACTCCAAGGTCCAAATAGCGCTTTATACGCTCTTCATTCCTTATACCACCGCCCACTTGCACCTTTAAATTTGTAGCTTTTACTATCTTTTCGATCGTGTTAAAATTTATAGCTTCTCCCGCAAATGCTCCGTCAAGATCGACAACATGTAGCCATTTTGCGCCGTAATCTTCAAACCTCTTAGCAAGCTCACTTGGCTCGTTGCTATAAATTTTAGCGCTTTGCATTAGCCCTTTGCTAAGCCTAACTGCTTGCCCCTCTTTTAGATCTATCGCTGGGAAAATTTCCATCACAACCTCGCAAAATTTTCTAAAATTTTAAGCCCAACCTCATGACTTTTTTCTGGATGAGGCTGAAAACCAAAGAGATTTTCATGCTGCACCGCACTTGTAAATTCATATCCATAAGTTGTCTTTGCAAGCGCAAATTTATCATCACAAACCACGTGGTAGCTATGCACAAAGTATAAATACTCAAGCTCTTTTAGTCCTAATCTTAAAGGGCTGTTTTGTTTAAACTCGAGTGTGTTCCAGCCAACGTGTGGGATCTTTAGTGGTTTATCAAATTTAGCTTCATCAAATTTAACAACCTCGCCTGGCAAAAGAGAAAGCCCCTCATGCTCGCCAAATTCAAAGCTTTTTTCAAACAACAGCTGCATACCAAGGCAAATTCCTATAAAGGCTTTTCCACTTTTTACAGCCTCTTTTATCGCTTCATCCATGCCATTAATCTTGAGCTTTTTCATCGCCTCGCCAAATGCCCCAACACCTGGTAAAACGATGTGAGAGTGCTCTTTTAGGCTCCCAGGCTCACTTAGTAAAACGCACTCATGCCCAAGAAATTTAAAAGCATTTATCACGCTTTTGATGTTTCCAGCACCATAATCAATAATAGCGATCATCTGTTCTCTTGTCTTTTTACGCTAAAGAGATAAAAGCTAAGTGCTGCCATTAGCATCGCCACACCGCCTATTAGATAGATAGCGTTTATGATATTTTCAGGTGCAGTGATAGCAAATTTAAAGACTAGCATGAGCGCCTCGATCGCAAGTGCGATGATGATAGAGCCGATAAATCTCACCATCGTCTTATAAATAACGCTATTTTCTTCGTGATTTTTACCTAAAACCTCTTCTTCAAATATCGTCTTAACAAGGTCAAAAATGGCAAGGGCCAGCGTTAAAATGATGGTTGATTCAAAAATTTCTTCGACATTTATATGCTCGATGCTCTTTGAGATAAAGCTCTTTACGCCGTGCCAAAATAAAAATGCACAGATCATAAAAAGCGATGCACAAAAGAGTGCATAGACTGTCTTTAAAAATCTACCAAAATGCTCCTCAACAAAGCCGCTATCGACCATATTTAGGATATTTTCTAGGCTTATATCGATGCAAGCGATAAATTTAAGCTCATTTTTTTCATTATAGATAGGCACGCTTGCTGTGACGCATAAACCTCCATTTAGACTTGATGGATATGGATCGCTTAAAACGCACCTTTTCTCGCGCACGGCGGTGTAGTAGTAGGCTTTATTTGCGCGGTTTTCGCCTTTTGGGATTTTATACTTTTCATTTAGGCTGATCGAGTCTTCGATCTGTATGCCATTTTCGTCTAAAATATATAGTGCATCAAAATTTTCTATCTCGTGGCTGATCTTATCAAAGCCAGCTTTTATATTTTCTAAGCACACCCCTGGCAGTCTGTTTGGTAAATTTCTACTAAACAAATAGCATATATACGCCCTTGCCTTGTATCTCGTGTCACTAAATCTCTTAATATCTTTTATAACCAAAATTAGCCTTTTAAATTTAATGCATGGTTAAACTCTGGCACGATCACCTTAAGAGCAGGTGCTACCTCGTCATCTTCAAGCTGCAAAAGCCCATTTATCTGTGAATTTAAAAGGGTCAGATCATAAGGCTGCGAATGTGTCACAAAGATCGACTCATACTTAGTTTGAACGTCATCTTTGTTGATAAGCAGCTCCTCATAAAGCTTCTCGCCAGGTCTAAGCCCTACAAATTCGATACCTAAATGCTCTTTATTTGAAAGCAGAAGCATCTTTTTAGCAAGATCGACGATCTTAACAGGCTCGCCCATATCAAGCACGAAAAGCTCTCCACCTTTTGCAATAGAGGCTGCTTGAAGGACTAGCTGGCACGCTTCAGACGTAAGCATAAAGTATCTTGTGATCTCTGGGTGAGTGACGCTTAGTGGCTTATTTGCAGCGATTTGCGCCTTAAATTTAGGTATGACTGAGCCACTTGAACCAAGGACATTACCAAAGCGCACGCAAACTATCTCGCACACACCTGCTTCATTTGAATTTAGTGCGTAAAGCTCGCAAACACGCTTAGTTGTACCCATTATGTTTGTTGGGCGCACAGCCTTGTCTGATGAGATCATGACAAATTTCTTAGCACCATATTTTTTAGAAAGATCGACTGCATTTTTTGTGCCAAGGATGTTGTTTTCAACTGCTGAGCGAGGATTTAGCTCGCAAAGTGGCACGTGCTTGTAGGCTGCAGCGTGGATGACGATCTCTGGTCTAAATTCTTCAAAAACCTCTTCAAAGTCTTTTAAATTTGTGATATTTACAAGCTTACTAACAGTTCTTTTATCTCTTGTATCTTCGCCTATTTTATAAAGGTTAAACTCGCTGTGCTCAACCATTATAAGCTCACTTACACCATATTTCAAGCACTGCTTACAAATTTCGCTTCCTATACTGCCACCAGCTCCAGTTACAAGCACTTTTTTATCTTTTAAGAAATTTGAAATGGCTTCTGGATTAAGGTCTTTTGGCTTTCTAGCGAGCAAATCTTCGATCGAGATATCTTTGATCGGCTCATTTTCGATAAGCGAAAAGAGTTTCATATCTCTTATACCATATCCAGTTAGCTCATCAACTAAAGCTTGAAGCTCGTCTTGATCAAGTGCTAGTGCGATGATAGCAGTCTTTGCGTCGTAGTCTTTTATAAGACTTGGTATATCTTTTTTATCTTGAACTAAAAATCCATCACAATATGTGCCAACAAGATCGCTTCTGCCATCTACCACACCAACTGCGTAGTAGTCAAGATAGCCCTGTTTTAAGCCACGTAAGACATGAAGCGCCTTTGAGGTCGCGCCTATAACGATACAAGGCTCGCCTTTGTGAGGTCTGTTTGAAAAGTCAAGCACCATACGCTTTGAAATTCTCAAAAGCCCGATAAGTAGGCATGAGATGAGAAGATCGATAAATATGACGCTTCTTGGGTAAGGATTTAAAAAATCTTGTATAATGAAAAACACGATCGTAAATAAGATCGCCGCGCAAACGTGAGCTAGGAAAATTTTACGAGCTTCATTTAAGCCAAAAAATCTCCACGGCACCTTATAAATTTTAAACATCCACATAAAAAAGAGCTTAAATACGATCAAAAATCCAGCCGTTACAAAAAGCCCTTGCACGTAGATATCTGGGATGTCGGCGTTAAATCTTAAAAGATAAGCCGCATATATCGAAAAAACAAATATAAAAACATCGCCAAGAAGGAAAAATACGAGCCTTTTTAACTTCGTTGCATGAAACATTTACGCATTTTCCTTGACTATTTTTATCACTCTTTCTTGTGTCTGCTCGCTCATATCGCTGCCGCTTGGCAAGCAAATTCCTCTTGAAAATAGATCTTGGCTATATCCATCAACAAAGCTTAACGCGCCTTTAAAGACAGGCTGCAAGTGCATAGGCTTCCAAAGTGGGCGGCTCTCGATGTTTTCATCAGCTAGTGCTTTTATAACCTTTAAATGTGCATCTTTTTTAGCAAAAACGCCAGTTGTGAGCCATCTGTTTCCACGAGAATTTGGTAGCTCTGGCATAAATTCTAAAATATCGCCAAGCTCTTTTTCATAGATATCAAATACTTTTCTCTTTTGCTCGACTCTCTTTTCTAAAACTTCCATCTGAGCCACGCCAATAGCGCCTAGGACGTTGCTTAAGCGGTAGTTGTAGCCGTAGTCTTTATGCTCATAGTGAAGCAAAGGTTCTCTTGCTTGTGTGCTGTAAAATCTAGCTTTTTCTACAAATTCGCTATCTCCAACTAGCATACCGCCACCTGAAGTAGTGATGATCTTGTTGCCATTGAAGCTATATCCGCCCATCACGCCAAATGTGCCAAGTGCCTTGCCGCCATAAAATCCACCAAGTGCTTCAGCTGCATCTTCGACCAAAGCGATGCCTTCATTTTGGCAAATTTCGCAAATTTCTTTCATCTTTGAAGCTTGTCCGTAAAGATGAGTGACGACTAGCGCTTTTGGCTTTTTAGGTAAATTTGATATCGCTTTTTTAAGTAGCTCTGGGCTTAAATTCCAGCTCTCGTCGCAGTCGATGAAGACTGGAGTTGCCTTTTCATAAAGTATCGGCGAGACTGAAGCCATAAAAGTAAAGCTAGAAGCTAGCACAAAATCGCCCTCTTTTACGCCAAGGACGCGAAGTGCTAGGTGAAGTGCCGCAGTTCCAGCGCATAGCGCAAGTGCATCTTTGGCGCCAGTGTAAGCTTTTATGCTATCTTCAAATTTATTGACATATTCGCCAAGTGGCGCTATGTAGTTGCTTTCAAAAACTTTTTTTATATATTCTTGCTCTTTTCCACTCATATTTGGTGGAGATAAAAAAACCCTATCCATTTTCATACCTTTCGTGATTTTTTGGCGATTTTAGCACTTATTTTTAAATTTATATCTTAGCGCGCTCACATGCAGGCACGCCATACGCCTTTATGCCGTCCTTTATATCTCTAACAACTACGCTTCCAGCGCCTATGATGCAGTTCTTGCCGATGCTTATGCCTTGAATGACGCTTGAGCCAATGCCAACGTGCGTAAATTCGCCCACGCTAACGTTTCCAGCAAGGGCTGCATTTGGGCTAATGTGAGCAAATTTTCCTATCACGCACTCATGTTCTATCACCGCGCCAGAGTTTATGATAGCGCCCTCCTTTATGCGAGCTTTTGCGTTTATCACGGCATTTGGCATGACAACTACGCCTTTTTCTATCACAGCGCTTTCGCTCACAACCGCACTTTTATGGATCAAATTTACTATTTCAAAGCCAGCGGCCTCTACCTTTTGGCTGATCTTTTGCCTTGTTTTATTATCACCTATGGCTATTATGATGTCAGCTTTTTCTAGCTCTGGGCTAAATTTAAACTCACTAGCATCGTCTAAAAAAACTATCTCATCATAGCCATTATTTCTGGCGATGTCAGCGATCACAAGCCCATGCCCACTCGCTCCGTAGATGTAAATTTTCTTAGTTTTTGCCATTAAATTTCTCCGTCGTCGCCTGCCCCTCTTTGCTGACACCACTTCGTTTTAGCACCTTTTCGATGGTCATTAAAGCGATCTTTACATCAAGCATAAAGCTTAAATTTTTAGCGTAATAGACGTCGTATTCAAATTTTTTCTCCCAGCTTATGGCGTTTCTGCCATTTACCTGCGCTAGGCCCGTGATACCAGGGCGCACGTCATGGCGGTGCTTTTGCGTTTCGTTATAGATGGGTAGATACTCAACCAAAAGCGGCCTTGGTCCGATAAAACTCATGTCGCCTTTTAGCACGTTAAAGAGCTGTGGCAGCTCATCGAGGCTAAGTGAGCGGATAAGTTTGCCAAATTTACCAAGACGCTGATCATCTGGCAAGAGCTCGCCATTTGCGTCGCGCTCATCGCTCATCGTCTTAAATTTATAAATTTTAAAAATTTTCTCATTTAGCCCTGGTCTTGCCTGCGTAAAAATGACGTCACGGCTTACCTTAAAATAGATAAAAATAGCCGTTACTATGATGATAGGCGACGTAAAAATGAGCAAAAACAAAGCTCCCAAAATATCAATCACCCTCTTTAAAAAATTTCTATACATCTATAAATTTCCTATAAATTTCTATATATCTTTTCGCGATTTGCTTCTCGTCAAACTCACTAACTGCCCAGTACCTGCCATTTGCTCCAAGTTTAGTGCAAAGCGCTTCGTCATCAAGCAAAATTTTTATCTTACTAGCAAGATCGCTTGCGTCTTTTACCTTACATAAAAGTCCGTTGTAGCCATCTTTTACAGCTTCATTGCAGCCTGTCACGTCACTTGCAACGACTGCTTTAGCCATGCTCATCGCCTCTAAAACCGTTCTAGGAAAACCCTCTTTGTAGCTTGGCAAAGCCAGTAAGTAAGAAGCTTTCAAAAGCTGTGGTATGTCGTTTCTAGCGCCAAGATATCGCACTTTGCCACCTTTTAAAAAGCTCTCGTCTGCGGTTGATTTATTACCAGCAAAGCCCTCACCCACAAAGACAAATTCGCAGTTTTTATAGCCATTTAAAATTTCTGCTGCCTCGTAAAATTCACGAACGCCCTTGTGCCACATGGCTCTGGCGATCATGAGAACCACCTTTTTTTCACCCAAGTCAGCTGCCTGCGTGATAGCTGGGTCAAATTTAGCAGTATCCACGCCGACACTTTTTATGCGATACACCTTGCTTTTATCTATCAAATTTTTAGAGATCAGATAGTCTGGATCTGCGTCATTTACGAAGATGCAAGCATCAGCCTTTGCAAAAGAGAGCTTATAAAGGCTCTCCATGACAAAACGCACGGCCTTTGTCTTAATATCATCATCGATATAAAAGCTACCAAGACCTTCGACCAAATTTATCACGTGCTTTATGCCAGCGTTTTTAGCAGCAAATGTGCCAAAGACATTTGACTTGTGAGCGCCAGTTTGAAGCAGGTCTAAATTTAGCTCGCCTAAAATTTGAGATAGTTTTTTTGAGTTATTTATCACGGTTAGCGGATTTAGGCTCGCCTTATCAAGCTCGTAGGTGACGGTGTGAAAGCTTTTAGCAAGCTCATTAGTGAAATTTCCTTTTGGAGCGATAGCAAAAACCTCATGCCCCATATCTTTTAAAGCCTGCATAATAGGGCGTCTAAAAAAGTGTATGCTCATATCAGCGTGGCTTAAAAATCCTATCCTTGCCATCTCTACCTCTTTAGCCTATAAACTTTTGCCGCCCCATCAAGTATGACTGGCTCAAAGACCTTAGGATCATATCTTTCAAGCACGAAAAGCTGGATGTAGGCGCTATTTAAAATGCTCTCATCAAGGATGATAAACCTACCATAATCCCTCATAAAAATAACAGAAATGTTTGAGCTTTCATTATTTTTATACTCTTTTACATTTAGCTTGCCAGCCTCGTTGTAGTCGGTCTCTATGAAAGATCTTAGCGGTAAGACATTGCCATCATAGATCAAATTTGTGACATCACTTGTTAGAGTAAATCCGCCACTTAGCCTAATGCCCTTTTCGCTTTGCGAGATCGCTCTAGTGGTGATGAAAAGTCCGTTGTTTAAATTTTTACCACTTTTTAGATCGATCTTGCTAAACTGCAAAATGGTCGGGAAAATGCTAAGCATCCTATCTGGCAGATAATAATATATCTCTCTGCTCTTTGCTGGCAGGCTAAAATTAGCCTCTTTTATCTCGCTAAAAAACTGATCGGCGCTTAAATTTCTATCTTTTAAAATTTGAGCCAAGTTGCCGTTAAAGTGCTCTTTGAAATTTCGCTCAGTGTATTCTACATCAAGCCTTGCCATATTTGCCGAGCTCATCTCGTCGCTACCAAGCGCAAAGCTCACGGCAAAATTTTCACGCCCAAGGTGCTTTCCGCCGTCAATTAGCGTCTTAACATCGCTGTAATACCTGATCGGATATCCATAGTCCCACCACGCAAGCACGTAATCTTCGCGCCCTGCGATGCCTTTTAGCTTGTTTAAAATTTCAACCTCTTTATTTACAAAGACTGGCTCAGCCTTGTAGCCATAGATGTGAATGAGCGCTGGAGCAAGCACAAGAGCCGCTATGAACGCTCTTATGAGATTTAAAACAGCCTCTTTTAGCTTTAAATTTGCAAGCAAGAACTCCACTAAGTAGCCAAAGCCAAGCGCCATGATAGGCACGGCATAAATGGTAAATCTAAGGCCGCTTTTAAAGGCTAAAAAGCCAAGTGCGAGCATACCAAGCGAGACGGCAAATGAGCGGTGCTTGTAGCAAAAAAGAGCAACACCTGCAAGCGAGATCAAAAATGTGATGACATTTGCGCTGATCCTCTCACAAAATAGCGTAAAATCAACGACGCTTGACTCTTGGATAGTTTGATTGACATTAAAAAAGTGAAAGCTCATGCCGCCAACTTCAGGCGCATCTCTAAAGACGTAAAATTTAAGTTGAAAGATTATCGGATTTAGCCCGCCACGGATGACAAAAAAGACAAAGATAATTGCCAAAATGCCAAGAGCAATTTTTAAATTTATCACCTCTTTTTTAAATAGACAAAGTGCGTAAATAGCGATAACAGCGATAAATTTAAGCGTTAGATCAAGGTTTGAGATGGCAAGTAAAAGCAGAGAAATTTCAAGGTAAAAAAGTGGATTTTTCCTATCAAAAATGAGCGTGTAGAGTAAAAATAGCCCAGTTAAAATGCTAATAAGCGAAAAGGCGCTCATATACCACCACATATAGATAAGCACGCTTAAAGGCGCTATTATCAGGCTCTTTGCGTCCTTTTTCTCAAGCACTCTAACAAGCCCCCAAACGACAAAAACGCTAAGAGGGATGATGAGCATATCAGTGTCGTAGTAGCCTGCCATTGTGCGGTTGTAGTAGCTATTTGCGATCACTGCAAGAAGTGCAGCGATGAAGCCAGCCATTTTTGCTTTGTATTCATTTGCGATCAAGATAACAGGCACAGCCACAAGCGACGAGAAAAATACGCTCATATAAATCATCGCCGTCTCAAGCCTCACACCTAGAAATTTCACGATCCAGTAAGTAAGCGTCGAGAGCGGATAGCCGTAGTAGCTAAGGTCGTTTTCTTGATGAAAGCCTGCCAGCATATCCCTTGCGCCCTCGGCAAATGCATAGCCGTCGTTTGTGCTGATCATCAGCTCGTTGTTCCAGAAAAATACCGGATACTCGCTCGCCCAAAAGACCCAGTAAAGCCTGCAAACCATGCCAAAGATGACTGCGACAAATATCATAAGGTATAAAGAGTAATTTTTAAAAAACAAATTTCTATTCATTAGGATTTTCCAAAAAATTTATAAGCTCACTCGCTATATTTTCACTATCAAAAAATTTAGCCCGATTATACGCAACATTTTCAAAATTTTGCCTTATTTCTGGCTCGTTAAGCACTTTTATCATCGCCTCTTTCATCGCATTTTCGTCATCAACTGGCACTAAGATGCCAAACTCGCTCTCGCTCAAAAGCTCCTTTGCGCCGCTCTTATGTTCGGTTGAGATGATGGTTTTCTCGCATGCTAGTGCCTCCAAAAGCACATTTGAAAAGCCCTCAAAACGCGAAGCACAAAGCAAGCAAGAGGCGTTTTTTATATGCCTAAAAGGATTTTTATCAGTGCCAAGAAGCTTTACTCGATCGCCCACGCCAAATTTATCTATCAAATTTTGTAGCTCATCCTTTAAAGGCCCTTTGCCAAGGATGCCAAGAGTGGCACGAGGGTCGTTAATCAAAGCGATTATTTTTATTAGCATGGCTTGATTTTTACCGCTATCAAGGCGGCCTATGTTTATGAAAAATGGCTTAAAACCATCCTCAAGTGGCTCATCTTTTAGCAAATTTATAGTTTTTAGATCAAGGGCGTTATAAAGCACCTTTGTTTTTGCTTCGCTCATGCCAAAATTTCGCACCAGATCCTCTTTATTGCCAGCTGCATTTGCGAGGATTAGATCAGCCTTTTTATAAAGATGAGTGAGTAAAAATTTATTAACCCTGCCGCTTAGATCGTTTTTATATAAGATCGACGGGCAGCTTCGCTCGCTGATAACTAGCCTAGCCTTTAGCCCTAAAATCCTAGTAACCCCAGCGATATAGCAAGGGCGGTTCATCAGCACAAACTGCGTGTCGATGTTTAAGCTTTGACAAAGATTTTTATATTTAAAGGCAAGCATTGGCATCGCTAAAAAGAGCCTTGCAAGCTTCTTTAGCCCACTCTCGTAAGGATCGCTGTTTTCTATAAAGTGGATCTGCACCTCGCCTGGGATCTCGTAAGCGATGACCTTGCTCATTAAGACGAGATGAACTTCATAATGTTTAACCAAAAATGGCAGTAAATTTGCCACATTTCGCTCAGCCCCACCAGGCCCCATCGAGTATAAAAAAACGGCTAATTTTTTCACTTGCTAACAACCTTTTTTATAAATTCTCGCCACTGTTTGATGATATTTTCTTTGCTAAATAAATTTGCACTTTCACTGGCGTTTTTTGCTAGTTTTTGTCTTAAATTTTCATCTTTTAAAAGCATCTCAAGCTTATCTTTTAGATCATTTGCGTCGCCATTTTTAAAGATAAGCCCGTCTATGCCCTCTATAATAAGCTCTCTTGCGCCCACGGTGTCGCTACTTAGCCTAGCGCAACCAAAAGCGCCTGATTCTATTAGCACATTTGAAAGCCCCTCGCTTCGTGAGCAAAGAGTGAAAATTTTTGCCTCGCTATAAAGCCTGCTAACATCGCTCATATGACCTAAAAATTTGACGTTAAGCCCTAAATTTGACGCCATTTGCTTTAGCTGCACTTCTTGCCTGCCACTGCCTGCGATCTTTATCTCCCAGCCATCAAGCAAGCTCTTATCCACCTTGCTAAGCGCCTCAAAATAGATATCATAGCCCTTTACCGCCTCCAGCCTTGCCACGCTTAAGATGATGTTTTGCTTCTCGCAAATTTCAGACACGTCGATAAAAAGTGGGTTGTGGATGACCTCGCGATTTTTGGCAAATTGATAGTAGTTGAAGTCGCTTTTGCTTAGCACGCTTAAGCCATCTACAAATTTATAGGCAAGATCACGCATAGCGCTTGCGATTTTGCTTTTTAAGTAGCTGTGCTCGTGATGCTCGGTTGCTATTAGTTTGCTCTTTAGCCCAGCATTTGCCAGCACGCAAGCGACGTTTGTCCAGTCGATAAAGCTAATTATCAGATCAGCCCTTTGCTCTTTAAAAAGCGCTCTAAGAGCGAGGATTTTTTTAAATTTTAAAGCGAGCCCTGAGCCAGTGACGCTAAGGTTTATGATCTTTATCTTTTCACTAAATTTATAAAGTCCAAGGTCCTCTTCAAGAAGAGCGATAGTGATCTCATTATCTTTGCAAAGCTCGTTTGCAAGCACGTTTAGCACGCGCTCAGCTCCACCATTTCTAAGTGCGGCGATGACAAAAAGAATTTTCACTTTACACCTCCAAGCTTTAAAAGCTCCAGCCATTTTTTATAAATTTGCTCCACGCTAAACTCATCAAGTCTAGCTCTTGCGTTTTTAGCGAATTCGCCCATTTTTGTCTCATCTTGCAGCAAATTTGCAAGCTTTTTGCTCATCTGATCAGCGTCATTTATCTTGCAAAGCAAGCCATCAAAGCCATCTTTTATAAGCTCTTTTGCCCCGCTAGTCCTTGTCGCAACCCGCACGCAGTCGTAGTTTATCGCCTCTATCAAGGTGTTTCCAAGACCCTCGAAATTTGAGCAAGAGAGCAGCACCTTTGCCCTTTTATAAAGCGAGGCGATGTCGCTTACATTGCCTAAAAACTGGACATCAGCGCCCAAACTTTTGGCTAAATTTTCTAAATTTGCTCTCTCACCACCATCTCCAGCGACAACGAATTTATAGCCGCTTTGCTTTAAATTTGCAGCCACTCTTACAAACATTTCACAGTTTTTTATCTTATTTAGCCTGCCAACAAAGATGACTAAATTTTCTTTAGCAAAGCTCTCACTGCGTATCTCTTCAAAGAGTGGGTTGTAAATTTTCATCACATTTTTGCAAAATTTTGAGTAATGTCCTAGATCCTCGTCGCTTAAGACGCTAAGTGCGTTTGCAAATGGATAGCTTATGCGTCTTAGCACCTTGAAAATGGCTCTTTTTGGCGCAAGATAGTTTGTGTGCTCGCTTATGATTATAGGCGTTTTTAGACCCGCTGAGCTAAAGAGCACCAAGGTATTTACGGCGTCTAAAAAGGATATCACAGCGTCAAATTTGCCCTCTCGTATGAGCGCTCTTAAAGCAAGCACCTTTGAAACTCTCTTTTTTAAATTTCCAACCAAGCCAAGCTCATCAGCCCCAACGCCTAAATTTATGAGTTTCACGCCACTTGCTAGCTCGTAAAATGGCTCATCCTTGTCAAATTTAACAAGGCTTACATCATGATCTATACTAAATCTTGATGCGATCACCGCGCAAACTCGCTCCGCACCGCCACTTCCAAGCGTTGATGTGACAAATAATATCCTCATACGCCAAACCTTTGTTTTATATTCACTCTAAGCTTAGAGAGTGCTGGTAAAATGCCACTTGGAAGCGGACTAAGCAGCAAAAAAATAAACGCTTCTTTGCTAAATTTAATGCTAAGGCTTTTAAAGATACACCTTAACATCAGGCCATAATCGCCCGCTATTTTGGCGTAGTAAGCGGCGTTTTTATACTGCATAGCTAGAAATTTTGGCTCATTTTTTATAGCGATGTCGTAGTGTAAATTTGCTGTTTTGATGTAAGCGTTTGCCACGTTTAGCGCGTGTTTGCCAGCATTTAGCGTCGCACTATCGCTTCTTGCGATGCGGTAGATGTAAAGTGGCTTTTTAAGATAAAAGACATTTTTTTCAAAAAAGCGGATATAAAGCTCATTTTCGCCGCCAAAACTGCTCTCATCAAACCTAAAGCCGTCTATAAATTCACGCGAAAAAAGCTTAAAATACTCGCCATTTATCCGTCCGCAGTGGTAATCAATCTTGCTCATCGCCCCACTCTTGCTATACGGGCTTCTACCAGCTACGACCTCGGTCATCACGCCATCTTTTTCGCAGATCGCGTCTGCAAAAACGCACGAATACTCGCCACTTTTTAAAATTTCATAGCACTGGGCAATCGCCTCTGGTAAAAGCTCATCATCATCGTCAAGCAAGCAGATAAACTCGCCTGTTGCGTTGTCAAAGCCGTTGTTTTTGTTGCCATTTGGGCTCTTTTTGTGGGTGCTGTTTTTTACAAATTTGATCCTAGCGTCGTTAAAACTCTTGCAAATTTCACTCGCACTCTCGTCATCGCCGTCGTCAGTTACAACTATTTCTAAATTTTTATAGCTTTGAGCTAGAGCGCTTTTTATGGCCTTTTTTAAAAGCTCTGGACGCTTATAAGTCGCGGTTACGATGCTGATTAATGGCTCGCTCATTTAGCCCCTTTTGAAAATTCTCTCATAGCCTTGAAGCTTTTCAAGTCGTGAGAAAAGTATAAATTTAATTGTCTTTATATAAGCCTTTAAATTTGCGCTGTATCCTCTCTCAAGGCGCTCGCCCTCGATATTTGAGCTACTAAGATCAGTTGGATGCGCAAAAAGGTCGCAAAAATACATCTGCATATCATTAACGCCGAGCAAATAGTCCCAAACATCGGTCGTGCAAAGCGCACGTTTGTGAATTTCAAGCAAATTTTTAGCACTTTTTTTAGTTAGCACATAGGCCCCTGCTCTATAAATGCTTGAAAATGAGTGCTTTGAGACCTGCCAAAGTGGCTTAATTAGGCTACTATCCACCTTTTTACCAAAGGCGCTAAACCTGCCCTCTAGCCCATCTTGCATGCCACATATCAGCACGCTATTTTCTGGCATCTTGCTAGCTGCTAAAAAGGCCTCTTTTATGGCATTATCATCTCCTATCACGTCGTCTTCAAAGATGAGGGCAAATTTCGCCTCACTTGCCAAAAACGCCTCATAAGCCTTCACGTGCGAGAGCGAACAGCCAACCTCTGCTGGGCTTAAAACCTTGCCATAAGCTTTAAATGACGGCGAAATGATCTTGTAGTACTCCCTCGCGTTTAGCTCCCTGCCATCAACTGCGTCTATTAGCTTAAAGCTATCATAAGAGCTAAATTTCTGCTGCAAAAGCTCGCGCCTTTTGGTGTCTTTAGCCAAAGAGATCAGATAAATTTCATTCATTTAAGACCTTTTAAATTTTTTTAAAATTTTACGCCAGACTATGCCTCGCTCGAAGGCATTAAAAAACAAAAAATATCCCAAAACATAAGCTGCGCCGGCGTATATCGCAGCAAAGATAGCAAATTTTAGCCAGTTATCTAAGCTCACAAAGTCCTTGCAGACAAACATTGCAAGTACGCAAAGCGCAAAAACGGCTAAATTTTTAAAATAAACCCCGTAAAATGTGGTGAGTTTTACCTCTAAATTTAAGGCGGCATTTATGAGGTCAAAGCCGAGAATTCTTATGCTATAAAAAATGGCTGCGACGATGACGACACCATAAACGCCGTAGTCACTAAATTTAAGCAGTGCGATCTGCGCTATGATCGTGCTAACGCCAAGGATAGTGTTGGCAATGGCTGGTCGGCGAAGCTTGTTTGTCGCGCTATCAAGGTTAAAAAGCGAGAAAACAAAGCTTATAAATACGATAGGCACAAGCGTGATCATCGAGACGTTGTAGATAAATTTAACCTCATCTGCGCTTTTAAAAGGTAGCCAAAGCGTATAAAAATCAAGCCCAAAAACGACGAAAAATGCGGCTGGAGCGCTCATAACAAAGGCGATCACCTTCATTGAAAATTTAGCCTCTTTTATGAGGTCCGTGATCAAATTTTTAGAGTAAAGCTCGACAAATTTTGGCGCAAAGATACCGCTAAGCTGCGCCACGAAGCTCTCAAGTATGATAGGAGCGGCCTTGGCGACTGAAAGAAGACCAGTGGCGTTTGCACTTACAAAAATGTTGCAGATAAAAAGGTCCATGCCTGTTAAAAGTATGCGGTTTAGCGCATTAAAGCTGTTCCAAATGCCAGAGCTTAGAAGCTCTTTGATCTTAGAAAAGTCAAATTTGCTAAGGCTAAATTTTAGCTCTGGCGTGATGCGAGCTGACATAAAAATGGTGCTAAAAAAGACAAAAAGGCTAGCAACTAGCGCTGAAATGGCAATGTATGAAATGAACGGCTTAAAAAAGAAAAAGAGCGCTACGATGAGGGCTGCTAGGACCATGCTTGAGATGGCATTTCTGATGGAGAGTAGATAGAGCTTATTTGTCACAAACGCACAAACCGTCAAAACGCCGTTAAATAGCCCAACGCAGAAATTTATAAAGTAAAAAACAAGGGTCATTCTCACATCAAATAGCAAATTTTCAGGGACGTTTAAAAAGCTTTGTAAATTTAGTATGAAAACAGAGCTAAGCACCACGACAACGGCGCAAAAGAAGATATTTACAACAAGGACTGATGAATAATAGGTGTTTGCAAGGCTTAGATCTTTTTTGTGCCACGCGTGAGCGACAAAGCGCCCGCTGACCGAGTTTATGGCTACACTTACGACCGCTGCGTAGCTAACGATGGCGTTGCTAAGGCCTACAAAGCCAAATGCCTCGTTGCCAAGGCTTTTTAAGATAAATGGCGTAAGAAAGAAATTTATGCCCATTGATACGACAAAAACGACGATCGAGCTTATTAGATTGATTAGCATTAGACTTTTAACCTTTGAAATTTAGCCCAAAAGCTAAATTTGAAAAGAAAAAACCATAAATTTTAGCCGCCAAGCCAGATGGCAAGGCAGCTAAGTAAATTTTAAATTTAACGCTCACTTACAGCCTAGCGTCAGCCTCTGGGTAGATATTTTTTATATCATAAACCAAGTGGCCTTTTAGGTTGAGCTTTTTAAATTCATTGTGAGCTACGGCGATCACGATGCAGTCGTAGTCGTCTAGGTTATACTCTTTTACTAGATCAAAGCCGTACTCGTGTTTTACCTCAGCGCTATCAGCCCAAGGATCAGTCACATCGACCTTGCAGCCAAAGTCTTTTAGCTCATCAACCACGTCTATAACGCGAGAGTTTCTTATATCTGGGCAGTTTTCTTTAAATGTCATACCAAGAACAAGCACGCGCGCTTTGTTAATAAGTACACCTTTTCTTATCATTAGTTTTATCACTTGATCGGCTGCGTATCTGCCCATATCATCGTTGATGCGGCGACCTGCTAGGATCATTTCAGGGTTGTAGCCTACCTCTTGAGCTTTGTGAGTTAGATAGTATGGATCTACGCCGATGCAGTGACCGCCAACTAGTCCTGGGCGGAAATTTAAGAAATTCCACTTCGTGCCTGCAGCCTCAAGCACGTCTATGGTGTTGATGTGAAGCTTTTCAAAGAGCATCGCAAGCTCGTTTATAAAGGCGATGTTGATGTCGCGCTGAGTATTTTCGATGACCTTTGCGGCCTCTGCTACTTTGATGCTTGAAGCTTTGTGAGTGCCAGCTGTGATGATAGAACGATAAATTTCATCGACCTTGTCAGCGATCTCTGGAGTTGAGCCACTTGTGATCTTTTTGATCTTTGTAACAGTGTGCTCTTTATCGCCTGGGTTTATGCGCTCTGGAGAGTAGCCGCAGAAGAAGTCTTTGTTAAATTTAAGCCCACTCTTTTCAAGAAGTGGCACGCAAATTTCTTCTGTAACGCCTGGATAAACAGTGCTTTCATAGACAACGATGTCTCCTTTTTTAAGCACTTTTGCCACGCTCTCAGTCGCTTTTACCACTGGGGTTAGATCAGGGCGTTTGTTCTTATCTATCGGAGTTGGGACGGTTACGATGAAGAAGTTGCAACTTCTGATGTCATCTAAATTTAGGCTAAATTTCATGCCATTATCGATCGCTTTTTTCATCTGCTCGTTGCTAAGCTCAAGCGTTCTATCATAGCCACTTTTAAGCTCTTCTATACGTTTTGCATTTACGTCAAAGCCGACTACTTCGTACTTTTCACTAAAAGCTGCTGCTAGTGGAAGTCCCACATATCCAAGTCCTACTACTGCTATTTTCATTTCTCTTTCCTTTTTAAAATTTTTGGTTTTATTGTTTCTACACGTTCATAAATTCTTATCTCTGTGCCCACGCTTTGTGGGGTTACGATCTTAATGGGGCTAATGCCAGGCAAAATTTGGGTAAATTCATAATAAATTTGCCTCTTTTTATTTTTGCCATTGCAAGGCTTAAGCGGTTCATCATCTGCGCTAAATTCATAATAAACCCCGCTTTTATCCTCTTTTTTATCTAAGCCTCCGCCCTCTAGCATAGCAAATTCACAATCCGTTTGCACCTCTTTAAAAAATGCAACTTCATATTTAAAATAATCATGTGGCATCTTTGAGATGGGCAGCTCAAAAACCTGCTCTTGCGTCTTTGCCTCACTTTTGCCTGCTGCTTCGCTAGCTAAGAGCGCAAATGGCAGCAAAAAAGCTATGAGAGATAAAATTTGCCTCACGCTTTGACGCCTATCTGAAAATACTTAAAGCCATGCTCAGCCAAAGCTTTAGCGTTATACTGGTTGCGTCCGTCAAATATGACAGCGTTTTTTAGCCTCTCTTTGATCTCCATAAAATCAGGTGATCTAAACTCGCTCCACTCCGTCACAAGCACCATAGCATCGGCGTTATCAAGAGCGTCATATTTATTTTTAGCATATTTCACATCTAAATTTGGCATATATTTTTTAGCTTCTTCGCTTGCTTTTGGATCGTACGCCACCACTTTTGCGCCAGCTTCGTCTAAAAGCTTTATCAATGTTAGCGAGCTAGCCTCTCTCATATCATCGGTATTTGGCTTAAACGCAAGCCCCCAAAGTGCGATCGTTTTGCCCTTTAGATCGCCGCCAAAGAAGTTATAAATTTTATCAAAAAGTACTCTTTTTTGAGCCTTATTTCTTGACTCGACCGCGTTTAAAAGCTCTGGCTCAAAGCCATTTTGTCTAGCTGTGTAGATGAGCGCCTCGACGTCTTTTGGAAAGCAGCTACCGCCGTATCCGCAGCCTGGGTAGATGAAGCTATATCCGATCCTTGAGTCGCTGCCGATGCCCTTTCTTACTAAATTTACATCAGCGCCCACGCGTTCGCAGATATTTGCTATCTCGTTTATAAAGCTTATTTTGGTTGCTAACATCGAATTTGCAGCGTATTTTGTCATCTCGGCTGATTTTACGTCCATGCAAATGAGCCTATCGTGATTTTTCATAAATGGCTCATAAAGCTCTCTCATCACGCTAAATCCCCACTCGCTGCTAGCTCCGATAACTACGCGGTCTGGCTTTAAAAAGTCCTCAACCGCCGCGCCCTCTTTTAAAAACTCTGGGTTTGAGACGACTTCAAATTTAACATCTACATTTCTCTTTTTAAGCTCAGCCTCGATCACCTCATGCACCTTAGCTCCAGTGCCCACCGGAACGGTTGATTTATCAACTACGATTAGCGGTTTGCTTAAATTTTCTCCGATCGATTTCGCAACTGATAGGACATATTTTAAATCCGCCTGTCCATCAGCGCCCATAGGTGTGCCAACTGCGATAAATAGCACATCTGCATGCTCTAGCGCATCAGTTATCTGCGTGCTAAATTTAAGCGAGCCATTTTTGTAGCACTCACTCACGATATCAGCAAGCCCTGGCTCATATATCGGCACGACACCATTTTTTAGCGCTTCGATCTTTTTGCTATCAACATCGACGCAGATCACGCTGTTGCCCATCTTAGCAAAGCATGCACCACTTACTAGCCCAACATATCCAGTTCCGATTACTGCTATTTTCATGCTTATCCTTAAATTCTCTTTTCCCACTCAAGGGCAGTTTTTATGATTAGCGCTAGATCGTCTCTTTTTGGCTTCCAGCTTGTTAGCGAGCGTAGTTTGCTTGCATTTGAGATGAGGATAGCTGGGTCGCCGTCCCTTCTTGGCGCATTTAGCACCTTAAAATTTACTCCGCTTACTTTTTTTGCGGTCTCGATGACCTCTTTTACGCTAAATCCCCTACCATATCCCACGTTAAAAGTTTCGCTGCCATTTTGGCCGATATACTCCAGCGCGCTTATATGGGCGTCTGCTAGATCGCTAACGTGGATATAGTCTCTTACGCATGTGCCATCTTTTGTCGCGTAGTCATCGCCAAAGATACCCATACTCTCGCGCTTACCAAGGGCAGTTTGCACGGCTACTTTTATAAGGTGCGTGGCGTTTGGATAGTTTTGACCGATAAGCCCCTCTTCGTCTGCGCCTGCTACGTTAAAATAGCGCAAAATCGCAAATTTGAAATTTTCATTTGAAGCGGCGTAGTCTTTGATGATCTGCTCGCTCATAAGCTTGCTTCTGCCGTATGGATTTATCGGGTTTGTAGGCGTTGTTTCGCTTACCTCTGCCACATCTGGCTCGCCATAAACTGCAGCAGTCGAGCTAAATATAAATTTATTTACATTGTAAGTTTTTGCGTATCTTAGCACCCTTGCGACGTTTGCGGTGTTGTTTAGATAGTATTTTAGCGGTTCGCTCATACTCTCAAAGACCTCGATAAACGCTGCAAAATGGATGATCGCATCAAATTTGCCATTTGCGAAAATTGCGCTTAGATCATCCTCTAAATTTGCGTTTATAAATTTGAAATTTCCTATCTTTTGGAGTGCCTCAAGTGCTTTTTGTGAGCCCTTGCAGAGATTGTCGATGATGGTTATCTCATCTTTGCCTTGCTTTAAAAGTGCTTTTACTACGTGGCTGCCGATGTATCCAGCTCCACCTGTTACTAAAATTTTCAAGTTTAAGCCTTTCATTAAAAGTGTGTAATTTTATCAAAAATAGAGTAAAGCAAAAGTAAAGCAAGGTTAGTTTTTAAAATTTGCCTAAAAGCTGCAAAATAGATATTTATCTTTATAAATTTAAAATAGACTTACAATCTATTTTAAATTTAATCTTTATAATCCTTCATCTACAAAAAAGGATAAAAATGAATGTCTCGATCTTAAATTTACTGCCTATTAAACAAGGCGGTGATGCAAAAGCTGCCATAGATGCAGCCGTTAGACTAGCTATTTTTGCTGAGGATATCGGCATAAATCGCTACTGGGTTGCCGAGCATCACAACATGAAAAACTTAGCAAGTTCAGCCACGCAGCTCATCATCGCGCACATCTTAGAGCACACAAAAAGCCTGCGCGTGGGCTCTGGCGGCGTGATGCTGCCAAACCACAGCCCCTACTCTATCACCGAGCAGTATGCCACCCTTGAGACGATATTTCCTAACCGCGTCGATCTTGGGCTAGGCAGAGCTCCAGGGACTGACCAAGAGACAGCTGCGGTGCTTAGACGAGGTGCAAGAGAGATAGAATTTGACCTACAGATAAACGAGCTAATGGACTATTTTAACGCCAAAAGAGCCGTAAAAGCCTATCCAAAAGTAGACAAAATTCCACCCATCTACATACTTGGCTCAAGCATATATAGCGCATACGTGGCGGCTGAGTTTGGCCTGCCTTACGCCTTTGCGTCGCACTTTGCACCACGTGCGCTAGAAAAAGCGGTAGAGATTTATCGTCAAAATTTCAAGCCATCCCAGTTTCTTGCTAACCCTTATGTCATCGCAGGAGCAAACGTGATAATAGCCCAAAGTGACGAGCTAGCAAAGAGTTTAGCAACTACGCAAACGCAGTTTTTCTTAAACGTAGTCACTGGCGAAAAAGATTATTTGCAGCCACCAAAAAAAGATAACGACGAGGTCTTTGCTGCCTCTTACAAAACAGGTGCCAAAGCTCCACATTTTGGGCCGATCGACTTTAGGCAAATAGAGCTAAAAAATAGAGAAAGAGCCGTCACCGAAGAGATGATGGCGTGCTCTTTCATAGGCTCAAAACAAAGCGTTAAAGAGCAAATTTTAGAGTTTCAAAATAGACTTGAAGTCGATGAGATCATGGCTCAAAGTTTCATTTTTGATGAGGAGGCGCAGCTTAGCTCTTTTAGGGCGTTAAAAGAGATCGCGGATGAAATTTAATCCTCTCTAACCCTTAAAAATATAGGAAATCTTGGCTTGCCATTAGAGGTTAAATTTTGAAATTTATATGTGATAATAGAGCCTATCTTTGGGGGATTTGTGCGCTGCTCGTCGCTTAGTCCTGAGCCTATTTTAAAGATAGTGCCCTCTTTTGGCTCGCCAGCTTTTTCTTTATCATCTTTGCCACCAAGCGCCTTGCAGGTGAGCGAGCCAGCAAGATTTGCGTATTTGCCACTGCCTTTATTTATTGAGACCACCTCGCACTCAGCATCTTTAAATTTCTTAAATTTAAGTGCATTTTTGCTTCGTTTTCGCTCGTATGGCGCATTTGGCTCACGCACCACAGCTCCCTCGCCGCCTTTTGTGACAATGTCCTTTGTAAATTTTAAAAACTGAGCGTTATCACACACTTTTATCTGTTTTATGATGATTAAATTGTCATTTGGCTCATTTTTTAGAAATTTAGCCAAAACTTCAAGCCTACGAGGCAAGCCACCACTTACCTCTGGCACGTCAAAAACGTGAAATTTAAGCCTGCCCCACGCCTTTTCATCTGGCAGCTTATCCATCACGGTCGCTTGGATTTCTTCAAATTTAAGCCCCTTTGCGTAAAGCTCACCATCGAGAGCAAATTTAGGGAAATTTTTAGTAAAACTTTGCGGTGCATTTAGCCTTTTACCCTGCCTTGAAAGCAAATTCTCTCCGTCCCAGTAGGCACGCACGCCGTCAAGCTTCTCGCTAGCTAGCCAGCCTGAAACATTTTGGTCTTTAAATTCGCTAAGGCGCAGCAACTCAAGCTTGCCCCGCCCTGCTCCAAAGGCAAAGCTAAGGCAAAATACCAAGAAAAGGGCTATAAATTTCAAATTTTTATGCCGTAAAACTCGCTATACCACTCGACAAATTTAGCCACGCCGTCGTTTACTTTTGTGTTTGGCTTGTAGTCAAAGTCAGCCACCAAATCACTCACGTCTGCAAATGTCGCTGGCACGTCGCCTGCTTGAAGTGGGAGGAAATTTTTCTTGATCTCGCGGCCGATCTTTATCTCAACTGCCTTGATGTAGTCCATGAGCTCGACTGGGCTATTGTTGCCGATATTATAGACCTTAAACGGCGCTTTTGAAGTGGCAGGGTCTGGGTGCTTTGCGTCCCAAGCTGGATTTGGCTTAGCTGGGTTGTCTATGCACTTGATGATGCCCTTTACGATGTCGTCCACGTAGGTAAAGTCGCGCTTCATCTTGCCATAGTTAAAGACGTCGATGCTCTTATCTTTAAGTGCGGCATCAACGAACAAAAATAGCGCCATATCAGGGCGTCCCCATGGTCCATAAACCGTAAAAAAGCGAAGTCCAGTCGTTGGCACGTTAAATAGGTGGCTATAAGTGTGCGCCATCATCTCGTTGCTCTTTTTGGTCGCTGCGTAGAGGCTTATAGGGTGATTGACCCCCTCGTGCGTAGAAAATGGCATGTTTTCATTTAGGCCATAAACTGAGCTAGAGCTTGCATAGACTAAATTTTTGATCTCATTGTGGCGGCAGCACTCGAGGATGTTCATAAAGCCTGTGATGTTGCTGTCGATGTAGGCTTTTGGATTTATAAGCGAATAGCGAACGCCAGCTTGTGCGGCTAAATTTACCACTACGTCAAATTTTTGCTTCTCAAAAAGCTCTTTCATCGTCTTTTCATCAGCAAGGTCAGCTTTTATAAATTTTAAATTTGGATGAGTTTTTGAGGCGATAAGCTTGCCGTAATCTATCTCGCTCACGTCAAAGCCAGCCGTTTTTAGGCGTGCAAGCTTTAAATTTACGTCGTAATAGTCATTTATCACGTCATATCCAACGACCTCATTCCCACGAGCCACAAGGGCATTTGCAAGGTGAAATCCTATAAATCCAGCTGTTCCAGTTACTAAAATTTTCATATTTTTCCTTTCATTTTGACTTATTCGTCGTCTAAATTTATCTCAGGCACTTTCTCTTCAAAAAGTGTCTTGCTTTTTGGCTCTTTTGGCTTTAGATCGCTTGCTTTTTTAAGTAAACCGCCCAGCATATCGCGGTTTAGCTCCTCTTTGCTAATCGGCCTTACATCATCAAATTCACTAAATTCCAAAGCCTCTTTATCTACCTTTATCTCGTAGTCTAGCTGTCCGCTAAGCCTTGCTAGCTCGTCGCTTATCGCAGAGCAAAAGACCTCGCTGTATCCCCTATGAGCGCAGTTTTTGGCTAAAAATTCACTCATTACGCTTAGGTGATTTATGTAGTCATCTTGCAAGATATTTGCCTGCAAAAGCTCAAATTTCAAAAATAGCCAGTAGGTATTAAGCACGTCGCTTTCGCAGTATTCGTTTATCTTATCAAGCTCGCCTGCGTAGTATAGCTCAAGCACCTGATCGCCGTGCACGTCGTATTTACCAGGTAAATTTAAGCTAGCACAAAGCGTATCGAGCTTTAGCCCTCTCACACTCCCAAAATCGCTTATAAAATCAAGCAGATCAAGGTGAAATTTAGGCGAATATCTTGCCCTATAATTTTCCCATTTGTTTTTGTTTAGCTCTTTATTTTCGCTCTCGTAATATGCCGCTGCGTTTAGGTTGTAGCGCATCGCACGCACCATAAGCATTGGCAGGTCAAAGCCACGGCCATTAAAGCTAACGAGCCTTGGGTTATAATCATTTATAAATTTTAAAAATTTAGCGATTATCTCGCGCTCGTCCTTGCCCTCCATCGTGCTAACTTTTAAAAATTTGCCGTACTCATCGGCCATCACCGCAGAGATCGCGACCACTCTATGAAACATCACGGGCAAAAACTCACTCCCACTGACCTCTTTTTGCAAGGCCATCGCCTGCACGCTCACATCTTCGTCGCTTCCATCGATGCCGTAAATTTTTCTTATCAAATTTGCATCAGGTATCGTCTCGCAGTCAAAGACGCAGATGTAACTTTTCGCCATTTTAGCCCTTTTTTAAGCATTTTTTTTTAAAATCATACCAAAAATTTATATTTAAAGTAGCCAATGCAAGATAAAAATCAACTAAAAATAGCCATAGTAAAGCTTTCGGCACTTGGGGACATCGTCCATGCAGCCATCGTGCTTCAGTTTATCAAAAAGCACTGCCCAAATGCTCACATCACATGGCTAGTTGATGCCCGTTTTGCAAGCCTTTTAAAAGATCATCCCCTAATCGACGAGCTAGTCGTTTTGCCGCTTAAAGAGAGCTTTAAAAAGAGCTACAAGATCATAAAAACGCTTGGTAAATTTGACAAGATCATCGACCTGCAGGGACTTTTCAAATCAGCTGTCGTCGCAAAACTACTTGGCAAAGAAATTTATGGCTTTAGCAGAGAAAGCGTCAAAGAAAAGATCGCAGCCAGGCTTTATAGGCATAAATTTAAGATCGACTACAACGAAAATATCATAGTTAGAAACCTATGCCTTGTTGGATACGCTCTAAATTTTAGCTTTGAAAAAAGTGAAATTTTAAAAAAATCGCCCTGCTTTGAAATTTGTAAAAAATTTAAAAATGAAAGTGGTAAAAAACGCGTTTTAATCGCTGCATTTGCAAGCGAAGAGAGCAAAATTTATGACAAATTTAAAGATGTGATTAGACTGCTTGAGGGATGCGAAATTTACCTTTGCTACGGGAGTGAGAGCGAAAAAACAAGGGCTGAGGCGATCATTTCAGGCACCAAAGCAAAACTGCTTGAAAAGCTAAGCATAAAAGACATGATAGATTTTATCGCGAGCTGCGATCTGGTAATCGGCAATGATAGCGGTCTAACGCACCTTGCATGGGCTGTAAATAGGCCTTCTATCACGCTTTTTGGTAACCGACCAAGCCACCGCAATGCCTATGTCACGGACAAAAATCTTGTCGTTGATATGGGCAAGCAAATAGATGCCAGAAGCATCGACAAAAACGACTTTTGCATAAGAGAAATTTACCCTGAAACGGTTGCAAATTTCGCAAAAAGGCTGCTAAATGGATAGGCTCTATCTAGCTGGCTTTTATACTTTGAAATTTCTTATATTTATATTGCCAAGCTCGCTTCGAAACATGCTTGCTAAATTTTTAGCATTTGCGTTTATGAAGCTTAAAAAAAAGCGTTTTCATGTCGTGATGACAAATTTAAACCTTGCTTTTGGTGAGACAAAGAGCAAAGAAGAGAAGCTAGAAATCGCCAAAAAATGCTACTACAACTTTGCAAAATACCTTGGTATAAATTTCATCCTCAATCAAAACACGACAAAACAAAAGATACTTAAGCAAGTTGTTTTTAAAAATGAGCACTTTTTGCTTGATGCGATGAAGTCTAGCAGGCCTATCATCGTCACAACTGCCCACTTTGGGCAGTGGGAGATATTTGGCCTAGCTGTTGCAGCTCATTTTGGGCCATCTTCAGTGCTTGGAAGAAAGCTTGATAGCAGCGTCATGGATAAAATTTTAAGAGCAAATAGAGCGCAGTTTGACGTGGAGCTAATCGACAAAGATGGCGGAGCGAAAGATATCTTAAAAGCACTAAAAGCTAGGCGAATAGTAGGAATTTTAGTCGATCAAAATACCGCGCCAAAAGATGGCATAAAGGTGCAGTTTTTTGGCAAAGATGTGCTTCACACGCCAGCTGCAAGCGTGCTAGCTCAAAAGACAAATGCCCTTATCATAAACGCATTTATCTACCAAAAAGATGAAAATTTAAGCGAAATTTGCTTTGAAGAGCCTATTGATATAAGTACTTTTGACAAAGAAGATGCTGTGCAAAAAGTGACGCAGATGCAGTGCAGTGCGTGCGAGGAGATGGTTAGAGCAAGGCCTGAGGAGTACTTTTGGTTTCACCAAAGGTTTAAGAGATTTTATGAAAATGAGTACAAATGCTAAGCGTTGTTATTTTGACTTTTAACAGCGAAAAGTACCTAAAAGAGGTGCTAGAGAGCGCTAAATTTGCCGATGAGATCATCGTGGTTGATAGCGGCTCAAAAGATAACACAAGGCAAATTTGTGATGGCTTTAGTAACGTGAAATTTCACGAGCAAGCTTGGCTTGGATTTGGCGCGCAAAAGCAAAAGGGCGTGGATCTAGCTAAAAACGAGTGGGTCTTTGTACTTGATAGCGACGAGGTGATTACAGACGAGCTTAAAAATGAGATCATTGGCACGCTAAAAGAGCCTAAATTTATGGCTTACAACGTTGCTAGGCTAAATTTTTTCTTTGGCAAAGCGATAAAAAATATGGGGCTATATCCAGACTACACGGTGAGGCTTTTTAATAAAAATTTTGCCAAATTTGATGGCAGAGCCGTGCATGAAAAGGTTGTTTTAAATGACGACTCACAAAGGCTTGGAGCGCTTAAAAACCACTTCTTGCACTACGCGTATGAGAGCATCGAGCAGTTTATCGCCAAGCAAAATCGCTACTCAAGCATGGGTGCAAAAAGAAATTTGCTAAAGGCGCTTACAAGCCCGGCATGGACATTTTTTAAGCTTTACGTGCTAAAAGGCGGCTTTAAAGAGGGCTTTGCTGGCTACGTTATCGCTAGACTTTACGCCCAGTACACATTTTGGAAATATATAAAATGAAAATACTTGTGATTAAATTTAGAAATATAGGCGATGTGCTTTTGACAACGCCACTCATTGAAAACCTGCACCACTACTACCCAGATGCGACCATTGACTTTGCCCTAAATAAAGGCACAGAAGCGATGATAGAAGGCAATCCTTATATAAATAAAATTCACATTTACGATAGGCAAAGTGCAAATTCTGGTTTTTTTAAAAAGCTAATGACCGAGCTAAAATTTATAAGAGCGATCAAAAAAGAGAAGTACGATATGGCGGTGCAAACGACCACTGGAGACCGCGGCGTCATCATCTCAAAATACGCCAAGATCAAAAAGATAGTTGGCTTTTTAGGCAAGCACAAGGCGATAAATAAGCTTTTGAGCGTAAAAGCAAAATACTACGAAAATTTCTCGCACACGGTTGATCTAAATTTAAACGCACTAAGAGCTTTGGGCTTTGAGCCGGTTAGTAAAAAAGTGAGCGTTTTTTCAGACGAGAGCGTGGAGTATCTAAATTTACCAAAACGCTTTGTGCACGTGCATCTAACAAGCCGCTGGATGTTTAAATGCGCAAACGACGAGAGCATGGCAGAGCTTATAGACTACTGCGAAAATGAGCTTGGCGTAAAGGTCGTGCTAACAAGCGACAACAAAGAAAATGAACTTGAAAAACTTGCAAGCGTGCTAAAAATTTGCAAAAGCGAGCCTATAAATTTAGGTGGTAAGCTAAGCCTAAAACAAACGATCGCCCTCTCAAAGCGCTCAAGCCTATTTATAGGCGTCGATACTGCCATCATGCACATAGCTGCGGCAAATGACGTGCCAGTGATCGCCTTTTTTGGCCCTAGCGGAGCTTTTGAATGGGGACCATGGGATAATAGCTTGATGCAAAATGGCTACACAGCGCAAAATGGCATCCAAAGCATGGGCAAGCACACCGTCTATCAAAAAGACTGGGACTTTGTGCCTTGCGACAAAGAGGGCATAAAAGAGCACGGTGTTGAGAATACTTTAATGGACTTTAGCGATGAGATGTCAGAGATAAAAGAAAAGATAAAACAAATTTTAAAAGGAGAAATATGAAATCACTAATTACCCCCCCCATTTTATCACTAGAGACTACTCTCACATAAAACTTAGCTATGTTACGCATTTTTATTGCGATCAAAATGATATAAACTCTGTCCTAAACTTATTAAATGTTTATGCAAAATATGACTCCGAATTGCTGGATATTATGGAATTTATCATAATAGATGACGGCTCGCCATTAAAATATGAAATACCAGATTTTAATCTAAATTTACGCTGGATAAAAATCAATGAAGACATAAAATGGAACCAAAGTGGAGCAAGAAATTTAGGAGTTCTAAGCGCAAAAAGTGATAAATTGATAATCACAGACTTAGATCATATCTTTTATGAAGACACATTAAAATTTATGGCAAACCACGCCTTTAAGGAGCATGAAATTTATAAATTTAGATGAACACATATCCATAGAAATAACTTTATATCAGGCAACTATCCATCTCATGGAAACGTCTTTGCAATGAGCCGAGGTGATTTTTTAAAATATTTTGGCTATGATGAAGAATTTGCTGGAAATTACGGCTATGAAGATAACTTTTGTGCTGAATATTTTGATGCACTTGGTTTTAAGAGAAAATACATTACAAAGAAAAAATATTTTTACAGGGAAAGAGACGATAACGATGTTAATCGCAAAAGTTCATATCACTCATTAAACAGAGATGATTCACAAAATAAAATAATTTATGAAAAGAAAAAAGAAAAAATGAAGAAGTATGGTGCAATGGTAGCACATTCAAGAATGTTTCTAAATTTTACTTGGCATGTTTTAAGCGAACAGTTTAGAAATAACATCCCAGAAAACACTATAAAAAAGAAATTTTGGCTTTTGAATTGGAGATGATAAATTTAAGATAAAAGATATAGACATTTCAAATAGCAAAAACAAGAATAGCTATATTTTGAGATCAAAAATTTCTCTATCTTTTTTGATCTCACTAATTAATTGAAAAAATTTAATTAATGTTTTAAAACGGAAATTTTAGTTCTAGCTCCTAAGAAAAGCATAAATAGACCCCAAAAAGTCATTTTGATATATAAACATAGTCTTTTTAAGCCACTTTTCGTCGCGCTTTGTCACTATGCGTTTTATCTCCTCTAAATTACCATCGGCCTTGTTTATGCCACGCTTTGTTGTGAAAAATGCCTTGTAGCCATGCTTTTTAGCAGCATTTAGATACTCGTCATTATATTTGCCTCTTGGCCAGCAAAGTGCCTCATCCTCAAAGCCAAAATTTTTCTTCATAAACTCACGGCAAAGACCAAATTCCTCATCCAAGCTAAGCTGCCCAAAATATCCATCAAAATGCCCGTGCGTATGCGAGTGAAAGCTAAAACAATCACTCATCTTCTCGATCTGCTCTAAATTTAAGATCACGTCTTGTGGTCTGCTAGGAGCCGCATTTTTACACTCACTATGGCTGCCATTTAGGAAAGTTCCACGACTTATCTCATGGGCCTTTTGCGCTGCTTCTATCCAGCCAGTAACTATAAACATATTTGCTTTTAGTCCAAATTCTTTCACGATAGGATAGGCATAGATGTAGTTGTCCATCCAGCCATCATCAAATGTTATACAAACGCTCTTTTTAGGCACCTCAAGCTCGCCTTTTTTATATGCGATAAATTCATTTATACTTAACGTTTTATAGCCATTTTCAGCTAGAAATTTCATATGCGATTTAAACTCATCCACGCTACTAGCGATAAATCCGCTCTTTTCAAGCACGTGGTGATACATTAAAACTGGTACGCTCATTTTTGCCTTTTTATAAAGTTTTATTTTTATTTTTGTATTCTAACAACCTATTTATTAAAAACTATGTAAAATATGCCTTAAATCAAACTAAAGGAATTTGTTTTGTTTTACCTTTTACAATACATACTTTTTTATCCCATATTTAAATTTATAAGTTTTTTTAGAAAACCATCTGATAAAATTTTAATCATACAAACTGCCAAGATCGGCGACTATGCAAATTCGACTGTTATTTTTGGGCCTTTGGCTAAATTTGATATATTGCTTGATGAGGTAAATGTTGCTTTTGCCAAACATGACAATAGGATAGATAAAATTTTTATAATAAATGATATAAAAAAGAAAAAAACTTCCAAGCTAAGACTAGCATTTGCACTTTTTAAACAAAACTATAAAGATGTTTATATCCTTATGCCAAATAGTCTAAATCTTTTCTTGGCACGTTGCACTCTAGCTAAAAACATAGTAACTATCAAACATTACGCTACTTCTAGTAGTTTTAAACTGCTAGCTTTTGGTATGAAAAAAATTTCACATACATTAAATGACTTAACACTATCAACATATCTAAAGATGATAAACATTAATGAATTAAAATTTGAAAAACAACTACAAAAACCACTGTTTGTGCCATCAGAAAATATTATCAAAAGCGACAAATTTAAGGTAGGTATAAGTCTTAGTGCTGGCAATAAAATGAAAACGCCACCTAATCAAACTTGGGAGAATATCTTAAAAATTTTCTCTAAATTTGACTGTGAAATTTATGTTTTTGGTGTTGGTGATGAGGCTAAACTGCTGGAAAAACTAATTTTAGAAAGTAGTGAAAGAAATAGTTTTGAGGGATTAAAATTTATATCAATGATAGATAAGATCAAACTTGAAGAACTTCCGTTTTACCTATCGCAGATGCAGATATACGTAAGCTCTGATACTGGAAACTACTATGTGGCTGATAGTGTGCGCACTCCAACGATATGTTTAATGGGGCCATGCTTTGCAAGTGAGCAGAGGGGAGTATTTGATTCGCTTATTATAAATTCCGCTTTAGCCCCGATTAGTTCAGTATTTAAGACGATCAGGAATATAGATGCGAGTTCCTTTTTTGAGCTCAGCAAAGATGATCTAGAAAAGATTGAACGATTTGTCAAAGATCACTATATATCACATCAACGCTGCGAATATAATTATCCAAACTAAAAGTATCAATGACTGCACTATCTGGTACTTTTGAGCTTGGTTTAGCTAAATTTTCAAGACATTTTAAAAGCGACATTGGGTCTCTTTGGACTATGAAAAAATCTTCTTTTTTTGATGATATATTATAAATTTCTCTTATAACTGGTATATTTGAGTAAATAACGCCAAGGCCACAACTAAGTCCTTCTATGACAACCCTTGGCAATCCTTCATCGCTTGAAAAGCCTAGTACGTAGTCACAATTTTTATAAATTTCTCCCATTTGTTGCACAAATCCCAAATATTGTGCTTTACCAGATTTTATTAGCATATCAAATTTCTCTTTTGCACCAGGTGTCAGCTCTCCACTGCCTGCAAAATAAACATCGACATCATCTCTTTTTAAAAGAGTTAGCGCATCAAAGACCAGCTCATGTCCTTTGAGTGTTAAAAAATTTGCAGGCATTATTATATTGATCTTATTTTTATCAAATTTTATATTGTCTATAACTGTTGTCTCATTATTAACTATCACTGGATTATATATGATGTTTTTTTGTATTTCTATCTGTTTGGCATAAAATTCATAAGTTGAGTTTGAAACGCAAATAGGTATAAATTTTTGTTTATTTAAAATTTTAAGTTTAAATGGTTCTATGGCAGAGTTCTTTCTTAAATGCTGTATAACTTTAATGCCTAAAACATTTGCAGCTTCGATATAAGCAAGATTTGTTGAAAAGTGATTATTTAGATGAATTATGTCTGGTTTTTCATTTAAAAGCATAGCGATGGCATATTTGTAATCTTTTTGATAAAGGTATTTAGCTAAAGTTTCTTTGCTAAATATACGCAACAGCTCTTTTATTATTTTTGCTGGCTGCCTCTTTGGCATAAATTTTATAAAGTTCACGCCAAGATTACTGATCATTTCAGATATATTTTGCTCACCAACTTTATAGTCATTTTCAAAAAAAACGCTAAATTGATATTTCTTGTATTTTTCTAGACCTTCTAAGAGATATATAAAGCTCTTTGTTCCACCACCATATTCATGTCCAGTATCCACAAACAAAATTTTTTTCAAATCATTTCCTTGAGCATATCATAAACCTCTTTTTCATCAATTTGCAACATACATTTTTGAAATTTACACTTTTTGCCTACGCATGGAGAGCAAGTGCGTGGTTTTTTAATAAATTTATGAATATCTATATCAAAATCTGGATTTGAATTTATAGGTGATGCCACCGCAAAAAGACCAATAGTTGGAGTTTTTAGGGCTGCTGCGACATGCAAAGGACCAGTATCTGGCGTGATTAGTATATTTAGCCTTGAAATTAGTGCGGCTGCTTCTCTGATATTAAATTTACCAGCAAGGTTTAAAAGACGAGGATCATTTATCCTTTCTTCTAACTGCTTAGTCATGGCACGCTCAGCAGGACTTCCTGTTAAGACTATGATAGCATTTCTATCTTGCAAAACAAGCTTTGCAAGTTTTTCCCATTTATCTATAAACCACTGCCTAGAAATAGTGCTAGCACCCATTTGAAAACCGATAATTTTACGGCTCTCATAGCCTTTTAGCACCTCATCAACATTAGTAAAATCACTTGCCTCAAGGTATAAATTTAGACGCGTGTCGCGACTTTGAATGCCTATAAATTTAAGCTGTTCTAGACGGTTTAATACCACATATCTATCATCTCCATATGGCTCTGGAGCATTTGAGTGAAATGAGCTAAACTTATTATTTAAATTTGGCAGTTTAAATAGATATTTTGCCCCACTAAGGACAGCTAGTGGAGTAGCTTGCGGTTCATTTGAGTGCAAAATAAAAACTATATCTGGTGATAGTTTTTTTAATTTTTTTAAAATATCCAAAAACCCACTTTTTTTACCATCATATAATAAAATTTCATCAATGTTTGGATCGGTTTTAAAAAGTAACGCAGTAGATGGATTTAGTAGCGTAACTACTTTTACATGCGGAAAATTTTGCTTAAACACTCGAAATACTGGTGTGTTAAAAATAGTATCGCCTAGTGCTGTGTTACTAAAAAAACAAACGGTTTGAAAAGGCTCGGTTACCAGCTGCGTCTTTTGTGTTTTTTTAAAATTTAAAATTAGACGCATAATATTTTCAAAGAGTTTCATACATTTTTTCCGTTTGTCTAACCATTGTTTGGATTGAGAAATTCTCTACTATAAAATCTCTAGCGTTTGCACTAAATTTAGTACGAAGCTTAGCATCTTCTATAAGAGTTTGCAGAGCATTTTTTAGAGAGTCTTTGTTGTTATTTTCAAACAAAAGTCCCGTTTCATTATCTTTTATCGCCTCGCCAATACCACCTACATCACTACCTATACAAGGCACGGCACAAGACTGAGCCTCAAGCAATGCTGTGCCAAGGGCTTCCATTTTTGATGGTAAAACAAATAGATCAAAGCTACCTAAAAAATCGCTCACATCGGCTCTATTGCCAAGCATTAAAATGTTTGAGGTTTTTATATTCTGCAAATTTTCATATTGTGGGCCATCGCCAACTACAACTAAAAAAGTATTTTGTAAATTTAGCTCACTAAATGCTTCAAATAAAATTTTGTGATTTTTAGCAGCTCTTAACACTGCCACAATGCCCACTATAATGGAATTTGCAGGCAAGCCAAGCTGGTCTCTTATATCTTTTTTAAAATGTGGAGTAAATTTTTCAGTATCAACTCCAGTATAGATAGTCTCTATTAGGCGTTCTTGCACTCCTTGAGATATAAGCTGAGTCTTGACGGCATTTGAAACAACAACGATCTTATCATTTATGTTGTAACTAAATGGCGACCTAATTGGCGTTTGCAAATGTCTAGTGCGAACTACCTTTGCACCAGTTACTTTACCAACTATGGCACCTATAATTCCATCTTTACCCGAGTGAGTTGAGATAATTTTTATATTATTTTGCTTTACAAATTTGCAAATTTTTAAAATTTCAAGGATATTAAATGACCTTTTAAGGTTAAACTCGAAAAATTCACATTCTATCTGCTTTTCAAGGCTTTTTGAGCCAGGGTTTAGCCCATAAAAAACCTTAAATTTGCTCTTATCTAGCCCATTTATCACACGCTGCGTGCGGTGCTCTTGCCCGCCAAAACCAAGAGAGCTTTCAAGCTCTAGTATATTTATCATCGTTTTTAGAGCCTTCTTTATAATATATACCAAGTGCCATACCTAATGTAAGATAGAAAAGTTTTGCTTCGCTACTTCCAAAAAAACTACCAAATAGCAAGCTTGCAATAAAACCAAATCCGCCAAAGAAAATCGTGTATCCAAATACCCTTAAAAGCGTATCATTATTTTTACTTACCTGAATGCTAGTTTTTAAATAACTTATCCAAATTCCAATAAATGCGAGAAGTCCAAATATACCAAGCGAAAAAAACATCCCTAAAAATTCATTATGGACTTGAGAATAATCAGAAAAAGGCACATCTTGCTCACTATTTAATTTTCTAATAGTTTTTCCATATAAAAATCTACCATATCCAGTCGGCACAAATGGCTCATGCAGTCTATAAATAAGGACTGACTTCCACGAGGCTATTCTAGAAGGAACCGACTCAGTTAGCCCCATTTCAGAGTAAGTCCCCATCTCTTTTGGAGATTTTTTCATAAGCTCAATATATTTTGGTATTAGTGTCAAATTATATCTATCTGGAGATATGTGATGAGAAATCTCATAAAAGCCAAAGATAAATATCGTAACTAATGCACAAGACAATATTCTGATTTTATTTGATCGTATAAAAATAAAAAAAACAGCTACCAGCACAAATATAACACCTATATAAGTAGCTCTTGTATTGTTTGAAATGATGCTAACTAGTGATATTGCCAAAAAAAGAACCGCGAATGCTTTATTTTTTTTAAATGTAAAAAGAGAAATGGCACATCCAAAAGCATACACTGCCCAAATTCCAAACCTCTCGCCGCCACCATCGTAAATATATCCATCTAATAACCCGCCAGTTCTGTAACGGAAATCAAAGCCAACATTAGCCCATGTTATTATATTTATGACAGAATGCAGTAAAAGTGAAGAGAAAAATATATAAATATAAATTTTAATTTTCTCATATCCTAAATTCATAAAATAATAGAACAAAACGATCATAAATGCGACATTTTTTATAACGCCCTTATTAACCTCTTTTAGTGTTTCATTTATATCTATGGTAAAAAAAAGTGATATATACGCTAATAAAGCTATGATAAAAAGTAGAGCTAGTGTGGCTTTTATTTTTAGTAAATCTTTCAAGCTCCATTTTTTATACTCTGTTGCAACGACTAAGAGAGTAAATAAAGACATAGATATAGACTGTATAGAAGCTACTTTTGCCACTGGCAAAGAAAAGAGATAAATGGTAAAAAATATATATTTTAAATTTTCAAGCAAACTGTAATATTTTGTTAAAAATTTCATCATTTTTGATTTCCTCTGCTATTTTATTCGGGCTTTGTAAGACTATGCACTCACCGCTGCCGTAGATTGGTGCCCATCTTAAAGGATTTGTTTTTCCAAATAAAACGATCGTCTTTACACCAAGCGCTGGGGCTAAATGTGCTACACCTCCGTCAAGAGTAAGAACAAATTTGGCTGCCCAAATATAACTTGCTAGCTCATCTAAACTTTTTGTTCTAGCAAAAACAACATCTGCCTTATGTGATATGTCATTACCAAAGTTAGCCTCTTCTGCACTAATGACAATATTTTTAAATCGTTGCTTTAGAAATTCTAAAATTTCTAAGATTTTACCTTCGCTTAAGCGATTTTGTTCTACTCGTGATGAGATATGAAAAAATACAAAGTCTTTAAATTTTTCATTTTTTTCACTTGGCACGTAAAGTGTTTTTTCATCTTTAAAATTTACCCCAAGTGGTGTCAAGCATTGACAACATAGCATGGCTTCATGTAAGGACTGATCAAAATTTAACCTATCTGTTATGAGATGTCTATCTTCGTTTTGTTTGACTGCTCCTATTATCTTTTTAGCACGAGCCACTCTTGCAAAGATAGCGGCAGATGGCGAATAGGAGCTTCTAAAAATAACAACTACATCATAATTCTCACGCCAAATTTGAAATAAAATTTTACACTTTCCAAAAAAAGCTTTAACCTTCGCGGCAATGGATCTCACATGCTTTGGCTTTGTATATGTGTATATTTTGTTTAAAAAAGGGTTGTTTTTAATAACACAAGCATTTAAGCTATTTGCTACGATATCTATCTGAGCCTGAGCGTAGGCTTTGCGCAACGCTTCAATGGCTGGCGTAGTGCAAATTAAATCACCTATGTTGTCATTTCTTATAAGTAAAATTTTCAAAATGTTCCTTCATTAAAATGGCAAATTATATCTAAGATTATTTTAAAACAAGCCAATTTTTAGGTTAAGGCATTTTTTTGTATTATTAAACGATTTAATATTATTTAAAAATGTTTTTGGCGGAGTTATAGATGAAAAAAATAGTATTTTTAAGAACTAATCCAAACGCAGTTGGAGGTGCTGAAAGATACTTAAGAAGGCTTGTTAAGGCCATAAATGAGTTTGGTATCCAAACAGAAATTCGCTCATATCTTGGAGATACTGGCATCTCTTCTTGGAAAAAAGCGCTAAATTTTAACCGACAAGTAAAACGCCAAAAAAGAGAAGATGAATTTTACTTTAGCCTAGAGCGAGTAAGCTGCGCTGACATCTACAGGGCTGGAGATGGCGTACATAAGGTTTATAGGGCGACAAAGAGCTTTTGGTGGCTAAACCCCCTAAATTTCGTCTATCCATACTTAGAGAAAAAGTGCTTTAAAAACTCCCAAAAGATCATCACGAACTCAAATTTCATAAAAGAGCAGATTATCGCGACTTACGGCATAGAGTCTGAGAAGATCACGACCATTTATAACGGCGTAAATTTGCCCCAAAGGGTGCAAAAAGCTGAGGCAAAGCTCGCACTTTGTGATGAATTTGGACTTAAATTTGAGCTAGCGACCCTGCTTTTTGTGGGAAATGGCTTTAAAAGAAAGGGACTAAAAGAGTTTTTGCTCCTTGCCTCAAAGCTAAAAACGCCCGTAAATACGCTCATTGTCGGCAAGGATAAAAACATCTCGAGCTACAAACGCCTAGCTAAAAAACTTGGGCTAAACGCCTACTTTATCGGCGAGCAAAAGAGCACGGCTAAATTTTATGAGGCGAGTGATATTTTCATCTTTCCAACGCACTATGAGCCATTTTCAAATGTCGTGCTAGAGGCACTTAGCTTTAAAAACGTGGTCTTTACGACGGCTCAAAATGGTGCTAGCGAGATTTTAGAAGATAAATTTGTGCTTCAAAGCCCAAGTGACGAGAGCGCGCTGGAGTTTATAGATGAAATTCTCACAAACCACGAGCTTTTAGCGAGCCTACAAGAGAAGGCTTACGAGCTATCTTTAAATTTTAGCATCGAAAAAAATGCCGCTCTTACGCTTGAAGTGATAAAAGACGCCTTAAAATGAGAGTTTTTATCGAGCTTCCAACCTGGCTTGGTGATAGCGTGATGGCAAGCGCTGCGATCGAAAATTTGGTGCAAAATGAGAAGAATTTACAAATCGTTTTTTTTGGCTCATTTGTAGCCTGCGAGCTTTACAAAAGTCATCCAAACTGCGAAAAAGTGGTCGTTGATGAGAGCAAAAAAGCTAAATTTAGATTTTTATCACTTGCTAAAAGTGCAAAAAGCCTTGGTAAATTTGATCTAGCTCTTAGCTTTAGAAGCTCGTTTGCTAGTAAATTTTTACTATTTTTTATAAACGCTAGGCAAAAAGCCATCTTTAAAAAGAGCAAAACCGTCCTTCATCAGGTGCTAAAATATGCAAATTTTGTAAAAAACGCCCTTGGCTTGGGCAAAATTTCTACTCAGCTAAAACTACATTTTACACCTCAAATTTCAGCTAAAAAAACGCTAGCTCTTAATCCAGGTGCGAGCTACGGAAGTGCGAAAAGATGGTATCCAGAGTATTTTGCGCAGGTGGCGCTAAATTACAAAGATGAGTTTGAGATAGTCATCTTTGGTGGCAAAGGCGAGCAAGAAATTTGCGAAAAAATAGAGCAAATTTTAAAAGAAAATGGCGTAGCTTGCCAAAATTTAGCTGGCAAAACCAGCGTCAAAGAGCTTTGTGAGCGCATAGCTGGGCTTAGTAAAAATAGCATTTTCGTCACAAATGATAGCGGCCCTATGCACGTAGCTGCCGCCTTTTATGTGCCAACGATCGCTCTTTTTGGACCGACAAAATTTAGCGAAACCTCGCCCTGGGGCAATGAATTTGCAAAGATAGTGCATCTAAATTTAGCTTGCATGCCCTGTATGAAGCGAGTTTGCCCACTAAAAACGCATGCTTGCATGAAAGATCTCAAGCCACAAATGGTAATAGATGAGATAAATTTACTAAGAAATGAGCTAGATTATTAAGCTAAGTGCCTAATAACCCAGCCAAAATATAAGCTTAAAGCTTCGCAGAGACGCTTGTTAGTCTGTTTAATTCATCAAATGAAAAAATTACATTATCTTTAAATTTAGCTACTATCTCATCTTTGTTTTCGCTAAATTTTATCTCGCAGCCTAGCAAAAGTCCTTTTATAAAAAGCTTGTGATCTAGCTCATAGGCACTTATACACTCATTTACTACGTTTACTACTTCGCTTGCTAAAACTGGCTCTTCAAAGATGGCCTCCGCCCTAAATGCCACATACGCAGCACCACCGTCGTAATCAATTTTGTAGTAGCTTAGCTCCTCGCCAAGCGCCACGCAAGCAACCATGCTGAGCGTATGACCATTTACATTTTCATCTAGCTCAAACTGCGCCGTTTTAAACGCTTCAAGCCCAAATTTCTCGCCAAACTCACGCGCCCTATTTGCAAGAGCAAGCAAGCGCTCATCAAAGCCATTTACATTTTCATAGCCCCAAAGCCAAGTATTTGACAAAAAGCTCTCAGAGCCGATAAACTGCATATCAAACTCATGCTTATCAAAGCAAATTTTGCCACTTTCAAAGTCAGCCTGCCACTTGCTAGCCTCAACCACTTGTTTAAAAAGCCGTTTTTGAAGCAGCATCGCTCTGCCAAGGCAAGCGCTAAAAAGCTCACTCCAATTAGACTTATCTATGCCAAGCTCATCTAAAAAATGGCTCTTTTTTCTAAAAATATCAAACATTTCTTGTCCTTAAATTTACGCTGATGCGGCGAGCTTTTCTATCTCCTCGCCCACATCGTCGCTTATGATAAACTCAGTCTTATAGATGAAAATTTCGCCAGTTGCTTCATTTTTTATCTTCAAGATTAGCCGTTTTTGATTATTTGGAGCATTTTTGCTAAAAACTAGCGAGTAAATTTGCTCCAGCTTTTGCCTGCTAAGCTCGCTAAGGCTTAAAAGCACCTCCAGCTCGGCATACTCTCTTGCCTTTTGAGGGGCGCTCGCCTCTTCGTTTTTACTAAATTTAGAGTTTTGTTTTAGCTTTCTTGTCTTAAAGTCTAAATTTTGCGCATCTTCTAGGCTATAAACCTCATTTAAATTTGTCCTTACAAACTGATCGTCGCGCGAGATATTTATCCTAAAAGCATAAGGCAGATCGCGTTTTGCCTCGTCTTTTACGATATCTTCGATGTTACCAAGCTCCCTTTCAAAGACTGCGATCTCGATGTTGCCGTGAAAGTCCAGCACATTTATAGTGCCCATTTTTTTGCCACTTTTTGTGATCCTCGTGCTAAAATCCTCGATCTTGCCAACCACCAAAATTTCAGCACTTTGCGGCAAGGTCTCAAACTCAGAGCTTAGCGTGTATTTGATCTTATTTATCTCATCTTTATAGTCATCAAGCGGGTGACCTGAGAGGTAGATGCCAACACTCTCTTGCTCAAATTTCAAGATCTGTTTGATGTCAAATTCATCATCTATAGTGACGAAATTTATCTTCACGTCATTCATACTATCATCTTCGCCAAATAGGCTCTCGGCCGCATTTTTACGTATCTGGGCTGCATTTTTGCAAGCTTCTACGATATTTTCTACATTTTGTAAAAGCATCTTGCGGCTAAAGCCAAACTCATCGAAGCAGCCAGCTTTTATAAGGCTTTCAAAGACCTTTTTATTGACCTTAAATGGATCGATCCTCGAGACAAAGTCATCCATGCTCTTAAACTCGCCCTTTGCGTCGCGCTCAGCGATGATGTTCTCAATAGCCGCTCCACCAACGCCTTTAATCGCTCCAAGCCCAAATATAATGCCGTCGTGATCACCATTTTTAACGACGCTAAATTCTTTGGTTGATTTGTTGATAGATGGTGGTAAAGTATCGATGTTTATGCGTTTTATCTCATCGATGTAGCGAACGATCTTATCGACGTTGCTCTCCTCGCTTGTTAGAAGTGCCGCCATAAATTCAGCCGGATAGTAAGCCTTCAGATAAGCAGTCTGAAACGTGACATAAGCGTAGGCTGCGGAGTGAGACTTATTAAAGCCATATCCTGCAAATTTAACGATCAGCTCGAAAAGATCATCCGCTTTTTGTCCATTTAGCCCCTTGGTCTCAGCACCTTTTACAAACTCGCCCTTTAGCCTATCCATCTCTTCTTTGATCTTTTTACCCATCGCACGGCGCACAAGGTCCGCACCGCCTAAGCTAAAACCGCCTATGGCTTGCACGATCTGCATGACTTGCTCTTGATAGACGATAACGCCGTATGTTGGCGCAAGGATCGGCTCAAGCTCCTTAAATGCGTATGTTATTTCCGCCTCGCCATGTTTTCTTTTGACAAAGTCATCAAGCATACCACTCTCCATCGGTCCTGGGCGATAAAGTGCTAGCATCGCGACGATATCCTCAAAGCAGTCTGGGCGCAGGCTAGTTCCTAGCTTTCTCATGCCCTCGCCCTCTATCTGAAAGATGCCGATGGCTTGACCACTTTGTATCATTTTATAAACGCCAGTGTCGTTTTTATCGACCTGTTCCCAGATGATGTCTCTGCCAGTGCGCTGTTTAACGAGCTTGATCGCATTGTCGATAACCGTTAGCGTTTTTAGGCCAAGAAAGTCAAATTTTATCAAATCAACGTCTTCAAGGTATTTTAGACTATACTGCGTCACAAAGCGATCTTCTGGGCTGTTTGGCTGGCGAAATAGCGGGGTTTTGTTCCAAAGCTCTTCGTTTGAGATGACGACACCTGCTGCGTGCTGGCCAGCGTTTCTGTTTAGCCCCTCAAGATCAAGGGCAAATTTCCAAATTTTAGCCGCCTTTGGGTTTTGACTTATTAGCTCAGCTATCTTTGGCTCTTTCTCGTAGGCGTCTTTTAGCGTGATGTTAAGCTCATCAGGGATAAGCTTTGCCATCGCATCAGCCTCCGCATAAGGCATATCGCAGACTCTAGCGACATCTCTAATGACACCCTTTGCGAGCAATTTACCAAATGTAATGACGCCAGCAACGTTAAATTTGCCGTATTTTTGCGTAACGTAGTCGATGATCTCGCCGCGCCTGCTCTGGCAAAAATCCACGTCGATATCTGGCATGCTAACGCGCTCTGGGTTTAGAAATCTCTCAAAAAGCAGGTTATATGGGATAGGATCAAGGTCGGTGATCTTTAGCGAGTAAGCGACCAGGCTACCAGCCGCAGAGCCACGTCCTGGGCCAACTGGCACGCCTCTGCGCTTGGCTTCGTTGATGAAGTCCCAAACGATCATCATATATCCTGGGAAATTCATCTTATTGATGATGCCGATCTCTATCTCAAGGCGCTTTCTATACTCTTCGTGTAAATTTTCAGGGACAAATTTCAGCCTCTCTTCAAGCCCCTTTCTACACTCATGCTCGAAAAATACAGCGTCATTCTTGAAGCTATATCTGTTTTCTGGCTCTGGGAGGGTCAAATTTCTCTCCTTGGCGCACTCAAGAGTAAATTTAAAATTTGGCGGAGTTGGGTTGCCAAGCTTGATCTCGAGGTTGCACTTATCCACGATCTCTTGGGTGTTTTCTATCACTTCAGGGATGTCTAAAAATAGCTCGTTCATCTGCTCTTTGCTTTTTACAAAAAACTCATGAACGCTGTGGCGAAGTCGGTTTGGATCGTCTAAGGTTTTGTTCATCGCGATGCACATGAAAACCTCGTGTGCGGCGGCTCTTTCTTTAAAAGTGTAGTGGGTGTCGTTTGTAGCGATGACCTTGATGCCAGTCTCTTTTGCGATACGCAAGATGTCATCGTCTATGCGCCTTTGATCGCCGATGCCGTGGCGCATGATCTCAAGGTAAAAGTCATCTCCAAAAATTTCTTTATACTCAAGCGCGACCTCTTTTGCCCGCTCGTAGCCTTTAGCGCCAAATTTAACGTTACGCTCGCTTAAATTTAGATGCCAGCTCACCTCGCCCTGCAAGCAAGCAGAGCTGCAAACTAGGCCCTCGCTATGCTCTTTTAAGATTTTTTTATTGATACGAGGATAGTAGTAAAAGCCCTCGATGTAGCTCATGGAGCTAAGATACATCAAATTTTTGTAGCCAGTCTCGTTTTTGGCGATTAGGATGAGGTGAAAGCGCTGTTTGGTGCTCTTATCGTCAAGCTGCTCGCCGTTATGCACGTAAGCCTCGATGCCAATTAGCGGTTTTATACCATTTTTTTTCATCTTTTTGTAAAAATCAATCGCGCCAAACATATTGCCGTGATCCGTGATCGCTGCTGCTGTGTCGCCCCTGTCATGGAGCGTATGAGCTAGCTCTTCTATCTTGTTTGCTCCGTCTAGTAGGGAGTATTCGGTGTGTAAATGTAGGTGCGTAAAGCCAGAATTTTCACTCATTTTTTATCCTTTTTAATGAGCGGATTTTACAAAATTTTGGCTAATAAGGCGCTTGATGAAAGCTTAATGATAGCTTTAAAATTTAGAGAATTTTTAGTATTTGGCAAGAGCAAAGCGCATGGTTAAGCTGTCACGCTGCGTTCGTTTTATAACAAAGGGGCTCGAGCAAATTTTAAAATTTCATGAACAAGTAATTTCGGCTCTAAAATTTGAGCTAAGCGGTAAGCGAAGCCAAATTTTGGTAGTCAATTCTTGCGAGTGAATGAAAGTTTTAAAATTTGCAAAGACAGATTTATTAAATTTGTAAATTTCTTTTTATTCAAAAGGGGACAAGGGGACACGAGTTACGGTCTGCTCGCAGTTACGAGCTTGCGAAGTAAAGCCGTCCCCTTATCCCCCTTTTTAAATCCCCCAATCCCCTCGCGCGTTAGAGGTACATGCGATAGCGCTTTGCGCCGCATGCATTTTATTCAAAAAAAGCCTCCATCAAATTTTAAAATTTCGTGAACGAGTAATTTCGGCTCTAAAATTTGAGCTAAGCTGTAAGCGAAGCCAAATTTTAGTAGCCAACTCTTGCGAGTGAATGGAATTTTAAAATTTGCAAAGCAACCTAATCAAATTTAAATGTTTGCCTCTTTGTTAAGGGGGAAGAGGCTTGAATTACGATGTCGCTCCCTTCCCCCTTAACAATCCCCTAACCCCGACGACGTTATAGGTAGCATGCTTCAGTGCTAAAGCACTGCATGCTATTTGCGCCAAAAAAATCAAGCTAATTTTAAATTTCTAGAAAATTTTAGAGTTCACCAACTTCTCAGTCATATTTTTAAGCCTAAATTCATAAAGCAGGTTTGAAATTTTATCTGCTGAGCTTAAATTTAGTCCTAGATCACTTGCTAACATTTTGTAATAAATTTGAGGATTTTGGCTTAGATCTATTGGCGGCGACTTGGAGCTTTTAGAAAGCTTTTTGGCTCCGTCTAAAAGTAACTTGTGGTGGATAAATTTAGCATTTAAAAAGCTAAAATTTAGCCTTTTTGCAAGGTATCTTTGAGCTAGCGTGCAAGGCAGCAAGTCCTCGCCTCTAACGACCAAATTTACCCCCATATCCTCATCGTCTATGACGCTTGCGAAGTTGTAAGCTGGAGTAAAATCCTTTTTATAAATGACAAAATCGCCCATCTGCGCTGCCACTTGCCTGCCAAGCTCGTCATTTTCATCAATGCTTAGTCTGATAGCGGTTTTATCTTTTATAAAATTTAGCTTTTTATCTTTGCAAATTTTAGTGTAAATGCCGTTTTCATAGGCATCTTTGGTGGCTCTTGTGCACTCACAAATGTAAATTTCATCTAGCTTTTTAAGTGCATTTTCATATCTTTTAGCCCTTGTTTTAAAGCTAAAATTACGCTCAAAGTCGCTAACGCTTGTAGCGCCTTTGTCATAATCTAGCCCCAAAAATTCTAAAACGTCAAAGATATTTTGAACAAATTCGCGCCGGTATCTGCCAAGGTCATAATCATCGATCCTTAAGTGCAAAACGCCACCCAGTGAGCGCGTCAGAAGATAAGTCAAGATGAAGTTATAGGCGTTGCCAGCGTGCAGATAGCCGCTTGGCGTCGGAGCTATGCGAGAGACTATGCCACCAGATGGTGGCAAATAGTCATTAATCCCTTGGTCTAGCCTCATTTACTCTTAAAGTGCGTCCGCCAAGTTCTTTTTCATTTAGTGCGTCGATCGCCTTTTGGCCCTCGTTCGCGTCGTCCATTTCAACAAAGCCAAAGCCCTTTGAGCGGTCTGTTTCTCTATCTTTTACGATTTTTGCGCGCTTTACTTCACCAAATTGTGCAAAAGCTTCCTTCAACTCTGCCTCTGTCGTTCTATACGACAAATTTCCTACATAAATGTTCACAGGATTATTCCTTAAAAAAATTATCGATCTGATCGATTAGAGAAATAATAGCTTATTTCCGTCAAAAAGATGTAAAAATCAAGAAAAATATTACAAAATTTTAAAAAATATCCTTAAATGCAACAAATCGCAACAATACGGCATTATAATATCTATCACTAAACAAAATTTATCCTTAAGTTTAAGTAGAATAATTAAATAAAAAATTACAATTTTTTTATAAACTATTTATAAAGTAAATCATTTTTTACTTTAAGATAGACCTCTTCGCCAAGCAAATTTTTCACTATAAAAAGTGCAAATTCCATAGAAAAAGCAGGTCCCTTGCCAGTGATGATATTTTGATCTTTTAGCACGTTTTTATCGCTCACGTAGCCTCTTTTGTCACTTCTTACATTCTCTTCAAAGCCAGGATAGCAAACAAAATGCTCTTTAAGCACACGAGCTCGCTCAAGCACCATAGGAGCGGCACAAATGGCACAAATTAGCTTACCCTCTTTATCAAATTTTTGCAAAATTTCTCTTAGTTTGGCGTCATTTGCAAGATTTTCTGCGCCAGGCAGACCCCCTGGAAGCACGATCGCATCATAGCCTAGCTCCTCCACCTCACGAAGTGTAACATCAGCTTTTACATTTATATTGTGAGCACCCCTGATCTGCGCGTCTTTTAAGCTAGCGATAGATGCTATCGCGCCTGCTCTGCGTAAAACATCGACGGAGGTTAGCGCCTCGATCTCCTCAAAACCATCAGCTAGGATTACGGCTACCTTTTTCATAAAATCGTCCTTTCTCATGTTATCTGTTCGTTAGGATAAATTTTATATAATCAAAGCTTATTTCACAAGAAAGGACAGAGCATGCAAGTAAAAATTATTTACTGCAACTCTTGAAACTATCGTCCGGTAGCTTCTCGTGTAGAAGATGAAATAAAAGCGAACTTTAGTGATGCAAGAGTCGAGTTGGTTGTAGGAGATGGTGGAAATTTCATCGTCGAGGTTGATGGAAACGTTATCTTTTCTAAAAAGGATCGCATCGGAAACGATGAGTCAAGGTTCCCACACGGCGAAGAGATCACAACTCTTATAAACAAGTATCTCAAAGAAAAGTCGGCTTAATGCTAACTAGCGGGGCAGGTGACTGCCTCGTTCTTCCATCAAATTTACTCTTTAAAATTTATCTCATCTTTTTTAGAACTTACAATCCAAAAAACGCTTCTAAATAAATATTTTCTTATAAATTTAAAAATTTTTGATTATCTTTTGTAAATTTTTTATATTTTCTTTGATGTTACCATCTTTGTAGATCGCTGAGATGACGGCGATGAGATCGGGTTTGGCAAGAGAGAGTGAACCGATATTTGTCTCATTTATGCCGCCGATCACGCAAATAGGTAGGTTTAAAATTTGCTTTGCTTCTTTAACTACTTCAAGGTCACATTTTGGGGCATTTGGCTTTGTGGGGCTTGTAAAAACAGAGCCAAAAGCAACGTAGCTAGCCCCGTTTTTAGCGGCATTTATAGCTAAGCTTATATCGCCATAGCAACTAACGCCAACATATGCGTTCTTGCCTAAAATCTCAAATGCCTCCTTTATGCCCTCGTCCTCTTTGCCTAGATGAACGGCGTTGGCGCCTATCTTTTTAGCAAATTTGACATCGTCATTTACGATAAATTTCGTGCCAAATTTCTCACATAAATTTAAAATTTCACTTGCAAGCTTCTCGTTTTTGACCACTTTTTTTGACCTAAACTGAAAAAATTTAACCCCGCACTCCAAAATTTCTCTAGTGTACTCCAGAGCCAAATTTTCAGGCATTAGCAAGTCGTCACTGATAGCGTAAATTTCAGCCATTAATCCCCGCTTTATGATCTATAAGTCTTGAGCCAAATTTACTTTTATGAGCATTTTTTATCCCATTTGCCACAAATTTTTTAGCCATTTTTATGGCACTTACTAGATCACTTTGTTGCGCTAAAATGGCCGCTAGCGAGCTTGAGAAGCTACAACCAGCGCCGTGCATCACTCTAGGTTCAAAAAGCTCCTCGCTAAATTTCACCACTTCGCCACCTTTTAGATAGAGCGTATCCTCGCAAATTTCACCAACCTTTGTTCTCTTTAGCACCATATCGCAAGGCAAATTTGCAAAACTAATTCCCAAAATCCTAGCCTCATCTACATTTGGCGTGGCGACACTTGCGAGCTTTAAAAGCTCTTTTAATGCTTCGATCGCTGCGTCTTCAAGCAGTTTTGAACCTGACTTTGCCACGCAAACTGGGTCTATGATAACTGGCACATTTTTAGCTCTTAACTCCTTTAAAAACGCGCTTACAACGGCTATTATCTCCTCATTAAAGAGCATGCCAACCTTCACAGCGTCTATATCAAGCTCAGCTAGCACCATCTCAAACTGAGCTTTCACCATCTTTGCTGGCATCGCAAGCACGCTGCTAACGCCATTTGTATTTTGCGCGGTCACGGCTGTGATGACGCTTGCGCTAAAGCAGCCAAATGCCTCGCAGCTTTTTATATCCGCCTGCACTCCTGCACCGCCGACGCTGTCGCTTCCCGCAACTATCAAAACATTTTTCTTACTCACCTACACACCCACTTATCTCTTTTACGTCAAAAGGGTCTTTGACCTGCCACGAAAGTGCGTATTTCTCGATACTTTTCTTGATCGCACTCACCAAATAATCAATATCCTCAAAGGTATGCGTATAGTGCAGGCTAACTCTCACCCAGCCTGGCTTGTGGGTGAAGCTTGGATCCTCTTTTAGCCCTAAAAGATCGTGTCCGTATGAGCCTGCGCACGAGCAGCCAGCACGTGTTTGTATGCCATACTCTTTGCTTAAAATTTTTGAAAGCTCGTATGGAGCTACGTTTTTTACATTAAATGAAAATATCGCAAGGCGCTTTAAATTTACCGGGCAGTAGCTAACTAGCTCTGGAATTTCTCTTAACCTTTGACAAAAGTATTCGCTAAGCTCGCTCTCATTTTCGTAGATAGTCGCAAGCCCTATCTCTTCTCTTAGCTTGTAAGCTAAATTTGCCCGTATAAGCCCCAAAATAGGCGGTGTGCCAGCCTCTTCAAGTGCTTCTTGATCCTTTAAAAATATATGGTAGTTTTTACTCACATAGCTTACCGTGCCACCACCTGCAAAGCTTGGCACATCGTCATTTGCTAGCACTTTTTTGATTGCCAGTAGCCCACAACTGCCAACTCCGCCAAGAAGCTTGTGCGGCGAGATAAAGAGCGCGTCAAAGTAGTCGCAGTCTAAATTTGCATAGGCGCTAAGGCTCGCCACGTCAAATGCCACGATGCCGCCAAATTTCTTAACAAGCGTGTAAATTTGCTTGTAGTCGCTTATGACGCCTGTGACGTTTGAGGCTGCGCTAAAGCTAGCGATGATCTCACGCCCTGCGTTTATCTTTAAAATTTGCTCCAAGTGAGATAGGTCGATGCTGCCGTCTTTTGCAAGCCTTATGCGCTCAACCTCGCAAAGCGCCTCTTTAAAGCTGATCTCGTTTGAGTGGTGCTCATAAGGGCCAAGGATGACTAGCGGCGAGTCGTTGTTTGGCTTTAGATCAAACCTTCTTTTAGCAGCTGGAGGCACGTAAAGCCCCAAAAGCTCTTGAAATTTCTTGATCGCACCAGTGGCGCCGTATCCTGTGGCTATGAGATAAAAACTATCATCAAGCCCAAGCGCGCGCTTTAGCTCGCTTCTAGCGCTATCATACAAAAGCTGCGTTTTATAGGCATTTGAGGATGTTAGCGAGTGGGTGTTGGCGTAGGTTTTTAAGATATCAGCGACCTCGTCCTCGATAGGCTTATAAGCAAGCCCAGAGGCGGTGTAGTCGAAGTAATGTATCCCTTTTTTTAAAATAATATCTCTTCTAATGTGCTCTAAATTTACCAACTTTAGCCTTTTAGTTTTTGCGTGATTATAATTAAAATTTTCTAAAAATATGCTACAATCCGCCACACAAAGGATACGAAATTTTAGCCATAAAATCGACATTTGAGCGGATGAAGCACCTTGGTATTGCTGAAGTTATAAAATTTCATCTTGTTTTTGATGACTTTTTATTAAAAGGCTCATACTACGATGTTTTTGAGGCGATTAGGGCTGAAATTTTAGATGATTATAAAAATTTGATGGCTAGGTTTTACTTTGACGAGGATAGCGACGAGGCCATTAAAATGGCTCTCATTAAGCTTGCTAGAAGCGACAGAAAGAAATTTAGCGTAAATAAAATTTTGCCCCAAAGCATGACAAATAGGGTCTATGCAAAGCTTTTTAGCAAGGATTTTTTAGTGCTTGAAAAGAGCCAAGAAAAGCCACGAGTAAAAAATAAACGCCAAATTTTAAAAAAGAGCGAGCGAGCTTATAAGATAGAGGATAAAATTCATTTTAACAGCCATTTTTCAAGGTTTTGGTTTAGATTTATCGAGCCAAATTTAAGCCTTTTAAAAGAGGGCAAAAGTGAAGAAATTTTAGAGCTTATAAGAAGAGAATTTGACGAGTACGCAAGCCTTGGCTTTGAGCTTTTAAGCGGCGAGCTAATGGCTAAAAAGCTTGGGCTTGATGGCATTTTATTAAGTTCATTTTGGAGCAAAAATATAGAGCTAGACATGCTTTTTAGCATAAATGGCAAGATAATCGTTGGCGAAGCAAAATACAAAGAGCGAAAAATTTGCAAAAATGTCTTAAATTTAGTCCTTCACAAGTGCGAAAGGCTAGGCATAAAGCCTGATATCATCGCACTTTTTTCAAAAAGTGGCTTTAGCAACGAGCTTTTGGGCTTAAAAGATGAGCGGCTTAGGCTTTATGAGATAAAAGATTATGAGGAGTTGCTGTGAGTGATATCGATATACAAAATGGCCTAAAAAGCCTGATAGAGCAGACCTATCTGATAGAGCGTGAGTATAAAAATTTGACCGCTTCTTATATGAGCTTGCAAGGTTTTATAAAAGATATCGTGGAAATTTTGCCAAATGCCATTTGGGTGCTTGATCAAAATGATGAAATTTTCTTGCAAAACTCAGAGGCACAAAAGCTTGGCAAAGCGCTAAATTTCATCCCAAAAGATGAGGGCGAGCTAAACTTTGGCTCGCAAATTTATCTTGTAAAAAAGGTGGTCAAAGACGATAAAAAGATCATCTCAGCCACTGACATAACGCAGGAAAAACGCACCGAGCGCCTAGCCTCGATGGGTCAAGTAGCAGCGCACCTAGCTCACGAGATAAGAAACCCAATAGGCTCTATCTCGCTTTTAAATTCCACGCTTTTAAAAAGGGCTGAGCCAAAAATTTTGCCTATCGTCGAGCAGATACAAAAGGGAATCTGGCGGGTTGAGCGCATCATCAAAGCCACACTTCTTTTTACAAAAGGGCTTAGCATCACGCCAAAGGAATTTAACTTTTTAGATATCAAAAGCGAGTGCGAGGAGGCGCTTAAATTTTATGAGTATTCAAAAGATATAACTTTTGAGCTAAATTTCCCTGACGCCTTTTATTGTGGCGACTTTGACCTCATCGCGATGGTCTTTCAAAACATTTTATTTAACGCCATAGACGCCATCGAAGAGGACGAAAACGACGAAGGTGTGGTGAGACTAAGCTACGAAAAGACGCCAAATGAACATAAATTTATAGTCTATGACAGCGGTGTCTCTATAAAAAATGAAAACATCGTCTTTGAGCCATTTAAGACGAGCAAACTAAAGGGCAATGGCCTAGGACTGCACCTTTGTCTGCAGATAATAGAAGCGCACAAGGGCAGCATAGAGATAACCCTTGAGCCAAAGACATTTTGTATAAATTTACCTATAAAGGAGAAGTGATGAGTGAAATTTTAGATGAGCTAAATGCGTGGCAAAATGGCCTAAAGGCGCTTAAATTTAGTGAAATTTTTAAAAATGGCAGCGAAAAAGTGGCCTTTATAAGCGTTGATATGATAAATGGCTTTTGCTCTGAAGGCGCACTAGCTAGTAAGCGTGTGGGCGAGCTAGCAAGCCATATAGCAGATACTTTTAAGATCGCAAGAGAGAAATTTGACCTTAAAAACTACATCCTCATACAAGATGCTCACGAGCCAAATTCTGCTGAGTTTGCGAGCTTTCCAGCACATGCTTTAAAGGGTGATACGCAGGCAGAGGCAGTTGATGAGCTACGAAATTTAGACTTTTTTAGCGAGATGAAGACCTTTTATAAAAACTCACTTAGCATTGCTTATTCGCAGGAGTTTAATAAATTTATAAGTAAATTTGAAAGCTTTGTCATCATGGGCGACTGCACCGATATGTGCATCTATCAGCTTGTCTCTCACCTAAGACTTAGCGCAAATGAGCAAAATTTAAAAAGAGAGATCATCGTGCCAGCAAATTTGGTGCAAACTTACGATGCGCCAGGGCATAGTGGTGATTTTTACCAAACTGTGTTTTTGCATCACATGCAAATGGCACTGAATGCACGTGTGGTTAAAGAGCTAAAAATTTAGCCATATATTTACATTAAAAACAATTATCAAATTATAAAATTTAGCGCTTATCTATCGTATTAATATGATTAATAACTCAGATTTGCGCTATTTTTAGATCAATTTTTTCAAATTTATTTTCTGAATAAAATATTTTTAGGTTACATTTTTACAATATATTTGACATTAACTATCAATATAGTTATAATTACGCTCAAATTTTAAAATAAGAGGCATTATGGAACTTTTAAAACACAACATTGACTATATAATCATCGGTATTTTGGGCGTTATGAGCTTTTTTGTACTTTGGTATACGATCGAGCGTATCATTTTTTACTCACGCGTCGATATAAATAGCTACAAAAGCATCGAAGAGCTTGATGAGGCGCTGACAAAAAATTTAACCACGCTTTACATCATCTATTCAAATGCCCCATATATCGGACTTCTTGGCACGGTTGCTGGCATCATGATCACATTTTATGACATGGGTATGGCAGGTGGCATCGATACAAAAAGTATCATGATCGGCCTATCTTTAGCTCTAAAAGCGACGGCATTTGGCCTACTTGTGGCGATACCAACGCTTATGATCTACAACGGTTTTGTTAGAAAAGTCGATGTCATGATAAATAGATACAAGGCCGAAAATGCGTCTAAATAAAAAAGATGGGCTAAATATCGTCCCATTTATCGATATCATGCTCGTTTTGCTAGCCATCGTGCTAAGCATCTCGACCTTTATCGCTCAGGGCAAGATCGCAGTCGATCTACCAAGCGCCAAAAGCGCACAGCAGGATAAAGAGGATGAGAAAAAAGTGAGTGTCGTTATCGATAAAGATAATAAATTTTTCATAGATGATGTGGAAATTTCAGAAGATGATCTAAAAGATAAGCTAAATGCTGTGGATATAAAAACCTTAATCGAACTAAAAAGCGACAAAAACGCTAAATTTGACAGCTTTGTCAAAGTAATTGATATCTTAAAAGAAAAAGGTCATGAAAACTTTGCAATCCAAACAATCTCTGAGTAAAATTTCAAACTATAGTGGCCTAGCGGTTTCAGCAATAGTGCATGTAGCGGCGGCTTATTTCTTGCTTTCACATAATTTTAGTGAGATAAAGATAGGCGAGCAAAAACCTATAAAAATAGCTCTAAATTCATTCACTCCAGTACCGCAAACTACGGCTCCGCAGATAAGCGAACAAGTGATGATACCTGAGCCAACACCACCAGCTCCACCACCACCGCCCCAGCCACCAAAACCAGAGCCCAAGCCCGAACCAAAGGTCAAGCCAAAGCCACTACCAAAACCAGAGCCTAAAAAGATAGAAAAGCCTAAACCTGAGCCAAAAAAGGTGGAGAAAAAGCCACTGCCAAAGCCTGAGCCTCGCCCTGAACCTAAAATCGAGCCAAAGGTGGAGCCAAAACCTGCTATCACTGCGCCAGCTCCTACCGCGACCCCAGCACCTGTTGTAAATACAAATTTACCAGCAAATAACAAGTCTATCGCTTCAGCTCCCGCTCAAAAAGTGGCACAAGAGCTAAATTTATCAAACGCACAAAGCGATGAGGACTTTAGCAAGGTCATAGCAGCTGTGAAAAAGCATAAAAGCTACCCAAACAACGCTAGGAGGATGAAGCATCAAGGCGTTGTTGAAGTTAGATTTTTGCTTAAAACGGATGGCAGCATAGACGAGCTAAAGGTTACTAAAAGCTCTGGCTTTGAGTCGCTTGACAACGGTGCTTTAGAAAATGTCAAAAAAGCAAGCTCTGAGTTTCCAAAGCCAAAAGAAGCTCGCTATCTTCGCTTTCCTATAGCATTTACATTAAGATAAATTTTAAGCTCATTTGAGCTTAAAATTTCTTAGATCAAGTGTTTAGATCAGGATAGTCCCAGCAGTTAAACTCAGCGCTCAAGTCGTCATTTTCCTGCCCTTTGCAGCATAGCCACTCAAGCCCTGCTCGCCTCTCCATAACGACCTCTTCGTCAAGTCCAGCCGACTTTGTGCCATTTACTCTTGCATTTACACACGCCCAGTGGTAGCGATAAACTAGATCGAGCTTACTTAAAATTTCATCCATACTGCGAAGCTTTGAGCGGCTTTTTAGCCCGCCCTCTTTAAATACATTCATCACAAACTCGCAGTCGCAAATTTTATCCATCTGGCCGATATCTTCGGCTATACCAAGCGCCCAAAGCAAGATCCAAAGCGACTCATATTTCCAGCCCATATTCACAGCCGTGTCCATATCGGCCCTGTCCTCAACGACCTCTTTTTCTTTTACGCTTAGTCCCTCGTAGGCATCACCCAAAAAGCTCTTTGCCCACGCCATATTTTCTTCGCCCAAAGAGCCCTCGTCACGGATCGTGCAAGCACACATGATCGCTGTAAATGAGCAAACTGCGCGCCTTACTATCTCGTCAATATCTCTTGGTGTAACCTCACTATTTTCATAGCGAAGCGGCAAGCTCTCAAGCACCGCCACGCCCTCTTTTTTTAAAATTTTTATGTTCTCATCTTTTCTTTGTTGTGCTGTTTTTGGCATATCCGCACCTCCTTTAAAAATATCAAACACTCCCATTTCCTACCCAAAAAACTCGGCGTTAAATTTCTCTTCGTCGAAATTTTTGCCCAAAAATTTACAAATTTCCTCCATATCAGCTCTCGCCGTCTCAAAACAGCTAGTAGCCCCTGGGCTTGGCGTCATGTTAAAGCTTATGCCCTCGCCTGTGCTGATCTTGCCCTCGCCAAGCTCTAGCCTTTTTTTATTGCGGTCGATCACCTGTGGCCTTACGCCACCAAAATTTACAGCGTAGCTTAGGTCATTTTCGCTTAGACTTGGCACGATCTTTCTAGCGTCTTTAACAAATTCTTTTTTGTTGATAAATGGCACTTCAAATAAGAAATTTCTTAGTATATAGGACCTTATGTCCTCGTCTTTTAGTAAATTTGTAAAGACTTCAAGGACGTTTTTGTCAAATTTTAAGCACTTTAAGAAGTCAAAAAAGCTAGAACAGCCGTGAAATCTCTCAAGCTTTGGTATGACAAGGGCAGTTGGGCCAAAGCGAGTGTTGCCATTAGCTAGGATATCTGGATCGCCGTGAAGTGCAGCAAATGGTAGCTTGTCGTTTTGCACCATATAGACTTTGCCGTTTAGCAGGCGCTTGTTAGCAAAGTAAAAGCTTCCAGCAACTGGTAGCGTGCTAAGATGTAGCCCGTAACCCATCTTGTGAGCTAAAAATAGCGAGTGCGCACCAGCATCGACTACGACGTAGTTTGCAGTGATCACTTCGCCCTCATTTATCTTGATGTGAAAGGTATCACCCACCTTTTTCATATCGGTCACTTCTGAGCTTAGGCTGATCTCATAGCCATCTCCGCCTAAATTTAGCGCATTTTGCACGAGCGAATTTGCCACGCCACCAAAGTCCATAGTCGTATACTGGCCATTTTGCGCGCCTATTGCGATGATATTTTCTGGGCGCTCATTGCCATTTGCGTCAAAAACGACGTTTGGCTCGATCTGCTTTAACTTCTCTTTGTCATAAATTTCAAGATAAGCAAACAGCTCTTTAAAGCTCTCATATCGCTCCTTGATGCGCTCTACTTCGGCATCTCCGATGGCTAGCGTCATCTTTTGATGAGCAAACATATATTTGCCCTCTAGGTTGTATTTTAGGGCATATTTTACTGGCATATTTGCCACTTGTGAGACCTTTTTTGCCTTTTCTAGCGTGTAGTTTGTCTCGATATCGCCGCAGTGGATGGTCTGTGAGTTGCCCTTGCCGCTTGAATTTAGCGTCGCTACGCCGTCATATTTTTCTAAAAGCGCGACCTTTTTTATATCGCTAAATGCAGCCAACTCGTAAAAGAGTGCCGTCCCGCTAATGCCCGCTCCAACAATTGCCACTTCAAAGTGCTTTTGCCTCATTTTCTCCCCTGAAAGTTTAGTCGCACAAATGATACTATATTAAATTTAAATCAAACAGCAAAAAGCGGGGCATGAAAAATAGGCTGTGTAAAAGTGAAATTTGGCAAGGCTCTCACCTTGCCATAAATTTAAAATTTATAAGAGACGTTTACTTTGAAATTTCTACCTGGCTCCCAGTCTATGTAATTTTGATTACCTGTATAGTCAGCCGTTCTTTGAGACTGCGAAGCGTATGCTTTGTTAAAGAGATTGTAAATTCCAGCATTTATCTCTAGCCCTTTAAATTTACCGCTGCTTGGCGCATATGTAGCGTAGATGTCGCTAACTGCATAGCTTGGTATCTTGACATTTTCATTATCGCCAGCTGATATGGTGTTTTTTGAGGCAAAGTAGATTAGGTTGTAGCCTATTAGCGTATCGATCCTTGAAAATGCGTACTCTGCGTTAAATGTATATTTATCACCCTGATCGCGGTAGCCGATAATGTTTGAGGTGTAGTAGCTGCCATTTGGTTTTGCAACTCTATCTTTATATTTTACCTTTTGGTGAGTATAGCTAGCAGCTAGGCTTAGTGCGTCTAAATTTAGCCTTGCAAGTAGCTCAACGCCGCTTATATCAGCCCCACCAGCGTTTATCCTGACTAGAGTTTGATTTACACCACCACCTGCTGCGTTGTTATCGACTATTAAATTTTTATATTTTGTCATGAAGTATTTTGCAGATAAGCTATATGAGCTGGCTTCGCTTATGTCGCCATGGTATTTAAGACCAGTTTCGTAGCTGTTGCCAGTGGTCGCTTTTAGGTCTTTATTTGCCGCCCAGTTTAAAGCCCTGCCCCTACTACTTCCACTTGCCATCATCGACTCCATGACGTCAGGTCCTCTAAAGACCCTCGCATAGCTTGCAAACGCGTTAAGACCTTTAATGATCTCATAATCAAGCGCAAGCGCTGGGGTAAATTCGTTAAATTTATATGTGTAGCTCTTTACATTTCCAGCTCTGCCGTCGTAGCTTTTTAGCTCATGGTGAGTATATCTGATACCTGGAGTGATAGTTAGCGAGCTAAAATTTAGCGCATCTTCTGCGTAGATAGAGTAGTTATTTACCTTTTCTGGGTAGTGATTATCTGGTTTGTTGAAATTTTTACTTTGGTAAAACTCAGCGCCATATCTAAAAGTCTGCGTCAAAGCGCCGGTCTCGACTACGCTTTTAGCCTTTGCATTTATACCATTTGTCTTTACACCCAAAATTTTTAAGACTGGGTCATCTTTTTTGTGCTCGGTATTGTATGCCGTTACCTCTAAATTTAAAAGATCGCTAGGCTTATACTCGTATTTTAGCGTTGTAGTATCACGTTCATATTTTCGGTTATCAACAGGATATTGACCAGTATACCAGCTGCCAAACTCAGCTCTCATTGGATACATGCCTTTAAATTCATTATGTTCTCTTGAGATAGAAATTCTATGCGCATCAAGGAAGCTATAACCAAGCTTTAAAAGATAGCTAAGGTCGTTGCCGTCGCCGCCTATCTTTCTTTTGTTGCCGCTTTTGCCGTAGTCGTAGCCCTTGTGATTAATAGCTGCTATAAAATCAAGCCCTTCAAGGCGACTGAGCCACCAAGCGCGCCAGAGCCATTTACGACTGACCTTGAGCCAACCTCGACGTATATTGCCTTTATGAGATCAGGATCGATCAGCAAGTCGGCGTTATGGTGAAAAGTATTTCCATTTTGTTTCGCGCCATCTATCGTGATATTTAGGCCGCGATCACTTACGCCTCTCATGTAAATTTTTTGATTCATACCGTTTGTGCCGCCCACATAGACGCCAGGGATGTCCCTCATCACGTCTTTTGCTAGGCCAGCGTTTCTAGTTGAAATTTTGATATCATCAACGCCGTATCCACCGCTGCTACTTGTCACCTCAACACCGCTTAGCACGCTCTCGTCTGCTGCGTTTGCACAAACTGCCACGCTTGCTGCAAGAGAAAGCTTAAATAAGCCCTTAAACCTCATCTCTCCTCCTAGTTTGATTATTAAAATTACTATTTTAGTTTATAGTCTAATTTTGAAATTGAATATTATAATTTTAAATATAAATTTCAGGTAAAAATTTAAAATAAATGCGATTTTATAGCTATGAAAATATAAATTTATATTTGTTGTGTAGAAAAATAGTAAGTAAATTTTAGTGATTTTGTTTAAGAAAAGTGAAATTTGGCAAGGCTCTCACCTTGCCAAGAAATTTAATATGCCCTTTTATAGGCGTTTTCTATTTTGTCATTTTCGCCAAATTCTTTCATAGCGCCAAAAGCAAAATATGGGTTGCGTAATAGCTCTCTGCCAAGCGCCACGCCGTCGCAAACATCACCTAGCAGTAACGCCTTGCACTCACTTGCCTTTGTGATGAGACCGACTGCAAAGACTGGGATTTTGACTGCATTTTTCACAGCTTTTGCGTAGCCAGCCTGATAAAGTGGTGTAAATTTAGGCGCGCTATCAACTTTTGCATAGACTCCGCCAGCTGAGACATGGATGAAGTCAGCTCCATTTTTCTCTAGTTCACGTGCGAGCTTCACGCTATCCTCTACGTCCCAGTCGCCCTTAAGCCAGCTACTTGCACTTATCCTAACACCAACTGTGATATTAGCGCCAGCTTTGATCTCTCTTAAAATTTCAAGCAGCAGCCTTATGCGGTTTTCAAAAGTGCCGCCGTATTCGTCACTTCGCTTATTTGTGCCAGTGCATAAAAATTGATTTATCAAATATCCATGCGCCGCGTGTATCTCCACAGCCTCGTATCCTGCGCTCTTTGCCCTAATGGCCGCCTCCACAAAGCTTTGCTTAATGCTTGCGATATCTCCAGCGCTCATCTCTTTTGGTGTGGCGTAGTCCTCACTAAATTTGATAGCACTTGGTGCGATGATGCCCTCACAAGTGCCCTTTCTGCCTGCGTGAGCAAGCTGGACGGCCATTTTGGCGCCGTATTTACTGCAGCCTTTTACCAGCTCCGCGTGAGCCTCGATCCGCTCGTCACTCCAAAGCCCAAGGTCTTTTTTAGTGATCCTGCCGCGCGCCTCCACAGCCGTCGCCTCAACGATGATCATACCAACACCGCCGATCGCCCTCGTAGCGTAGTGGAGCTTGTGAAAGCACCTTGGACTGCCGTCCTCTTTTTTGACCTCATACATACACATCGGAGCCATGATAATGCGGTTTTTGATCTCGATGCCACCTATCTTAAGCGGCGTAAAAAGCTTGTTTTGCATGAAAAATTCCTTTAAATTTTTTGATTATTTTAGGATATTTGTTTAAATTCTTGGATTTATAAAGATTTGCGTTTTATGATCTTAAAAGTGTTTAGTAAATTTTAAAAATTGCAAATTTGTTTTGTCAAATCAAATGAGTGTCAAGTAAATTTTAAAATTTCATGAACGAGTAATTTCGGCTCTAAAATTTGAGCTAAGCTGTAAGCGAAGCCAAATTTTAGTAGTCAATTCTTGCGAGTGAATGGAATTTTAAAATTTGCAAAAATAGTTTTTAGAAATTTAAAGTTTTTATCAAAAGGGAGACAAGGGGACTCGAGTTACGAGGCCGTCCCCTTATCCCCCTTTTTAAATCCCCCAATCCCCCGCACGTTAGAGGTGGCATGCTTCGGCACTTCGCACCGCATGCGGTTTTGTTACAAAAACTCTATCAAATTTTAAAATTTCATGAACGAGTAATTTCGGCTCTAAAATTTGAGCTAAGCTACAAGCGAAGCCAAATTTTAGTAGTCAATTCTTGCGAGTGAGTGAAAGTTTTAAAATTTGCAAAGACTACTAAAATTTATCTATTTCTCCCCCTTAAACAAAGAAGCAAAATACTCATCAATATTAACGCCATCTTTTTTCATATCTTTTAGCCTTAGCCTTATGTCGGCGTCTTGCCAAAGAAGCGGTGGTAGCGCAAACATCACCTTATCAAGGCTAAAATTTCTTACATCATCTCGCCAGCCATCCCAGCGGTAAAGCTCGTAAAATTTAGATATATCCCCGCATAGCGCCCAGTATAAAAACTGCGAGTAGCCAAGCTTCGTATCTTCCCATTCGCCGCTATCTGGTGCATAGTAAAAGACGTTGCCAGCTTTGCCACCAAAGGCACCGCCATTTACCGCGAAAAATCCGCCCAAAACATCGTCCGCCACGAGCAAATAGCTAGGCATCTGACCTGCTTCGCTAAAGCTTTTGCCAAGGTTGAAGCTGTAAATTCCGCGCTTCATCTGCTCGCATCCTGAGCCAAGCAGGCGCAGCCAACCACCATCTATCACGATGCCGCCACACCCATAAACAAGCGCTCCCATCGGCGAGCGAGTAGTGACCTGAAGCCCTAAAAGCTCACTTTGCGCCATGCTCTCATCTCGAGGCAAAATTTCATAGTCGTTTTTGGCCTCTTTTAGCCACTCTTCGATCAGCGCCCAGCCTGGCTCATTTGTATCTATAAGCTCGTCTAAAGCTCTCATTTTCTGTCCTTGCGATAAATTTGGTGAAATTTAAAAGAAGAATTTGGCGAGTCGCCCCGCCAAAATTTATATCGGTAGATTATTTTGCATCCCAAGCTAGGATCGTGTTGCCCTCGGCGTCGGTAGCCACGTCACCCATGCCCATGATGTTGTAGCCGCAATCTACGTAATGAACTTCGCCTGTTACGCCGCTAGCTAGGTCGCTAAGCAGATACATAGCGCTGTTGCCGACGTCTTCAGTGGTGACGTTGCGTTTTAGCGGGCTATTTACTTCGTTGTAGCGTAAAATCATCCTAAAGTCGCCTATTCCGCTTGCGGCAAGCGTCTTGATAGGGCCTGCGCTGATCGCATTTACACGGATATTTTTAGCGCCAAGGTCGTGCGCTAGGTAGCGAACTGAGCTTTCAAGTGCTGCTTTTGCAACGCCCATGACGTTGTAGTGTGGCACAAATTTTGGTCCGCCAAGATATGTAAGAGTTAGCACCGAGCCGCCCTCTTTTAGCACCGGTAGGACCGCGCGAGTAAGGCTTAGTAGCGAATAAACACTAGTGCCCATCGCTATGTCAAATGCCTCTTTTGTCGTATTTACAAACTCGCCCTCAAGCGCCTCTTTTGGTGCGTAAGCCACTGCATGCACGACAAAATCGATCTCGCCAAGGTCTTTTTTGATTTGATTTGCAAGGCCGTCTAGGTGCGCTTGGTTATTTACGTCAAGCTCGTAGACAAATTTGCTACCAAACTCCTCAGCGATCGGCTCTACACGCTTTTTAAGAGCGTCGTTTAGGTATGTAAACGCCATCTGCGCACCTTGATCGTGACAAGCTTTTGCGATACCGTAAGCTATTGATTTAGCATTAGCAACGCCTACGATCAGACCTTTTTTACCTTTTAGTATCATCATTTCTCCTTTTATTTTGTTTGACTTTTAAGCAATATTTAAATTTTAAACCAAATTTAATAGCGGCAGTATCGTGAGATGAATTTTAATGTTGTGTAGAAATTTTAGGTCAAGACTAGGCAAATAGCCTGTCGCGGACTTAAAATTTCGAACTCATTAAAAAGCGTTCACGAGACAACGCGTATCAAATTTAAAAAATTATTCGCATCCCAGCTGGCTGTGCCTACCAGCACCCCATCGCAGCTTTTGATACCCGCGATATCAGCGATATTTGCTGCATTGACGCTTCCGCCGTAAAGTAGCGGCACATTTGCCTTTGTCTTTAAAAAACTTAGCACCTCATCTATCTGCTCTATGCTAGCGCTCCTGCCGGTTCCTATCGCCCAGATCGGCTCGTAGGCGATGATCAAATTTTTATAGCCCAGGTCAATGTTTTCAAGCTGGCGGCTTAGAAATTCTTTGGTCGCTCCGCTCTCATTTGTACTTAAATTTTCGCCGATGCAGTAGATCACGTTCCAGCCATTTTTTGCGGCAAAGTCAAATTTCGCTCGCAAAAACTCCTCGCTTTCGTTTAAAATTTCACGCCTCTCAGAGTGGCCGATCAGCACATCTTTGATGTCAAATTCATCAAGCATCGCCTTGCCGATCTCGCCAGTATATGCCCCACTCTCGCATGGGTAGAAATTCTGCGCCCCAAGCCTAAAAAGATGCCTTTTTTCATCAAAGGCACTAGCTGGAGCAAATACGCTCACGTCGTCGTTTGCGCTTAAATTTTCGTCTAAAATTTTCGCGTACTCTCTAAAGCTTGCTCTTGTGTGGTTGCACTTTAAATTCGCTAGAAATTTCAAGACCTACTCCTCTTTTCTAAGCGGCTTTATGCCAGGTAGCTCTTTGCCTTCTATTAGCTCCAAGCTAGCACCACCGCCAGTCGAGATAAATGTCATCTCATCAGCGTCGCCTGCACGCTCAACCACGTCAGCCGTATCACCGCCGCCAACAACGGTTGTCGCGTGAGTGTCGATGATAGCGTGGCTCATTTTGATGCTACCCTTGCTAAATTTATCCATCTCAAAAACGCCCATAGGTCCGTTCCACCAGATGGTTTGCGCATCGGCGATGACCTCTTTAAATAGCCTAATCGACGCTGGTCCGATGTCAAGCCCCATCCAGCCATTTGGGATCTCTTGGGCAGGGACATATTTTACAGCACTTTCAGCTGAAAACGTCTGAGCAGCGACGACATCTACTGGCAGGTAGATTTTCACTCCTAGCTCTTTGCCTTTTTGTAAAATTTGCCTTGCATCTTCGATGAGCTCTTCTTCAAGGAGCGAATTTCCGATGTTTTCGCCAAGTGATTTTAAAAATGTAAATGCCATACCGCCGCCAATTATGAGCTTATCGACGCGTGGCAGAAGGTTATGCAAGGCTTGAAGCTTGCCACTTACCTTTGAGCCGCCCACGACTGCGACAAATGGACGAGATGGATGTTTTATCAAATTTTGAGCGAAATTTATCTCTTTTTGCAACAAAAATCCCGCTGCCTTGTGCTTTTCATCATAAAATTTAGTGATCGCTTCGACTGATGCGTGAGCCCTGTGGCAAACGCCAAATGCGTCATTTATGTAAAATTCGCCAAATTCTGAAAGCTCTTTTGCCAAAGCCTCGTCGTTTTTGGTTTCGCCCTTTTCAAAGCGTAAATTTTCTATCATTAAAATTTCGCCTGGCTTTAGAGCCGCAGCCTTTGTTTTAGCGTCATTTCCGATCACATCTTCAGCAAATATCACCTCTCTATCAAGCAGTCTTGATAGCCTCTTTGCCACGCCTTGAAGTGAAAATTTCTCTTCGTAACCATTTTTTGGACGCCCTAAGTGACTGGCCAAAACCACGCTGCAACCATTATCCAAGCAGTAGCGGATAGTTGGTATCGCTGAGCGGATCCTGCGGTCGTCGGTAATGTTTAAAAACTCGTCCATAGGCACGTTAAAATCGCACCTTATAAAGACTTTTGCACCATTAAGCTCAAGGTCGTTGATCGATAAAATATCACTCATTTTTCACCCTTTAAATTTACTTTGTAGCCACGATCTTAGCAAGATCTACAAGCCTTGTTGAGTAGCCCCACTCGTTGTCGTACCACGCAAAGACCTTCACCATATCATCAGCGATAACCTGCGTAGTGTCGCTCGCTACGATGCTGCTAAAGGTGCTCGTGCAAAAGTCGCTGCTAACTCTGTAATCGTCATCAACGAATAAAATTCCCTTTAAATTTGACTCTGCAGCCGCTCTAAATGCCTCGTTTATCTCCTCTTTGCTAGCTGGTCTTTTTAAAACCGCCGTTAGATCGACCATTGAGACGTTTGCCACTGGCACGCGCACTGCTTGACCGTGCAGCTTACCGCTTAGCTCTGGAAGCACTTTAGCGATCGCTTTTGCAGCTCCGGTGGTCGTAGGTCCGATATTTAGCGCTGCAGCGCGTGAGCGACGGAAGTCTTTAGCCTTTACATCAACTAGGCTCTGACCATTTGTATATGCGTGGATCGTAGTCATCAGCCCTTTTACGATGCCAAATTTATCGTTTAGCACCTTTGCTACTGGAGCTAGGCCGTTTGTGGTGCAGCTTGCGTTTGAGACGATCGCTTCGCCTGCGTATTTATCGTCATTTACGCCAACTACAAATGTCGCCGTGTCGTCTTTTGCGGGAGCGCTCATGACGACTTTTTTGACGCCGCGAGCAAGATATGGCTCACATTTTTCAGTGGTTAAAAACTTGCCAGTGCACTCTAAAACCACGTCCGCGCCGTAGTCTGCGTAGCTAAGCTCGTTTAGATCTCTTGTAGAAAAAACTCTTATCTTTTTGCCATTTACTTCTATAAAATCGTCGCTTATCACCTTAACGTCTTGCTTAAATTCGCCATGCACACTGTCGTATTTGAGCAAATACCTCGTCATATCCCTTGTTGCGGTGTCGTTAATAGCGACAAGCTCAACATCATCACGCTCTAAAATAATACGAGCAGCACACCTACCGATACGCCCAAAGCCGTTTATTGCTACTTTAACTGACATCTTAGCTCCTTTTGATATAATTACGCCTAATTCTACAAAAAAGAATTTTAAAACAAATATAAACAAGGCACTTTAATAGATGAAGTTAGCACTTTTTGGCGGGAGCTTTGATCCGGTTCATTTAGGACACGATAGCATTGTAAAAATGGCACTAAGCGGCCTTGATATCGACAAGCTCATCATCATGCCAACTTTTATAAGTCCCTTTAAGAGCGAATTTTCAGCTCCACCAGAGCTTCGCCTAAAGTGGATAAGAGAAATTTGGGGCGGCCTAGAGAAGGTCGAGATCTCAGACTATGAGATAAATTTAGCTCGCCCAGTGCCTACCATAGAGACGGTTAAGTATTTGTATGAGAAATTCAAGATAGAGAAATTTTATCTCATAATAGGCGCGGACCACCTAGCCACGCTTGATAAGTGGCACGGATATGACGAGCTAAAAAGCTTAGTGCAGTTTGTGATCGCTAAGCGCAATCACATAGAAATTCCGCAAAATTTACAAAAAATGGACGTGCACGTGGATGTTAGCTCGTCGCAGATCAGGCATCAAAAGGGGCTTGATGAGCTGCCTAGCGAGATAAAAGATGAGATTATAAATTTTTACCAAGGATTAAAAATGCAAGAGAGATCGATGCAAGAGCGCACCGAAAGTATAGTTAAGGTTTTAGACGCAAAAAAGGCTGAAGAGATACAAGTCTTTGATATGAGCGGGGATGATTATTTTGTAAAGGCCGTAGTTATCGCTACTACGCTTGGCGAGAGGCACGCTTACTCGCTGGCTGAGGATCTAAAAGAGGAGCTTAAGCCTCTTGGGGAGAAATTTATAGGTACGGAGAGCTCGCCTGATTGGATCGTGATGGACCTTGGTGACATTTTGATACATCTTTTGAGCCCAGCTTACAGGGCAAAATACAACATCGAAGAGTTTTTGCAGAAGCTAAAAACTAGCAAAGAGTCTTAACAAAGACAAGCGATGAGCAAATAAGCCATAAAAATATAAAAAATGCTAGCAAAAATGGCTTTTTACCCGTCGCTTTAAATATACTCCTATCTATCCCAAATCCTAAAGCACACATCGCAACGCAAAGGCAAATGCTGGCGGCTAGCTTTAAAATCTCCACTAAATTTTCAGGGAAAAATGGCAAAGATCTAACGCAGATCGCCACTAAGAAAAATAGCGCAAACCATGGTATGCTCTTTATTTTTGAGCCACCGCTATTTTGACTTAAATTTAAGAAACTTAGCAAAAACAAAAAAGGTACTAGCATAATGACGCGAAGCATTTTTATGATGACGGCGGTGCTGCTTACTGCGCTGTCAAATGCTGCTGAGGCTGCCACTACGTGGGCTACTTCGTGAAGTGAGCCGCCGATAAAAAAGCCAGTTTGGTGCGGCGTGAGAGCTAGAAATTTAGCGATAAATGGATAGATAAACATACCAATCGTCCCAAAAAGTACCACCGTGCAAATGGCGATAGCAAGCTTGTTTGCGTCTGCTTTTATCTCATTTTGAGTAGCCATAACAGCAGCTGCGCCGCATATGCTAGCCCCTGAGCCAATGAGCACAGCACTATCCTTGCTAAGCCCCAAAGCTTTAGCGGTAAAAAGCGCAAAACAAAAGGTCGCAAAAACCATAAAAGCTGCGTATATCACGCCTAGAGTGCCGACACTTGCGATCTCGCTAAGGCTTATATTAAAGCCAAAAAGTATGATGCCTAGCCTTAAAATTTGCTTCCCAGCGATCGCTACGACGCCACTACTTTTTAAAATTTGAGTCTGTTTGGCAAAAAGATTTGCAAAAATGGCGCCTAAAATGATAGAGATGATGAGCGGACTTGTGTGAAATTTAGCCAAAAGTGTGTTTGAGAGCGCAAAAGAAATGGCGCATATGAGCGCTAAAACAAGTACAGCGAGAAATTTATGAGACATATTTTAACCTTAACTCTTTTTTTAAAAATGCAATTAGCACGTTTGGGTATAATTAGACGAATTTTATAATGCAAATTTAAAATAAAGATAAAGGGATAGGCCTATGATCATCCTTGGCGAAAAATATACTTTCACCAAACTCGAGCTAGAGAAGCTTAGGAAGAAATTTGGCCAGGTGAATTTTTTATCCCATGAAAATAGCTACGCAAAAGCTTTGCGAAGCGCACTAGAAAATCTCATAAAATCAGGCGATCAAAGGCTGATCGTGCTAAATACCCAAAAGCCAGTTGATAGCAAACTGGTGAGATTTCTCACGCTTTTGCAGTTTAAGACGAAGTATAAAAAGATCAAATTTCTAAATGTGGAGAGCTTTTTAGAAATTTACTTGCAAAAGTGCTACATCCCAGAAAATGGCGAAAATTTAAACTTTTTAAACGATATCAAGCCTTATAATGCCTTTGAGTACGCCTTAAAACGTGTGATCGACTATGCAAGCTGCTCGCTGCTTCTTGTGATACTTTTTGTACTTAAATTTTATGTAAAGAAAAAGATAGACGAGCAGTCTCCTGGCAGCCTTTACTTCTTGCAAAATAGGGTCGGGCTGGATGCTAAAATATTTAAATGCTATAAATTTAGAACGATGCATGAAAACTCGGAACACAACCCATACACGCAAAAAAATGACACAAGAGTATTTAAATTTGGCGAATTTATGCGCAAGACTAGAATGGATGAAATACCTCAATGTATCAATGTATTTCGCGGCGATATGCACCTAATAGGACCACGTACAGAATGGGATATATTAGTTCATGACTACGAAAAAAAGATCCCTTACTACAATGAACGCCACATCGTCCGCCCAGGGATTACCGGCTGGGCGCAGGTAAACTACCCTTACGGCGCAAACACTCACGATGCCAAGCAGAAACTCATGTATGATCTTTACTACATCAAGCACTGGTCACTTTGGCTGGAGATAAAAACTATATTTAAAACATTTGAGATAATACTAGGCAAAAAAGGTATCTAGCTGTTTAGTCCATAATAGCTTTTGTATATTTTTCTAGGACGATATTCTCATCAAAAGATAAAATCATTTTTTTTCTGCCATTTCTACCCATTTGCTCAAGAATACTTTTATCAAGATTTAAAATTTTTTCCATTTTTTCAGCGAGATCTATAGAGTTTTTTGGCTCACACAAAAAGCCATTTACTCCATCATCTACTATTTCTTTACAGCCACTAACATTTGTAGCTATTAATGGCTTTGCCATGGATGCGGCCTCTAATAAACTTTTTGACATTCCCTCTTTATACGACGCCAGTACGACGCACTCAGCACTAGCTACAACCTTACTTACATCATCGCTCATACCAAGATAGTCCAAAAAGTCGTTTTTGAGCCACAAATTTAACTCTTCGTCGCTAATGGCAGTATTATTTTTGACATTTTTTTCTCCGAGTAGCAATATCTTAAAATCATCTCTTTTTTTTCTTAAAATTTTACCAGCCTCAACTAACTCAACAATACCTTTATCTTTTATAAGTCTTGCTACACACAAAAATTTAAATTTTTCGTCTCTTTTGCTCTCTTGTCTTGGGGCAAATTTATTTATATCTACACCACTTCCTGGTAGGAGGTCGCATTTTTCTTTTGAAATAATGCCCAAATTTACAAATAGATCTTGATCATCTAAATTTTGAAAGAAGACAACCTTGTTTGCATTTAGCGATATCTTATAAAGAAATTTAACTATGCTTGTTACAAAACTTTGTTTTATAAAAACTGTCCCAAGCCCCGTGATATTGCTAATACAACAAATACCTAAAATTTTACAGGCAAGTGAGCTATAAATATTTGGCTTAATAGTAAAATTTAGGACACAAGCTGGCTTCTCATTTTTATAAAGGGTTAGCAAGCTAAAAAAAGTTTTTAGATCAACTAACGGATTTATCCCTTTTGCATCAAAATTTATATGAAAAACTTCAAAATTTTCTTCCAATAAAGTTGAGTATTTTTCATCATATGGAACAACAAACGACACTTTAAAACCATTTTTCTTTAGGTGATTTGCAAGGCTCAATCTAAAGTTGTACCCACTCCAAGCACTATTTGTCACTATAAAGACGCTTTTACTCAAGCCATCTCCTTTTCCACATTTGATAAACCACTATAAACCAAATAAGACTTTGAAGCTCTTCTCCAGCATAAAATCTATCTTTTAAAATTTGTATTTGTTTTACATCAAATATCTCATCATTTAAAGCCCTAGAGTCCAGATTCTCTTCAACAAGCCATCTTAGATCACCCCTTAACCACTTTGCAAGCGGGATCTGAAAGCCTGATTTTGGCTTGTCTATTATATCTTTTGGGATATATTTGTACAGAATTTGTCTTAGCAAATATTTTGGCTGATTATTCTTATATTTTATACTTACTGGAACGCGTGTCAAATACTCTATCAAACGATGATCTAGTAGTGGCTCACGCCCCTCTAAGCTAACACTCATTGTAGCACGATCAACTTTTGTAAGCACATCATCGCACATAAAAAGTTTATAATCACACATCATCATATGATCTAAAAAATCAAGATTGAGCTCATTTTTCCACACATTCATATACTCTTGTTTTAGCCCTATTTTTAGAAATTTAGTTACGTCCGACCTATCTACATAACTACTTGCATTTATAAACATTTCGTCTAAATTTTTACTATTTATAGCTCTTTTTAACTTTAGAAATTTATCTCTGAAATTTGTCTGGCGGATATTATTTGGCAGGGCTTGATTTGCAATATCAGCAATTTTTTCATTTATTAAATTTAATCCAATTTTTATCAAATTTCTCTTGAGCGAAGTAGAAAAAATACCCTGAAATTTATGTAAAAAGAAATACTTGCTATATCCACAAAAATGTTCATCTCCACCATCTGCGCTAAGTGCAACTGTTACATCTTGTTTTGCCATTTTTGAAACTGCCATGGTCGCTACCGCAGAGCTATCTCCAAAAGGCTCATCATAAAAGAAAGAAAGAGTGTCGATATATGAAAGCATGTCGGCTTCATTTATATAATACTCATGATGATTTGTACCAAAGTGCGTGGCCACTTGCTTTGCGTGGGCAGCCTCGTTAAATCTAGCGTCATCAAAACCTATGGTAAATGTATCAATCTTTTGCGTTTTGCTTAGCAAAGCAGCCACCAGTGAGCTATCATATCCGCCACTTAAAAAGACGCCAACTGGCACATCAGCGATAGTACGTAAATTTATTGCACTGTCTAAAAGACCTTCGAGTTCGTTTAAAATTTCACTCTCATTTTTATTAAATTTTGGCTGTGCATAAAAATATCCTACATCCCAATATTTTGTTATTTTAAATGTCGTTTTGACAATATCAAATTTTAAATAACAACCAGCAGGAAGTTTAAAACAATCCTTAAAAATACTATAAGGCGCAGGAATATAGCCAAACTGAAAAAAATAAGCTAGCGCATCTAAATTTTGCTCTTTCTTAAATTTTGGATGCTTGTGAAAAGATTTGATCTCAGAAGAAAAAATAAAATTTATACCATCAAAATAGTAATAAAGTGGTTTTACGCCAGCTCTATCACGGCATAAGAATAGCTCATTTTTATTTTTATCCAAAATAGCAAATGCAAACATTCCTATAAATTTAGCAAGACACTCATCACCCCACTCTTTATAAGAGTATAAAATAACTTCGGTATCAGAATTTGATACAAATTTATAGCCAAGGGCTAATAGCTCTTCCTTTATAGCTTTAAAGTTATAAACCTCTCCATTAAAAACTATCACATATCCACCGCAATCACTCACAAAAGGCTGGTGTCCATTTGAGCTTAGATCCATTATAGATAGGCGGTTGTGTCCAAGGTGAACGCCACTTTTTTCATCAAAAAAAACACCTCTATCATCTGGACCGCGATATGCCTGCATCTCTAGCATATCTACTAAAATTTGCTCATTTTTATTTTTATCTATAAAACCAACTAACCCGCACATATTACTTCCTTGTATCGTTTTATAATACCATCAATGTTAAAGTCATTAGCCCTTTTTTTAGCAACTTGTTGGTACTTCTCTCTTAACTCATTATCACCTATTACAACTTCTATCGCTTTTGTCAAATTTACCTCATCTTGCAACGGTACTAACACTCCAAATTCTGCAAGTTCGATATCATCTCTTAATTCAAATTTAATATCACTTTTTGGCGCTAAAATCTCCCTTGGACCACTAAGACAATCCGTGCTTATAACTGCACATCCACAAGCCATTGCCTCTGCCAGCACATTTGGAAAGCCTTCAGCATTTGACCCGAGTATAAATATACTGCATTTTGAAAGATATTTATATGGATTATTATCAAAACCCAAAAAAACCACCCTCGTGGCGATACCAAGCTCTCTTGCAAGAACTTTTAGTTTACTCTCGTTTTCGCCTTTTCCCAGTAGATATAATACATAGTCGTTATCAACTATTCTTGCAAATGATCTTAATATCAACTGCTGATTTTTCCTATCGCACAATGTTCCAACTGCGATTATACTTTTATTGTCAATATCAACGCCAACTTTTTCGTTGGCCTTATTGTTTATACTCTCTATATCATATGGGTTGTAAATTACCACCTGTTTAACACCAATATTAAAATTTTCAATCAAGTCAAATTCTATTGCTTTTGAAACCGATATTATCAAGTCTGCCTTTTTATATAGTGTTTTTAATAAGATTTTACTAATTACATCTTCGAGAGAATTATTACGATACATCGCACTAGGAGCTATTCTCTCGCTAATAACAACCCTATGTTTTGCAAAAAAACTAGATAATATATTTATATAATTTGCCCTATACAAAAAGCTTGTTACCTGCGCAAAACCAAATTTCTTAATGATTTTAGCTAGCTTAAAGGCCAAAAATGGAAGCCTGATTAATTTTTTTATACCACTTAAATTTACATCTTCATTTAAACAAATAACATTTATTCTGTTATCAAGCAGATAGTCTATGTTGTTCTCTAATAAAATCAGATAACATTCATATTCGAAACACAACTCGTTCAATAAGGTACTAACGACCCTCTCTGCACCACCACCGCCAAGAGAGTTGATCAATATAGCTATTTTTTGCATGATTTAAGAATTTATATTTTTGTATATTTTTTCTAATTCTGAAAAATATTTTTCGATATTAAATTTATCGACTACACTATCATATAAAGCATTTCCGTATTTTTGCCTTAGCGCGTAGTCCTGCTCCAAGTTAATTATATGATTTGCCAATTCATCAGGTTCTATCTCTTTTGGCTGTTGTAGCTTTTTTGTTTTTGGATTGACCACATATTCTGGCATAGGAACAGAATTGATAGGTATCTGACTAATACTAATTTCCTTTTTGGGCTCTATAAGCACACCGCTAATCCTATCGTCTATAATTTCTGAAATTCCATCTACACATGAAGCAATTACAGGTTTTTTACAAAACCCAGCCTCAATTATGGTATTGCCAAGTGGTTCTCTAATGGATGGCACAATGATTAGATCCATGCTATTTATAAAATCAAGCGGATTCTTCACTCTACCAACGAAAAATATATTGTCTCTTTTGTCCGCCATATCTTTTAGTAGTAGCTCCCATGGGCCATTTCCAGCTATAAAAAACTCATATTGTGGCAACTTTTTTGCAACCTCTATAAAAGTATGAACTCCTTTTGGGGTATCAAGCCTGCCTATATATCCGACTTTAAATTTATTAATATCATTAGTAGCAAATGCGCTATTGTTTAAAATCATATCACCACTTAAAAAACCATTATACAAAACATGAATTTTATTTGCATCTACGCCAAATCTCTCAATCATCATAGTTTTTGATGCATTAGAATTTGCAAGCAGTAAATTTGCTTTATTGGCATTATCTCTATACACACGAATATCTTCATCTTTTAAATTCCAAGCAACTCCCCTTTCGTGCAATATAATATTTGACAAAGGCAGTGAATTTAAAATTCTATGCAAAGAGTGGCTTCCTATATTATTATAAAAGTGTACTATGTAGTCTTTGGAGTATAAAAAATAGATAAATTTTAGTTTGTTAAATACGGAACTTCTTATATTTTTATAATAACACCCTATTTCCTTAAAATAGTCGTCTAATGGATGAGTGCCATAGATCTGATGGTCAAACTCACTTTTTTGCAGCGCCATCTTAAAATATGGAACAAAAGACTGCTGAACTCCTCCTATGCCAACAAGCGATAGTTGATGAATAACTATTTTTTTATGCATTTACTAGTCCACATATTATTTTGTAGTACGCCTCATCTATAACTTTTGTAGATGCCCTATTTATAATATTTTCTGCGTTTTTAGTAAGCTTTTCTTTTGGAATTTTTAATGACATTATTATTTTATTAGCAAATTCTTTCGGATCCAAGCTAGAGCAATACCCACCCTCTCCATCAACTATCTCAACATCAGTTATATTTTCTATAATATTTGCCACTATAGGCACTCCACAAGCTTGGGCTTCTATGATAGGTGTTCCAAATCCTTCAGCTTTTGATGGAAATGCAACAACATCACTTAGTTTTATGTATTCATCCATATTATCAACAAAGCCCATTTTAAACTGCACTCTATCTTCTAAACTAAATTCCTTTATTTTACTGATTATATTATCAAACATATAAGGCTCTCGTTTATTTTCAGGACCACCTATTACTAATTTAAAGCAATCTGGCAATAACTTTAAGACATCAAGTAAAAAAATATGATTTTTTCTATCACACAAACTACCAATGTGACACAATACCGTATCTTGATCAGAAAATTTGGTGTATTTTTCTCTCAATATACTTTTTAACTCTTCGCTACACAGATTAAATTTATCTTCATTTACAGGATTGGGTCTTGACCATATATTTTTAATAGCAAATTTTCTTGCTAGGATTTCAAGCCGCTTAGATATAGCAACAACCACAGTATTTTCTTTTGAAAAAATCTTTTGCATAATTCTTGAAAACTGTATGGGGTAAAATGGATCTGACATATCATTGCAAAGCTCTCTTATGATGGGCTTATTTTTTTTAGAAAAATACCATGTCAAAAACCCTATGGTAAATGTATTTCCAAAAGTATGTAACAAGTCATATTCTTTTATGTTTTTTCGTATATATAGCCAGCTATAAAAAAACTCCCAAAGCATATCAGCTAAAACTATAACGCTTCTTTTTAGTGATCTTTTTTTAGGAACATTAAATGGAGATGAAATTCTATACACATCCACATCATTATATTTATATTTTAGATTATTATTAAGTGATACAGAATTTGATACAACATCAAATTTAATACCATATTTACCAGAAAGTCTTTTGTATGTATTATAAGCCCGCAGTCCAGACCCAGAATACTCCTCTATAAATTTACTTGAAACTACTAATACTTTTATCTCTTTAGCACTATTTGACATTCTTATTCTTTTTCAATATAAAAATTGTCCATTTTGGCCTTTTTGATCTAAAAAATAGGTCAAAAAATATACTAAAAACTCCAAAAAAACCTTTATGTGGGTTTAAATGTACAACTTCCACAATCTCAAGATCTGTATATGTTGTTAAATTTTTGAAATCTGTAGTATCCAGCTCAAATATATGATAGTTTTCCAATCTTTTAGTTGCCGTATCCTCTTGTTGTTTTTTTAGTACATGACTGTTTTTTACATAAGGTATAGATAAAAATAAGTAGCCACTACTTTTTATATATTCACAAATATTTTTTAATACCATCAACTGATTTTCTACGTGCTCAATAACCTCAAAAGCAAAAGCGCTATCAAATTTATTTTCAATAGAAGACAACTCATCTACTGTATATGCTTCTATTCCTTTTGATTTCATATGCTCAACGCATTTTTTATTTATATCAACACCAACGCCACCCAATCCCAAAAATTCCAGAAAAACACCATTCCCAGCTCCAAAATCAACAATCTTATTATTTTTTATATCAATGTATTTTTCTATAATTTCTTTTGTTTTTATATACCTATAAACAGAAGAATATAATCTATACTTATTCTTTGTATTATTAAACCACTTTTCCTTATCTACTAAATCAATATTTCTTTCATTTAAATCGATTATATGATTTTTAATAGAATCAATAGCTACTATTTTTTCAATATCTATATTCATGTTATTTAGTTTGTTCAAACTGCATTTACACAAATATAATTCAAGTAACTTAATGTATGTCTTTTTCATTTTCTAAACCTTGACAAATAATCTTCAGTCTGCCATGAAACATGACTTCTTGGCTTCTTAAATATATCTTTCATAGCTCTTGTATACTTTACAGTATCCATCATGTGAGTAACATCCATCCAATAATAAAAAAAGCTTATCTCAAAATTTCTCCAATATTTCTTTGCGTTTTTACCAAAAAAAACAAAAGGAATTTTAAAAATAAACCTTAATGGGATGATCCAGCTTGGAACAATACTTTTTTTATTAACAGGGATATCATCACCCCATACATTACACATATTTTTATCTTTTAACATACTAACATATAGATTTTGCTCATCTTTAAATTCTGCTGGAACCTTTTGCCAAAAAAATAAATATTCATCATCCCATAATGGCATTCTCCACTCATGTCCATAATACTCGTAAATTCTTTGACCAGATATTACATACTTAGTTTGCCTATCTATAAACTCAGAATACTCGTAAAACAAATGATCCTGAGAACTATCACTCCTTAAATCACCACAGGCTAAGACGATTTCATCCCACAACTTTTTCTTGATCAATGATATATTTTTCTCTGTTTTTAGATGCCCCCAAAGAGAAAAATGCTTATTAATAAGGCTATTTAAAATATTTTCTTTTCTATCTTCATATGAGCTTAAATTTTTTCCATTCTCCATCATCTTGCTAATATGTGCACCTGAAATAAAATCGCCACTATTTCCATTTATAAATATAGCATCACTATCTACATAGCCAATATCTTTTAGATATTTAAGTGCAGATAATCCTTGTATATACGGCACTGATGCAAAACTTTCACTATATTTTAAGTATTCAGAATAATCACTTGAGCTATAATAATGTTTCTCAGTACAATGAGTTAAAGGAATAAAAATCCACTCATAACCTAACTTCTCAGCCACAATCTTAGCAACTTTTGCTTCAGAATTATCTTGTGTACCGTAAGAGAAGCATTTAACATTTTTAGCAGACAGATATTTTAGCGCAGATACCACTAGCCTAGAGTCATTTCCAGCACTCAAAGGCACTACTATCTGTCTATTGCCTATATCTTTTAACATTTTTTTAAAAATTTTTAATGTTACATCAAATAACTCTTCTTGATAGGTTTTGTAATCTTTTTTTTCTATTTCTCCAAAATATTTATAGTACTGTATATACTTAAAATTATCATCTTTAAAAACTACTAACTCTCCAGCTTTTAAAGCATATAGCCCTTTATAAAAAGTTTTATTACCTATCGTATATCCAGACATAGAAGCCTCCAAAAGCACTGTTGTATCAACACCTACTTTTAAGTCATTTTGATTAATTATATTCTGTGGGTTGTTACTAATGTAAAAATTTTTATCAAATTTATAAAAAAATAACGGTGTACTTCTTATTTTATCTACTAGTATAAAAGATAGATCATTTTTTTGTACAGCAATGGCAAAGTGCCCATCAATACTATGTGATAGTTCTGCTATGCTACTTTCATCCTCTATACTATAAAGTAGCTCTATTAATTCATCTATAGAGTGAGAATATATGTACCCTTTTAAATATATACTCATCCCGTCTTTTTCAAATTTGTTCCAAAATTGATCTTGTTTTATATCTATAACTACCATATCATTCCTATCTAATCCATAAAAATACTCTGCTCATTGCACATAGATCTAAATTTAGAACTTTGATCATATAAATTTTTAAAAGTGCCACAGCTTAAAATTTCTCCATTTTCCATTAATAATATTAAGTCGCTGCCCATTACAGAAGATAGCCTATGTGCTACGGTTATAATTATCTTATCTTTTTTTATGCCATTTATAACACTTATTATACGTTTTTCTGTGATCGAGTCCAGAGCACTAGTAAATTCATCCAATATTAAAAGATCTGGCTCCCTATATAACTCTCTAGCTAAAGCAATAAGTTGTCTTTGGCCACCAGAGATATTTGATCCATTCATATTTAGTTTTTCAACCTTTATCTTATCTATACCAAGCAAATTTACTATACCATCATACTTTTCTTTTTCATACAATTCACCAAAAACAATATTATCCGTAATACTTCCATCAAAAATAATGACTTCTTGTGATACATATCCGATCTTGTTTCTGAAACTTATATTATCGATACTATTTTTATTAATAGTTAGTTGACCTGATAATGGCCTATATAAAAAAGCAAGTGTGTTCAAAAGAGTACTTTTACCAGATCCAGATCGTCCAACTAAAGCGTAGTTATTACCCTTTTTAAATTCAACATTTATATCCTTTAGTACAACCTTATTATCTACAGAAATGCAGACATTCTCAATTTCAACAGAGCCTAAAGTTAAAATATGTTGTGAAGTATCATTTTGGCTTTGTTTTTCTGCATTTTTTAAAATATGATTATACACATTCATAACAACTTCCACTGAGCCTATATTTATTAAAAAATCTTGATACGAGTGCTGTATACTAAGTATCTTAACCAAGGTTCTATATAGTAGCAATCCTAAAAACACAACTGTCACAGTACTTTCATGAAACATGATTTCGTTTATAATAATTGTTGCCGAAATAGCCATTACACCAATAAATTCGGACATATTCTTTGGTATGGAATTTAAAAAAGACATTTTTTCCATATTATTACTATAGTCTTGTGAAATTTTATTAAAATTTATATTGTTATATTCACACCTATTGGTAGCTTTAATATATTTCATACTATTTAATATTTGCAGTACTGCAAGATTTGTCTTGGCACTATAATCAACAACCGTTTTAGAATACCCAATAATAGCTTTTGTAATTTTTCTTTGAAGCACAACCACGACTAATCCGATCCCCAAAGACACTAAAACGAGCGTAAAACTAATATACATGGCAAAGAACAAATATGCCAAAGAATAAATAGCATTAACCCAAATTTGGAGAAAGTAACGTATAGACAAGGCACTCTTTTCTATCTCTTTTACAAAAATATTATTTAATACATCAATGCCCATTTTGTTATATTCTACAAAATCCATACTATACAAATTTGTCATAATGTTCTTTTTTACATTAAACATAAACTGATAACTAGACTTATAAATATAGAAATTTTGAATGTTTAAAAATATAAATTTAACAACAAATACTACAACAATTAAAATAGAAATATTAATTGTTGAATATTGTAAACCAATGCTAGAAAAAATAAAATTGATTATATTAACAAGATCAGAACTACTCTGAGTATCCAAGAGAGGAATAAAAAAACCGATTCCAACTATCTCAAAAAGTGCACTTATGATCATTATAAAGAATAAAATAAAAATTGGAATTGGGATATTTTTTCTAAAATAATTTAAAATCTTTATACTCATGTCTATTGAAACCTATAAGCAAATTCAAAATCCATAATATACTTTCTATTAAAAGCTTCGGCAAATTGATCCTTATTGATTGTAGCCAAACCATTTTCAAAAGAACAATCAACAAAAGCTACTCTATTTTTTAGTGTTTCCTTTGCCTCGGATGTAAGCCCTGCTTTACATAAATCTATTAAGATCAACGGAGTATTAGAAGAAACAACTTCATTAAAAGATGTAGAATCAGCAAACGGAGTAATAACACAATCTACACTTTCTAAAAATTTATCCATAGGACATTCATCCACGTAGCTAGCATTATTAAACAATGATAATACCTTGTTCTTAGGTCTTAAGGCCCCTTTTGGATGTGATTTTATAAATACTTCATAATCTTCGCCTATTAACTTTAATAACTTATATTTAAATTCGAAATATTGCAAATCGCTAGGGTTAAAAATAGCCCTTCTATTGACCCATAAATTTGAAGAAAGTATCCCTATTTTTTTAATATTTTTACCTTCAACAACCACATACTCTTTATTGCTGCTACAACCAACACTTTTTTTTGTTTTAAGACACTTAAATTGTATGTTTAGCCCGTATTTATCTACCCTTTTATGTATTATATCGATATCAAATTTATTAAATATATAAAAATTATTAGGTATTAAATATTCTATATATAGCCTAGGATCAAATTTATAATCAATATGAGAGATAGAGCCAGAATGCATACAAGAATTTGTTTCTACGCCAAAATTCTTAAGAACAGAAAAAATGACCCTACTTTTGTAATTGCCCATCGTTCCAGTAAATATTTTACTAAAATATATTTTCTTATTTTTCATTGCATTTTTGCAGTTTTTATAATCAATATATCCCTTATAAACTATTTTCTTTAAAATTGCCACCAAAAGATTGTAAAATTTATCTTTATCTATCTCTTCTGAGGTTATTTGGGTTATATTTTTTGATATGTTCTCAATGAAACTATTCAACTTAGGATCATCAAATTTCACAATATCGTTTACTTTTATCTCGTCAAAAAAATATTCAAAGTCTATAATTGAATATTTTATATTTGAATTATTTAAAAACTCTATTAGCCATTTATTTCTATTTAAAACAACAACCTGTTCTTTTTTTGAAAAAAATATAAATATTTTTTTCAAAAAATACTTATAGTCTTTTTTATTATATATTTCAGATAAATAAAAATTAACAAATGGCACTTCTTTTCCACCAGAATACAGATCTGGCAAATAATATGGAGAGAGACATCTTTTGCCAATCTTGCTATCAATTATATTTTTATCAGTATAGATTACATCAAAACCACTTTTTTTTAAACGAGCATCTGCAAGGATATTAGAATATAATGCGATCAAATTTGAGATAATAAAAGGACATGTTATTTTTAAAACATTAGAAATCTCATCATTTTGATTTTTTATATAGTCAAAATAAAGAAAATCAAATACTTTTTCAACAAACCCATCAACATCATCACAATCAACAGGATCCCCTTGATTAATAGAAGATTGATATGATATATCTGGAGAGCAGTAAATATCTAAATAAAACTTCATGTCATACTTTCAAAAGAAGAAACACATGCCTCTCTAAAGCTATCTATATCTTTTAAGAGTAAATTTTTATCAAAATATTTTACACCTCGAAATAGTGGCACCATTTTTGTACCCATACCTCTTTTAAAATGTGCTATATTTATCTGTTTTTCGTCCAAATAGTCTAAAAATCCATCCACTAAGTTATACCCTGCAGGCTGAGAGTACTCCATATGCTTAAACCCCATATCATGAAAATACTCAGTAGCTTTTTGCAAAATGGCGTGATATATAGGAATTCTCATATTTGTAAATTCTGGATCATCTGCGCCGCTCATATATACAACAACTTCGCTCGCATGTAAAAAATAGCAAAGACCTATAAATTGGCCTTTATATCTTAATCCTATAATAGTAGCATTGCCATTTTGTAGCATTTCATACTGCTTGTCAAATGTTGTTTTAGGTCTTGTCTCTCTACCTGCGGCCTTTTTGTGAAGCTCCCTATATGCCTCATGGATTTCATAGCTTTGATTTTCTTTAGATGCTACAACAAAGTCATATTCACTATTTTTAAAAATTGCATTTATGGATGACTTGTATCGTTTTCTTAGCCTCGTCCACAAAGCGCTTTTTTCACCGCATAGATCAAGCACGCAGTTGCTGCCAGTAGCATCTATAAAGCCATATTTGATAAGGTAGTTATATTTATTAAAAAACTCCATAACCAAAGAGTCCAAATAAAACATTATCTTACCAACATTATAGCTTTTACTTGTCTCAAAAATTTCTTTAAAAACTATGTCATAAGCTCTATCGCTTATAGCAAGCGGAGCAACCGTAAAATATCCAGACAAGGATATAGAGGCGACGCCATTTGCTTGCTCTACTGGCAAAAAACAAATTCCAACACACTTGTTGCTCTCAACAACCACAAAGCTTTCATCACTAAGTATATCTTTGGAATAAAATTTCATGTAGTCCAGATATGAGCTTAGATATCTTGGGCTGTGAATATTTTCTGAGATATATTCCTGCCATCTAGCTTCAAAATTCTCACGATCCTCTTTATAGCGCACTATCATATGCTAAATCCATCATCAACTACGATATTTTGACCATTTACATATCTACTCATATCGCTAAGTAGATATACCAAGGTGCCTTTTAAGTCACTATTGTTTAACATACCCTTGTTTAGGCACTGATCTTTATATTTTTCCAAAAAAGGCTCTGGCTGGTTATCAAATATACCGCCAGGACTTAGCGCATTTACCTTTATATTCATCCCTTTAAAGTACTTTGCCATATATTTAGTAAGGTGTATAAGTCCTGATTTTATTGCAGCATATTCAACCGGCATAGTCATTGTTGTGTTATTATATATTTCAAATTTTGGAGCAACCACGCCATAGATCGAGCATATATTTATGATATTTCCATATCCTTGCTCTTTAAAATATCTTGCAAACTGCTGAGATGCGGCGAAATAACCACCCAAATTTAGTCCCAAATTTTCTATAAAGTCACTATACTCAACATCAAAAAAGTGCCTTCCATAGTTCTTGTTTCGAGGGTATGCATTATTTACTAGTGCATCTATCCTTTTATACTTATTATGCAAATATTTTATACAAGCCTCCAAAGAGTCTTTAGATGTGATGTCGAGCTTCACAAAGTCTATATTTTTTGAATTTAGCTCTTTAGATAGCGTCTCTTTTGCCTCTTGTCCTATTTTTTCATTTATATCCGCGATAATAGCTATGCCGTTGTTTTCAACAATGGCTTTTATAAATTCTTTACCAATAAGTCCAGCTCCACCAGTAACTACAACTACTTTATCTTTTAACACTGCTGTTCCTTATATAAATTTTACTTTTAGTTAAATTTTCTAAACACTGGCTTGATAGGGCTACCTACTAAATATCTTTCATATCCCTCATTAACTGCCTTTCTATAAACTTCAAAAGTTTTTTCTAGTGCGTTTTTAGTCTTTGTAAGTTCATTTTCTCCGTGAGCATAAGAAAGTGCCACCCAAGGAATAAGCACACCATTTTTGATCATTTCTTGAGAAAAAAGAGTTCTTAGCCCTAAAGAATTTTGACCATTTTTATCAAAGGTCAAATAGTACGGGCTGCACTCGATCCCGCCTGCTACGAAATTTCTTTCGATTTCATATTTTTTTGCAAGCTCATTTATCATCGAGATTAGTTTTGTGCCATAGTTCCAAATATACTCAACCACATTATGCTCTTTCATAAATTTCATAGCCGCAACAAAAGCACCTAAGCCACTCATCTCTGCACCATGTGTTGTTGATAGCAAAAAGACTCTCTCCCTGCCTTCAAATTCTATACTGCCAAGCTGCATTATCTCTCTTTTTCCAGCAATAGCCGCAACTGAAAATCCATTTGCCATTGCCTTTCCAAAAGTGCACAAATCAGGCTTAATGTCGTAATAATATTGAGCCCCTTTTAAATGCCATCTAAAGCCAGTTATCATCTCGTCAAGTATAAATACTGCTCCATTTTTATGACACAGATCTCTTACTTTATGTAAAAAATTATCTTTTGGGTGCTCTGTTGCCGCTGGCTCTAAAATCACACAAGCTATTTGATTAGGAAATTCATTAAAAAGCCTCTCTAAGCTTTCAATGTTATTGTAGCCAAACGTTTTTGTACCTTCAGTATCCTTTTGCGGTATACCCTTGGTAAGTTGTGTAGAGCCAATAAACCAGTCATCATAGCTAAAAAATGGGTGCTCTGCGCATCTTGCAACCAGCTCCCTTCCAGTGTATGCTCTACTAAGTTTAATAGCTGCTGTTGTTGCTGTTGAGCCATTTTTAGTAAATTTAACCATATCAACACTATCTATCATATCTATTAATAATTCAGCAGCCTCTAGCTCAATCATGCTAGGCTTAGTTAGATTGTTTCCAAATTCTATTTGCTCGATCGCAGCTTTATTTATTTCTTCATTCGCGTAACCTAAATTTACAGCCCTAAGCGCCATTCCATAGTCTAAAAATTCTCTACCATTTTCGTCATATACATATGCGCCTTTCCCTCTTTTTAAAATTTGTGGAGCATTGGCTGGATACTGATCAAACCCTCTGCTATAAGTATGCGCACCACCTGGTATTGCTTTTAATAATCTATCTTGATAAGCCATTTTTATAACCTTTATAATTCATTATCGCTTCAACCATTACAAAATCATCAATATCATCTATCTCTAGTGATTTGTATTTTGGGACTTCATAGCCTATGGTGTTGTCGTGATAAAATGTTTTTTTATCAAGCAAAACATCCGTCTTAGAGACATAGATCGTTCCTTCAAAGAAATAAACATCTTTTATCTCTTGCCTTCTTAAAACCCTCATATCTTTATTTTCATATCCAGAAATTAAGCCTTTTTCATCTTTTGAGACTAAAAAAGCTGGATTTTGACTCTCTGTTTTACAAATTCCAACAATCGAATCAGCCTTTGACTCTAGTAAAATTTCAATAGCCCTATCTATATCGCAAACTTCTCTCAAAGGTGATGTAGGCTCTAATAAAACGATATAGTCAAACTCTTTTTTTAATTCATTTTTATAATAATCTATAGTGTGTTTTACAGCATCAAAGGTTGTGGCGGTATCACTTGCCAAGTCGCTTGGTCTTAAAAAAGGGACATTTGCACCATGCTTTTTTGAAATTTCTGCGATTTTCTCATCGTCAGTGCTAACCATGACCTCATCTACATATTTACTTTTTAGTCCAGCCTCTATGCTCCACGCAACAAGTGGCTTTCCACATAATTCTTTAATATTTTTTCCAGGCAAACCCTTGCTGCCTCCTCTTGCCGGTACAATCGCTAAAAAACTATTATTTTTATACATTAAAAAACTTCTTTATACTCTTCATTTGCTCTTTGGTATTCTTCCATGCGTCCTATATCAAGCCAATACTCTCTGATCGGGAATGATATAACATTTTTACTTAATTTTATAAGCTTTTCAAATAGCGCAGGCATGTCGTAAAACTCATTTTTAGGGATCAGATCTAAAATTTCAGGTGAGAGCATATATATCCCAGCACTTACAAAAAATTTCTGCACTGGTTTTTCTGCGATAGCAGTTATTTTATTATCATTCATCTTTACCACACCGTAAGGTACCTCATAGTCGTACTCTCTGACGCACATTGTAGCTGTGGCTTTATGTAGCGTGTGGTAGTTAAAAATGTGCTCGAAATTTACATTTGTAAGAAGATCGCCGTTCATTACGAAAAATGGCTCACTCGGGCGCTCTTTTAGTAAGCTTAACGCCCCTGCTGTGCCCATCCTTTTTTCCTCTAAAACGTAGTCTATATTTACGCCAAATTCTTTTCCGTCACCAAAATAGTCTCTAATGATACTGGCATTAAAATTTACACACATTGTGATATTTGCAAATCCATACTCCGCAAATTTCTCGACTATCGTCTGAAGGATCGGCTTATTTCCAACCTTTAGCATCGGCTTTGGCGTATCTTGCGTGAGTGGTCTAAGTCTAGTACCAAGACCTCCTACCATTAGGATAACTCTATTTGTCTTGATCTTTGGCTCAACAAGCTCTTCTATCTCTTTTAAGTCCAAAACTATTCCATTATCATCTACTATTGGTATCTGGTGAAGTTTTTTAGATAATGCTATCTTTAAAATTTCCTCTTTTGTACTAGAAATTTTTGCAATAGCCGGCTCTTTAAAAACTATCGTCTCTATAGGACTATCAAGGTCTAGCCCCCTTAATATACCCCTTCTTATATCGCCATCTGTTAGTGTCCCAAGGAGCTTATCATTGTCATCAACAACTAAAGCTATCTGCATAGCTCCGCTATCTATAATCCCCAAAGCTTCCTTTATGGTAGCATTTTGTTTTAGCTTTATGTTTTTTATATTTTTCATAAAATTTCCTTTAAAAGCATAAAACTTTCAGCATACTCACATCCACAAGTTGCCCCCCTTAAGGTGGCTAATGCTCTTAAATTTCTTTCACTTCTTGGAAATGGATGTTCCCCTATTTCACTTTTAAAAATTTTCATTATTTCTATTTTTTTATCAAGATAATTGCTTATATCCACAAATGAATTTGGCATAAAAGCATCCTCTTTAACACCTGGGGCAAATTCTGTTTCACTTAGAATTTCCATCATGTATATCTTTTTGATAAATGGATATCTAAATACCTTTGTGCAGCTATAGCTCGCTTCAAAAATTTTCCTATGGTCGCTATGCACGTCACTTTTAAATGGAAGGTATATGATGTTTGGCTTTACCTCACTTATTACCTTTGAGACTTTGCCTATAAGTTCGCTCATACTATACTCATCTACTCGCATTGTATTAAGTCCCAAACTAAAAACACCATCAAATTTATAAGCATCCGAAGTTTGTTTTATCTCATTTTCTCTAATAGCAAAATAGTCATTATTTTCGTCTATTTTTGTGCAAATAAGCCAATGAATCTTATCGCCACTCGCTTTATACCTTAAAAGCGTTCCGCCACAGCCTAAAGTTTCGTCATCTGGATGAACAGCTACTACTAAAATTTTATTTTTCATATTAACTTTCTTTTTATATGCCACTTTCTATCATTCAAATCGACTTTATCTAAAAAATCGACAATTTTTTTATGAGCATAGCCATCTCCATAAGGATTTTGTAAATTTTTGACAGAATCTCTATATTCCTTGTTATAAAAAGCTTTTTCTATAGATTTTTTTATCTGATCTTTGTCGTATTCTACAAATTCTACATTTCCAGCATTTAGTCTCCCTTTTTGTCTGTTTCCTATGTTTACAACAGGCAATTTATAAAATGGAGCTTCCAATATACCCATGCTTGAATTACCGACCAACACCTTCGCATTCCTCATAATATTGACAAATATCTCCCTGGGTAATGTTTTATAAAATTTTATATTTTCGCTACAATTATCATCTATGGCTTTTAAAATATCATAAGAGCCTGGATCTGTGTTTGGATAAATGCCTATCACTTTAACCTTATTTTCAAAAGCAAATTCACTTATTGCATTCATTGTTATATTCATTTGTCTATAGCTGTCCTCAATCTCAGACGATAGAGGGTGTTTTAAAACAACCAGATACTCACTGCTATCTATATCAATATCCAAAAATTCACCTAATTTTTTCCTATCAATAATCTTCGTCTCTAAGATATTATTGAGCGCTGGGTTTCCGCTAAAACAGATTCTAAATTCTTCCTCACCCAATCTTTTTATATTTTCTGCATATTCATTCGCTGTAGCAAAATGAATGTGAGCAAGTTTGCTACAAGCCATCCTTATCGGATCATCGGAGTTTCCATAGACAGGATCCCCGCCGCCAATATGAGCGACTAAAACATCCATATAGTTACCAACAACACAAGTTGCTATACTCTCTTCTCTATCTCCAACAAAAAGTAAAAAATCAGGTCTTTCTCTATCTACTACTTGAGTAAGCCCTTCGATTAACAATCCAACTCCTTTTGATCTTTGGGTTTTTCTATTTGTCATGAGCAGAGAATCAATTTTTTCAGCTATATCAAAACCATCATCTTTGATTTTATCCAATGTAAATCCATGCCAATCTGAAAGATGGGCACCAGTAATGACAACTTTCAGATCAAAATTTTTATTATTTTGTAACTCTTTTAATACAGGATACAAAATATCATATTCAGAGCGAATTCCTGTTATTGCTAGTATCTTTTTCATCTATTCTCCATCTCCAAGTAATTTTTTATTTCTAATAAATTATTTATGTTATAGTCATATGCAAACTCAATATGTGAAGTATAGCCATTTATAAATCTAAAGGCTTTTATCCCTGCTTTTGTTGCCCCAACAATATCAGTATGCGGGTTATCCCCCACAAAGATAGCATTTTTATTTTCAACACCCAAAAGCTTTAAAGTCTCCAAAAACGGCTTTTCATTCGGTTTTTCAAATTCTTTGCCAAACTCTCTAGCGTAGACTATTTTATCGGTAAATTTTTCCAGATTCAAAGCTCGAACTTTATTTTTTTGAGCCATCACCACACCATTAGTTAAGATTGCCTTACAAATATTCTTGCAATTCAGGTAATCCATCAGAATATGAGCCTCTTCATATAGCTTCAAACGACAATTAATATTTTTGTATATTTCAAATAGTTCATTTTGTCTATCTTTAGAATAAAAATTTATTTTTTTTAAGATATCTGTAAAGATATCCTTACTGTGCAATATAAAACGATCATCGTAGGCGTTCTTAAACAGATCAGCATCTATGCCATAAACTTTTGAAAATTCTTCAAATACCATTAAGAAATACAACTTTTCATCGTAAAGAGTATTATCTAAATCAAAAATAACCGCTTTTATCATATGTTACAGCCAAACCTGATCGAAATATCTAAGAAATGTTTTTGGAGTTTGAAATTTAGATTTATCTATTTTTATTTTTTCTCCAAGAGCAAGTTTTAAAGTTTCCAATGGGAAATTAAACCCTATATCTTTGTCTATTCCGCTACTTGCACCGATTCTTGGATTTAAATCAAAAAGCGCAATCTTGCCATCTTCTGTAGTTGCTAATTCCATGTTATTTACGTAAGATAAATTAAATTTTTTAATGATGTTCGAAGCTAGTTCTTCTATTTTTCTATCATAATAAACCTTTCCCCTAAAAGTCTGCGAAGCATTACCCCACTCCCTCGTATGAGTTAGCGTAAAAAAATTCTCTCCGTCTTTGCAAATTGAGTAGATACTATAATACGGATCATGTAAATATTCCATTACAATCAAATCATCAAATTTATTTTGATCTTTAAGAATTCTATCAAAAAAATTAAAAGGGTACTCATTTATTGGCTTTGATTTAAAAATATTTTCAAAGTCAAATTTATCGCTAAGAATATACACGCCCCTTCCGCCCCTTCCAAACCTTGGCTTGATTACAACTTTTTTATCTGGATATCCTATTTTTTTTATAGATTCTAAAAAATCGAAATAGCTATTAACGATAAAATATTTTGGGCAGTGTTCGGGGATACTAGATTTTAACTCATCATAGACTATTCCTTTGTCATATGCCTTAATTAGATTCTGATATTGCCCGACAATAACCTTGCAAGGCATTTTTTCTATGAATTTAGCAAGAACCAGATTGTCTTCGTTACCACAAGGCAATATTACTTCTATGTTATATTTCCTTGCTAATTTTTCAATAAAATCCACAAACTTAGTCTCATCTATAGCGCTATTTGGAGAAATTTCAAAAGTATCAACAAATTTTCTACCAACAGCAAATTCAAATGCATCAACCCCTATAATATTTATGTCATACTCTAGCGTATTCTTAAGTGCTTTTAGTATATCCGGGCTAGTCATTCCGCCAACAGTAGTTACTAATAAATTTACTTTCCTCATATTAATACTTCCTTTAGTTTTTTAACAATAGTCATAGCATCACCCTTACCGATTAGCATGTGCATCGGTAAGGATATGTGTGTTTTTGAAAGCCTTTGTGCATTTAGCATTTTCTCTCTTTTTGTATCCTTAAATAATGGTTGATCGTGAAGTAACGGAAAATATGGAGCATCCGCTTTTATATTCATTTCATTTAGCTTTTTAATAATCTCATCTCTATTGTGACTTTTTAAAAACACTATAAACCTCCAATAGGAGTGCCTACTATTTTCAGCCGGAACCTGTAAATGGACAATGCCTTTGCTAATAAAACTTGATAATTCATTTTTATATATACTCGCTATTTTATTTCTATATTTTACAAATTCTTCCAATCTTTTTAACTGATAAACGCCTAATAATGCCTGAAATTCAGTCATCCTATTATTTGAGCCAAGATTAACAAATAATTCGCCGTTAAAATTTATATCTATTCCCCTATTTCTAAAACTTGCACATTTTTCAAAAATTTCCTTGCTATTGGTTGTTATCATTCCACCCTCGCCAGTTGTTATGATTTTTGTCGAGTAAAATGAAAAACAACCTATATCGCCAATGTTTCCAGCCTTTAGCTCTCCAAAAGTCGCACCATGAGCATGGGCAGCGTCCTCAATAAGGGTAATATTTCTCGCTTTTAAATACTCCTTTATTTTTAGTATGTCTTTACTTATCATCCCAGCAAAGTGCACTATAATGACCGCTTTGGTATTTTTATTAATAAGTTTTTTCATAAATTTAAAATCTAATAAAAAATCATCATCTATATCGCAAAAAACAATTTTGGCACCACTTTTTAAAACAGATGAACCTGTAGCCACAAAAGTTTGAACCGGAACTATTACTTCATCGTCTTTAGTTAAATTTAAACTAGTTAAAGCGATTTCCAAAGCGCTCGTGCAAGAGTTAGTAGCTACTGAATATTTACTCTGGCAATATTTTGCAAATTCTTTTTCAAATTTTTGAACATTCTCGCCCATAGTGAGCATTTTTTTGCCACTTAATATTTCTCTAGTTTCTTTCAGTATTTTTTTAATATCATCTTGTGGGAAAAAAGGAAAAGCTGTATTATATTTTTTCATTTTCTTGCAACCTCAACATATTTTTTTAACCCTTCTTCTATGCTAAAAGGCTTAAAATCTAACAATTTTTGAGCCTTTGTTATATCTATAATAACATCAAAATCATACGAAAGAGTTTTATCTATCAATATTATTTTTGAATTACTTTCTGTTAATTTTATAATTTCGTTTGCAATTTCAACCAATTTTAAAGAATTGCTG
>NZ_PIRS01000008.1:0-127716 GCF_003048985.1 Campylobacter concisus
TATGATATAAATAAGGATCAGAAATTTCTCTACGCAAGAGAGCTTTTAAATTTCAAAGAAAAAAGAGGCATAGATGTCTTAGAGCTTATGCAAAAGATAGATAAGAAGCAAATTTTAAATAAGATGGCTTGATGGATAAAGCAGAACAAGGATCATTCTCTACCTTGTCATAGGACAACTTATTAGCGGCTTGTATAGATATAAAGATGAATTTAAACCTTTTTATCGACAACCTTTTTGCCATTTTCTTCAAGTTTTTGCATAATACGAAGCACATCGATACCTCGTTCTCTCTCAAGTTCTTGAAGCTTGAGCAAAAATGAAAATTTCTCATCCTTAGCAATGTCATAAGTTTCAGTGTTTTTGCTATGTCCCTGAATAGGCTTAAAATTTTCTTCTTTTATATCATTTGAGCTTGGCTCATTGTTTTTATTATTTAAAATTCTTTGAGCTTCTTCATTCATAGCATCTACTTGTGCGAAAAAGTCTTCATTGCTCTTTTCTAGCTTCTCTGCCATCCTTGCTCTATCTTGTAGCCAGCGTTCTTTAAATTCACTGATGCTAAGATCGGCTGAGTTTAACAGCTCATCACTAATATCATCAGATATTATTGGCATAAAATCGCCTGTCTTGCTCTCTTGTATAAAACGCAACAAAGAATTTGCTTCGTCCTTGCTTATCGAGCTATCAAGACCTGTTGCTTTACCCCAAATGGTTATCCTGCCATCAGCTGCAATACCACTCATGTAGTTTCCAAAAATGCGCTGAAGAGGGCTATTTGTTACAGCGTTATTGCTATCATCATTTATTTTATTTTTATCAGGTTGTTGCTCTGCTTTTGTTTGTATGTTTTTCTCTTCCGCTCCAGCTGGCTCATACCTCATATTTTGATATGTAAATCCATTTACACTGCTTATCATATTTAAAAGCCTTTTGTTTGAGTGAAATTTTCTTAGTTGGTAAATCGACCTTTTAGCGATTTAGTTTATATATAGCCTATCTTTACACAAAATGCTCCCTTGTTGATAAAAATTTTCGGCACAACTTTTGCTTACTCTTTGAAGTAAATTTCAAGGAGTAAGCTATGAAAGTCTCTTATAACTCCATCTTAACAAAACAGCACTACCAAAAACATACAAAAAGCGAAGGCTTTGCAAATTTCTTACCTAACACTCCAAATATAAATTCGATCAACCAAGTCACTACTCCTAAAAATGACTTTGTTTCATCTAGTAGTATCGACTCTCTTTATCAGGCCAAATTTACTTCACAAGAGGGCTATGGATATAGTGTAGATGCTAAAGGATTTATGGGAGCTGATTTTAACAAGGCTGCAGGCCTGCCACAGGACTTTAAAATCCACAGAAGCACACTTGATGCGATAGTGCTACACAATCAAAAGCACCCAAACTTTACAAATATTTTAATGGATACAAGAAAGGATAATGCTCTGTTTGGAGAGGATAGCTTTGCAAATATTGATCTAGCAGACACTATAAAGCAATACTATAAAATTTTTGATCAAATTTCAGCTGGAGTTATTAGTAAGGGTAAAGAATTTTACTCAAATGAAGATCTAGCAAAGATGCCAAAGGGTTACTTTTCAAAAGATAAAAAAATAGAGCATGTTGAATACCTAATGGGTAGGATGACTAGCGATGAGCTAGATGGACTAACCGATAGAAGCAATGAAAAGATAACTCATATCTTTAGAACAACTCAAGACGTAGAAAATGCACGCAAGCTAATAAATGATCTAAGTGATATAAATGTAGAAGTCAATGGAAATTTCCTTGACTTCTCTCCAGAAGTGATGACGACTGAGCATACTATCCCTTATATGTGGGTTAGTAGTGCTGGATATGACTTCAAGCCTGATATGTCTGTATATGACAATGAACAAGGCTATACAAAGGAGCAAATCTTTGTAGCATTTTTAAAAAACGAGCAAGGTCTTGTGCTACAAGGTGGCACAACAAGGATAACCGACGAGGCTCTTAGTGTGTATAAAAACTATGAAATAATTACAAAACAAGATAGAAGTGAGATAGGCATACCAAAGGCTTATTATGATGAGATACTATCTGGCAAGAAAGATCTAAAAGATATACTAGCTAGGATTTTAAAGCTTAGAAATTTAGAGCTTAAAAAAGATCAAACGCTTGAGGGGCTAGCAAATAAAATAATGGATATTTTAAAAGAATTTGATGAGAGGACGAAGGTAAAAGCCTAAAGTCCGTCAAGTAAAATTTTATAAAGGCGGTTTATCTCATCGTCATTTAGCTCGATCGTGCTTTTTGTGTCAAACAAATTTTTGATCTTGCCAGCGTCAAATTCGCTTCTATCAAGGCAGTGCTTGTGAGAGGGCAAAAAGCCACGAGTTAAGCATAGCTCACTCTCTATCTCCTCGTCGCAGATAAAGCACTCAAGCTCGCTGTGAAGCCTGCCTTCATACTCTAAAATTTTGACGTAGCTTTCTATGATGAGGCGTTTTGGATTTTGCAGCTGCATCTGTTTGGCACAGCGATCAAGCTCGTTAAAATAAATTTCATCAAGCTGCTCGACCTCTTTTAGATGATCATAAAGTAGGCGCATGAACTGCTGCCAAATGATGAGCTTGTCACGCTCTAGCAGCCACTTAAAGCCAAGATGAAGTATGCTTCTAAGCTTTGGTAGAAATTTCGCCTCTTGCTCGAGCTCAAAGTCGATCTTGTAGCCAGTCATGATGTTTGAGTGGCGAGCGCCAAAAAATCTATATGACTTTACGAGTAAATTTGGCGTTAGCACAAAGACTAAAAGGTCCTCGTCTCTGACCTTTTGCACGCGCAGGATGTAGCCTTGCATCTAGGCAAAAAACTCCCTTATGTGCTCTCTCATCGCTGTCACGTCTTTGATGAAATTTACATCGTTTCTAAATGTTGTTGCGCCGTCTATGCCCTTGCTGTATTGGTGGAGATGCTTTCTAAATATGCAAAGTCCGTGCTCGCCGTAGTGCTCGATCATAGCGTCAAAGTGAGCTAGTATGATCTCTTGTTTTAGCGCCTTATCCACGCTAGTTTTGGTCTTTATCTCGTGAAATATCCAAGGGTTGCCGATGCTTGCTCTGCCGATCATTAGGGCGTCGCATTTTGTGAAATTTAAAATTTCATCTGCATTTTGTGCGTTTATATCGCCATTTGCGACGACTGGGATTTTTACGCTCGCTTTTACTCTAGCGATCGCTTCGTAATCAACCTTTGCGCTGTATCCGCCAGCTCTGGTGCGCCCATGCACTGCGATGTAGTCTGCGCCGGCTTCTTCGCAGGCCTTTGCTATGCACTCTTCGTTTTTGTCGCTAAAGCCAAGTCTAAATTTAACGCTTAGACTCTTCTTGTTTGAGACGCTTTTTATGGCTGAGATTATGCTTTGAAGTTTGTCAAGGTCGTTTAGCAAAGCCGATCCCGCACCTTGTCTAACGACCTTTGGCACAGGGCAGCCGCAGTTTAGATCGAGCCCATAAATTTCATCAAATTTATTGATTATCTGCACAGCTTTTTTTATATTTTCTATCTCACTGCCAGCTATCTGGACGACGTAGGGCTCTTCGTTTGGGGATTTTTTAAGCATTTCAAGGGTTTTGTCGCTGCTCTCATAGACCAGGGCATTTGCGCTGATCATCTCGCTAACAGTGACATCGCAGCCAAATTTCTTGACGACGCTCCTTAGTGGCAGGTCAGAAAAGCCAGCAAGTGGCGCTAAGAAAAGTGGCTTTTTGCTAAAGTCTATCATTTAAAAAATAGCGAGCTAGGCACCATTTTGCCGTTATCTCGTAAAAATAGTAAAACCTTTATCTCTTTAAACTCATCAGGGTCGCTACCCTCGATGGCTTCTCTTACTTTATCAAGCATTTGAAGCTCAAATAGCGCATATACGTAAGCCTCGTCAGCGTCAGCATGGATGCTTTTTAGCTTTTCAAAAATGCCGATAAACGCATCTGGTTTTAGTTTATTTCTAAGCATAATGGCAGCTTTGTCGTATTGTGCTTTTGTCACTTTTGCGTTGTTTAAAAGATTGAAAATTTCATCGCTACTTAGGTCGATCTCATCATTTACGAAACGCGTGATAATGGTCATTATATCTTCGCTTGCTAGCTCTGGATCAATTTTTTTAATCTCACTAAATGAAGCTGTTTTTATGAGCTTATCGAAGGCTGCCTTTTTAAGGCTCTCGTTTTGCTCTTGGTTTTTAAGCACGTCAAGATAGTAAGTAGGCAGCTGCTCGATCTTGTTTAGCTCGTTTAGGATGTTTAGCTTGCTATCTTTTGCTAGCCTAAATTTCTTTAGATCGACGATCTCTTTGTTTTTTATGCTTTTTATGGTTTGTAAGATGTTGTTTATCTCGCCGTCATCAACGCCAACGTCTTTAAGCTCGCCTACTGGTGATATAGAGCGAGTGAGCTGTGAGGCGATCTTGTAAGTGTCGGTTTTAAAGTCTTTGTTGCTCTCAAAGCCAAGAAGCGTCTCTTTTGCAAGGTCTTTGTAGAGCTGGCTATCTTTTTTTATCCATTTTTTATATCTATAAAAGGCGTATCCGTGATATGCGATGTGAAGTAGGGCAAGGAGCGCCAAAAGAGCTACTGGAAGTGCCACCCAGACAGCTACTGGCAATGTGATGGCTTGACCTAAGAGCTCAAAGGTGAAGTCTGAACTATTAAGAGAATAGGTAAGTCCTGCAACAACTGCTATGTAGATGATGCAGTAGACGAGAAATTTTCTGGTTTTCATATTTTCTCCTTAGTTTTTTGCTGTTTTTTCTATTATCTCACGACAAGCTATGCAGTATTTTGCATGCGGTTTTACTTTTAGGCGAGGGATGCCGATCTCCTCTTCGCACATGTCACAAATTCCATAAGTCTTGTTTGCTATCTTTTCAAGCGCTTCGTCGATCTCGTGAAGCTCGGCTCTTTGCTGGGTTGAGATAGACTGCTCTATAAGCTGATCGGTATTTACTGAAGCGATGTCAAATTCATCGCTTACGCCACTATCTCTTAAACCGCTTACTTCAACTGATGAGTCATAAATATTTTTTTTGATTTGTAATTTTCGCTCTTCAAGTAGTTTTTTGAAAAAATTTAGCTCGTTTTGAGTCATTTTATATTCCTTTATTTGTGATATGGGTGGTTTGCATTTATGCAAAGCCCTCTAAAAATTTGCTCAAAAAGTACGAGCTTGGCGACTTTATGTGCCATAGTCATCTTGCTTAAGCTTACGACTTTTTGTGCCTTGTTTTTTAAATTTTGGCTAAGCCCATAAGCTCCACCTATGAAAAAATTGATCTGTGAATTTGAGTTTAAAATTTGAGAAAATTCTTGGCTGTCAAGCTGTGAGCCATTTTCATCAAGCATCACGCAAAAGCCTTTTAAATTTGGCTCGTAAATTTCATCATAAGCTCTTAGCGCATCGCTTCTGCCGCTGCTTTGAGCCTTTGCTATCTTTTCATTAAATATTATTTTGTCGTTTATCTTGGCAAATTTTGCACTCATTTTTATATATTCTTGTATCTCGTTTTCAAAGTTGTCACGTGATGATTTTTGAATGCTAAAAACCGAAATTTCCAAACTTACCCTTTGGTTTTTAGCTTTAGCTCAAAGCCAGCTTCACTTGGAGTTGTCACTTCGCTTTTAGAGATCATAGTTTTGTTATTTGTAAGAAATTTAACCACATCGCTTATATATTTTTTGTGCTCGCTTCTTGGCACGATGTCATCTATGAGGCCATGCTCAAGCAAAAATTCAGCCCTTTGAAAGCCCTCTGGGAGATCAGCGCCTATGGTTTGTTTGATGACCCTTTGTCCTGCAAAGCCTATTAGCGCGCCAGGTTCAGCGATTATTAGATCTCCAAGCCATGCAAATGATGCACTAACGCCACCCATCGTAGGATCTGTAAGGATAGAAATATATGGAAGCTTTGCCTCATCAAGAAGTTTTAGGGCTGCTGAAGTCTTTGACATCTGCATCAAAGAAAATGTGCTCTCTTGCATTCTAGCACCACCAGATGCGCTTACGATGATTAAGGCTTGGCGTTTTTCGATCGCGCGTTTTATCGCTCTTACGATCTTTTCGCCCTCGACTGAAGCTAGTGAGCCGCCCATGAAGCCAAAGTCAAAAACAACTAGCTGGATCTCTTGTCCGTTGCATTTGCCTTCGCCACATATCACTGAGCTTGTGCGTCCTGTTTTTTCTTTATTTTCTGTGATTCTTTTTTTATATGATTTTTTATCGACAAAATTTAAAGGATCTACTGGTTTTAAATTTGCGTCAAATTCTACAAAGCTACCTTCATCGCAGATCAAATTTATGCGATCATCAGCTTTTAATCTCATGTGGTAGCCGCATTTTGGGCATACATTAAAACAAGCTTCAACTTCTTTGTAATACATCAGTGAGTGGCAGTTGTCGCATTTTACCCAGTGTGTAGGTGCTTCTTCTGGACGAGGTTGAGCTTTTCTTATCTTTGAAAAAATGTCTGAGAAATTCATCTTTTTACCCACTTATATTAAAAATTGTGGGATTATATCTAATGTTAGCCTTGCTTTTTCTTATATGACTTAAAGTTTGTTTGTTTGCGGGGGATTTAAGGGGCAAACTAGCCCCTTAAAAGTATCTTATTAGAAGCGTCTTCCGATAGTAAATTCAAATGTATTTGTATCATCGCCCTCTTTAGGTTTAAGAGCTTTTGCGAAGATTAGTTGAAGTGGTCCGATAGGTGTTATCCACTCGATACCTGTACCAACTGATGATCTTTTTATTTCATTTAGGCTATTTTCGCCGATCATACCATAGTCATAAAATACAACACCACGCATTTTGACACGCTCTATTATAGGGAAGCTCATCTCAACTGAGTTGTTAAATGATGTTTCGCCGCCGTATTCATAGTAGTCGCCATTATATTTTACTTTTGGAGATACGGTTCTGCTCTCGTAACCACGTAAGCTTCTTATACCACCAAGGTAAAGCCTTTCGTTGATCGGAGTATAGCCTCTTTCCCAAATTTTGCCAAAGCTTGCTTTATATCTTAGGATAAGATCGTAGTCGATGTACTCTCTAAGGCCTAGATAGTAGTTGAAATTTGTGCGGTTTTTAACAAAATCCATATCACCACCAAGTCCTGCTATCTCAAATGATGTACTGGCTATGATACCGCGTCTTGGCAAGTAGTAATCATCAGTGCTGTTATATGTTAAAGCTGGAGTTATAGCGCTTTTTATAGCCTTGCCTTCTCTATAAATTTCTTTACCTGTGTATCTATTAATATCTCTTAGTTCATCATCTTTTAGAGTAACTTTACTTTGTTCGATATTATAAGTAAGTGATGCACTTAAATTTCTGGTTAATTTTCTACCAAGTGTTGTGCTAAAACCGTAGCTTCTCTCTTTATATGTTCTCCAGTCATAGTCGTTTGCATAGAGTGTTCCACCAAGGCTATACTCTGAGTCAAAAATTCTTGGATTTGTAAGACTTATCTGACCTGAAAGCTCTCTATCACTCTTATCTACGCTTACTTGTCCTTGAAGGCCAGAGCCAAAGATGTTTGTATCAGAAAGAGCAGCGTTTAGTAGCAAGCCATCGCTACTTCCGTATCCGATACCGCCGCTTATTGAGCCAGTTGAAGCCTCTTTTACTTTTACTTTTAGATCGACTGTGTTTTTATCAACTGGATCTTCTTCTATCTCGACATCGTCAAAGTAGCTTGTTCTTTTTAGAGCATCTTTTGAGTCTTGAAGGTCGGTTCTACTATATAAATTTCCCTCAGTTAGATATAGCTCACGTCTTACGACGCGATCAACTGTTCTGTCGTTTCCTGAAATTTGAACATTTCTTATATATACTTTTTCGCCAGGATCTACTTCGTAGTCGATATCAACTGTTTTATTTTCATCAAATTTATCAGTCTTTGGATAGACTTTAACAAATGCATAGCCCTTGTCAGCGACCATATCGTCAAGCTTTTTCATATCTTGGCGAAGTCTTGCCGAGTTCATCGTATCGCCAGCCTCAAGTCTAAAGTCATCTATGATCTTTTTAGTATCAAGTCCTAGCTCTTCAGGTGCTGTGATGCTTACATTTGAAACCTTATAAGGCTCGCCCTCGTGGATGTAGTAGGTAAGATCAGCTGTGTAGTTATCAAATGACGCATTTAGGTAAGGTGACGAAACTGTCGCGTCTAGATAACCTTTTTGAAAATATTTATCTTGAATCCTTGCTGGGTCGTTTTCAAGCTCGAAAAGTTTAACTTTACCGTCGTTTCTGCCCCAAAGCCAGCCCATAAATTCTCTACTTTTGTTTGCAACTACTGGCTCGATATCATCATAGTCAAATTCTTTTGCCCCGACTAAATTTACCTTTTTGATTATCATATTTTCGCCGCGGTTGATGTTTAGAGTGATGAAAAGCGAGCTGTCGTTGTCTGCAACTGGCTGTTTTTCTACATCAACAACTGTGTCAAAATAGCCTTTTGACTCGTAGTACTGGCGAATTCTCTCTTTTGTTTTTTCGATAGTTAGCTCATCATACATATTGCCAGGTTTGATGTTGATTAGCGATTCGATCGCAGTTTTGTCATTTGTCACAACACCCTTTAGATCGACTCTAGCCACACTTGGCTTCTCTTTTACTTTTACTAAAAGATTGCCACTACCTGTATCCTCTATGTAGATATCATCAAAATAATTTTGCTTGTATAAATTTGTGATAGCCTTGTCGCTAAGCTTTGGCGTTAGCTCTTGACCGACTTTTAGCCCCATTATCTGAGTGGCTACATCAGGTGAAAGGTGGATTAGACCTTTGAAATTTATTGACTGAATCGTTTGTGCATTTAGACCGCTTAAAGCTAGTGCTAGTAAAAATAATTTCTTTTTCATTAAATTTAACCTAGAGTTTTAGTATAAGTGCGTATAATATCATATTTTATTTTTAAAAAATTTAAATTTTATAATTTTAAAGGTTTTTTATGAAAATAGGTATCATCGGACTTGGTCTTATGGGTGGCTCGCTTGGTCTTGCGTTAAAAGATGAAAAATTGATCTCATGTGTCAGCGGATATGATAAAGATGAAAATCACAGCAAAAAAGCGCTAGAACTTGGCTTGGTACATGAAATTTTAAGCATCGATGAGATGAAAAAGAAGTGTGATATCATCTTTTTGGCCGTGCCAGTCGAAGCCATCGTGAGCATCGTGCAAAATTTAACCGACATTAGCGAAGATACGACGATCATTGATTTTGGTTCGACAAAGCAAAAGATAATAGAAGCCGTGCCAGAAAAAATTCGCAAAAATTTCATCCCAGCTCACCCGATGGCAGGTACCGAGTACTCTGGTCCAGAAGCTGCATTTAAGTCGCTTTATACAGGGGCTACTGTCATAGTTTGTGACTTTGCTGAGAGCGCAGAAAAACATGTAAAAAGGAGTGTTGAACTATTTTCTTGCCTTGGTATGAAGATCATTTTCATGAGTGCAAAAGAGCATGATCATCACGTGGGTCTCATCTCGCATCTGCCTCACGCTATTGCATTTTCGCTTGCTAGCGGGATCTTAAAAGAAGAGGATAAAAGGCATATCGTTGCACTTGGCGGACCGACATTTAAGGGCATGATACGCGTTGCAAAGAGTTCGCCATTTATGTGGAGCGATATCTTTAAGCAAAATAAAAACAACGTCGTTGCCGCGATAAATATGTTTGAAAAAGAGCTAAATTTGTGCAAAGATCTCATAAAAGATGAGCGCTGGGATGAGCTTTTTGATTGGATGAGCGAAGCTAGAGCTGTAAGAGAAATTTTGTAATTAACTAAAAATTTATTGATTAAATGTAAAATTTCGCAAATAAAATTTAAGGTAATAATATATGTATAGACGTGGAATAGGCGGTTTTGGTATTGTTGTAGTTTTACTTGTTTTGATATTAGCTGGTGGCTTTGGCTATGCTTTGATGTCGAAAGACTTTGAACGAAACGAGCCAATTATCGGCGTTGCTGATAAGGTTTATTGGAACCTTCGCTCGCCTATGAATATCAAATTTAAAGATGATAGTGGTATAAAATTTGTGCGCATTAGCATAAATGACGGCAAAAATGACCTAAATTTACTAAATCAAATCATACAAAATCCAAGCACTGAGCTTGATGTAAATTTAACCTTCCCAAAGACTGGCTTTTTTGCTCAAAAAGATACTTATGAGATGAGCATAGAAGCGGTCGATACTAGCAAATGGGGCTTTTTTACAGGCAATAAAGCAAGCAAAAAAGTTGAAGTCGTGCTTGATACCTCTAAGCCTGATCTTTACGTGCTTTCTCAGTCTTATTCTATCTCAAAAGGCGGTAGCGCAGTTGTCGTCTTTAGAGCGACTGATAATCAGCTAAAAGAGGTCTATGTCCAGACAAATTTTGGTAAGAAATTTAAGGCCGTGCCATTTTATAAAGAGGGCTTTTACGCAGCACTTGTTGCTTGGCCAGTGCAGGTTGAAAACTTTAGCGCTGAGGTCATCGCAAGAGACTTTGCAGGTAACGAGAGCAAGTCTCACGTGAGATATTTTTATGAAAATGTAAAATACAAAACTTCAACTATTGCTTTAAATGATAGATTTTTAGATGGAAAGATCGTTGATCTAACAGATCAATACGCCAAAGATCCAAACGCTCTTTCAAGGCTTGAGAAGATGAAATTTGTCAATGAAACACTAAGAAATTCAAACGAAGAGAAGATAACAGCACTTACTTCAAACGTCGATACTGACATCACAAATGGCTTTAATATCATCCCATTTTACCCGCTTAGAAATGGCAAGAAAGTAGCTGATTTTGCCGACCACCGCTTCTATACATATAATAACGAGCAAGTAAGTGAGTCATGGCACATGGGTATAGATTTTGCAAGCGTGGCATCAGCTCCGATAATAGCTAGCAATGCAGGTCGAGTTGTGCTAGCATCTGAGAATGGAATTTATGGTTTAAACATTGTGATCGATCATGGATTTGGACTTTATTCGCTCTATGGACACTGCTCAAGTGCGAAGGTAAAAGAGGGCGATATGGTCGCTGCTGGCGATCAAATAGGCACAACTGGAACGAGCGGCCTTGCACTTGGAGATCACCTTCACTTTGGAATTTTGGTCCAAGGCGAAGAGGTAAGACCTCAGCAATGGATGGATAAAAAGTGGATAAAAGACAATGTGACAAGTGTCTTAGATGCCGCAAAGGCGATGATAGATAAGAATTAAATTTGCAAATTTGATTTTTTAGTGCTATCATAAGCGAACAAAAAAATATAAGGAAAATTTTTGAAACAAACTACTATCGCAAGACGCGTTGAGACCGTTGGTATAGGGCTTCATAAGGGTGAGCCGATAAGACTTATACTAGAACCTCTTGATGCAAATTCAGGTATTATTTTGCACCGCGAAGATCTTGGTATTAGTTTTAAAGCTGAGCCTAAAAACGTTATAAATACGCAAATGGCAACCGTCGTTGGCAACGAAAAGGGCTTTATTAGCACGATAGAGCACCTAATGGCAGCTGTAAATGGATACGGCATTGATAATATTAGAATTTCAGTTGATGCAAACGAAATTCCTGTCATGGACGGCAGTGCGATAAGCTTTTGTATGTTGCTTGATGAAGCTGGTATAAGACATCTTGATGCTGGTAAAAAAGTCATCCTTGTCCGCCGCGAGGTCGAGGTGGTTGAGGGGTCAAAATTTGTGCGAACTTCGCCTTCAAGAAATCCAAAATTTGACTATACGATCAAATTTGACCACCCAGTTATCGGCGAACAAAGATATGTTTTTGAATTTAGCAAGAGTTCATTTGTAAAAAATATAGCTCGTGCTAGAACTTTTGGCTTTTTAAAAGATTTGCAACGCCTACAAGCTCAAAATTTAGCCCTTGGTGCATCACTTGATAACGCTGTGGCTATCGATGATACACATATTTTAAATCCAGAGGGTTTGAGATTTGAAAATGAGTTTGTACGACATAAAATTTTAGATGCAGTTGGCGATTTGAGCTTACTTGGAGCACCTTTACTTGGGGATTACACAGCATTTGCGGGTAGCCACGATCTAAATCACAAACTAACACTTGCTTTAATGGCAGATGAGAAAAATTATGAGATCGCAACGCTTAGTGGCGAGCTTTTAAAAGAGTATCAAAAGGTATTTGCATAAAAAATATTGAAATTTTAGTAGTCTCTTTATCGACTCCACTTTTAGTTGGAGTCTATAAAGATGGCGTAAAATTTGATGAGATCGCAACTGATGAGCATGTCAGCGAAGCTCTGATAAAAATCCTAGAAAATTTATCCTCTAAATTTAACATCACAAAGATCATCTACGCAAACACGCCAGGTAGCTTTATGGGACTAAAGGTGGCCTACGTCATCTTAAAAACTTTTTCTTTGGCAAAGGGCTGCGAGTTTTACGCAGTTAGCGGATTTAGTCTAAATGGCGGCCAAGCAATCAGGGCAAATAAAAATTTAAGCTTTGTCTTAAAAGAGGGCGAAATTTTGCTTGAAAAAGTTGAGCCAGTAAGATTTGTGTTGCCTTTAAATTTAGATGAATTAAAACTAAATTCAGATACACTTCCAAATTATATCATCCAAGCTGTTTAGGAGAAAATTTGAATATCTTAATCCCTGCCACAAGTGCAAATTTAGGTCCTGGTTTTGATGCTTTGGGGCTTAGTTTAAAGCTTTTTAATAGCGTAAAGATCGAGCCATCTAAATTTAGCTCGGTCTCGATAAATGGCGAGGGAAGCGATAGCGTAAATTTAAAAAGAAACAACATTTTTCTAAGCATTTTTAATGAAATTTTTCTCGAGCTAACCGGAAAAAATGAAAATTTTAGAGTCATTTTTGAAAACAATATCCCATTTTCAAGAGGACTTGGTAGTAGCTCCGCAGTGATCATTGGAGCCATAGCTTCAGCCTACGAGATGGCTGGGTTTAAGGCTAGCAAAAGCGTCGTTTTAAATAAAGCGATCGTCTATGAAACCCACCCAGATAATATCTCGCCAGCAGTTCATGGAGGATTTATCAGTGCTATCGTAAAAAATGGCAGTGTCTATGCAAATAAAATAAATTTAAGCGATGATATAAAAGCGGTTGTTGTCATCCCAAATAAGCCGATGAGCACGGCATCATCAAGACAAATTTTGCCAAAAAACTACACCATGAAAGAGTGCGTAAATAACCTCTCTCACGCTGCATTTTTGACGTCTTGTTTTTATGAAAAAAGGTATGATCTTTTGAGGATAGCAAGTGAAGATATGATGCACGAAGAGCGCAGAATGAGCGCTTTAAAAGAGCTTTTTGAGGTGCGAAAGGTAGCTTATGAAAATGGAGCGCTAATGAGCACACTTTCAGGCTCAGGCTCAAGCTTTTTAAACATCGCATATAAAGATGACGCTAAAAATTTACAAGATGCTTTAAAGAGTAAATTTGGTGATTTTAGAGTGGAAATTTTTTCATTTGATAACGATGGATACGAAATCACGCAAAGCTAGAAACAAGTTTAAAAAGGTATAATGAATAAAAATAATCCAGTAAGGACATGTGTCGCTTGCAAAGTCAAATTTTCTCAAAACTTGCTAAAAAGATACCGCTTGGTAGGCAAGAATTTAGAGTGCGGCAAAGGAAATGGCCGCAGTTTCTATCTGTGTGATGGCTGTTTGCAAAAAGACGACAAAATTTTAAAAAAAATAATTGATAAACAAACTAAAGGTGCCCTCGGACTTGACGCACCGAAGTTAAAGGAGATACTCTTAAATGAGCAATGTTAGGATTTCAGAGATCGCAAATGAGCTTGGCTACCCAAGTAAAGAGATAGTCGAAAAAGCTCAAGAACTAGGCCTAAAGGTCAAAACTCACTCAAATGCTGTGAGCCTTGAAGAGGCTGAAGCAATATATGAATACGTTCAAACTGGCGTAATACCAGATAAATTTAAAAAGAAAAAGAGCGAGCCAAAAGCAAAAAAAGAGCCTAAAAAAGAGGCAGAAAAAGAGCCAGCAAAAAAAGAAGAAAAGCCTAAAACTGAACCTAAAAAGGCAGCTGCTAAGTCTGTGCCAAAACCCGAAAAGGCAAAGACTGAGCCTAAAAAAGAGGTGCAAATTTCAGAAGAAAAGCCTAAAACTGAGCCTAAAAAAGAAGAGCTTGTAAAGGTTGAGCAAAAGCCAGCTGAGGCGCCAAAACCAAAAGAGAGTTTGGCTGATGTGACTCAAAAAAGACGCGGCCTTGTGATAGTTAAAAAGAAAAAAGATTTCGAGGCGCCAGCTCCAGTGAAAGAGGAGAAAAAGGCTGAGGCGGCTGTTACTAACATTAGCGATTTTAAGAGTATGTTCTCTGCTAGCGATGAAAATTTGGCTAGAAAAAAGAAAAAAGAGAAAAAGATAACAGTTGTAAGCAAAAAAGATAGTGCCGAGAAGATGGACTTGCTTGGCGGAAGCGACTTTGGCGACATCGTGCTTGAAGATGAAGATGTGGTGGTGTTGCCTGATTTCAGCTTCAAAACACCAGCGCCAGCTCCTATGCAAAGGACAAAACAGCCAAATGCGATGAAAACAACCGTCAATAACACGATAAATTCATTTGGCGAAGGCGGCATACAAAGAAGAGCTAGAAAAAAACACAAAAAGCCTGAAAATAAACAAAACAGCGAAGCTGTAACTTCGATAAATATCCCAAAAGAAATTCGCGTTTACGAATTTGCTGAAAAGCTAAACAAACAGCCTAGCGAGGTCATAGGCAAGCTATTTATGCTTGGTATGATGACGACTAAAAACGACTTTTTGGACGAAGATGCGATAGAAATTTTGGCTGATGAGTTCAATGTCGAGGTAAATATCATCGACGATCAAAAAGAATTTGACTACGTAGCAGCCTACGAAGAGGAGATAAAAGACGATGAAAATCTCCAGCCAAGAGCACCAGTCATAACCATCATGGGTCACGTTGACCACGGCAAAACCTCGCTACTTGACTACATAAGAAAGTCTCGTGTAGCAGCAGGCGAGGCTGGTGGCATCACTCAGCACGTTGGTGCTTATATGGTAAATAAAAACGGCAAAAACATTACATTTATCGACACTCCAGGCCACGAGGCATTTACGGCTATGCGTGCAAGGGGCGCTGGCGTAACTGATATAGTTATCATCGTTGTTGCAGCAGATGACGGCGTAAAACCACAGACAAAAGAGGCGGTTAGCCACGCAAAAGCCGCTGGCGTGCCAATAATCATCGCAATAAATAAAATGGATAAAGAGTCAGCAAATCCTGATCTAGTAAAAACCGGTCTTGCTGAGCTTGACATCATGCCAACAGAGTGGGGTGGCAAGTATGAATTTGTGCCGATCTCTGCAAAAACAGGCATGGGCATAGATGATCTACTTGAGATCGTGCTTTTGCAGGCTGATCTTTTGGAGCTAAAGGCAAATCCAAAGGCAAACGCAAAGGCTACTGTCATCGAGAGCTCACTTCAAAAAGGCCGTGGTCCAGTAGCTACCATCATCGTTGAAAACGGCACGCTTCATGTCGGAGACACTGTCGTAGCTGGCGTTGCATACGGTAAGATAAGAAGCTTGCTTGATGATCAGGGTAGGCCATTAAAAGAGATAAAACCAGGCGAATGTGGCGTGATAGTAGGCCTTAGCGAGATAGCAGAGGCTGGCGAGACATTAATAGGCGTAAAAACTGATAAAGAGGCTCGCGAATACGCACAGAAAAAGGCTGAATATATCCGTCAAAAAGAGCTTAGCAAGAGCACGAAAGTTAGTATCGATGAGCTTAGCGCTAAGATCGCTGAGGGCGAGCTAAAGACACTTCCAGTCATCATCAAAGCTGACGTTGGCGGATCACTCGAGGCGCTAAAAGCGAGCCTAGAAAAACTAGCAAATGACGAGATCAGAGTAAATGTGATCCACTCAGGCGTTGGCGGTATCACGCAAAGCGACGTTGCGCTTGCAAGCGCAAGCAACGACTGTATCATCCTTGGCTTTAATATCAGACCAACTGGCGAGATCAAAGAGAAGGCAAAAGAGAGTGGCGTCGAGATAAAAACTTACAACGTTATTTATAACCTAATCGACGATGTGAAGGCGATTTTGGGCGGACTAATGTCGCCAATCATCAGAGAAGAGCAGCTTGGTCAAGCTCAGGTTCGCCAAGTGATCCATGTGCCAAAAGTAGGCGCAATCGCTGGATGTATCGTCACTGAGGGTACGATAAACAGAGGGGCAAAAATTCGCCTTATTAGAGAAGGTGTGGTCGTTTATGAGGGCTCGGTAAGCTCACTAAAACGCTTTAAAGATGACGTTAAAGAAGTTGCTAAAGGCTACGAGTGTGGCGTTGGTATCGAAAATTTCAACGACATCAGAGAAAATGACTACATCGAAAGCTTCAAAGAAGTCAAGGAGAAAGCTACTCTATGAACGCTAACGAAATAAAGCGTATGAGAACAGAGAGCGTGCTAAAAGAGCTCATACCAGAGGCTTTAGCCACTCTTGAAGATAGCATTTTAAAGGGGCTTTGCGTCACTGACGTCGAGTGCAAAAAGGGCAGATACGACGCCTTTGTCTATCTTGACAAGATGATGTTTGACGAGCGCGAGCAAGAGTATATTTTGGGGCATTTAAAGCGCGTCTGCAGACACTTGCAAAACCACTGCATGGCGGCTGAGGGCTGGTATAGATGTCCAAATTTTCACTTTAAATTTGACGATAGATTAGAGTATCAAAACCATATGGATAAGTTGTTTGATAAAATTTCAAAGGATTTAAACAAAAATGGATAATTTAGACAAACTAGTACGCGAATGCGGCGTAGAGCTTTACGACAGCGAGATCGCAAATGAAAATGGCAGGGCTATTTTTAGAGTTTATATCACAAAAAATGGCGGAGTGAGCCTTGATGACTGCGAAAAAGTGAGCCGTCTGCTCTCGCCTATCTTTGACGTGACACCGCCAGTTAGCGGGGATTATAACCTTGAGGTTAGCTCGCCTGGCCTTGAGAGAAAGCTTAGTAAGCCATCTCATTTTAAATCAAGCATCGGCGAGCTTGTAAAAGTTCAAACCGAGGCTGAGAAATTTGCAGGAAGGCTTGTAAAAGCAGACGAAGAGAGCATCGCAGTAGAAAATGAAGAGGGAATTTTTGAGATCAACATTAGTGAGATAAAAAAAGCAAAAACATATTTGGAGTGGTAAAATGCTAAGCGACATCGAGATAACTCACCAAACGAAACTTGAACACATCAGTAAAGTTGCCGCAAAAGTAGGCTTAAACGAAGACGATCTTGAGCTTTACGGCAAATTTAAGGCTAAAATTTCCCCTAGGCTTGAGCCATCAAACTCAAAACTCATCTTAGTCACCGCGACTAATCCAACCCCATACGGCGAGGGCAAAACGACTATGTCAATAGGTCTTGCTGACGCACTAAATTTACTTAATAAAAAGGTCTGCCTAGCACTTCGCGAGCCATCTCTTGGGCCAGTTTTTGGCATAAAGGGTGGAGCAGCAGGTGGCGGCTACTCGCAGCTTGCGCCGATGGAGGATCTAAATTTACACTTTACTGGCGATTTTCACGCGATAACATCGGCAAATAACCTCATTTCTGCCATGATAGACAATAGCCTCTATCAAGAAAACCCACTAAAAATAGAGAAAATTTTATGGAAGCGCTGCATGGATATGAATGACCGCGCGTTAAGATTTGTCACCGTTGGGCAGGGCGGCAGAACGGACGGCGTGCCAAGAGAAGATGGCTTTAACATCACCGCTGCAAGCGAGATCATGGCTGTGCTTTGTCTAGCCACAAGCCTTTCTGATCTAAAAGAGCGCGTGGCAAACATCATGGTCGCCTATGATAGCGATAAAAAGCCTATCTACGTGCGTGATCTAGGCTGCGAGGACGCTGTTTGCATACTCTTAAAAGATGCGATCAAGCCAAATTTATTTCAAACACTTGAGCACACACCTACGCTCGTGCATGGTGGCCCATTTGCAAACATCGCACACGGTTGCAACTCGGTCATCGCAACAAAAACAGCTCTAAATTTAGCCGACTACGTCATCACTGAAGCTGGCTTTGGCTCGGAGCTTGGCGCGGAGAAATTTTTAGATATAAAGTGCAGGATCGCTGACATCAAACCAAGCGCTGTGGTGCTTGTAAGCACGATCAGATCGCTAAAATATAACGGCGAAGCAAACAAAGACGAGATCACAAAACCAGATATGAACGCCCTTAAAAAAGGTATCGAAAATCTTGGCGGACACATCGAAAATTTAAAAGTCAAATTTGGTCAAAACGTAGTTGTGGCGCTTAATAAATTTGGCTTTGACACTGATGAAGAGATAAATTTTGTAAAAGAGTACTGCCAAAAGCTTGGCGTAGAAGTGGCAGTTTGTGAGAATTTCTTAAAAGGCGGTAAAGGTGCGCTTGAGCTTGCCGAGCTAGTTTTAAAAGCGTGCGATAAGCCAAGCAAGATAAATTTCACCTACGAGATGAGCGATGATATAAAAACTAAAATCGAAAAGGTCGCTAAAGAAATTTATGGAGCTAGCGAGGTGGTCTTTGAAGAGGCTGCTCTTAAAAAGCTCGAGATGATAAAAGAGCTAAATTTAAGCCATTTGCCAGTTTGTATCGCAAAAACTCAGTATTCATTTAGCGACGATGCGAAGCTTTTGGGTAGAGCAAAGGGCTTTACTTTTAGTGTAAAAGACCTTGACATTAGAACGGGAGCTGGCTTTATCGTCGCGGTTTGCGGTAAGATCATGCTAATGCCAGGACTTCCAAAAGTGCCAGCTGCGGTCAATATGAGGATAGACGCAGAGGGCAAGATCGACGGCTTGTCGTAAATTTAGAAAATATGAAATTTGTAAAAATACTATTTTTAATAGTTTTAGGTGCTTTCTTTGTTGGATGCGCGGGAAGATATAAATATAATGTTGAGCCAACGCCGATACAAAAAGGCGTGGCTAAATACATTGTTAGTGATTTTAACCTGACATTGACAAATCAGCCAACTAGATACGAGTACAACCCTAACTATAAAAATGAAAGCGAACTTCGTGATGAATTTGTGGAATTTATAAACAAACATCTAAAAAAGCAGGGCATTTTAGGAGACGAAAATAGCTTTAAGATAAAAATACAAATGGATTATGAAAGATGGTTTAACTGGGGTGGCAAGGCGTTAAACAAGCCTCACTTTAGCTACAGCGTGAAAATTTATGATAACGCAGATAGGCTATTGGTCTCTTATGCTATACCAGTCTCTACGACAAAATATAGCTATTTCAAAGAGATGGCTGTTTTGGCGGAGATTGCTGCATTTAGGTGGGATGCACAGGATGAGCCGACCGATATCGACTTGATCTCAAAAACACTTGTTGATGAGATAAAAGATATAGGAAAATAAATATAGTCTGCTAAGATGAACGATGAATTTTACATGGGTCTTGCTTTAAGCGAGGCTTGGAAATTTCAGATCCTGACCTACCCAAATCCAGCCGTTGGATGCCTTGTCCTTGATGAAAATGGGCAAATTTTATCTTGTAAGGCTCATGAAAAAGCTGGATATTTACACGCTGAACCGACAGCGATACTCTTTGCACTTTGCAAAAAAAGTGAAAAATTTAAAGATGATTTTATAAAAGCGTATAACGCTAAATTTATCTCTAAGATAAAAGAGGGCGAATTTGGCCTTTTAGAGCCAAAATTCAGCTACGAATTTATACTAAATTACCACTCAAATTTATTAAAAAATGCAAAAGCCTATGTCACACTTGAGCCTTGCTCGCATCACGGCAAAACGCCACCTTGTGCAAATTTGCTAAAAGAGCTTGGTTTTAGCGAGGTCATAATTGGCAGCCACGATGAAAATAAAATAGCAAGTGGCGGTGGGAATTTACTTAAAAGCACTGGAGTGAAAGTTAAATTTGGCGTTTTAAAAGAGCGCTGCGATAAGCTTCTTGAGCCGTTTTTGGCATATCAAAATGGTGGATTTAGCTTTTTAAAAATCGCCATTAGTAAAAACGGCGTGGCAAGTGGCGGTATCATCACAAATGAGCTTAGCCGCGCCCATGTGCATAAACTAAGAAGCGTCATAGATACGTTGGTGATCGGTGGCAACACAGTGCGGACAGACCGACCAATGCTCGATACCAGACTTGTAAAAAATGGCAAAAACCCAGACGTCATAATCTACTCAAGAAGTGATAAATTTGATGAGACGATACCACTTTTTAGCGTGCCAGATAGAAAAGTAAGCATCCAAAAAGAGCTTGATCTAAAAGGACTTTGCATGTTTGAAGGAGCTGGCGAGTTTTTAAAGCTCGCAAAAGAGGGCAAGCTAGCAAATGTAAAATGGCTACTTATCTATCAAAGCTCAAATTTCAAAATTGGTGAAAATTTGAGTCTTGATCTAAATTTAAAACCACTTTTTAGTGGAAATTTTGGAGAGGATAACTACACTTGGTATGAAATTTTGGATTAAATATCTAGTCCAAAATAGTGTTTGACTAAAAAGCCGATGCCAAAAGATATGATCGCAACGCCAAAAGTTATCACACACATCTCAATCACTCTTGGCAAAAATTTAAGCTCCTTTGCCACGCTTATATAAAAGTTGTAAGTGATGATGGCAACTAGCGCAAAGAAAAACATCGACAAGACGGCGTAAAGACCGCTTGTAAAGATGAAAAATGGAAGTATCAAAAATGCCGTTGTTATGATATATGAGCCGCCTGTGTAGAGCGAGTAGGTAAGCGGTTTGATCTCGTCGCTTGGATTTTCTTTTGACTCGAGATACGCTGAGCCAGCCATAGAAAGTGCAGCTGCCACGCCCATGATAAGGCCTGTTGCGCCAACTGATTTTGTATTTGAAAATGCAAGCGCGATACCGCTAAGTGTGCCTGTTAGCTCAACTAACGCATCATTCATGCCAAGCACGATGCCACCAGCATTTACGAGCTTTGTGTCTTTTAGCATGGAGATTAGACTATTTTCGTGGTTCATCTCCTCTTCGTAAATATCACGAGCTTCAGGATATTCATCTACGATGTCAAGATAAAATTTCTCTGCATTTTCTTCGCGTGACTCCATAAATTTCAGAGTAAAAGAGGTACCAAAAATTTTAACAAGTATCGTATAAAAGATGACTTTGAATAAATTTGCGCTTCTGCTCTCGCCAGTTATCTTTTGACAAAAAGCATAGTGGCGCCTCTCTTCGGTGATTAATTTGCGAAGTATTTTTTTATTCTCATCGTCTTTTTCGCTAGCTTCAAGAAGTGAGTATATAGCGGCGTCGTCTGCTTCGTTTTGTAATTGTTTTAAAGCACGTTTTTTGTCTAACATAAAATTTTCCTTTTTTATAGCTTAGAAATTTAAGATTTTGATTTAGAAAGAGAGATAAGATGGTGCGATCAGCGAGACTCGAACTCGCACACCTAGCGGCACTACCCCCTCAAGATAGCGTGTCTACCAATTCCACCATGATCGCAAAAAAGAACAAAAGCCCCAAAAGAGGGGCTAAATTTAAGCTTTACGCTTAGCCAAGCATTGGGTTTGCGTAAAGAACGATAAGTGTAATAACAAGTGCGTAGATAACTTGTGCTTCGATCATCGCAAGAGCGATAAACATTGTAGTCATAAGTTTGCTACCAACACCTGGGTTTCTAGCTGTTCCGCTGATAGTTGCAGCAGCTGTGTTACCCATACCTATAGCACCGCCAAGAGCTGCAAGGCCAAGGCCGATACCGCCAGCGATAACTGAATATGATCTGATCATCTCGCCATCAGCGCCAAATGCGAATGCAGCAAGACCAAGAATTAAAAACACGATCTTTTTCATCGTTGCTCCTTTAAAATTTTAAAGCTCTTTCGGATCTGTCCCCTACTTGAACTTCATGAGCCGTAATATTACAAAAACAAAACTTTGTTTCAAATAAAAACACTAAAAATTTAAATTGCCTATAAAAAATTCTTGGCTTAGAAAAATGAAAGTTTTTTTATGCTATCTTTGAAAGAATTTAATTTATTCTTAATCTTAGGTTTTCAATGATAAACGAGAAATTTTCAAAGATAGGCTTTGTCCTTGCGATGGCTGGTTCTGCTGTGGGTCTTGGCAATGCTTGGAAATTTCCTACGATGGTGGGAAATAACGGCGGTTCAGCATTTATAATTTTATATTTGCTTCTTACATTTGCTATCGCATTTGTGGCATTTTTGGCCGAGCTTAGCATCGGCAAACTTGGCGAAAGCGACATCGTAAGCTCTCTTTACAAGCTTGCTCCAAAGCATAAAAAAGCTTGGTCACTCTCTGGCTTTTTCATGATCGGAGCGATACTTATAGCTTCATTTTATATGGTTGTTATTGGCTGGATTTTAAAGTATATCTATCTTAGTTTTTCGCCACTTTTATCTGATACAAAAGCTGCAGGCGAGCAGTTTAACACGCTTTTATCAAATGATCTAAGCAGTGCCGTGCTTTGTTTTAGCTTAGTCTTTTTGATGGTCTTTTTTGCCGTTTCAAAAGGCGTAAAAAGTGGCATCGAAAAGCTAAATATATGGATGATGCCAAGCCTTTTTGTCTTGCTAGTTTGTATGCTTTTTTACGCGCTTAGTATGGGTGATGGCTTTGTGAAGGCGGCTAAATTTTTATTTGTACCAAATTTTAGTGCGATCACACCAGATGTTGTCTTGCAGGCTCTAGGCCTTGCGTTTTTCTCGCTATCTATGGGCGTTGGCGTCATACCGACATACGCTGCAAATTTACCAGAGAAGACAAATTTAATAAAATCAACGCTCTCTATCATCTTTATAAACATCTTAATAGGCATTATGATGGGGTTTGTTGTTTTTACCTTTATATTTGCTTATGGGGCTGATAGCACGGCAAGTGGCCCAGGCCTTATCTTTATCTCGCTTGTCACACTTTTTGCAAAGCTTGGCGTCGTTGGCAATGTCATGGCGGTCGCATTTTTCGTATCGCTATTGTTTGCTGGCATTACGAGCGCAGTTTCGATGATCGAGCCTTTTGCCTATTATTTGGTTAGGAAATTTGAAATTTCAAGAAAGATGGCGCTTCTTTACATTGGTGCCTTTGTCTATATCCTAGGCATCTTTTGCATACTTTCATATTATTCAGACACATCAAGTGCTTTTAGCGTTTGTGGCAAGCCATTTTTTGACGCGCTTGACTTTCTCACATCAAATATTATGATGCCAATAGGCGCTATCGTATTTAGCTTTTTTGTTGGCTATAAACTTAAAAAAGAGAGTTTGTATCTGCTCTTTGGCGATTTTATGGGAAGAGCATTTTTTGAAATTTGGTACTTTTTCTTAAGATATGTTGTGCCAGTTGCCATTTGTGCGATAATGATCTACCAGATGGCAGGTAAATAATGGCAGAGAGATTTAGTAAAATTGGCTTTGTCTTATCGATAATTGGAGCGGCTATCGGCCTTGGTAATGCGTGGAAATTTCCATACATGGTCGGCAGCAACGGCGGTTCGGCATTTATCCTTATATATCTATTTTTTGCCTTTGCTGTTGGTCTTAGCATATTTTTTGCTGAGATGGCGATGGGTAAAATTTCACGTCTTGATACGGTTGGAGCGTTTAAAAGTCTAGCCACAAAAGGGGCAAGCTCTTGGAAATTTGCCGGTGTTATCATGGTGACTGGGCTATTTATCGCTTCGTTTTACACGCTCATCATTGGCTGGGTGCTAAAATACGTCATTTTAAGCTTTGGCGAGCTACCTAAAGATATGGCAAGCTCAGAGACGCTTTTTGTAAATTTCACTTCAAATGGCATAAATGAACAAATTTTATACTTTAGTATCGCATTTTTTGCCTACTTTTTCATCCTTACAAAAGGCGTAAAAAGCGGTATCGAGCGCATAAATGTCTATCTCATACCAGCTCTTTTTATTCTGCTTTTGCTTATGCTTGGCTACTCTTTTGGTATGGAGGGCTTTGATAAAGCGGCTAAATTTCTACTAGTGCCTGACTTTTCAAAGATAGATCAAGCAGCTGTTTTAAACGCTCTTGGACTTGCTTTTTTTACGATGTGTGTTGGCATTGGCTGCATACTTACTTACTCATCAAGTCTAAGCGATGATACAAATTTATTTACCTCATCGCTCTATGTCGTCTTTGCAAATATCATAATAAGCGTCATCATCGGCCTTATCGTCTTTACATTTACATTTGAGTTTGGCTCAGAGCCATCAAAAGGCGCAGGGCTTGCTTTCATATCGCTACCAACGCTATTTGCTAAGCTTGGCTTGCTTGGAAATTTCTTGGCATTTACATTTTTTATATCGTTATTTTTTGCTGGCATCACCTCGGTTATATCGATGGTTGAACCATTTATATTTTTCTTAAGCAAAAGCCTAAAATTTAGTAGAAACAAATCGATCCTAATCGTCGCTTGCGTGGTTTATATTTTAGGAATTTTATGCGCATTAAGTGGCACAAACGAATTTAAAGATGCACTTACATTTTTTGGTAAGAGCTTTTTTGACCTGCTTGATTATCTCAGCTCAAACATCATGCTCCCGCTTGGTGGCATCTTGTTTGCTATCTTTGTTGGCTACTTTATGAAATTTGAGCTTTTAAAAGAGCTATTTGTGCCTTATATGGGCAAGGTTATATTTAAAATTTGGTATTTTTTAATAAGGTTTGTAGCACCTATTTTAGTCTTAGTGGTGTTAATAAGGGAGATCTCATAATGGCAAAAGAACAATTTTCTAAAATAGGCTATGTCCTAGCAGTCGCTGGATCGGCTGTCGGACTTGGCAATGCATGGAAATTTCCATACATGGTTGGTGAAAACGGCGGTTCGGCGTTTATTATCCTATATCTTTTGATAACTTTTCTAGTCGGCGTGCCTATCTTTATGGCAGAGCTTAGTATCGGCAAGCTTAGCGAGAGCGACAGCGTCAATGCTTTTAGAAAGCTAGCAGCTAAAAATAAAAATTTATGGCAACTGGTTGGAATTTTAGCCATGGTCACAGCAGCTATCATCTCATCATATTACATCGTGATAATCGGCTGGGTCTTTAAGTATTTTGTCCTATCTTTTTCTGGCTTGCCAAGTGATATAGATAGCTCAAAAGTGATATTTAACGATCTTTTGACGCATGGTCTTGGCGAGCAGACGCTATATTTTGTTATAGCATTTGCAGCTTGCTTTTACATCCTTTCAAAAGGCGTAAAAAGCGGCATAGAAAAGCTAAATGTTTGGATGATGCCAAGCCTATTTATCATGGTTTTGATCATGCTTATATTTTCTATGACGATGGATGGCTTTTCTAAATCAGCCGAGTTTTTGCTCATCCCTGACTTTAGTAAAATTTCATTTAACTCGCTCTTGCTAGCTCTTGGACTTGCATTTTGGACGCTATCTCTTGGCATGGCAGCGATCATTACCTATTCAGCTAGCCTAAGCGATGATACAAATTTAGCCACTTCAACGCTAAGTATCGTCTTTATAAACATCGCGCTTGCTATTATGATAGGTCTTGTTATCTTTACCTTTATATTTGAATTTGGCGCTACTCCATCTCAAGGACCAGGTCTTGTCTTTATCTCGCTACCAACGCTCTTTGCTAAGCTTGGTGTGATAGGTCAAATTTTAGCGGTGGCATTTTTTGCTGCGCTTATCTTTGCTGGTATCACTTCAGCGATCTCTATCGTTGAGCCATTTGTATTTTTCTTGATCAGAGAGTATGGCATGAGCAGAAAAAAAGCGCTTTGCATAGTTGGAGCTGGGATTTTCATGGTGGGATTTTTATGTCTTTTATCAAATATAGAAAATGTTGGCGATAAATTTATGATATTTGGTAAAAATTTCTTTGACTTCCTTGACTTTACTGCTTCAAATATCTTGCTACCAATTAGCGGTATCGGTGGAGCGATATTTGTTGGATATTTTATGAAAAGAGATGCGCTTTATGTGCTATTTAGCCCATATATGAGTGATTTTGTATTTAATACATGGTATTTTTTACTAAGATATGTAGCACCAGTTTGTGTGCTCATTATCATGATAAATGAACTATTAAAGGTTTTTAATGGATAAGATTGAGAGATTTTTTGACAAAGCTGGTGATATAGTCGGCTATATTTGTATGTTTATTATGGCTTTGATGATAATAGACGTATTTTTTAACGTTGTGGCAAGATACTTTTTCTCTTACGGCAACGTTGCTTTTCAGGAGCTTGAGTGGCACTTTTTTGCTGTGATATTTCTACTTGGCATGAGCTATGCTCTAAAAGAGGACGCACATGTTAGAGTTGATATCTTTTATGCTAAATTTTCAGAAAGAAATAAAGCCCTTGTAAATATGCTTGGCACTGTATTTTTTATCATACCATTTGCGCTTTTGGTTTCAAATTTATCATTTGGATTTGTAGGAGATGCTTACAGCTCGGCAGAGGCCAGCGCAGATCCAGGCGGTCTTACCCATAGATGGATCATAAAAGCAATGATCCCTTTTTCATTTTATGTGCTTGTATTTTTTGCGATCGGCTTTTTTATAAAAAATTTAAATCGCTATAAGAAAGCTAGTAAGGAGAAAATATGGCGGGATTAATAATGTTTATAGCCGCGCTATTGATGCTTGGCATTGGCTTTCCAGTGGCATTTACCTTTGGCGCGGTTGCGATGATATTTGGCATGGTTGGCAGCGTCGTAGAGAGCCTTAGCGATGGCGATGGACTACTTGGCAGTATAGAAGTATTTAAAGATATGTTTAACTTCATGCCTTATAGGATTTTCTCTATCATGGAGAGTAGAATTTTCATAGCAGTTCCACTCTTTGTTTTTATGGGTGTCGTGCTTCAAAAGTCAAAGCTAGCTGAGAGATTACTTGAGAGTATGGGTATGCTCTTTGGAGAAATCAGAGGCGGTATCGCGATAAGCACTATCTTAGTTGGAGCGCTTCTTGCAGCATCTACTGGCGTCGTAGGAGCTAGCGTCGTTGCTATGGGCGTTATAAGCTTGCCTGTAATGCTAAAGTATAAATACGACCAATCCCTAGGATGTGGTACGATATGCGCTGCTGGTACGCTTGGTCAGATCATCCCACCTTCTATCGTGCTTATCATCTTGGGCGACATCTTCTCAGTGCCAGTTGGCGAGCTTTTTCACCAAGCCATTGTGCCAGGATTCACGCTAGTTGGGGTTTATATAGTTTATATTTTGATAGCTGCTTATCTTAAGCCAGAGGTCGCTCCTATCGTAAAAGATGAAAGCGGCGTTAGTAAATTTAAGCAGATCGTTAGAGCGTTAATTGCGATCTTTCCGCCACTTTTGCTAGTTATTTGTGTGCTAGGATCTATTTTTGCAGGTATCGCTACACCAACTGAAAGTTCAGCATTTGGCTGCGTTGGCGCTATCATCTTGGCAATATTTTATAGGACATTTTCATTTTCTATGATGAAAGAGGCTTTGGCTGAGAGCGTAAAAACTACAGCTCTAGTCTTTGCTATACTTGTTGGTGCGACTGCCTTTTCTATGGTTTTTAGCTACACTGGAGGCGATGAGATAGTTGAAAATTTCATGACAAATTTACCAGGCGAGAAGTGGGGCTTTGTCATCTTTAGTATGGCTGTTATTTTTGTGCTTGGCTTTTTTATAGATTTTGTTGAAATTTCATATATCGTGCTTCCTATCTTGGTGCCAATCGCCGCAAAACTAGGCATAAACCCAGTCTATCTAGCGATCTTAGTTGCTATGAATTTACAAACTTCATTCTTGACGCCGCCATTTGGTTTTAGTCTATTTTTCTTAAGATCAGTCGCACCTGCTGAGATAAAAACAGCTGCTATTTATAAAGGTGTAGTGCCTTATATCATCATTCAAATGGCAGTTTTAATCTTTTTCTGCGTATTTTTAATGGAGATAAAGCCGATGCTAGATGCGAGCCACGGCGGATTATTTAACTTCTTACTCTCGCTTTTTAAATGATATAAAAGTTTTTGGTTGTAAAATACCAAAAACAAGCAAAATGGCTAATTTGAGTTTCTGCCCAACTTAGCCATTTTTTATGACCGCTTTTTAGTAAATTTATAAATTTAATGAGGTGAAATATGGCAAAGAAATTTATCGATGTTATGGATACGACCTTTAGAGATGGCTTTCAGTCAGTTTATGGCGCTAGAGTGCTTATGAACGACTTTTTGCCCGCGCTTGAAGCAGCCAAAGAGGCTGGCATGGAGCATTTTGAATTTGGCGGAGGAGCGAGATTTCAAAGCCTTTATTTTTACCTAAATGAAGACGCTTTTGCGATGATGGATAAATTTAGAAGCATCGTAGGACCAAAAGCAAACCTTCAAACCCTAAGCAGGGGCGTAAATACCGTCACACTTGACACCGGTAGCCGCGAGCTGATCGACCTTCACGCAAAACTTTTCAAAAAACACGGAACTACTACTATTAGAAATTTTGACGCACTAAATGATGTTGAAAATTTAAAATATTCAGGCGAGAGGATCGCTCATCACGGGCTAAAACACGAAGTTGTCGTTACTATGATGGACTTACCTAGTGGCTGTGTGGGAGCTCATGACGTTAAATTTTATGAGAAAATTTTAAGAGAAATTTTAGATGCAAATATCCCTTATCACAGCGTTTGCTTTAAAGACGCAAGTGGCACAAGTAGCCCACAAAAGGTCTATGAAACTATAAAAATGGCTAGAAAACTCTTGCCAGAAAAAACTCACATCAGACTTCACACGCATGAAACTGCAGGCGTAAGTGTCGCTTGCTATCTTGCAGCGCTTGAAGCTGGTGTCGATGGTATAGACCTAGCCGCAAGCCCAGTAAGTGGTGGTACAAGTCAGCCAGATATCCTAACCATGCTTCACGCAGTAAAAGGCAAAAACTACGATCTTGGCGGCCTTGATGTGGAGAAAATTTTAAAATACGAAAGCGTTTTGAATGATTGTTTAAAAGAGTATTTCTTGCCGCCTGAAGCTGTGCAAGTAAGCCCGCTCATACCATTTTCACCGATGCCTGGTGGCGCGCTCACTGCAAATACCCAGATGATGAGAGATAACAACATCTTAGATAAATTCCCAGAGGTCATCCTTGCTATGCGCGAGGTGGTGCAAAAGGGCGGATACGGCACTTCAGTGACCCCTGTTAGCCAGTTTTACTTCCAACAAGCATTTAACAACGTGATGTTTGGCAAGTGGAAAAAGATCGCTGAGGGGTACGGCAAAATGGTGCTTGGCTACTTTGGCAAGACCCCAGTTACGCCTGATAAAGAGATCATTAAGCTTGCTAGCGAGCAACTAGGGCTAAAACCAACCACAAAACACGCAGTTGATATAGCTGATAAAGATGAGAGCAAGTCACTTGCGCACGTAAAAGAAATTTTAAAACAAAATAAGATCAAGGTTACCGAAGAAAACGTCTTTATAGCAGCAGCTTGTAAAGAAAAAGGCATCGCATTCTTAAAAGGCGAAGCTAAAGTAAATGTAAGAAAAGTAGATCCAAATGCCAAAGCAAATGAGGGCAGACAAACTCAAAGTGGCAGATATAGCGTCGTCGTAAATGGTAGCCGCTACAATGTCGAAGTAAGCGAAGGCTTTAACGATAGCATCCAAGTAAAATCAATCACCGAAGTTGAAGGCAAGAGCGTAAAAAATGCCAAAAGTGCAGTAGCAGACGCAACAGAAAATGACATCGTCGCAAGCTTGCCAGGCGCTGTGCATAAAATTTTAGTAAGCGTAGGAGATCATGTCAAAAAAGGTCAGGCCATAGTCGTGCTTGAAGCGATGAAGATGGAGATAGAGGTCAAAGCCCCAAAAGACGGCATCATAGGCTCTATCGAGGTTAGCAAAGGTCAAAGTGTCGCGAACAATCAAGTGGTGGCTAGATTTAAATAAATTTGCCACTTTTAAAAAGATAGTGTTAAGCGAAATTTGATTAACATTTTGATGACTTTTAGGTCAGAATTTATAAAGAAACGAAAATTTAAAAGGAAACAACATGATAAATAAACTAGACGAGCTAGGTCTAAAAGAGATCAAAAAGATAAATCATAATCTAAGCTACGACGAGCTTTTTGAGCTTGAAAAGGCAAACAACGAGGGCAGAGTCTCAAGTAACGGCACATTTATGGTTGATACCGGCATTTTTACAGGTAGAAGCCCAAAAGATAAGTACTTTGTCAAGCAAGATCCAAGCCAAAAATACATCGCTTGGGGCAAGATAAATCAGCCTATCACAAAAGAGCTATTTGACAAGCTTCTTAAAAAAGCAAAAGATCAGCTAAGTGGTAAAGAAATTTTTATCCAAGATGCATTTTGTGGAGCTAGCAAAAAGAGCCAAAAATCAGTCCGCTTCGTCACTGAAGTGGCGTGGCAAGCGCACTTTGTAAAAAATATGTTCATCCGCCCAAGTGAAGCAGAGCTGGCTAAATTTGAGCCTGACTTTGTAGTATATAACGCTTGCAAAACAAAAAATGAGGACTACAAGGCTGATGGGCTACATTCAGAGGTTTTTGTCATATTTAACGTTGAGGAAAATGTCGCGGTGATCGGTGGCACGTGGTATGGTGGCGAGATGAAAAAGGGCATTTTTTCTATGATGAACTACTGGTTGCCACTTGAGGGCAAACTAAGCATGCACTGCTCTGCAAACGTAGGCGAAAAGGGCGATACGGCGCTATTTTTCGGCCTATCTGGCACTGGTAAAACGACACTTTCAACCGATCCAAAACGCAAACTAATTGGCGATGACGAGCACGGCTGGGATGATGATGGTGTGTTTAACTTCGAAGGTGGCTGCTACGCAAAATGTATCAACCTTGATCCAAGCAGCGAGCCAGAAATTTACGCAGCGATCAGGCGTGATGCGCTACTTGAAAACGTAGTGGCTGACGAAAACGGCGTGGTTGATTATAAGGATGGCTCAAAGACTGAAAACACACGCGTGAGCTATCCGATCTATCACATCGACAACTACGAGCCAAGCTCAAGCGCTGGCCATCCAAAAAACATTATCTTTTTAAGTGCTGACGCTTTTGGCGTGCTTCCTCCAGTTGCGAAGCTCACAAAAGAGCAGGCGATGTATTATTTCTTAAGTGGCTACACAGCAAAAGTTGCTGGCACGGAGCGCGGTATAACTGAGCCTATCGCTACTTTTAGCGCTTGCTTTGGCGAGCCATTTATGCCACTTCACCCAACTGTCTATGCAAAACTGCTTGGCGAGAAGATCGATAAGCACGGTGTTAATGTCTATCTTGTAAATACAGGCTGGAGCGGTGGTGCTTACGGCGTTGGCAAGCGTATGAGCATAAAAGCAACACGCGCTTGCATAAATGCGATCCTTGATGGTAGCATCACAAAGTGCGAGTTTGAAAATTTTGATAAATTTAACTTCGCCATTCCAAAAGAGCTTGATGGTGTAGAGACAAAACTGCTAAATCCAATAAATACATGGACACACCCAGCTGAGTACAATATTTCACGCGACAAGCTTGCAAAGATGTTTGTTGAAAATTTCAAACGCTACGAAGATGTAAAAGAGGGTGTTGAGTACGCCAAAGCTGGCCCAACAGCTTAATTTATAGCCTTGCGGGAACTTGCCTGCAAGGCTTTTTAAATTTAAACTATCAAATAGTAAAAATTTTAGAACTATAAAATATAGCTCTTTTTTAAATTTCTAATATAAAATTTAAAACATTTTGCGAAATAGCTCGGCCAAATTTAAATAGACTTTCTAAAATTTCTAACCAAAAGCCACTCTTTATAAGCCTGAAAAATTTAATCGCCTGACATCAGAAATTTTAATACAAACGATCTTTGTAGCTAGAGCTAAAATTTAGCCAGAACACTCCAGCTAAATTTAAATCAAAATACTAAATTTCACTAGACTTTCTAAAGCTTCTCGCTATAAAACCACACTTATTAAGCTCTAAAAATCACCCATCAGATATCAAAAAAATTTAATACAAACGATCTTTGCAGTTAGAACTAAAATTTGGCCATAACACTCCAGCTAAATTTGATCTCAAATTTCTACTATAAAAAGTCGCTGTTGTATTTAGTGTAAGTTGCAGTTAAAACGAAAATTTAGCCAGGTATCTGGCTAAATTTAATCAAAACACTCTCTTTTCTAGTCCAAATTCTACGCCAGCTTTTGCCAGCTCAAATGTCGCATCTATAAATTTATACTCGCTGCTGATAAATGGTAAAAACATCGGTATCTCGGTGCAGCCTGCGATATAAACGTCAGCTTCAATGTTTGAAAGCACTTCATAAAACACTGGCACATACTCTTCTAGTTTGCCAGCTTTGACACCTTTGTAGATGCACTCCATGATGACATCTTGCGTCTCTTTGCTAAAATCCACGCTTTTTAGCCCGCGCTCTTTTAAAATTTGATCATAAACGCCAGCCTTTTTTGTGCCACTTGTTGCGATGACAGCGATATTTTTAGCGTGCGGATATTTTTTTTGCAAGGCATCTACTGTAACTTTTGCAATGTGCAAAATTTTCACTCCAGCCTCTTTTTCAATGCTTGGGGCAAAGTAGTGAGCCGTGTTGCAAGCCATTAGCATAGCTTCGCATCCTGCATTTTTTAAAAGTTTAGCACTTTGAATTAGCTTTGGAAGCGGACTTTCTCCCTCGCCCATGATAAATTTTGTCCTATCTTCTATCTGAGCGTATGAGTCGATAACAATGTGTAGGTGCTCTTGATCGCAAGTTGCTGGGGTTATATCGATGATCTTCTTGTATAAATCAGCCGTGGCAAGTGGTCCCATGCCGCCTATGATGCCTAATGTCTTCATAACTCCTCCAAATTAAAATTTTCAATAATTATAATATTAGTTTCTATATTTAAAAATAAAATTTCTAAATTTTCATTGGGTATTGTAAAAATAGGGGATAAGCACTTTAAGTTTTGAAGTAAATTTTAAGATAAAAAGGGGCGATTTGCCCCTTAAAAATTCTATTATGAGTGGAAGTGAAATTCGTCTGGATGGTCTAGCGCGTATCTAAATTTCTCCATATCGACCTTTTTATCCCAGATAGATACGATCATGCAGCCAACGGCATTACCGCAAAGGTTACCAACAGCACGCATCTCTGACATAAATTTATCAACGCCAAGTAGCACAGCCACGGTTACGACTGGTATGCCAGTGCTTGGAAGTGCGCTTAGTGTGCCAGCAAGGACGACAAAGCCTGATCCTGTAACGCCAACAGCGCCTTTGCTTGTGATCATTAGCACGATTAAAATGCTTATTAGGTGCTCAAAACTTAGTGGGATATTAAAGGCTTGCGCTAAGAAGATAACGCTTAAGCTTAGATAGATGTTGGTGCAGTCAAGGTTAAATGAGTAGCCAGTTGGTATGATAAGGCCAACTGCGCCTCTATTTATACCAGCTGCTTCTAGCTTTTGCATAAGTGGTGCAAGAGCTGTTTCGCTCGAGCTTGTCGCAAAAACGACCAAGACCTCTTTTGAGATAAAGCGCATAAATTTAAAGACATTGACTTTGGCAAAGTAGCAAATGACGCCAAGCACGACAAAGATGAAAAAGCAGCTCGCAAGTGCCATAACAACAAGAAGCTCCATCATACCAAGAAGTGTTCCGATGCCAAATTTACCTATCAAATAAGCCATCGCCGAAAAGGCAGCCACTGGGCTAAATAGCATAAGCCAAGTAAGTAGCTTTAAGACGTAGTGCTGGATAAATTCAAGCGGTTTTAGACAAGCTTGCTTTTTATCATGCGCTAGCAACGAAAGCACGATGGCAACGACTATAGCCATGAAAAGCACTTGAAGTGTGTTTGACTTTATAAATGGATCAAGTATGTGCACGTAAGGGAAGATGTCATCTACTGGCACAGCGCCTCTTAAAAGATGAAGCGTGTGTGCTAAAAAGCCACTATTTGCGTCCATATTTCCAGCTTGAGATGTAAATTTAGCCACACTTGAGGCATCAAGCTGGGTGTAGTCAAGGTTCATGCCATGTCCTGGACGAAGCGTCTCGCCAAAGATGATACCAACAGCAAGAGCAAGCGTGCTAACTATCTCAAAGTAGATAAATGCCTTAAGCCCGATGGTGCCAAGATCTTTTAGGCTCTCAAGTCCGACGATGCCTGAAACGATCGTTAAAAAGATGATAGGGCCGATTAAAATTTTAAGGGCTTTTATAAAATAATCAATGCCTGGCTTGCTCGCTATGCCAAGCTCAGGTGCCACCATACCGACGATAACACCGCCAACTATACCTATCACAACCCAAATGGCGAGATTGGTAAATAGCCTCACAAAGAGACTTTTTTGCGTTTTTGCACTCTCCATAAATTCCCCTTTTATAGGCTCTCTTTGATCTCTGCTGAGAGGATCTTGTCGCCTTGTCTGATAGCATCAAGCACCTTTAAGCTCTCGTCATCAGCGCACTTTCCAAAGACTGTATGCACGCCGTCAAGATGAGGTTGCTTGCTGTGGCAGATGAAAAACTGCGATCCGCCAGTGTCACGGCCCGCATGAGCCATGCTAAGGCTACCACGCTCGTGCTTTACCTTTTGGTTGTCGCATTCGCATTTTATCCTCCAGCCAGGACCACCTGTGCCTGTGCCATTTGGGCAGCCGCCTTGGATGACGAAATTTGGTATAACTCTGTGAAAATTTAGGCCATTATAAAAGCCTGACTTTATCAAATGGACAAAATTTGCAACAGCTTGCGGTGCATCCTCCGCAAAAAGCTCAAGTTTGATATCGCCTTTTTCTGTCTTTAAAACCGCAAATTTATCTTTTTTTAGCTCGTCTAAATTTATATCATAAACTTTTAACTCATCAAAACGCATGTTGCTCCTTTTTACTCGATATTTGTATAAACTGCTTGGACATCATCGTCGTCTTCTAGCTTGTCAAGAAGCCTCTCAACCTCAAGCATTTGCTCTTCATTTAGGCTTACGGTTTGATTTGGTAAGTACTGAAGTGAAGCTTTTTTAACTACTAAATTTAGCTTCTCTATGCCTTCATGAAGTGTGCCAAAATTTGCGTAATCGCCATAAACAAATAGTGCGTTTTCATCTTCTTCAATGTCGCTTAGTCCATAATCAATGAGCTCAAGCTCGATCTCTTCGATATCTGCACTTGGTTTTTCAAGCTCAAAAACGCTCTTTCTTGTAAACATAAAGCTAAGGCTGCCACTTGGTAAAATTTCTCCGCCATTTTTGCTAAATATCGCTTTTACATTTGCAACTGTTCTTGTTGGGTTGTCAGTAGCGCACTCAACGATGATTTGCACGCCGTGAGCTGCTTTGCCGTCATAAAAGATAGTCTTAATATCAGCGCTATCTTTGCCATTTGCTCTTTTTATAGCCGCATCGATGTTATCTTTTGGCATATTTTCAGCTTTTGCTGCTGCGATGGCTGCACGAAGTTTTGGGTTCATATCCGGATCACATCCGCCATCTTTTGCCGCTACTGTTATAGCCTTTGCAAGTTTTGGAAATACCTTGCTCATCTTATCCCATCTAGCTTCTTTTGCTGCTCTTCGGTACTCAAATGCTCGTCCCATAAATATCCTTAAATAAATTTTTTACGGATTATAACTAAAAAAATTTTATACTTTTTTAAAACATTTTTAGTTTGCCTGCTAAAGCGCCTGATTTGCAAATTTGAAAATAATATTTGGTAAAAATTTAAGCTAAAGGCATATAATCATACTCATGATAAAAAATGCTCAAAAACAAGATGCAAAAATCTGCATAAAACTACTAAATTTAGCGATGGAGGATATCGCCTACAAGCTAAGTGGCTACGACGATCCTGCAAAAAGCGATGAAATTTTAGAGAAATTTTTTCAAAGCGAGACAAACAGACTTAGCTATAAAAATGTTTATGTCTATAGGCGTGACGACGTGATCATCGCTGCGATGTGTGCTTATTTTGGTGGCGACGCGTGGCTGCTTGATAGAGAAATTTCTCAGCATCTAAAGGCGCTTGGCAAAGACGCCAAAGTAGAAAAAGAGTGCTTTGACGATGAGTTTTATATAGATAGCATCGCTGTGGATGAGAAATTTAGAGGCCAAGGTCTTGCAAAAGAGCTTATCTTGCACTCATTTGCCAAAGCAAAAGAGCTAGGACATAAAAAGGTCTCGCTTATAGTTGATATAAAAAAGCCAAAAGTTCGTAAATTTTACGAGAGCCTTGGCTTTAAATTTAACACCAAAAAGATCATAAATTTACACGAATACGACCACATGATAAAGGAGATAATATGAAAACATTTGAGGTAAATAACGTGCATTGCCAAAACTGCGCAAATACTATAAAAAACGCACTTGAGGATGACTTTGGCGAGATAAAAGTCGATCTTAGCAAAGAGCCAAGACAAGTAAGCCTTGATATAAAAGATGGCGATGTAGAGAAATTTAAATCAGAAATGGCTGATCTGGGATTTGACGTTATAAAGGAGCTTTGATATGCCTTTAAAAGTCAAGCTAAATATAGCGGGAATGAGCTGCGTAAATTGCTCAAACGCTATCGAGAAGGTTTCTAAAAAGATAGATGGGGTGCTTGAAGCAAATGTAAATTTCGCAAACGCAAGCGGTGAGTTTGTCCTAAAAGACGCTAGCGTGCGTGAAGTTTTAGAGCAAAAGATAAAGAAGCTTGGCTACTTTGTGGCGACAAATATTGATGAATTTGAAGCCAAAAGAGACGAGCATATAACCTCGATAAGAAATAAATTTATATTTGCATTTATCACAAGCATCGTGATAATGGCGCTTGAGATGTTCGCGCCTCATAACTTGCTAGTAAATTTACTCATGCTAGTTTTAGCGTTTTTGGTGCTAGCTTTTAGTGGCAAAGACTTCTTTGCTCACGCCATAGAGGCTGTTAAAAACAAAAACTACGATATGAACGTGCTTGTAGCTCTTGGAAGCGGCAGTGCGTTTTTATACTCGCTTTTTGTTGTGATCTTTTCAAATTTCATCCCAGATGATCTAAAAAACGTCTATGTCTCGGGCGCAGCGATGATAATAGCCTTTGTTTTGCTTGGCAAGTATCTTGAAGAGCGCTCAAAGGCAAAGGCAGGCGACTACCTAAAGACGCTACTTAAAATTTCACCAAAGACCGCCTTTTTGGTCATGCCAGATGGACAGAGCAAAGAGGTAAATGTAAATGAGCTAAAAGTAGGCGACATCGTCATCGTAAAAAATGGCTACAACATCCCAAGTGATGGCGTGATAGTCCAAGGAGGCGCTGAGATAGATGCTTCTATGCTTACAGGAGAGAGCTTGCCTGTTTATAAAGAGGTAGGCGATAGCGTATTTGCTGGCACTCTAAACACAAATGGCTACATAAGCGTCAAAGTGACAAAGAGTTCTTACGAGAGCTTACTATCTCAAATTTTAAGCCTACTAAGCGACGCTAGCTCCAAAAAGATGCCTATCGGACGGCTGGCTGATAAGATAGCAAACATCTTTGTGCCAAGCGTCGTGGCGATCTCAGTTCTTACATTTTTGATATGGATAATTTTTAGTGGAAATTTCGCCTATGCGATCTCTTGCGCGATCTGCGTGCTTATCATCTCATGCCCATGCGCACTGGGACTTGCTACGCCAATAGCCATTGTAAGCTCCCTTGCACGCGGCGCAAAAGCTGGAATTTTGGTTAAAAACCCAGAAGTTTTAGAGCTGATAAAAGATGCTAAATTTGTAGCATTTGATAAAACTGGCACGCTAAGTAAGGGGTTAATCAGCGTTAAAAGCTCAAATTTGAGCGAAAAAGAGTTAGAGCTAGTGGCATCTGCTGAAAATTTAAGCGAGCATCCGATCTCAAAGGCGATCGTAAGATATGCAAAACAAAATTGCATAAATTTACAAAAGCTAAATGGTAAATTTCAAAACGTAGTTGGTCAAGGCATCGTCTATGAAGACGAGAGCAATAAGATAATAATAGGCAACGAAAAACTGCTCGCAGCAAACGATATCTTGCTAAATGAAGCTGATAGTAAAGCGATAAAAGAGGCTACAAATGATGGAAGCGGCGTCATACTTTGCGTGATAAATCAAAAATTTAGCGGCTTTTTAACACTAAGTGATGAGCTAAAAAATGAAGCAAATGGCGTTATAAACGAGCTTTCAAGGCTAAATTTACAAAGTGTGATCCTGTCAGGTGACGATAAAAAAGTAGTGGCAAATATCGCTAGCAAACTAAACGTGAGCGAATACTACGCAAATATGCTGCCTGAGGATAAATTTAACAAGGTAAAAGAGCTCATGAGCCGAGGTGGCGTGATCTTTGTGGGAGATGGTATAAACGACTCGCCATCGCTTAAAGAAGCAAGCGTTGGTATCGCTATGAACTCAGGCTCAGACATCGCTAAAGGCGCTGGAGATATCGTGCTTGTAAAAAATGACTTGCGTGGCGTGAGTGGGCTTGTAAAGCTTGCAAATGCGACTATTGCTAACATAAAAGAGAATTTGTTTTGGGCATTTATGTATAACGCCATTTGCATACCAGTGGCTGCTGGCGTGCTCTATCCGGTATTTGGACTGCTTCTAAGTCCAGTTTATGGCTCGATGGCGATGTGCTTAAGCTCGGTTACTGTCGTGCTAAATGCGCTTAGACTTAGATATTTGAAGCTTAAGGATTAAATTTGAGACTTGGAGAGCTTTATAGCGTCGTAGCGGCTGCACTTGCTACAAATTTTAATGGCATCTTGGGTGTCTCATCTTTTATGCGTATCAAAAAGACAAATGCGTGGATAACGCAGACAAAGAGCGATGCGAACATAAAAGGAAATGAGCTTTACGCTAAATTTATCAAAGATGAGAGTAGTGCGGCCTTGTGTGATGATTTTGTCATTTTGAAGGCAAAATTTGAAGCAAGCTATTTTTTCTCAAGCGCAAAAGATGATTTGGCACAATTTTACAAGGCTATAAATTTTGAGCCGAAAATGGGTGAGGTTGATAGCATCTCAAATCAGCTCATTTTGATAGCAAATATCTTAAAAAAAGAGGCGACAAAAGAGTCTATGCAGCTTCTTGCTGCTTTTAGCCTCTCGTTTTTCTTACCTTATGCCGAGCTTCTCGCAAAAGAGCTTGAACAAAACGCTAGCAGTAACTTCTATAAGTCAATGGGATACTTTTTAGAGGATTTTTGTTTGGTTTTAAAAACTATTATCGGTAAGGCTTAGTCTTAAGCCTGTACCATTTCTGTCATCTGAGTTTTAATACTTAAAATGTTATTCTGAATGCTTGATTGTTCTAAATTTAGATGATGAAGCATCTGCATAGAATCACGATCTTTCAGGTGTTGGATGCTTGAAATTTGATCAGCTATATCGCTTCTTTGATCTTGTAATTTTTCTAAATTTTTTTGTAACTCTGTGACATCTTCTTTTCTAATAATTGTAGGTTTTTGTCTAACCTCTTCTCTTTGTTCGACATGCACATCATTACTTCTAACGATATCTTTTGTGCCATAGCCAGAAGATACTAATATGCTGGTTTTAGCGCTACTTGATGATATAGATGTGTAGCCGTTATGATAGAAAACATTTGAGTTCATATTTGCATCTATTTGCATATCGTCCTTCCTTTTTAGTTTATTTCTTCATTTAAAACTATATCGGCAAAAAATCAAAAAACTTGAAATAGTTTTTAAAAAGTTGCTGGGCGAATTATATTTTAATAACCTTAAATGTAAATTATATATATAACTTTTTTACTACTCTAACATAATTTTTATATTACATTTCACTTTTTTGACCAAAAAAATTATTTTTAAAATGCTTGTAAAAGCCTAGTTAAGCACCATTTTGTTAAAATCACGCAAAACTAATCAAAGGCAAAGCTATGAAAAAAGATGAAAATACTCACAAAAAGATGTGGGAGGGTAGATTTAGCGAGGCTAGCTCGAAGTTGCTTGAGGAATTTAACGCTTCTATAAATTTTGATAAAAATCTTTTTGAAGAGGATATCGCTGGCAGTAAAGCGCACGCTAAAATGCTAGGAATTTGCGGAATTTTGAAAAAAGAGGAGTCAGAGGCGATTATAAAAGGGCTTGATGAGGTTTTAGCTGAGATAAGAGCTGGTAAATTTGCTTTTAAGATAGAGGATGAGGATATCCACATGGCGGTTGAAAAGCGCCTTAGCGAGATCATCGGAGCTGAGCTTGGAGGCAGACTACACACAGCTAGAAGCAGAAATGACCAAGTTGCGCTTGATTTTAAATTTTACGTTTTAAAGAAAAATTTAGAAATTTCATCTCTCATTAAAGAGCTCATCGCCACACTTGCAAATTTAGCCAAAAACCACAAAGATACGCTAATGCCAGGCTATACGCACCTTCAGCATGCCCAGCCAGTAAGCCTTAGCTACCATTTGCTAGCCTACGCGTTTATGTTTAAGAGGGATTTTGAGCGATTTGTCAGTTCGTATGAGCGAAATAACCTAAGTCCGCTTGGCTCAGCAGCCCTTGCAGGCACGCCTCACAAGATAGATAGAACTATCGTTGCAAGCGAGCTTGGCTTTGCAGGTTGCACGCAAAATGCGATGGATAGCGTGAGCGACCGCGACTTTGCGCTGGAGATTTTATTTAACATTAGCGTTTTTATGACGCACGCTTCTAGGCTTTGTGAGGAGCTCATACTTTGGAGCTCGCAGGAATTTGGCTTTGTAAGCATTAGCGACGCTTACAGCACGGGTAGCTCCATCATGCCTCAAAAGAAAAATCCAGACGTCGCTGAGCTCATACGCGGCAAAACTGGGCGTGTAAATGGAAATTTAGTAGCGCTGCTAACGACTATGAAGGGCTTGCCACTTGCTTACAACAAAGATATGCAAGAAGATAAAGAGGGCGTTTTTGATAGTGTTTCGACCATTTTAAGCTCAGCTACTATCCTAAATGAGATGATAAAAACGGCTAAATTTAATGAAAAAAATATGTTAAAAGCGACAAAAACAGGGCATCTAAGTGCTACTGATCTAGCGGACTATCTGGTGCGTGAGAAAAATATCCCATTTAGAACGGCGCACTTTATCACCGGCAAGGCTGTCGCAAAGGCTGAAAGCTTGGGGCTTGATCTAAGTGAGCTAAACAAAGAGCAGCTAAAAAGTGTCGATGAAAATTTAGATGAAAATGCCATTAAATTTCTAGATCTTCACGCTTCAAAAGAGGCCCGCACTTCAAAAGGCGGCACGGCAAATAAAAGTATTGAAGAGCAAATTCAAATTTTAGACGACTGGCTTAAGTAAAAAGAGTTATAATTACGCAAAATTTACAAATTTTAAAGGATGAAAAATGTTTTTTGACAGCAAAAGTAAAGAGCTTGGTAGTAAAAATGAAGCTTTAGAGAGAGAAAATGAAGCTTTAAAAGCTGAGATTTTAGCACTTAAAAATGAGCTAAAAAATGCCAAAACTTGCGAGCCAAAAGAGCAAGCTAAGGATAAGCAAGAGGCTGTAAATTTGTTGCTTACTAGCTATCAAGATGGTATGAATTTCTTACAATCAACCATCGAAGAAAACCTAAAAATGCTTGAAAATATAAACCATTTAAATGAAAAAACCTTCAAAGAAACAGGCGAGCTAAAGTCTCAAACGGCTGAAATTTTAAGCTCGATCGAGCAAGTAAGCCAGATGAGTGGCGATCTCTCAAACGACGCCTCTTCGCTTGATGGAAGTGTAAATTCTATCGTTGAGATCATAAATCTCATAAAAGATATCTCAGATCAGACAAATTTGCTAGCGCTAAATGCTGCTATCGAGGCAGCTCGTGCTGGCGAGCATGGACGAGGCTTTGCTGTTGTGGCTGATGAGGTTAGAAAGCTTGCTGAGCGCACGCAAAAGGCTACACTTGAGGTTGAAGTAAATATAAATGGCCTTAAGCAAAGTGCAAACACAATGATCGAAATGAGCGAGAATTTCTCTAAAATTTCAGCAAATGCGATGCAAATTTTAGGCGGTTTTGAGGGCAACATCTCAAGCGTAAATGCCAACACACAAAACATCCTAAATCAAGCCCTAAACGTCACAAACGAAGTAAATGTAAGTAACGGCAAGATAGATCACATCAACATGAAGCTAAATGGCTACCGAGGCGTGCTTCTTGGCGAGATAAATAAAATTCAAGACGTGCATGAGTGTAGATTTGGCAAGTGGTATGAAAAGGATGTGAAAAATACCATCATCAAAGATCCAAGAACCCTCTCAAGCATAGCTGCGCACCATGAAAATGTCCATCACGGACTAGATAAGGCTATGGCGATTTTTGCTGATAAAGATAAGGGGCATTTAGCAGGTGTCGAGATACTAAAAGATGTTGAGCACTCAAGTAAAGCAGGCTTTGAAGAGTTACTTGAAGCGGTAAAAGCTGCTAGAAAATAAATTTAGTATTAAAGAAAGTGAAATTTAGACTCAGTTTTGAGTCTAAATTTGGATTAAAATGTGCTTTGTGGATCAGCTACGCCTTCGCTCCAGCCAAGTTTTGCGCCAGCAAGTAGGTGAAAGTGTAGGTGCATAACCTCTTGACCGCCGTTTTCGCCGCAGTTTGTTATGAGTCGGTAACCGCTCTTATCAACGCCCATTAAGCTCGCCACTTCTTGGATAAATTTAGTCATCTCGCCCATCAAAACTGGATCCATCTCTTGGAAGTTTTTGTAGTGTTTTTTAGGGATGATGAGGATGTGGATCGGCGCTTTTGGGTTGATGTCGTTAAAAGCTAGAAATTTCTCGCTTTCAAGCACTTTGTTACAAGGAATTTCACCAGCAACGATCTTTTCAAATATGGTCATTTTAGCTCCTTTGAAAGTTTGAGAAATTATATCAAAGTGTGCTTAAATTTCGCGCTTTTTATCTTGATTTTAACTCTTTTTCTATAAAATCGATGCAAAAATTCATAAAGGTAAAAAATTGCAAGATTTCATTAACAAAATCAAAAATGAAATTTCAACTCTTGATGATCTGGAGAAGGTCAGGGTAGAAATTTTTGGCAAAAAGGGCATCTTGGCGCAAGGCTTTGCAAAGCTAAAAGAGCTTGGCGAGGATGAGAAAAAGGAATTTGCAGCAAATTTAAACAAGCAAAGAGATGAGCTAAGCGCGCTTATAGAAGCCAAAAAGGCCGAGCTTAGCGAGCAAGAGATAGATAGCAAGATGAAAAAAGAGGCCGCTGATATCACGCTCTTTAACGAGCCTGTTGCTAGCGGGGCGCTGCACCCAGTAATGGCCACGATGGATAAGATAATTGAGTATTTTTTAGCTCTAAATTTCTCGCTCGAGACTGGGCCACTTATAGAAGATGATTTTCACAACTTTGAGGCGCTAAATTTACCAAAATACCACCCAGCAAGGGATATGCAAGATACATTTTACCTAGATGATTTTAGACTTTTAAGGACGCATACGAGCCCAGTTCAGGTGCGAACTATGTTAAATCAAAAGCCACCTATTCGCATGATAGCGCCAGGCACGGTCTTTAGGCGTGATATGGACTTAACGCATACACCGATGTTTCACCAGGTCGAGGGCCTTGTGGTGGAGGATGCTGAGAAAGTTAGCTTTGCAAATTTAAAATCAATGTTAGAGGGCTTTTTAAAGCACATGTTTGGCGACGTTGAAGTACGTTTTCGCCCTAGCTTCTTTCCATTTACGGAGCCTAGCGCAGAGGTTGATATTAGTTGTATATTCTGCCATGGCAAGGGCTGCAGGGTGTGCAAGCAGACTACTTGGCTTGAGGTGCTTGGATGCGGCGTTGTTGATCCAAATGTATTTAAGGCGGTTGGCTATAAAAATGTAAGTGGATATGCCTTTGGCCTTGGCGTTGAGAGATTTGCGATGTTGCTTCATAGAGTGCCTGATCTAAGGTCACTTTTTGAGGGAGATTTAAGATTGTTGGAGCAGTTTAAATGATAATTTCAAAGCATTGGTTAAACGAGTGGATCGACCTTAGCGAGGTTAGCGGTGAGACACTTTCAAAGACATTAAATTCAATCGGTTTAGAAGTTGATAGCTATAAAGAGATAAATTTACCAAAGAGCATCGTAGTTGGCTACGTAAAAAGTAGAGAAAAGCACCCAGATGCCGATAAACTAAGCGTTTGTCAAGTTGATGTTGGCAGCGAAACGCTTCAGATCGTGTGTGGGGCTAAAAACGTCGAGGCAGGTCAGTTTGTGCCAGTTGCGCTCATTGGCACGACGATGCCAAATGGTCTTGAGATCAAAAAGGCAAAGCTAAGAGGCATCGAGTCATGCGGTATGATCTGCTCTTCAACTGAGCTAGGACTGCCTAAGACAAATGACGGTATCTTGCCACTTGATGAGAGTATCGGCAAGCTAAAACTTGGCACAAGTCTTGGTGAATTTGAAGCGTTTAAAGATGTGATCATCGAGGTTGATGTCACAGCAAATAGGGGCGACTGTCAAAATTTACACGGCATCGCAAGAGAAATTTGCACCGCGCTTGATCTAAATATGAAAGATAGCCACGAAAATGAAGATAGCGAAAATTTACTAGGCATCGGCAGGATCGCATCTGTGCGAACTGAAGATAAGGTAAATGGCTCGTTTTTGTATAAAGCATTTGAGCTAAAAAATGCATTAAATGAAAATTTATTAACTCGCTTGAGACTAGCTCTAATTGATTGTCAAAAGACAAATTTAGTAGAAAGACTGCTTGAATACGCGACATTTTGCACGGGCGTTCTATTTAGAGCTTATGATCACGCTAAGCTTGTGGGCGAGGGCGAAAAGGCAGTTTTTGACATCAAAAATGGCGAAAATGGCGAGTGTGTGGTATTTTGCGAGGATAAAAATTTAGGCGTTGCTGGAATTTACCAAAGCGATGAGGCTAGGGTTGATGAGGGCTCAAAGGTGATCTTGGTAGAGGCTAGCTACGTAAAACCAGATGTTGTCTCAAAGGCCATTTTTGAAAATAAAAATTTACCAAAAGGCGATCAAGTTTATCGCTCAAGCCGTGGTAGCGAGCCAAATTTAGCTTACGGGGCGGACTATCTTTTTAAAAGGCTAGCTGGCTTTAAAGATAGTCTAAGCCTTTTTGCAGGCTCACAACAATCACTTCTAAACACCGAGCCTATCACGCTTAGCATCTCACTTGGTGAGCTTAAAAATATGATCGGTCAAGAGGTTGCTAGAAACGATGTTGTTAAAATTTTAAAGAAACTTGGCTTTGAGATCGCGGTAAATGTCGAGCAAGAGAGCTTTAACGTAAAAGTGCCGTTATTTCGCCATGACATCGTAAATTCTCATGATATCTGCGAGGAGATCGTAAGGATAATAGGCATCGACAATATCGCCTCAACGCCGCTAAATTTCTCTGAGAAAAATAGGCTAAATAAGACATATTTTGACTATAAAAATGCTTTAAATTTAAGGCACCGTGCAGCCGATAATGGCTTTTTTGAAAGCGTGCACTACGTATTTGACAGCCTTGATGAGCTAAGTGAGCTAAATTTCAAGCCTTGCAAGATCAAGATACTAAATCCTATAAACAACGAGCTAAACACGCTTAGACCAGCACTTGTTAATCACCTCCTAAGCTCAAGCGAGAAAAACATCAAAAACTCAAAACGCTCAGTTAGGCTTTTTGAGCTTGGCGAAGTTTTTGACGAAAATGCAAACCAAGGCTTAAATTTAGGCTTTGTCGTATCAGGTCTCTTAAAAGAGCCAACACTTATAAACGGCGCAAAGGGCGAAGAGGCAAATTTCTACGCATTTGCAGCGATGGTGCAAAATGTCATAGGTAAATTTGAGCTAAAACCTTGCCGAGAGATCTCATATCTTAGCCCATACGAGCAAGCACACATATATCAAAATGGCGAAAAGATCGGCTATATCGGCAGAGTCGATGCAAGAGTAGAGGCAAAAAGGGATCTGCCTAAAACTTATGTCTGTGAGATTGATTTTGCAAAGCTTAAATTTGAGCCGATCTTAGCAGTGCCTTACTCAAAATTTCAAAGCACTACAAGAGATCTTAGTCTCATCGTGCCTGAAAATTTCGAGGCTGGACGAATTTATGAGTGCATAAGAGGGCTAAATTTAAAAGAGCTAAAAGAGTTCTTGCCAGTTGATATCTATAAAGATGCGAAACTAAACGGCGCGATTAGCCTTAGCCTTAAATTTACATTCCAAAATATGGAAAAAACGCTTGAAGATGACGATATAAACGCACTTATGGATAAAATTTTAAGCGAGCTAAAAGAGAAACTAAATATCGGAATAAGATGAGAATTTATCCATTAGAAAAAAGTCTAAATTTAACCATCGACGACATCGCAGCTGACAAGTCTATCTCGCATAGATGCGCGATGTTTTCGCTTTTAAGCAACAAGCCATCTCGCGTTAGAAACTACCTAAGAGCAGGCGACACGCTAAATACATTAAAAATAGTCGAGCTCCTTGGCGCAAAGATCGAAGATAACGGAGCTGAGATAACGATCACTCCGCCACAAAAGATAAAAGAGCCAAATGAAATTTTAGAGTGTGGCAACTCGGGCACAGCAATGAGGCTTTTTATGGGGCTATTAGCCGCGCAGGATGGTTTTTTTGTGCTAAGTGGTGATAAATACTTAAATTCTCGCCCGATGGCAAGGATAGCAAAGCCTCTAAGTGAGATGGGTGCAAAGATAGATGGTGCAAACAATGCAAACAACGCTCCTCTTTGCATAAGAGGGACTAAATTTGAAAGATTTAGTTTTGAGAGCAAGATCGCTTCAGCTCAGGTAAAAAGCGCACTTTTACTAGCAGCTCTTTACTCAAATGGCTGCAAATTTAGCGAGCCAGAGCTAAGCAGAGACCATACTGAGCGCATGCTTGCAGGCATTGGAGCTGATATAAAGCGTGACGAGCTAGAGATCACTCTAGAGCCGATGAAAGGCCCACTTGCGCCACTTGATATAGACGTGCCAAATGACCCAAGCTCGGCATTTTTCTTCGCAGTCGCAGCTCTAATCATCCCAAATTCGCATATCATTTTAAAAAATATCTTGTTAAATAAAACTCGCATCGAAGCTTACAGGGTTTTAGAAAAAATGGGCGCTGAGATAAAATTTCACAAAACCTCAAGCAAATACGAAGATATCGGCGATATCGAGGTTAGATACTCGCCAAATTTAAAAGGTGTAGAAGTTAGCGAAAATATCTCGTGGCTCATCGATGAAGCCCCAGCTTTAGCCATCGCATTTGCCTGCGCCAAGGGCCAAAGTAAGCTAACAAATGCAAAAGAGCTTCGCGTAAAAGAGAGCGACAGGATAGCTGTCACGATAAATGCGCTAAAGCAGTGCGGTGTCGATGCTAGCGAGCTTGAAGATGGCTTTATCATAAATGGCTCTGAGGCGAAATTTGCCACGATAGATAGCCACGGAGATCACAGGATCGCCATGAGCTTTGCCATACTTGGACTAAAATGTGGCATGCAGATAGAAAAGAGCGAATTTATCGCCACTTCGTTTCCAAATTTTGCTGAAATTTTAAAGAAAATGGGAGCTAGAGTTGAAGATCGAGCTTGCTAGTAGTTATGGATTTTGCTTTGGCGTAAAAAGAGCGATAAAGATAGCTGAAAACGCTGGAGATGCCGCAACTATCGGCCCGCTTATCCATAACAACGAAGAGATAAATAGGCTTGAGAAAAACTACAATGTAAAGACGCTTGAGGGCATAGATGAGCTAAAAGATGAGAAAAAGGCGATCATCCGCACTCATGGCATCACTAAAAACGACCTTGCGGAGCTAAAAAAAACCGATATAAAAGTGATCGACGCAACTTGCCCGTTTGTGACAAAGCCACAACAAATTTGCGAAAAAATGAGCGAAGAGGGCTATGATGTGGTGATCTTTGGCGACATGCACCATCCAGAGGTAAAAGGGGTGAAGTCGTATGCTAAGGGCAACGTCTATGTCGTGCTTGAAGAGAGCGAGCTAGAGGGCATTAAATTTAAGCAAAAGGTCGCGCTCGTTAGCCAAACTACTAGAAAAGTTGAGAAATTTATGCAGATCGCAAACTATCTCATGCTTCATGTAAAAGAGCTGCGCGTTTTTAACACGATCTGCAACGCGACATTTGAAAACCAAGAGGCTGCTAAAAATTTAGCAAAAAGAGCTGACGTGATGATAATAATCGGCGGTAAAAACAGCTCAAACACAAAGCAACTCTACCTAATATCTAAAAATTTCTGCGAAGATAGCTATCTCATTGAAAGCGAAGAAGAGCTTGAAAGATCATGGTTTGATGGCAAAAATTTGTGTGGCATAAGTGCGGGCGCTAGCACACCTGACTGGATCATACAAAAAGTCGTTGACAGAATCAAAAAAGTATAAAATTTATCCTAGCTAAAGCCACAATTAACTATAATAAGCCAATTTGCCTCTACTGGCATAATAAAATTTAAAGGATCAAGATGGCTGTGAACAAAAGTGTTCAATTAGGAAAAGCAAAAGACGAAGATATCGAAGATATTGATTTTGCTGCGATGTTAGAGGAGTCTTTTAAAAAGACTGAAGAAGATAGTGACGCAAAGATCGTCAGTATCAATGGCGATGAGGTTTTAATCGACGTTGGCAAGAAGTCAGAAGGCATTTTAAATGTTTCTGAGATCACTGACGCAAACGGCAACCTGACGCATAAAGTTGGCGATACGATCAAAGTTGTAATAACTGGATCAAGAAATGGAAGACCTATAGTGTCGCACAAAAAAGCACTTAGAAAAGAGAAAGTTAAAGCTTTCATCGAAGCTTACGATCCTGAAAATTCTGGCGAAATCGACGTAAAAGTAGTTGGAAAAAATAAAGGTGGTTTTATCACTCAAGACGCAAATGGCGTAGAATTTTTCTTACCAAGAACGCACAGTGGATTTAAAAACGCTGAGGGCGTAGTTGGAAAATCATACAAAGTAAGAGTTATAAAAGTTGATAAAGAAGAGAATAGCATCGTTGTCTCAAGAAAGAAAATTTTAGATGACGACCGCAAAAAACGCAAAGAAGCTCTATCAAACATAGTAGAAAATGATAGTGTTATAGAGGGCACAGTTAAGAAAATCACAACTTATGGTATGTTTGTTGATGTTGGCGGTGTAGACGGACTTGTTCACTACAGCGAGATAAGCTATAAAGGCCCAGTAAATCCTAGCTCTTTATACAAAGAGGGCGATAAAGTTTTAGTTAAAGTTATCAGCTATGACAACGAAAAACGCCACCTATCTCTATCTATCAAGGCTGCTACTCCAGATCCTTGGGAAGAGATCATAAGCGACGGCCTAGAAGTTGGCGACACTATAAAAGTAACAGTTAGCAATATCGAGCCTTATGGCGCATTTGTCGATCTTGGAAATGATATTGAAGGATTTTTACATATATCTGAAATTTCATGGGACAAAAATATCAAAAATCCAAAAGATCACATCAGTGAAGGCCAAGAGATCGATGTTGAGGTTATAGAAATAGACGCAAAAGGACACCGCTTAAGAGTGAGCCTTAAAAATTTACTTCCAAAGCCATTTGATGAATTTAAAGCTAAATTCAAAGAGGGTGACGTAGTAAAAGGCGTTGTGACAACTATCACAAATTTTGGTGCATTTGTTAGAGTAGGTTGCGTTGAGGGCTTGCTACACAACGAAGATGCATCTTGGGATAGAAATGATAAGTGCAAAGATATGTTTAAGGCTGGCGATGAGCTAGAAGTAAAGATTATCAAAATCGACAGCGCTGAGCAAAAAATTTCTCTAAGCCTAAAAGATCTAAAACAAAGTCCAGTTCAGGCATTTGCTAATAAATTTAGTGTTGGCGACATCGTAAAAGGAACGATCCGTGACATTAAAGACTTTGGCGTATTTGTTGAGCTTGGCGATAATGTTGATGCGTTAATCCGCAAAGAAGATCTAGGCAGTGTAGATGCTAGCACGTTAAAGATCGGCGATGAGATCGAAGCTGCTATTGCATTTATCGATGAGAAGAAAAATAGAATTCGCCTAAGCATACGCCGTTTAGCAAAACAAAAAGAGCGTGAAGTGTTAAATGAGATCAACGATAACGACGACAAAGTAACACTTGGCGACATTATAAAAGAACAATTACGCTAGTATAAATGGGCAGACGCACACTTTTATTAGTAGTTGTTCTGCTTTTTGTGATATTAGGTTTGGTTGGAGTTTATCTTGTTAAATTTGCAAGCGTAAATTTCAGCCAAACTACTGAAAAAAATATTACAAATGAGCAAAATATAACCAAAAATACAGCCGGCAGTGAAAACTGGATCAACGAGCTGGCAACTATTAAGAAAAAAGATTACGTATTGCCCGTAAATGAAATTTTTATAGAATACAACCGACCTAAGATAGAAAAGCCAAAGATCACAGCATACGAACTTATGATAGATAAAAACGACATCTACTCTATGTTCTGCTTGATGCAGACTTTGCGAAATAGTGAGGTTGATTTTACTGTAGTAAGAGATGGGGCTAAGAGCCAGATCTTTTTAAATACCCAAGACTCAAGGCTTTTGCAAAATATCATTTTGCAGCTAAGAGTTTACGATATCCACTCAAGTGTGAGAGAGGTAAAATTATGAAAACTATCATTGTTTGCGATGCTATACACCCAGTAGGTTTTGAACTTTTAAAAAAAGAGCAAGATATAAATATAATAGACGCAGTTAATACCCCAAAAGACGAGCTTTTAAAAATTTTAGGTGAGGCTGATGTGGCGATCACTAGAAGCTCGACTGAGGTGAATGAGGCGTTTTTAGAAGCTGGCAAGAAACTAAAAGCTATCGTTAGAGCTGGTGTTGGCGTGGATAACGTTGATATAGATGGCTGTTCAAGAAGAGGCATCATCGCTATGAACGTCCCAACTGCAAATACTATCGCAGCAGTTGAGCTAACTATGGCACACATGCTAGCAGCTGCAAGATCACTTGAATACGCTCACAACGATCTAAAACTAGATAGAATTTGGAAACGCGAGAAGTGGTATGGAGTTGAGCTTTTTAAGAAAAAGCTAGGCGTGATCGGTTTTGGTAACATCGGCTCAAGAGTAGCAGCTCGCGCAAAAGCTTTTGGCATGGATATCATCGCATACGATCCATACATCGATCCATCTAAGGTCATCGATATGGGCGGCACTTATACTAAAAATTTTGATGACATCTTGGCATGTGACTTTATCACGATCCACACTCCAAAAACCAAAGAAACCACAGATATGATCGGCGCTAAAGAGATAGCAAAGATGAAAGATGGCGTAAGGCTTATAAACTGCGCTAGAGGTGGTCTTTATAATGAAGAGGCTCTTTATGAGGGGCTAAAAAGCGGCAAGATAGCATTTGCTGGTATTGATGTTTTTACAAAAGAGCCAGCGACAAGCCATCCGCTTCTTGATCTAAATAATGTAAGTGTCACACCGCATCTTGGGGCAAACACCCTTGAGTCGCAGCGTAACATCGCAGTAGAGGCAGTCGAGCAGGCTATCTTGGCAGCACGCGGCATAAGCTATCCAAACGCTTTAAATTTACCTATCAAAACAGAAGATCTACCACCGTTTGTTGAGCCTTATATCGATCTTACAAGTAAGATGGCATTTCTTGCAGCTCAGATAAACAAAAGCGCGATCAAAGCTATCCGCATAGAGACTCACGGGCAGATTGGCGAATATGCAAATTCAATGCTAACTTTTGCGATCGTGGGTGCTTTAAAAGAGAGTCTTGGCGATGCGATAAACTACGTAAATGCTAAATTTTTATGTGACGAAAAAGGCATAACTACCGAAACTAGCACAGGTGGAGACAGTATCTTTAAAAACAAGATCACAGTTCGTCTTACGACTGAAAACGGCATCGTAAGCGTTGGCGGCACGGTCTTTGGTGAAAATCAACAACGCATCGTAACCGTAAATGGCTTTAAGACTGACTTCAAGCCAAAAGGTAAGATGATCATCTTTAAAAACCACGACGTACCAGGCGTTATCGCTCAGATCAGTAAAATTTTAGCTGACGAGAAGATAAACATCGCTGACTTCCGTCTTGGCAGAGATGAGCATGGCATGGCGCTTGCGGTCATCTTGGTTGATGAACATATAAAAACAGAAACGCTAGAGAGATTAAACGCACTTGAAGCTTGTGTTTGGGCTCAATACGCAGTTATATAACAAATTACGAAAGGATAAAAAATGGCTTCATATTCAATGGGCGATCTAAAAAAGGGACTAAAGATCGAGATCGATGGCGTTCCTTATAAAATCGTAGAATATCAACACGTTAAACCGGGCAAGGGCGCAGCTTTTGTTCGTGCAAAGATCAAATCTTTTGTCGACGGAAAGGTTCTTGAAAAGACTTTTCACGCAGGTGACAAGTGCGAGCAACCGCATCTTGAAGAAAAAGAGATGCAATACCTCTATGATGATGGTGAGTTTTGCCAATTTATGGACACGACTACTTACGAGCAAGTTGCGATCAGCGACGAGGATGTGGGCGATGTTAAAAAATGGATGATCGATGGCATGATGGTTGAAATTTTATTTCACAATGGCAACGCAATTGGCGTCGAAGTGCCACAAGTAGTCGAGCTAAAGATAGTTGAAACTCCACCAAATTTCAAGGGTGACACACAAGGTGGCAAAAAGTCAGCTACACTTGAGAGTGGCGCGGTAGTTCAGATACCATTTCACGTGCTTGAGGGCGAGGTCATCCGCGTTGATACCGTTCGTGGCGAGTACATCGAGCGCGCAAATAAATAACCATACATCTGGCACGTTAAATTTATGAAAGAGAAATTTGACGAGCTTATCGCTCTACTAAAGCCGCTATTTAAGGATAATGGCTTTAGCAAGAGCGCTTTAAATTTCTACAAAAATACCCCAAATTTGATCTATGTTGTAAATTTTCAAAAAAGTAGTGGCAATGGCTCAGAGCGTACGAGATTTTATATAAATTGCGGCATTTACGCCCCTTTTATAGAGGCTACTCTTGGCAAAGAAGCGCTTAGCAAGCCAAAAGAGTATGAGTGCCATTTTAGAGCTAGAGCACATGAAATTTCTAGCACTGCTGCTGTATACTACGAGCTAGAGCCAGATAGTGACATGGCTAAAATTTATGAAAATGTGGTAAATGACCTTGGCTTTGTTTTTAAATTTTTTGAGCAAAATAGCTCTGAAGTAAATTTAATAGAGCTAATGCTTGAACAAAACGGCCTTGCAGCGATAAATCAACTCTACGAATATCTTTTGATAAAAGATAAAAGTGAAATTTTGATCTCTCATGCCAAAAAGCTCTTCGCAAAGCATGGCGGCGAAGCAAGATGGAACAAATTTGAAAACCAAATAAATGAGCTGCTTAGAAAATATAAAAAAGATGAGATAAATTTTTAAAATTTAATCTTTATAGATCTGTAGGTATGATCAAACCTAAAAGTTAGCAAATTTTGCAGTATCCCAAAAAGTACCATGAAGGTGACAAAGCTGCTTCCGCCGTAGCTAAAAAACGGCAGTGGCACGCCCACAACCGGTGCAAAGCCGATCGTCATCGAGACATTTACCCCCACGTAGACAAAGATGAGCGCTGCTATGCCAGTGGCGGTCACCTGCGTGAAATAATCATTCTTAAGCCCGTAGTTTAGGCTAAGTAAGTGCGTTATAAGCGCTCCATAAAGCCCAAGCAAAAGAAGCGCGCCGTAAAAGCCAAAACGCTCGATATTGTAGGCGAAGATGAAGTCGCTAGTGGCGATTGGCAAAAATTTAAAGTGTGTTTGCGTCGCCTCGTCCTTTGGCTTGCCTTTTAGTCCGCCGCTACCTATGGCGATGATGCTTTGCTTGACGTGATAGCTTGGCTCTTCAGCGATGAAGTCGTGGATCCTCTTTTTTTGATAATCATGCAAATTTTCATATAAAACCGGCGCCGAAAATCCTATGGCAAGGATGATGCAGATCCAAATTTTTTTATTTACGCCGATGACAAAAAGGATGGTGTAACCAACTATTAAAAGTATGAGCGCGGTGCCAAGATCAGGCTCTTTCATGATGAGCGCAAATGGCAAAAGTATGTAAAAACTAAGCCTTAAAAAGTCTTTTAGCCCGTATCCATCAGCCTCTGGCGGGCGCTGCTTAACTAGATAGGCTAGCATCAGCAAAAATGCTGGCTTCATGAGCTCTGATGGCTGAAGCGTGAAGTGAACGAATGGAATTTCAAGCCAGCGCCTAGCTCCAAGCTTACTAACGCCAAAGATATCAACGCTTAAAAGTAGCACGATGCAGACCCAGTAGAACATCGGGATGATCCAGTCGATGCGTCTAATAGGCAGTAAAAATGCGATGCAAAATGAGACAAATCCGATGCCAAAATATACAAGCTGTTTGTTTGCCAAAATGTCGTTTGCTTCGGAGACTAGGATGTATGAGATGGCTATGATTGGGATGATTAAAAACGGCTGAATAAAATCAAAATGTGTTAAAATACGCCGATCTAGTTTTATCAAGAAGCAAACCTTAATTTTTGGGCTAGATTATATCACAAACAAGGCTTTGATTTTGGTTAAATTTAATGTTTTAAATAGCTCAAGACTCGACGTTGCAGTGGCCAAAGAGCTTCAAATTTCACGTAATCAAGCTTTAAATTTGATAAAAGACTCCCTTGTAAGTGTAAATTTAAAACCAGTTTCAAAACCAAGCTTTTTACTGAGCGAAAACGATGAAATTTGCGTAAATTTTGCCCCAAAAAAAGAGGTGCAAAACGAATACGAAGTAAATTTTGACATCCCGATCATCTACGAGGACGACGATCTCATAGTGCTAAACAAGCCCCCTCAAATCGTCGTTCACCAAGCCCCAAGCGTCAAAGAGGCGACACTTGTTGAGTGGCTAAACAAAAAGGGCTTTATGCTCTCAAATTTAAACGGCGACGTAAGAGCTGGCATCGTCCACCGCCTAGATAAGGGCACGAGTGGTGCTATCGTCGTCGCTAAAAACAACTTCACCCACGCAAAACTAAGCGAGCAGCTAAGCGATAAGAGCATGGGACGAATTTATCTAGCGCTCACCGACCTGCCCCTAAAAGAGGACGTCATCATCGACAAGCCAATCGGTAGAAATCCAAACAACCGTCTAAAAAAAGCGATCATTGAGGACGCTAAATTTGCCAAAAGCGCCTTTGTAAATTTGCTAAGTGAAGGCGGAGTAAATTTGATAGCAGCAAAGCTTTTTACAGGCAGGACGCACCAGATAAGAGTGCATCTTGCTAGCATAAATCGCCACATTTTAGGCGATGATTTATACGGATTTAAGAGCCAAGGCGATAAAATAAGCAGGGTTATGCTTCACGCTTATATGCTCTATTTTATCCATCCGCGAACTGGCAAAAGGGTAGAATTTACCGCAAAAACGTATGATGACTTTAACCAAATAATTTACAAAAAAATTCCCAAGGAGATTTTTGATGAAAAAATTTGCCCTACGCATATTGACACCATTTTTAGTAGCTTTTTTAGCGGGATGCGGCTCTAGCGTACCGACTCAGCAAAGCACGTCACTACCAACGATTACAAGCTTAAAAACTATTTCAGATATGACAGAAGTTGGCTTCGAGTGGAACCCAGTGACCGATGAGAGCGTCGTTGGCTACTACCTTTACCGCTCAAATCCAAACGATGCAAACTCAAAAATGCAACTAGTTGCAAACATAAAAGACCGCTTTGCTACGCACTATGTGGATCGCGACCTAGCTCCAGAGACGACTTACTCATACCAAATGAGAACCTACTCAAGCAACGCTATCTCTCAACCAGGTGCGGTCGCAACTGCGACAACTAAGCCACTGCTTGACTCTGTGCCATTTGCACAAGCTATCACAGGGCTTCCAGGCCGCGTAAAAGTGATCTGGAGACCACATCCTGATAGCACAGTAGCAAGCTACATCATCCAAAGAAGCGATGCAGGAGCTAATAAATTTAGCCAGATCGCAGAGGTAAATGGCAGACTAAATGCCGAGTATATCGACACCGAGGTAAAACCTGGCAGATCTTATGAGTATAGGATCTTAGTTAAAACTTCTTCTGGCGTCATCTCAAAACCAAGCCAAAACATAAGCGCCACAACAAAGGAGTTACCCTAAATCAGTAACGAACGTCCAAGCGACCAAAAATGCTCCAAAAAAGATCATCTTAACGTGGGATTACGCGCCAGCTGAGGATTTTGCTTATTTTAAAGTTTATAGAACGACAAGTAAAATTTTGCCTTACACATACCTAGCAAAAACGACTAGCAACACCTATGAGGATCTCATAAATACAAACGCAGCGACAAGGTATTATAGAGTCACAGCTGTCGATAAAGACGGTCTTGAGAGCTTAAAGCAAGAAGAGCCGATCGTTGGTAACACACTTGGCGCACCAAAAACTCCAAGCATAAGCGCTAGCTACGATGGCAGCGGCGTAAATGTAAGCTGGAGTGCAGTTGATAGAGCTAGCTCATATACAGTTTATAGAAGCGGTGCTAGCGAGAAAGTCTTTAGCGGCATAAGCGATACTGGGCTTAGAGATGACAGCGTCCAAAAAGGAGCTAGCTACTCTTACAGCGTCGTAGCAGTCGATGAGTATGGCATCGCTTCTGATAAGTCATCAAAAGCAGAAGTTAGCATAAAATAATGCCAAATTTCATCGCTTCGTCCTTAAAAGAGCTCTCGTTTCCATTTGGTAACGACAAGATCAAATTTCTTTGGCAGGCAAATGGCCGAAACGAGAGGCTCATCTACACAAAAAATGAAGATGAAGGCTTTTTTCTAGTCGTAAAGCCAGGCAAAAATGGCATCGTCGTAAAGGGAGAAAAGCTTACAAAGCCTGCTAAAGTTGGGCTTTTGCAAGAAGCGCTTGAGCTTTTTAAAGAGCAAAATTGCAACGGCATCATCAGCCAAGCATTTGCTGTAAAAAAGACAAATTTGACCAAAAAAGTGAGTGAAATTTTAAGCCTTGAAGAGTTTGTGCCAGCTTTTTGCGAGCTAAAAGATAAATTTAAAGAGATTTTTATCGAGATCGGCTTTGGCTCTGGCAGGCACTTGCTCTATCAGGCTAAAAACAACCCAAATGCCCTAGTTATCGGCATAGAGGTCTATAAGCCAAGTATCGAGCAAGTAGCAAAGCTTGCTAAGGTAAATGCCCTAGAAAACGTGCGTCTGATAAACACAGACGCAAGGCTCTTACTCTCGCTAGTTGGATCAAATTTAGTTGATAGAGTATTTTTACATTTCCCAGTGCCGTGGAATAAGGCCGAGCATAGACGCGTGGTCTCATCGGCGTTTGCGTTTGAGTGCGAGAGGATACTAAAAGTTGGCGGTAAATTTGAGCTAAGAACTGATAGCAAGGAGTATTGCGACTTTAGTTTGAGTAAATTTTTAGAGCCCGCAAACTCAAAGATAGAGGCTTTTAAAAATAGAAATTTAGAGGTAACTAGCAAGTATGAAGACCGCTGGAGACGCCAAGATAAGGACATTTACGATGTTATTTATACTTGTGAGGCAAAAAGCGGTGAGAGCGTTTTGGCTGGAGATTTTAGCTTCAAAGAAAAGACTAGCGTAAAAAATATCATTAAAAATTTTAAAAATTTCATCATAAAAAAAGAGGATCACTTTTTACATTTTGAAGAAATTTACACCATAAACGAGAGTGAAATTTTGCTAAAAGTCGCCTTTGGAGCGTTTAACAAACCAGAGCAATGTTTCATCAAAATAAGCGATGAAAAAAGCGAATATTTTATAAAAAAACCGATCTTAATACGTGAAAATTTAGCAGCACACGAGCTTTTGAAGGAGTATTTGGCTGATGCAAGAGATAATTAGCGCAAGAAATTTAAGCCTAGCTTATGAGCGCAACGAGGTTGTGATCAATAGCGTAAATTTAGACATCTACGCAAATGACTTTGTCTTTATCACAGGCAAGAGTGGAAGCGGAAAGAGCACGCTTTTAAAGTCATTTTACGGAGAAATTTCGCCTCTAGCTGGCGAGCTAAATGTCTGCATGACGCAAATGGACGATATCGATGACAAAAGACTTTGCGAGCTTAGGCAGCGAGTTGGCATTATATTTCAAAACTATCGCTTGATAAATGAGTGGAATGTCGAAAAAAACGTCATGCTACCACTCATCATCAAAGGCGTCAATCAAAATGTGAGCAAAAAGCAGGTGGCTAAGCTTTTAAAACATGTAAATATGCTTCACAAAGCCGATAAATACCCTCGTGAGCTAAGTGGCGGCGAGCAGCAAAGAGTTGCCATGGCAAGAGCACTCGCACACAATCCAAATTTGCTCTTATGCGACGAGCCAACTGGAAATTTAGACGAATACTCAAGCGACGTCATCTGGTCGCTTCTAAAATCAGCTAGAGAATTTCTAGGCACAAGCGTCGTCGTGGTGACGCATCACATCCCATCAACGCTTCGCATCCCATACCGCCACTTCGTCATAGAAAATGGAGGCGTGCATGAGATCGCTTAAAAACCACCTTGGATTTATCCTGCCGTTAATCGCGCTTTTATTTTCAGTGCAGTTTAGCCTCACAGCAGACAAGATCGTAAGAGAGTATGAGAGGCTTATGGGAAATGACTACAACATCGTGGTGGTCTCAAACAAAGAGCTAAGCGAGCCAGTGCTAAAGCCAGTGGTTAGCACGCTAGCTAGCGTCGAGCCACTAAGCCCGCAAAAGATCATAGACCGCCTATCAAACGACATCTCAGCTAAAAATTTATCCATCCTTCAAAATGCCTTGCCTAAATTTTACTCGCTAAGACTAAGCGAATTTCCATCGCCAGAGTATATGGAGGAGATAAAGCAAAAGCTTTTGAAATTTGATGGTATAAGCAAGGTCGAGACATTTTCAAAGACCCATGACAAGGTCTTTAAGATGCTAAATTTAGCTAAAAGCATATCTTATGCATTTATGGCGATACTTTGTGTCGTTGGGCTTATGCTTATGCTTAAGCAGACTAAAATTTGGCTATTTGAGCATAGAGAACGCATCGAGATCATGACGCTTTTTGGCGCGCCATTTTGGCTAAAATCAGCCATGCTCTATAAATCAGCCATGGTTGATAGCATAGTTGCGACCATTGTTGTTGGCGCGTTTTTCTTTTTCTTGCCTAGCATTGAAATTTTTAGAGAAAATGCCGCAAGCATCGATGTAGTCTTGCCTAGCCTTGATCTTTCAAGAGATATTTTTATCCTATTTGGCGTGGCTGTGGTTTTAAGCATTTTTGCTGTTAGTTTAGTGATGAGTAAGGCTAGAAAAAGCACGATATGAAAAAAGGAATTTTTACACTTTTGCTAGCATTTAGTCTAGCTTTTGCATCAAATACTAAAGAGAAGATAAAAGACTCCAAAAACTCGCTAAGATCGACGCAGGCTATGAGCGAGCAGCTTAGTAAAAAGCTTGATGACTTGGCTGGCGATATCGTAAATGGCGAGAAAAAACTTCGCGGCATAAGCGGCGATATCACAAATTTAAAAGGTCAAATTTCGGTCCTTGAGACAAATGCTTCAAAAGCGCTTCTTGAGCTTGATGATCTAACAAAGCAAAACAAAGAGCTAGAGCGCACCCAAAAAGAGCTAGAGCAAAATATGATAAGGATCATCGCAGAAGACCTCTCATTTGATCTTATGATGTCAGCAAGCGAGGGCAAACAAAGCGAAGAGAGCATTATCTCGTCGCAAATTTTAACCAAGCTAAATGCCATAGCAAAAGAGGACTTTAAAAGGCTTAGTGAGAACTACGAAGATACGATAGAAAAGATAAAAAACAAATCAAGCAAGATAAATGAGATAAACTCAAGCATAAAAAACTATAGGCGCAAGCAAAATGATCTACAAAGCCTAGAGAGCACGCAGAAAAATACAATAAACGGGCTAAAACGCGATAAAGAAATTTACAGCAAAAAGCTAGCCAAGCTTCAAGCCCAACAAGACGAGCTAAGAAAGACGCTTGAGCAGCTTGCTATCATGCAAAAGCAAGAGGATGAAGCAGCACGTGCAGCTAGAGAAAAGCAAGAAAGAGCAGCTAGCAAAGGTGGCAAAAAGGGCGAAAAGAGCCAGCCAATGGGTGGGGGCTATCAGACAAGCTCAGTTAAGAGATACTCAGGCGCAAGGACGATCGCTCCGCTTGATAGCTACTCTGTAAAGCAAAAATTTGGCAACTACGTAGATCCGATATATAACATCAAAATTTTCAACGAATCAGTCATACTTCGCTCAAGCACCCCAGATGCGAAGGTTAAAAGCGTGCTAAATGGCAAGGTCGTCTTTGCAAAAGCAACTCCGATGCTTGAAAATGTCGTTATCATCGAAAATGAAAACGGCATCCACACGATCTACGCCCACCTAAGCCAGATCGCGCCAACTGTAAAGGTCGGCTCAGTCGTGCAAAAAGGCTACGTCATAGGCCGAGTTAGAAACGATCTAACCTTTGAAGTAACGCAAAGAAACTACCATATCGACCCGCTTGAAATGATCTCAAAATAGTCACTTTGTAAGCGTTATTAGCTAAATTTAAAGCCTTTTTGGCTAAAATGCGTGAATTTCAAGGAGCATGACAATGAGTAAGAGAAAACGCGTATTGGTCAAATTTTCAGGCGAGGCCTTGGCTGGAGAAAATGGTTTTGGTATAGACACAGCTGTGCTTAAATTTATAGCAAGCGAGATAAAAGAGCTTATAGAAAATGATATCGAAGTTGGCATCGTCATCGGCGGTGGTAACATAGTGCGCGGCGTGAGCGCTGCAAAAGATGGTATCATCAAACGAACGAGCGGCGATCACATGGGCATGCTAGCAACTGTCATCAACTCGATCGCGATGCGTGAAGCATTGGAGCGAAGCGGGCTTGAAGTAAGAGTGCAAAGCGCGATCAAGATGGAAGCGATCTGCGAGACCTTCATCGTAGGACGTGCGCAGCGCCATTTAGAAAAGGGCAGAGTTGTTATCTTTGCTGCAGGCACGGGCAATCCATTCTTCACAACAGATACAGCAGCTACGCTAAGAGCTATCGAGATCGGCTCAGATATGATCATAAAAGCGACAAAAGTTGATGGCGTTTATGACAAAGATCCTAAAAAATTCAAAGATGCAAAACTTCTAAAATCACTAAACTACGAAAAGGCGATGAGCGATGATATCAATGTTATGGACGACACTGCCATAGCTTTAGCAAAGGACAACGCACTGCCGATCTTAGTTTGTAATATGTTTAAGGCTGGAAATTTATTAAAAATAATAAATGAAGAAGAAGCAGCCCTATACTCAGTTGTAAAATAAATTTCAAAAAGGATAAAAATGAGAACAGAACAAATCACAGCAAGAGCGCTAAAACAAGTAGGAGATGATAGATATAAGCTTTCACTTATCGTTGCAAAGCGTGCAGAAGCGCTAGCAAATGGCGCCATAGCTTTAGTTGATGCTGATACTTCAAAGATGAAATTTGCCGACATCGCACTACTTGAAGTGGCTGAGGGCAAAATAGGCTTAGAGGCAATAGTTGAAGGAAAATAGTCTTTTTTTAGAGCAGTTGATAGAGCAAATTTTAGCTTGTAAAAACGTTTCAGAAGCGATAAAACTGCTCTTTTCTCTTTGTGAGAGAAGTGAAATTTTAGACAAAGCCGTAGATAGCTGCGTCACATCTCACGCTGGACAATACCGCAAAAGTGGCGAACCATACGCCATTCACCCCATCTTAGTAGCCTCTATCGTAGCAAATATGGGCGGCGATGAGAGCATGGTCATAGCTGCACTTCTTCATGACGTGGTCGAAGATACCGACGTAACGTTAGGTGAGCTTCAGGCTGAATTTGGCGATGAGGTGGCAAAGCTGGTTGAAGGGCTTACAAAGATAGTTGCCATTAGAGAAAATAAGCTCGCAAGCTCAGATAGCAACGAAAAACTGGCAAGCTCGGCGCTAACTTTTAGAAAGATGCTCTTAATCTCCATAGAAGACGTCAGAGTCCTTGTCGTAAAGCTTTGCGACAGACTTCACAACATGCTAACTCTTGAAGCGCTAAGGCCTGAAAAGCAAAAACGTATCGCCGAAGAGACGCTTATGGTTTACGCTCCGATCGCTCATAGACTGGGAATTTCATCGATCAAAAACATGCTTGAAGATCTAAGCTTTAAGTATGCGATGCCAGAAGAATACGCAAAGATCGATAGCTACCTAAACAAAAACAAGCAGCAACTTAGCTTAAAACTAAATGCTTTTCACGAAAAGGTAAGTCAAATTTTGCTTGAAAATGGCTTTATAGAAGGCACTTTTGAGATACAAAAACGTATAAAACACTACTACTCGATCTATCTAAAGATGCAAAGAAAGGGCATTTCTATCGAAGAGGTGCTTGACTTGCTTGCCATTAGGATCATCGTGCAAAAGCCGCTTGATTGCTACCTTGCACTTGGAAATTTGCATATAAATTTTAACCCTCTCATCTCAAGATTTAAAGACTATATCGCGCTTCCAAAGCAAAATGGCTATCAAACTATACACACAACCATTTTTGATAACAAAAGCATATTTGAGGCGCAAGTTCGCACTTATGATATGCATAAAACCGCTGAATACGGCGTCGCTGCTCACTGGAAATATAAAAACGGCGAGGGCAGCTTACTCAATCCAAAGCTTGACTGGCTAAATGACATCAGCATGCAAAATAGCGAGAACGAAAGCAATGTCGAAGAGCTATATGAATACGCAAAAGATAGCCTTTATATCGAAGATATCGCAGTTTATTCTCCAAAGGGCGAGGTCTTTACGTTGCCACGTGGTGCTACGGCGCTTGATTACGCTTATGAGATTCACTCAGAGATCGGACTTTACGCAAAAGAAGCTTATATAAACCGAGTTAGGATGCCACTTCTAACAGAGCTAAAAAATGGCGACATCGTTAGGATAGTAACTGGCGAAGAGGCTAAATTTCGCTGTTCGTGGATAAATAGCGTGCGAACAGGCAAGGCAAAGGCGACGATAAGGTCATTTTGCAAGCAAAAGATAAGAGATATAAACTATAAAATGGCGATAGATATTTTAAAATCAGTATTTAACGTCTCAAAAGATAGAATTTTAGAGTGGGTAGAGAGTGAAAATTTAGGCAAAAAGGTCTTTCGTGCAGCAACTGATAGTGAGTATCTGCAAGAAGTGGCAAATATGCTTAAAAAATACATCAGAAAAGAGCGTCCATTTATGATCTCTTTGGGCGACAAATACCAGATCAAAAAGCAGAAATTTGAAAACATAGTGATCTACTCAAACCATAAAATTTCAAATGTCGAGTTTGATTATTGCTGCAACCCAAAAAGGGGCGATAGCATAGTGGGCTTTAAAAATGGCCACACTGTGACAGTACATCACAAGCTTTGCGAGCGCGCTGGCAAGCTAATGGATAAAGGCGATGAGATCATTTTTGTCAAATGGACGAGAAATGCCCCGCATAGGTATAAAATTTTATTAAATTTAGAAAACAGAAAAGGTGCGTTGGCTGAATTTTTAACATATCTTGCTAGACTTGATATAAATTTAGCTACAATCTCGTTAAACGAAGCAAATGATCTTAGCGGAGATACGTTTGAAATAAGCGTCGAAATAGCAGAAAACATCGATGCAAACGAAATCAAAGAGAAGATCAAAGATAGATATAAGATTATTGATTTTGTTTCGCAAAGCGACCCATATCATAATTAGGAGAGAAAAATGGTTCAAGATATAGACGATATTTTACAAGAGATAAACCGCGGCATTGCCGAGATGATCGATGCTGAGAGGGTTGAAAACTTAATTAAAAATTATTATGAAAAAGGCGAAAATTTCTACGTAAAAGCAGGTTTTGACCCAACAGCTCCAGACCTTCACCTAGGCCACACAGTCGTTTTAAACAAGATGGCTCTGCTTCAAAAACATGGCGCGATAGTGCAGTTTTTGATAGGTGATTTTACCGCTCAAATAGGCGATCCAACAGGCAAGTCAGCTACTAGAAAAAAGCTAGATCAAGAGACCGTTTTAAAAAATGCTAAAACTTACGAAGAGCAAGTTTTTAAAATTTTAGATCCAAAAAAAACGGTGATCATGTTTAACTCAAAATGGTCAAATGAGCTAGGAGCTGCTGGGATAATCGAGCTAACTAGCACATTTTCAGTAGCTAGAATGCTAGAGCGAGATGACTTTGAAAAGAGGATAAAAGCGGGAAATCCTATATCAATCTCTGAGTTTATGTATCCGCTTCTTCAAGGCTATGACAGCGTGGCGATGAAGTGCGACATCGAAATGGGCGGCACAGATCAGAAATTTAACCTTCTAATGGGCAGAACCTTGCAACGCACATATAATATCGGCAAAGAGCAAGCTGTCATCATGATGCCACTTCTTGAGGGGCTTGATGGCGTAAATAAAATGAGTAAGAGCCTTGGCAACTACATAGGCGTAACTGAAAATGCAAATGATATGTTTGCAAAAACGCTTAGCATAAGTGACGAGCTTATGTGGCGCTGGTACGAGCTACTAAGCACAAAAACACTTGGCGAGATAGAAGAGCTGATGAATGACGTAAATAGTGGCAAATATCATCCAAAAAAGGCAAAAGAGGACCTTGCCTATGAGATAACAGCGAGATATCACGGCGAGGAGGCTGCTAAGGCTGCTATGGCTGAATTTAACAGCGTTCACTCTCAAAACCAGCTCCCAACTGATATGAAAGAATTTAGCTTAAAAGCGCCGATTTGGATAGTCGAAGCCTTATCTCAGTGTGGGCTAAGTGAGTCAAATTCTCAAGCAAGGCGAGATATAAAAGCAAATGCAGTTAGCATCAATCAAGAAAAAATTAGTGATGAGCAGTTAAAATTAGGAGCAGGCGAGTATATCTTGCAGGTTGGTAAGCGTAAATTTGCGAAGATAAAGGTTGAATAAATGGAGTTAAAGCCGTTAAAAATAGGTAAATACGAGATAAAATACCCGATATTTCAAGGCGGTATGGGGCTTGGCATCAGCTGGGACAAACTAGCTGGCAATGTGAGCTTAGAAGGCGGTCTTGGCATAATTAGCTCAGTTGGCACAGGCTACTATGAAAACCGCAAATTTATAGATAAAGAGCTAAATGCAAAGCCTTTTGGAAGCGAAAATTTCTACTCCACAAGAGGCCTTCGAGCAATCATTGAAAATGCACGTAAAATTTGTGGCGACTTGCCACTTGGCGTAAATATAATGTATGCTGCAAACGACTACGCAAGGGTGGTTAAAGACGCCTGCGAGGCTGGTATAAATATCATAGTCTCAGGTGCAGGGCTACCTACAAATTTACCTGAATTTACACAAAATTTTAAAGAGATAGCACTTGTACCGATCGTCTCAAGCGCAAAAGCACTAAAGATCATCTGTAAGCGCTGGCTTCAAAGATATGAGCGCTTGCCAGATGCTGTCGTGCTTGAAGGACCGCTAAGTGGCGGCCATCAGGGCTTTACATACGAGCAGTGCCTTGATCCTGAGTTTTCACTATTTAATCTCATCCCACAAGTAAAAGCTGAGATCAAAGAGTGGGGCGACTTCCCTCTCATCGCAGCTGGTGGAATTTGGGATAAAAACGACATCGAAAAGGCGATATCGCTTGGAGCAAATGGCGTCCAGATGGGCACACGCTTCATTGGCACCCACGAGTGCGACGCAGACATCGGCTTTAAAGAGGTCTTGCTGGCAGCTGAAGAGAAAGACATCGAGCTTATAAAGAGCCCAGTTGGCTATCCAGCTCGCGGGATAAGAACAAATTTGATAAATTTAGTCGATAAAAGAATGGGTCCAAAGATCCAGTGCATAAGCAACTGCGTAAGTCCTTGCCAAAGAGGCAAAGAGGCAAAGCAGGTGGGATACTGCATTGCAGATAGGCTATTTGACGCATATAGCGGCAAAAAGGAGAGCGGGCTATTTTTCACGGGAGCAAACGGCTACAAACTAAAAGAGCTAATAAGCGTAAAAGAGCTAATGCATAAGCTGGTACATGGTGAATGAAACGGGTTTTAATATCTCTTTTTCTAGCATTTAGTTTTCTTTTTGCGGCGACAAATTCGGAGACTTTTGCCAAATTTGATAGAAATTTTATGGCTCTAAATAGAAGCGCTAAGATCAAGCTTCATAATGATATAAAAAATATCTACGTTGATGCGATCATTAAAAACGACAAAAACACGAAAAAGCAGGCACTTACTAGGCTAATAACCAGTTCAAAGGCGCTTGGCTTTGACTCAAGCGCATATATAAGAGATCTAAATGCGATAAACGGCGTAAAAGGTGCCAGCGCGCCAGCGGTTTCGCCAGCTTTAACGCTACTAAGTGCCACAAAGGTAAATGACACCTTGGTGCTTAAATTTAACACAAAGCTAGATACCGCAAGGCTAAAGACATCGTTTGCCAAACAGCAAAATGCCTACAAAAATATCATGGATATTGATGGCAGGCTAAATGGCAACCCACTAACTTATAAAAATTTCATCTCAGACTACATTCACATCTCTCAGTATGATAAAAACACCGTTAGGATCATCTTTTCTGACAAGGTGCAAAAGACGATAAAAGCAAACGCGACTGGGGATTTGCTAATAATCAGCGCTCAAAATTTCATCTCAAATGAAAACGTAAGAGCACCACTTCATAAGCTTAAAAATAAAAACGAAAAGCCAGCACAAAGCGCAGTAGAGCCAAATTTAAAGTCTGAGTCAGTACAGAGTGAGCCAGCACAAAGTGAGCCAGTAGAAGAGCCTTTGCCTCCAGTTGCTGCGGGTAAATTTTCACGCAACAAAACGATCGTCATCGATCCAGGGCATGGCGGCACAGATCCAGGCGCAGTAAATGGCAGTTTAAAAGAAAAAACAGCCGTTTTAGGTGTAGCCAAAAAGCTTGGCGAGATACTAAAATCTCGTGGTTACAAGGTCTATTTCACCAGATCAACTGATGTTTTTATAAATTTAAGATCAAGAACAAAATTTGCAAACGACAAGATGGCTGACCTCTTTGTCTCTATCCACGCAAACGCCGCTCCAAACGCTGCTAAAGCAAAGAGCATGCACGGCATCGAAACCTTTTTCTTATCGCCTGCAAGGAGCGAGCGCAGCAAAAACGCAGCCGCACTTGAAAATAAATCAGACATCGAAGAGATGAACTACTTTTCGCAGCAAACGTTTCTAAACGTGCTAAACCGCGAGAAGATCATCGCCTCAAACAAGCTTGGTATCGACATCCAAAAAGAAATTTTAGCAAGTGCTAGAAAGGTCTATGCAGCCAGCGACGGCAGCGTGCGAGAAGCGCCATTTTGGGTGCTCGTGGGTGCTCTTATGCCAGCGGTTCTAGTCGAGATCGGCTACATCACGCATCCAGTCGAGGGCGAAAAACTCTTTGACGAGGCCTATCAAAAAGCCCTTGCAAACGGCATCGCAAACGGCATAGATGGATATTTCGCAAAAAATAGATGAAAAATGCAAATTTGAGCTTTAAAGGGCAAATTCCATTTAACGAAGAGTTTGGCGATATCTACTTTAATACCGACAAGCCTTGGCTTGAGAGTGAATTTGTCTTTGCGAGCGCACTTGATGAAATTTGGCAGAGCAAAGATAACTTTATAGTCGCCGAGACTGGCTTTGGCGCTGGGCTAAATTTCTTCACACTTTGTAAAAAATTTAAAAAAAGCCCCAAAAAACTTCACTTCGTTAGCATCGAAAAAAGTCCTATCAAAAAAGAAGATCTTTTAAAAATTTATGAAAATTTAGGCATTTTTAAAGCTTATGCTAAAAGGCTAGTTTCACTCTATCCGCCGTTAATCTCAGGCATACACCGCATAAATTTCGCGCCAAATATCACCCTTGATCTTTGCTACGGCGAGGCAGATCAAATTTTGCCTGAGCTTGATTTTGCTGCTGATATCTGGCTTTTAGACGGCTTTGCCCCAAGTAAAAATGGCTCGATCTGGAGCGAGGATGTCTTTAAGCAGATCGCAAGGCTAAGCAGGGTTGGCACCATAGTTAGAACCTACTCGTGCGCAAAAATGGTAAAAGATGGGCTAAAAAATGCTGGCTTTTTGCTGAGTCTAAAAGAGGGCTACGCTAGAAAACGCCAGATGAGCAGCGCCGTGCTAGAGAAAAAGGATGAAAATTTAAAGGACGCTTGGTTTGCTAGGTGCGAGCCAGTCGCCAGCGTAAAAGGCAAAACAGCGCTTGTTATAGGAGCAGGTGTGGCTGGACTTGCCACCGCTGGAGAGCTAGCCAAAAATGGCTTTAAAGTGGTGATCGCCGAGGCAAAGAGTGAGGTCGCGACAAATGGCTCAGGTAATCACTGCGGCGCCTTGATGCCATTAGTTACGAAGCCCGGGGTAAATTTAGGCCGTATGCACATAAATGCGTTTTTGCAAGCAGTGAGATTTTACAAGGCAAATTTACCAAAAAGCCTTATCAAATTTAATGGCTGCATCGACTATGCGTTCGATGACGAGCTCGTTAAAAGGTATGCCTCATGGCAGGATCAAAGCGCGGAGGATATTTTTAAATTTGATGAGAGTTTAAAGCCATACCCTGGGATATTTATAAAAGATGCGGCTTATGCTAGGCCAAGAGAAATTTGTAAATTTCTATCAAGTAACTTTGAAATTTTATTTAACCACGAGTATGAGAGCAGGACGCATCTGCAAAATGGCAAGATAAGCGTTAAATTTAAAAATAAAAAAAGCTTGGAGGCTGATATCTTAGTCTTTTGCACAGGTAGTAAAAGTAGTGAAATTTTTAAAGACTATGACATGCAAATAAGTAGCGTCAGAGGTCAAGTCACGCACCTAAAACCAGTGCTAAAAAATGAGCTACCACTAAGCGCAAAAGGCTACATCTGTCCAGCCGTCAAAGGGGTGCAAGTCATCGGCGCAACCTACGCTAGAAATGAAATTTGCGACACGCCTAAAGACGTGGATAACGCTAAAAATTTAAGCGACGTGAGCGAGTTTTTTGACACGTCAAAAGCTATCATCATAGGCTCACGTGTGGGATATAGAAGTTACAGCGGAGATAGATTCCCGATAATCGGCGCCCTGCACGACGAGGAGTTTTATAAGCAAAACTACAAGGGGCTATTTTGGAGTAAAAATAAAGATAACAATCCAAAAGCAAGCTACGAAAAAAATCTCTTTGTAAATTTCGCTCACGGCTCGCGTGGCCTTGGCACGGCGATACTTGGAGCAAATTTGATAACCGATCTTGTGCTTGCTCGCCCACTTTGCATAGAAAGGTCGCTATTTTTTGAGCTACACCCTGCTAGATTTTTGATAAGAAAGCTAAAAAAAGGACTAAAATAGTCAAATTCCTTAACATATGTTAAGAACTGTTATCAAAACTTGCATTATAATCCTTCGCAAAAAGGATACAACTTGAGCAAAATTTATAATCTTGACAAAGATACAAAGATAGTTGAAAAAAGCGTTGTTAGTAAAAGGCTCTTTCAAAACAAAAACGCAAGTGTAGATATATACGCATTTGATGAGGGCGAAGAGCTTGATCACGAGATGCTTTTTATAGATAGCCTTGCCTTCGTCATTGACGGCGAAGCACAGCTTGAATACGGCGAAAAGCAGATGAGGCTTGGGCGTGATGAGGCCTGCCTTATCGAGGCAAAAACCTGGCGAAAGCTCAAATTTACAAAGAAGACAAAATATTTACTAATAGATTTTAAGGAGAATGTTATGATAGATCATTTAGACAAAGCGAGTGTTTTTAGTCTCGCAGATGCCGTTAGCTACGAGAATGGCAAGATAGTTAGCAAGACGCTTGTCAAAAACGAAAATGGCTCGATGTCGCTACTTAGTTTTGACAAAGACCAAGAGCTCTCAACCCACGCTGCCCCTGGCGATGCGCTACTTATCGCGCTTGATGGCGAGCTTGATTTAAAGATAGCTGATGAGAGCTTTCATCTAGTAAAGGGCGATAGCATCGTGCTTCCTGGCAAGATCCCACACGGCCTAAAAGTGAAAGACAAATTCAAAATGCTTCTAATCGTCACAAAAGACAAAATGTAAAAATAAGCCCTATTTTAGGGCTTTTATCTTTTATAAATCACATTAAATTTACCCTTAATAACTCAAAAAGCAAAGTCATAATATAATCTCTTTAAAATTTAAAGAAGAGCTATGAAAAAAGAAAATTCCAAACTATTTTTACTACTATTTTTGGGCGCGCTTTCAGCTTTTGGACCATTTGTCACAGACCTTTACCTGCCAGCACTGCCAGCCATAACTGAGTGGTTTGGCACAAGCGTTTCAGCAACCCAGCTAACTCTTACAACCTCGATGGCAGGCCTTGCGATCGGTCAGCTAATAGTTGGTCCAATCAGCGATAAATTTGGGCGAAAAACGCCACTTACCATCTCGCTCATCGTCTATACGATAAGCACGATTTTTATATTTTTTGCGCAAAATATCCAGTTTTTTATCTTTATGCGCATCATACAAGGGCTTGCAAGTGCGGGCAGTCTGGTTATCTCAAGAGCCGTTGTGAGCGACCTTTACAAGGGTCACGAGATGACTAAATTTTTTAGTCTTATGATGGTTGTAAATGGTCTTGCTCCGATATTTTCACCAATAGGCGGCAGCTTGCTACTTAAATTTACCGACTGGCGCGGCATCTTTATGGCGCTAACGATCATCGGTATTTTGCTATTTATCGCAAATTTTTACTTCAAAGAGAGCCTAAGCCCTGCTAACCGCCTAAAAGTGCCTTTGCTTCAGACCTACAGCGTCTTTGGCAAAATTTTAAGAAAAAAGAAATTTATGCTATTTATTGCGATCCAAACATTTACGATGGCTGCGATGTTTGCCTATATCGCGGCATCTTCTTTTATCTTACAAGAGTTTTACCTGCTAAGCCCAGTAAGCTACAGCTTTTGCTTTGCGGCAAATGGCCTAGCTATCGTCATAGGTGCTAGACTTGCAAGCTTGCTAAATGAACGAAAAGCACTAAAAACTGGGCTTTTTGGCACCTTGTTTGCTAGTATTTTTATAGTGTTTGTGCTTTGCTTTAAATTTGAAGTGATCGGCGTTATCATCGCATTTTTCTTGCTTTTGCTCTTTACTGGCTTTATCTTACCAACGGCCTCATCACTTGCGATGAATGAGGGCAGAGAGTACGCGGGCTCAGCCTCAGCAGTGCTTGGATTTTGCCCATTTTTCTTAGGTGGCATCATCTCGCCACTAGTTGGTCTTGGTGACATTTTTTACTCGACCTCAATAGCTATTTTAGCTTGCAGCGTGCTTGCCTTTATCTCATTTTTAGGGCTAAAAAGAGTTGCGTAAAATTTATCTTGTTTCAAACACAAAGACGACTGATGAGAGCGTTGTAAATTTAAGCGTTAGCAAGATAGAGTTTTTGAAATTTGATCTGAATTTAAGCGAATTTGACGCGCTTGTGGCAACCTCCAAAAATGCTTTTAAGGCTTTAAAATTTAATGAGATTAACGCGCTAGAAAATTTACCAGTTTTTGCTATTGCAAGTAGTTGCGCAGCGGCTGCAAGAGAGTTTGGTTTTAGTGAAATTTACACTGGGCAAAACGCACACGGAGATGACTTTGCAAGAGAAATTTTGCCACTTTTAAAAGGCAAAAAGGTTCTTTATCTAAAAGGCAAAGATAGCGCTTCAAATTTCTTAGAAATTTTGCAAGATGGTGGCGTAAATATAAAGGCGGTCATCGCCTATGAAAATGTCTTAAATCCTTGCAAAATGGAGCTAAAACCGCCAAAAAATAGCATTTTGATCTTCGCATCTCCGATAAATGTGAGAAATTTTCTAACTAATTTTGGCTGGGACGAGAGCTATCAGACGATAAGCATCGGAAAGGTCACTGCAAAAGAGCTAAATTTTACAAAGCCACTTGTTAGTCAAAGTCAAGATATAAACGCTTGTATCGCACTTGCCAAAACGTTACTTTAAGCAAAGAATTTATATAATTTTATTGCCTGAGTGAAGCGAGTCAGCATTTTACGGGGTCCAACACTTTTTTGTTAGCGAAAAGGTATGGGTGCCTTGCGATGTGGCTTCGTTTGAGCCTTAAACAGCGAGAAGTTGCAACCTTTTGGTATCCATCTATTTGCAAGATTGGCTTTGTTTATGGGCCACTCTTCTATGCGACGCCCACTTGGGTTTTTAAATTTACGGAGATAATATGAACATTCTCATAATAGGAAGTGGTGGCCGCGAATACGCCATTGCTCTAAAACTAAAAAGCGAAAAAAATATAAATTTATACTTTGCGCATGGAAATGGTGCGACCTCACGCCTTGGTGAGAATTTAAACATAAAAGACTTTCACGAGCTAGCAAATTTTGCCAAAAAAAATAGTATCGAGCTAACTATCGTAGGACCTGAAGCGCCTCTTAGCGAAGGCGTGGTGGATATATTTAAAAAAGAGGGTTTGCTCATCTTTGGACCAAGCAAAGCAGCTGCTAGACTTGAGGCTAGCAAGGCCTATATGAAGGACTTTTTAGCTAGAAATAACATAAAAACTGCAAAATATTTAAACACAGACGACAAAGAAAAAGCATTTAAATTTATTGATACCCTAAGCGCTCCGATGGTCGTAAAGGCTGACGGGCTTTGCGCTGGAAAAGGCGTGATCATCGCAAATTCCAAAGAAGAAGCCAAAGAGGCAGTTAGCGACATGCTAAGTGGGGCTAGCTTTGGTGATGCTGGCAAATTTGTGGTGGTTGAAGAGTTTTTAGACGGCTTTGAGCTTAGCTTTTTTGCCATTTGTGACGGCGAAAATTTCGTAAGCTTGCCAGTGGCGCAAGACCATAAACGCCTACTTGATAACGACGAGGGTCCAAATACTGGTGGTATGGGCGCTTATGCTCCAAGTCCGCTTGCTTCAAAAGAGTTAGTAAAAAGGGTCGAAGAAGAGGTGGTAAAACCTACGTTAAAAGGGATGAAAAACGAGGGCAGTCCGTTTTGTGGAGTGCTTTTTGTGGGGCTGATGATCGTGAAAAATGAGCCTTATGTGCTTGAGTTTAACGTGAGATTTGGCGATCCTGAGTGCGAGGTTTTGATGCCATTAATTGACGGAAATTTGAGTGAAATTTTACTAAATGCTGCAAAGGGTGAGCTAAAGCCTATCAGCTTAAAAGATGAATTTGCTGTTGGCGTCGTAATGTCTAGCAAAAACTATCCTTATAAAAGCAGCCCAAAGGCTAAAATTTCAGTTTTAAATGACGTAAAAGATGCCCATATAGCTTACGCAGGCGTGAGCAAAGAGGGCGATGAAATTTACGCAGATGGCGGTAGAGTGCTAGTCTGCGTGGCGACTGCAAAGAGCATAAAAGAGGCGCGTGATAAGGCCTATGGGCTTTGCAAAAATGTCAAATTTGACGGAGCACACTATAGAAAAGATATCGCGTGGCAGGCTCTAAAATGAGTATGCAGATAGAAGAGAAGCTTCAAAACGAAGAAATTTCACTTGCTCCTTTTGCTAAGAGGATCATGGCGTTTTCTATCGATGAGATCATAGTTTCGTTTCTTTTTATGATCATCTATTGGGAGCCTCTTTCTACTAGCACTAACTTTGATGATACTAGAAATTTGGTATTAAATTTATTTTGGCAGATCAACTTGCTAAAAGTCATCTATCACACATTTTTCGTTTGGTATTATGGCGCAAGCCCCGGGCAGATGATAACAAAGACGATGTGTATAAATGTAGAAATTTTAGATAAGCCAAATTTAACTCAAAGTCTTGTTAGGGCGATATTTAGGATAGTTAGTGAAGCTTGTTTTTATCTTGGCTTTGCGTGGGCACTTTCAAACCCTGCAAGGCAGACTTGGCAAGACAAAATAGCAAAAACAGTGGTGATAAATGCGTAAAATTTTATTTTTAATTCCGGTTTGTGTTTTTAGTTTAAGTGCAGCAGTGCAAGATGTGCAGCTATTAGCTGATGATGTGAAGCAAGATAAGGGCATCGTAACGGCAAATAAAAACGTCGTTGTATATTCGCAAGAGTATCTTGTGACGGCTGATTGTGCTGTTTATGATCAAAACAACTCAGTCATTGAGCTCTTTGGCAATGTCAATATGATGAAGGGCAAAGATGAGGTTTCTCGCTCAAACTACGCTAAGCTAAATTTAAAAAACAACAACGCTGCCTTTGAGTCACTCTTTATGATGAACAAAGACATGGAAGTGTGGATGAGAAGCGATGAGAGCAGCTCAGATAGCGAATACTACAGAGTTAAAAAGGCGATGGTTTCAAGCTGCAACGTCCAAGACCCTGACTGGAGCATCACCTCAAGCTCAGCCATGCTAAACAAACAGAGTAAATTTTTGCATCTTTTTAACCCAGTCTTTCGCATAGCAAACGTACCAGTCTTTTACCTGCCATACTTTGGCTTCTCAACTGATACTACAAGAAGGACAGGACTTTTGCCACCAGAGCTTGGATATGGCAAGTCAGAGGGCTTTTACTATAAGCAGCCAGTCTATTTTGCTCCTTATAACCAGTGGGATCTGGAGTTTGATCCGCAGATAAGGACAAACAGGGGCGCTGGAATTTACGGTGCTTTTAGATTTACTGATTCGCCTGATTCAAGAGGTGAGATCAGCTTTGGTTCATTTACTGATAAAAACAGCTACCGAGCCAAGCAAAAAAGCGAGACTTCAAACAGAGCTGAGCTAAAAAACAAAACTCACAAAGGTGTCGGGCTAAAATATGAAAGAGATAAACTCATAAAATACCTTAGCGAGGCTGATCTGCAAGAGGGCATGTGGATAGATGCAACCAAGCTAAATGATATAGACTATCTAAATTTAAAGGGCAGAGATGATGACTATGACTCGCTTGTCACCTCTAAATTTAACTACTTCATAGCAAATGACGATCACTACTTTGGTGCCTATGCGAAATACTACATAGATACCGAAAAGATCGGCTCAAAGAACGAAAACAAAGATACGCTTCAAGAGCTTCCATCGCTTCAGTATCATAAATTTACAGACGACATAGTCTTGCCAAATATCTTATATTCAATCGATCTTCAATCGCATAGATATGATAGAAAGATAGGAGTTAGAGCAACTCAGTATGAATTTACGCTGCCAGCTTCAGTGCATGTGCCACTATTTGATGATAGCCTAACGTTTTCATTTTATGAGTACCTTTACGCTTCAAGGATAAACTACGAAAACAAGATAAATTCATTTGATGACAAAAGAGAAGATAAGCACGCAAATTTTGTAAATAACTACCATAAATTTGCTCTTCACACAGACCTTGCAAAGGCGTATGAGAGCTTTTATCACACTTTAAATTTTGGTGCTGAATATTTGCTACCAGGCTACAGAAAAGGAAATTTAGACGACGAGTTTATCTATGACAAAGATCTAAATGAGTATGAAAATTTCTTAGCTCAAGATCAGAGCAAAGAGGAAGTTTCTGGCTATTTGACGCAGTATTTCTTTAACGGCAGCGGCAGAAAGGTTGTCAAACACAGCATCTCACAAGGTTACTACACAAAAGATGATGAGTATTCAAATTTAAAAAATGCCATCTACCTATATCCGTTTGAGAATTTTAGCGTTTATAACAAGCTTGAGTACTCGCACAAAGATAGAGAACTTAAAAAGGTGCAAAACGGACTTTACTATACGCACGATCTATTTTGGATAAATATGCTCCATACGATGAAAAAGAGCGACAGCAAGGCTAAAAATAGTGCAACAAAAGATAGCTACTTTACCAGTAGCGCTGGCGTGAAGCTCCCGCATCAATATAGCTTAATTGGCGGCTGGCAATACGATCTTGAGAGAAGCTACACAAAGAGCTGGAGAGTTGGCGTGCTTCATCAAAGAAAGTGCTGGAACTACGGGCTAATTTATCAACACGATGTCGAGCCAACAACAACGACAAATGGCTCAGCCTCAACTAAGAAAAGCGGCATCTACTTTACTATAAATTTCTATCCGATGGGCGGCTTGCACTATGACTTTTCACAAAGCAGCACCACTTCATCAAGTAGCAAATAAGATGGCTAGATAATGGCAAGCGTTAAATTTAAAGATCAACTAGATGCAGCTAACAAGCTCATCGAGATCTTGCCAAAAAAAGAGCTAAATGACGCTAAGACGATAGTTCTTTGCATGTCGCTTGAGTCAGTTATCCTGACTGATGTGGTTTGCAGGGGGCTAAATTTGAGCTATGAGATGCTCTTTAGCGAGCCAATCCCTGCGCCAAACAACAGCGAATGCGACGTAGCGATAGTTAGCGAAACTGAGGATATCGTGCTAAACGATCCTCTCATAAAAGCTTTTAATATAAGCTATGACTACATCTACGGCGAAGCGCATAGAAAATATGAAGAGAAAATTTTAAAAAATGTCTATAAATACAGAAAAGGAAATTTGATAGGAGAGCTAAAGGGCAAGAATATTTTACTGATCGATGAGGGGTGTGAGACTGGCATGACGGCACTCATTTGCATAAAGACGCTGCTTGATGTGAAGGTAAAATCCATCTCATACGCAACGCCGATGATAGCCACTGATGTCTTTGCAAATTTAAATGATATGGTTGATGAAATTTACACGATAAACAAGATCGTTGATTTTATCGATGTGGATTCGTATTACGAGAAAAAGATCGAGGCTACGAGCGAGCGCATCATGTCGATATTAGAAGAGAGCCCTCACTATTTACCGTTACAAAAACAACAAGGAGATAAAAATAATGCAATATAGTATAGAAGTCAATAATCAGGTCGAAATTTTTGACCTTAATAAAGTAGCTAAACAAGCTAGTGGGGCAGTGCTTTTAAGGGTGAAAAACACCGTAGTTTTAGCAACTGTGGCAAGAGAAGATGTGCAAGTTGAAGAGGACTTTTTGCCTCTAACCGTGCAATACATCGAAAAAGCTTACGCTGCTGGCAAAATACCAGGCGGTTACGTCAAGCGCGAGACCAAACCAGGCGACTTTGAGACGCTAACAGCTCGCATCATTGATAGATCACTTCGCCCACTTTTCCCAAAAGGCTACGCATACCCAACACAGATCGTTGTCATGGTGCTTTCAGCTGATCCTGAGGTTGATTTACAAGTTGTGAGCCTAAATGCGGCTTCAGTTGCACTTTACCTTAGCGACATCCCTGTAAATCGCCCAGTTTGTGGTGTAAGAGTTGGCTATATAGATGATAAATTTGTTATCAATCCAAGCAACTCTGAGCTAAAACAAAGCGCGATCGATCTTTATGTTGCTGGCACAAAAGATGAGCTTTTAATGATCGAGATGAGAAGCTTGCCTCAGCAAACTACGCAGCTCATACCGATGGTAGCGATCGAGCCGATGATAGATCCTAGCCTAAGCGATAGCATGGCGCAAAAGCAAGTGATGAATGAATTTAGCGAAGATAAGATGGTTGAGGCGATCGACTTTGCTGGCAAGGCTATACTAAGAGCTAGCAGCGCTTACGAAGAGGCGTTTAAAGAGCATAAAAAAGAGGATGCCGCACTTGAGCTAAAACCAGAGATAGAAAACGAAAATATAGCTATTTATATCGATAAATTTTATAAAGCAGAGGTTAAAAACGCGATCAACCAAATGGCAAAGAGCGAGCGTGCAAGCGAGCTTGGCAAGATCGCTAAGCAAATTTCAAGCGATGAGGTAGCTCAAAAAGAGGGCTGGGACGAGGCTGTCATCTCAAATGTCCTTGGTAAATATAAAAAGAAAATAGTAAGAGAGCAGATCATAAACGAGGGCGTTAGAGCCGACGGACGCGGACTTGAAGAGGTTAGGCCTATTAGCATCGAGACAAATGTCCTTCCAAATGCTCACGGATCATGCCTCTTTACAAGAGGTCAAACTCAGGCGCTAGTTGTCGCCACTCTTGGCACAGATAGTGATGCTCAGATGTATGATATCCTAACTGAAAAAGCTCCTTTGGTTGAGAAATTTATGTTTAACTACAACTTCCCAGGCTTTAGCGTCGGTGAAGCAAGCCCACTTAAAGCTCCAGGCAGACGTGAGCTTGGACATGGAAATTTAGCCAAACGTGCCCTTGCACCAAGCATCGATCTAGCATCTCCATATACGATAAGGGTCGTTTCAGAAATTTTAGAGAGCAACGGCTCAAGCTCTATGGCTAGTGTTTGCGGTGGTTCGCTCGCGCTTAGAGCTGCTGGGGTCAATACCCAAAAACTAGTCGCTGGTGTTGCGATGGGTCTTATATTTGAGGGCGAGAAACACGCTGTTTTAACCGATATCATGGGTCTTGAAGACCACGACGGCGATATGGACTTTAAAGTTGCTGGCACAAGTGACGGCATCACAGCACTTCAGATGGACATCAAGCTTGGAGGCATCAGCCTAGAAGTGCTAAAAGAGGCGCTTTATCAAGCAAAACGCGGCAGAGAGCACATCCTTGCTCTAATGACACAGGCTGATAAAAATATAGAGATAAACGAAGATGTATTGCCAAAACTTGAGCTATTTAACGTTGATCCAAGCAAGATCGTAGATATCATCGGTCAAGCTGGCAAGACTATAAAAGAGATCATTGAGAAATTTGAAGTTTCGATAGACCTTGATAGAGAAAAAGGCGAGGTTAAAATCGCAGGCGGCGCTAAGAAAAACGTCGATGCAGCAAAAGACTACATCATCTCTATCACTTCAAAAGAGAACTCTCGCTCATTTGGCAAAAAGCCGTTTAAACACGACAAGGACCGTGTAAAACCGACATTTAATATCGGAGATGAGTTTGTTGGAAGCGTAAAAAGCGTGGTTGATTTTGGAGTATTTATCGAGTTAAAAGACGGTGTTGATGGTCTGCTTCACATCTCAAAGATAAAGAGCCCATTAAACGTAGGCGATCAGGTAAAAGTGTGTGTGAGCGAGCAAAAAGGAAACAAAATTTCGCTCTCTTTGGTTGAATAAATTTTTAAAGGATAGATGATGAAATACAAAAAGTTGCTTTTTCCAATAGGAGCAGGGGACGATATCGAGCCAAGAATTTACGGTGCTTTAAAGGTTGCACAATGGTTTAAAGCTCACATGGAGATACTTACTTGCCAACTAGATCCAAGCGTGGTTTATAATATGAAAATGACGCTTCGTGGTGGAGTGCTTTTTGAGGAATTTTTAAAATCAGCCAAGTCTGAGCTTGCGGTTGAGCACGAAGAGAACGAAAAGCTTTTTAATAAAATTTGCGCCGAGCTAGGCATAAAGGTGAGCGACGAGGTCATCGAAGATGTCTGCACTGCAAATTTCACGATCCATAATGGAAAAAGAAGCGTCATAGTTGAGCAAGAGAGTAAATTTTGCGATCTAGTCGTAGCTGCAGTGCCACTTGATGGCAAGATCACTGGCACATTTGAGTCAGCTGTTTTAAAAAGTGGCAAAAATGCGATCGTTATCCCTAGAAAGATGCGTGATTTTAAAGCTGATAACATCCTTGTAAGCTGGACAGGAACAACTCAAAGCTCAAGAGCCCTAACTGGTGCGATCGATCTTTTAAAGAACGCCAAAAAGGTTCAGTGCATCACTTCAAAAGCAAGCCTTGGCGATAACGCCGAGCTAAATCTTAAAAAGCTTGAAGAGTACTTTAAGGTTCATAATATCAGTGCTAGCTTTGAAGTTATAGCAACTACAACTATACCTGGCGAGGCACTTTTAAAAGCTGCAAATGATAGAAATGCGGACCTTATCGTAGCCAGCAGATACGGCGAAAACGGACTAATGGAGATGGTCCTTGGCGGAACATCAAGATTTTTCTTAGAACATACAAATATCCCAGTTTATCTATAATGGATTGCGGCTTAGTCCGCGATCTAATACTGATTTTTAAATTTCTATTTTATCTCATACTTTTTTGAAACTACGTGATAGTAAAAGGCTCCAACGAAAAAGAGGCTTCCCATGAAGGCTGCTATCATCTCCACGCTTAGTCCAAGCTCGTATAAAAAGCCGATCGCAAATGAGATAAGCGCGCTAAATCCAAGAAAAATCATATCGTTATACGCGATCACTCTGCCGTAAAACTCTTTTTGGCAGTTTTGCTGAAGCAGTGTGTAGGTGTAGCTCCAAAGGCTTGACGTGCAAAAGCCTGCAAAGACGATGCCAATTAGCGAGAGATAAAAATTTCGCAAAGAGAGTGCCCAGATGATGATGCCAAGCCCTTGACCGATGTAGATGTAGATGAGCGTTTTTTTGTTCATAAATTTACTAAGCATGGCCGGTGCAAACATCAGTGAGATCGACCTTGAGGCGTTTAGCAGGCCAATAACCAGCGAGGTTGAGAGTAAATTTGCGTATCTATAGTCAGCCAAAAGCGCGATCAATGCGTCATAAGCTGTGATGCCAACAAAGGCATGCAAAAATATAAGATGCACGATGAGCCTATTTTCTTTTAAATATTTAAGCCCATTTTTTAGCATTTTTAGAGGTTTTTCTATAAATTCTGGCTTTAGCTCGTCTAGCTTTAAAAGATATAAAAAGCCAAAACTGCAAAGATAAAGAGCTCCGTCAAGCAAAAAGGCACTTTTGATGCCAAAAAAGTGTATATAAACGCCTGCAAGCCCCATGCCAGCGGTGTATGAGACCGCCCAGATGATCGAGTGGATCTCGTTTGCAAGCTTTAGGCTCTCTTTGCTTAGAATTTTTGGCAGCACGCTCATCTCTACTTGAAAATACATCCCGCCAACGCCGTTTCTAATAAAAATGATAAGCAAAAGCAGCCATAGATAATCAAGCGAATTTATAAAAAGCAGCATAAAAACGCTTATGGTCTCAACCGCCATCATGATAACAAGCATCGGTTTTGGGCTAAATTTATCAACCAAAATACCACTAAATGGAGCGATGACAACGCCTGGGATAAACGCCATTGCCGCACTTAGTGTAAGTGCCCAAACAGGAGCGTCAAGCGAGATAAGTAGCGTAAAGATGCCAGTGTGCGAGAACCACACACCAAAGTAGCACATGAGCTGGATGGTGCTTAAAAGGCGGAAATTTCTCTCGTCCTTTAAAAGCTTAAGATACTCTTTCAAGCTACTGGTTCCACATCAGAGTTATCTGTTCTATTTGCGCCTCGTCTGGGATCTGGCTTAAGCTTGTTATCTCTTGTGCGAGCGGATTTTTAAGCTTTATAAGCATATCGTGGCTGTCTATTTTTAGATAGATATTGTTTGCATCGCTTTGAAATTTAGAGATAACAAGGGCGTTTTTTATATCTTTGAAATTTGATTTTAGGCTGATGTTTTCAGGAGTTTTAAACTCATTTGAGTAAATTTCAATGCTTGTAATGATACCATTTAGCAAGGTGTATTCAAAAATTCTCTCGTTTTTATTTGTGACGATGTAGCTATTTTCTTTTTTTGTATTGTCTCTTTTTATGTTTTTTGCGCCATAAAATTTCATCACATCAGCATTTGCTGACTCGTTTGTAAGTTTTGCAAAAAAGCCCTTGCCAAAGAGGCTAGATCTGCCTTTTTCTCTTTTGTAGTGCCCGCTTATGTGAGCGTTTTTGCAAATTTTATCGTTTGCGATTATGAAGATGTCGTTAGCGGTTTTATGCACGCTTAAAGCCACGCCTTTTTCGTCTAAAAGGTAAAAAATGCCCTTGTCATAAAGCAGCTCTGAGTTAAATTTACAAAGTGGTGAGCCATCTTTTAGCGATGAGTAAAAGCTTATCTTTGCGCCATTTTTACTAGGCACGAGTACAAGCTCTAAAAAGCCATTTTTGTCTTTAAATTTAGAAAATCTAGCAAAAAAACTATCTTTATATGCCTTATTTACCGGCTCGTAGTTATAAATTTGAGCTAGCACGCCAACTCGTTTATTTTTCTTATCATCAAGCTGAAGAAGTGAGTTTTTATTTGGCACAAAGTAGCTTAGTGCGCCACTTTCATCTTTTAGCACGATAGCGCTCTCATCGACATCAAATGTGCCACCTTTTTCTACCAAGGTAGCAGCCTTATCCATTGTAAGCATAGTTTTTGTGTAGGTTTTGTCTTTATTTAGAGTTAAGATGGTCTTCACGCCCTCGCAGTTTGAGCATGGCAAGGTTGTGTAGTAGCTCGTGTAGATAGAGTTTGAAAGTATTAGTTTTTCTGTTTTTTTGGGTTTTTCATCTCTAAGAAGTGGTTTTTCTTCTTTTGATTTTTGTGTTTGATTTTGGTTTTGTGGCTTTAAATTTTCATTTTTAGCGCAGCCAATGATAAAAAATGAGATAAGTATGGCAAAAAGATATTTCATTTGCAACTCCTTAAAAATTGCAAAATTATATCATTTTGCCTTTAAAATTTATTTTACGCGTTTAAAGATGTATTTATCTTTTAGCTCGCCAGTGACCTCTTTTTGATCCATGTCAAGCATCTTTAGGTTCTCTCCCTCGATCTTATAAAAGCTCTTTTCTTTATACTCATCAACAGTTGTGATAACGCCATTTTTTATAGAGTATTTGCCCTTGCTAACGGCTTTGTAGTTGTCTTTTGACTTGTAGTTCATCACACTTTCAAATGTGCCGTCTTTTTTAAGCGTAAGAGTTGAGTCTATGCCCATGCAGCTAGCGCAAGGTAAAAACGCCTTGTAAGTGCCTTCAATGCTGCTTACTGGGGCCATGCAGCTACCTTTTACTTCACATTTGCCTTGTGGGACGCTCGTGCTTTGGTTTGACGCAGCGCAACCTGCTAAAAGTAGAGCCGCACTTAGTGCAAAGATAAAATTTTTCATGCTGATCCTTTTTGAAAATAAAATTTAAAATGTATTATAATACTTAAGAAAATAACAAATTATAAATTAAAGGAGAGAAGATGCAAGTTGAGACATTTGGCGTTTTAGTCGTTGTTTTGGTTATTTTTGCATTTTTGTTTTTAAAAGCTGGCATCAAGATCGTATCGCAAGCAGATAACCTGCTGATCGAGCGACTTGGTAAATTTCACAAGGTGCTTGACGGAGGATTTCACATTATCATCCCATTTGTCGATCAGATAAGGGCGATCATAACTATAAAAGAGCAGCTTGTTGATATCACAAAACAGCAAGTCATCACAAAAGATAATGTTAATATTAGCGTCGATGGCATCGTCTTTTTAAAGGTATTTGACGCAAAAATGGCGGTTTATAACGTAGATAACTACAAGCGCGCCATTGCAAATTTAGCCATGACAACGCTTCGTGGCGAGATAGGCGCGATGAACCTTGATGATACGCTAAGCTCTCGTGACCGCCTAAATGCCGCACTTCAAGTGGCTCTTGGCGACGCTGCTGGCAACTGGGGCGTAAAGATCATGCGTGTGGAAATTTCTGAAATTTCTGTCCCACTTGGCATCGAAGAGGCGATGAATATGCAGATGAAGGCAGAGCGTGAAAAGCGCGCGATCGAGCTAAAAGCCTTGGCTGAAAAAGAGGCACTAATCCGCAACGCAGAGGCGCTAAAGCAAGAAAAAGTGCTTCAAGCAGAGGCGATAGAGCGTATGGCTGATGCGAAAAAATACGAGCAAATCGCCATTGCAACGGCTCAAAAAGAGGCTATGGATATGATAAATGACAGCATGAGCAAAAACGCAAATGCGGCTGAATTTCTGCTTGCTCGTGATAGGGTCGGGGCATTTAGCGAGCTAGCTAAAAATAGCTCAAAAGATAAAATTTTAGTCCCTTACGAGGCGACTGAGCTAATTGGCTCGCTTAGCGTTTTAAAGAATTTCTTAGCTAAGGATAAGGCGTGATAAGTCCATTTATAATGATAGCCATCGGTGCGCTCTTGTGCGTGGCTGAGCTTATGCTATTTTCATTTTATCTGCTATTTTTTGGCTTAGCTTTTATCATCGTTGGAGCGTTAAATTTTGGCTTTAGTTTTGAGTGGAGCTTTCAAATTTTAGCTGTCTTAGTGCTTGCATTTATCTTGCTTGCGCTCTTAAAGGCGCCGTTAAAGAGCAAATTTATGACTAAAAAAGAGAGCTTTAACGAGGAGTTTTTAGATGAGCCTGGAGTTGGCGAGATCAGAGAAAATATGGTCTATTTTAAAGGCACTCTTTGGAAGTATGAAGGAGCGCTAAAAAACGGCGAGAAAGTGCAGGTTTTAGGCACTAAAGGCGACAAGGTTATATTAAAATAAAGTGCCATTTGGCACTTTATCTATTTTGCGTGGGCTGGGCAGCCTGCTGGCATTTGCCCATGCATCGCCCCTTGCATGCCGTGATGAGGGCAGCTTGGCATATTTTCTTGCATCATTTTTTGATGATGAGCACATCCGCAACTTGTACCTTGTGGCTCAGCTGGCTTTAGCTCATTTTTAGCACAACCAACTAAAAATAATCCGCAGATAACGGCAAATATCACCTTTTTCATAACTCTCTCCTTTAAAGAATTTCTCACATTTTAGCCTTTAAAAATTAATTTTTCATAACGCCTGATTTATCATATTTAAAAGCATTTTTGGCTAAACTTTCGCCCAAAAATAAGCAAAATAAAAGGTTAAATTTGAAAAGACTTAGTGTAAATGAAGCCATCGATCTTATAGAAAATGCACCGCTTTACGAGCTTGGCAAGATGGCGTTAGCTAGAAAAAAAGAGCTTCGTCCAGAGGGCATTACGACCTTCATCGTAGATCGCAACATCAACTATACAAATGTCTGCTGGGTGGATTGTAAATTCTGCGCATTTTACCGCCACGCAAAAGAGGAAGACGCTTATGTGCTAAGTTTTGAGGAGATTGGCAAGAAGATCGAGGAGCTAATCGCCATTGGCGGCACGCAAATTTTATTTCAAGGTGGCGTTCATCCAAAGCTAAAGATCGAGTGGTACGAGGAGCTAGTGGGCTACATCAGCAAGCACTATCCAAGCATCACGATACATGGCTTCTCAGCCGTTGAGATCGACTATATCGCAAGAGTTTCAAAAATTTCTACAAAAGAGGTCTTAAGACGTCTAAACCAAAAGGGCTTATACTCGATGCCAGGGGCTGGAGCGGAAATTTTAAGTGATAGAGTGCGTGACATCATTGCGCCAAAAAAATGCGACACTGCAGACTGGCTTCGCATACACAAAGAGGCGCACGAGCTTGGCATGAAGACGACTGCGACGATGATGTTTGGCACGGTTGAGAGCACTCGCGAGATCGTCGAGCACTGGGAGCACATCAGAAATTTACAAGATGAAACGGCTGGATTTAGAGCATTTATACTTTGGAGCTTTCAGGGGCTAAATACAAAGCTCATGCAAGAGTTTCCAGAGATCAAAAAGCAAAGCTCAAACGTCTACCTAAGACTACTTGCGGTTTCAAGGCTCTTTTTGGATAACTTTAAAAATATCCAAAGCAGCTGGGTCACGCAGGGCAGCTACGTAGGCCAGCTAGCGCTTCTTTTTGGCGCAAATGACCTTGGTAGCACGATGATGGAAGAAAACGTCGTAAAGGCCGCAGGTGCTAGCTTTAGGATGAATCAAGACCAGATGATCGAGCTTATAAAAGATGTTGGAGAAATTCCAGCTAAGCGTAACACAAACTACGATATTTTGGAGAAATTTTAGATGAAAATTTTAGATATCAATGTAAAAAATATAAAAATTCCAGTCGTTTTTGAAAACTCAAAAGCGATGCCAGTAGTGAGCCTAAAACTAGTTTTCAAAGCAGCTGGTAGCTCGCAAAACGGCAAGCTAGCAGGCCTTGCAAGACTTAGTGCAAATTTACTAAATGAGGGCGATATGAAGCTAGGCTCGGCTAAATTTGCCAAAGAGCTTGAGGTAAGGGCAATTAGCCTAAATGCAAGCTGCGGCTTTGAGACATTTTGCATCGATCTAAACTGCCTAAAAGAGCACTTTGCCTTTGCGTGCGGCAAGCTAAAAGAGCTACTACTCGCTCCAAATTTAACAGATGAGATCCTAAATAGGTGCAAAACCGTCACTCTTGGCGAGATCGCAGCAAATGAAAACGACTTTGACTACGTGGCAAGGCAAGGGCTTTTTGAGATTTTATACCCAAAAAGCGTGCTTGCACAACCAAGTATCGGCACTAAAAAGAGCGTAAAAGCGATCACGCTTGAAGATGTGAGGAAATTTTTAAACGAGCATTTAGACCTTTCAAATTTGCTCTGCGTGCTTGGTGGCGACATCGACGAGAAGCAGACAAAAGAGCTGGCTAACGTTTTAGAAATCCTAAAACCTGGCAAGGTGCGAAAGCTAGAGCGCTTTAGCCCAAGTAACAAGTGCGAAAGTAGCGAGATCATCAGGCAAAGCGAGCAGGCATACATCTACTTTGGCGCGCCATTTGATGTAAAACCTGAAGAGAAATACAAGGCCGCAGTGGCGACATTTATTTTAGGCGAGGGTGGCTTTGGCTCGAGGCTCATGGAGGAGATCCGCGTGAAAAGAGGGCTTGCATACAGCGCTTACGCTAGAAATTTACTAAATCTCTCTTACAGCCAGCTTTACGGCTACATGCAGACAAAAAATGAGAAAAAAGACGAGGCGATCGCCGTTATAAAAGAGGAAATTTTAAAATTTAGTAAAAAAGGCGTTAGTAAAGCCGAGCTTGAGCAGGCGAAGAAATTTTTACTTGGCTCGTTGCCGCTTAGACTTGAGACGCTATTTAAGCGACTTGACATCGCGCAAGGCGAGTTTTATGAGCATGGCGAGCTTGGGGCATTTTTAAAGGACCTTGATAAAATTTCAGCCCTTTCGCTAAACGAGCTAAATAGCTTCATAAAAGCCCACGCAGAGATAAACGAGCTAAGTTTTTGCGTCTTAAAAAATGAAATTTGAAGCAAGCGACAGAGCAAAACTTCTAAAAATAGGCGTGCTTAGCCTGCTCGACCTTGCTCTAGTGCTGCCAAAGGGCTTTGAGGATACGACGATCGCTAAGAGCCCAAGAGAAGGGCAGGTCTGCATAAATGTAAAGATCACCTCGCTCGCCTCGCGCCCTGGTATGCTAACAGCACTTGCCTTTTGCGAGCAGTGGCAAAGTAGCGTGAAGATCGTCATTTTTAACGCAAAGTCATGGCACTACGGCGCTTTTAAGGTTGGCAAAGAGATGGCGATATATGGGCTTTGCTCCTACGCCTTTGGCTCTTGGCAGATCGTAAATCCAAAAATCACCACAAAAATAGGCCAGATCGTGCCTAAATTTAAGACCGAGCTAAAAGATGAAGAGCTAAAAAAAATCATCTTAAAATATATAAATTTAGAAAATTTATTAACAGAGGGCTTAAATGAAAAAGAGGCTAAATTTCTAGCTGATTTGCAGCGGCTAGACGAGCAAAGCGTGCAAATTTTATACCGCCTAAAAAATGATAATGAGGGCGTGCAAATTTTAAAATTTGTAGAGATTTTTAACTACATAAAGAAGCTAAGTGCGAAAAAAACATACTTTAAAAGCCCTAAAATCAAGCTTTTTGACATAAACTCTTGGCTTAAGAGCCTGCCATTTACGCCGACAAATGATCAGCTAAATGCGATAAATGATATCAGAGACGACCTTAGCGCTGTGCAGGCAAAAAGGCGCGTCATAATGGGCGATGTGGGAAGTGGCAAGACGCTTGTTATCCTAGCAGCCGCTCTTAGCGTCTATCCGCAAAGTGCCATTTTGATGGCGCCAACAAGCATCTTAAGCGAGCAAATTTATAACGAAGCAAAGAGGCTGCTGCCCGCTTTTATGAATGTGATGCTCGTGCGAAGCGGGGAGAAAAAGATAGACTTTAGCGGGGTAAATTTGATCGTTGGCACGCATGCGCTACTTTTTCATGAGTTACCAAATTCGCCGCTTGTCATGGTCGATGAGCAGCACCGATTTGGCTCAAATCAGCGCAAAAAGATAGAAGAGCTTGCCTCAAACGAGGATGAGCGAGCAAATTTCGTGCAGTTTTCAGCTACGCCAATACCTAGGACGCTTAGTTTGATCCAGTCTGAGATCGTAAATTTTAGCTTTTTAAAGCAGATGCCGTTTAAGAAAAATATAATGAGCCAAATTTTAGGTGCTAGCGAGTTTGGCTATCTGCTCGCACACATCAAAAAACAGCTTGTGGGCGGCTTTCAAGTAGCCATCATCTATCCACTAGTTGAGAGTAGCGAGAGCTCAAACTACCAAAGTCTAAGTGAGGCTCAGGGCTTTTGGCTAAAGAATTTCAAAAATGTCTTTGTCACGCACGGCAAAGACAAAGAAAAAGAGGAAATTTTAAGGCAGTTTAGAGAAGAGGGCGAAATTTTGCTCTCAACGACGGTTGTTGAGGTCGGCATCTCACTGCCAAGGCTAAATACGATAGTGATCGTGGGCGCTGAGAGGCTGGGGCTTGCCACGCTTCATCAGCTGCGCGGTAGAGTGGGGCGAAATGGCGGCGATGGATACTGCTTTTTATTTACCAAGCTAAAAGAGGCGCCTGCAAGGCTAAAGGAATTTTGCGCAACAAATGACGGCTTTAAGGTGGCCGAGCTTGATCTGAAAAACCGCCAGAGCGGCGATATACTAAATGGCTTTTTTCAGCACGGAGCGACCTTTAACTTCTACGACTACGAGGATGATATCACGCAGGCTGCAAAGGCGAGAGTGGCGGAATTTAAAAATAACGCTCAAATTTGATCTTGTGGGTTGTGTTAAATTTAGGTAGATGATTGCTTTTGGCTAGGAGGATATAAATTTGCGTCAAATTTATGGCAAGGCTGTTAGTTTTATGCGGTTAAATTTTAATCCCTTGCCAAAACTGATCTTGCTTTTTGTCTTTTTCGATATTGCTATTAATAAAAAGGTTGCTAACAAATCGGTTTAGAACTGCCATATCTAAATTTACCTTGCCTAGCAAAATTTAATCTTTCGCAGGCTCTTTTTAAAATTTATATGAAATTTGATATGGTGGGATAAATTTATCCTTTTTATCGCTCACTCCTAAACTCCTATATTCTCTCTTTTAAACCTTGCTACCATGTCTTCTTCGCCACTTCGCTCGCTAATGCAAATCCACTCTTTGATATTCTTTGTCAGCCATTCGTTCTCTACCGCATATCTACACATAAACAGACCCAAATTTGCCAAGTCATTTTCATTACCCTTTGCGTGAAAAGTATTTTTGTCAATCTTGATCAAGTCGCACTGCTTGGCAAGTTGGTCTAAATATTCATAGATCACATCTAGCTTATATTTTTTCTCCCTTAAAACCTTTTCTTCATCGATCACGATCTTTGTGCCTAGTAGTGGGTAAGCCATTGTTTTTCCTTTAAATTTATTTTGCATTTTAGCATTTATGATTAGTAAATTTAAGTAGAAATTTTTAGATAAAACGACTATCTGCCCTTAAAAATTTAAGAGCAGATAAATTTATAGTGGATAAGTGAGGCAGCAGTTTCTTTTTACTTCGTCGATATAGCTCACGTTTAAATTTAGTCCGTAAAGCTTGCTTAAATTCTCACTTCTAATGATCTCATCAACCGTGCCAAATCCAACCTCGCCATCACCCTTTACAAGAGCGACATATCCGCCAAGAAGCACGGCAAAGTCAGGGTTGTGAGTGGTTAGCACGACCGAGTAGCCAAGCTCTTTTAGCCACTTGACGGTGCGTAGGAATTTATACTGGTTGCCAAAATCAAGCGCGCTTGTTGGCTCGTCAAATATGATCATCTTTGGCTGCGCAGCCATCGCACGAGCGATCATACACATCTGCTTTTGACCGCCACTCATCTGCGTGATGAAGCGATCTTCAAGATACTCGATCTCAAGCTTTTTGGTGTAAATTCTAGCGATCTCTTCATCCTCTTTGCTAGGTCTTGCAAAGATGCCAAGGTGCGCCGCGCGACCCATAGTTATAAACTCAAGTCCGGTGTAGTCATACTCAGTAACCTCGCTTTGAGCGACATACGCCATGATCTTAGCACGCTCTTTGTTGCTTAGGCTATCTACGTTTTTGCCATCAAGAAAGATCTCTCCTGAAACTGGCTTTAGCGAGCCGCTTATTAGCCCAAGAGTTGTTGATTTGCCAGCTCCATTTCGACCAAGAATGGTTAAAATTTCTCCAGCGCCTATCTTTAAATTTACATTTTCTAGTTTGCCAGCCCCATTTGGGTAGCTAAAGTTTAAATTTCTAACTTCAAGCATCATGCAACCTTTTTATTTCGCCATAAAACCCAGACGAAAAATACCGTGCCGATAAAGCCAGTAAGCACGCCAAGAGGCACTTCGCTCACGCTTATGCTGCGTGCTAGAGTATCGACAAATAGTAAAAATATCGCACCCATAAATATGCTTGCAGGCATGCTTTTTATGTTATTTGCGCCAACTAGCATGCGCGCTAAGTGAGGCATGAGAAGTCCCACCCAAGCGACTATGCCGCTTATGCAGACGCTGCACGCTGTAAGAAGCGTAGCGCAGATGATGATGACAGCGCGCTCAAATGAGACATTTACGCCAAGTCTTGCCGCACTCTCGTCACCAAGAGAGAGTAAATTTATACGCCAGCTCATGGCGATAAGCAAAATGGCGCAGATGATCATCACTGGGGCTATGTATTTTAAGTTGTCACTATCAAGCTTTGCAAGACTACCAAGCTGCCAATAAACAATGTCAGGCAGCTTCGTCTCAGGGTCAGCGACATACTTTAAAAAGCCGATCACTGAGCCCATAAGGCCACTTACGATGATACCAGAAAGAACCAGCATAAGCGTGCTCGTGCGTCCCATCATCTTTGGTATGGCTAGCGTGATAGCAACGGCTGCTAGGCCAAAGCCAAAGGCAAAAGCCTGCACCCAAAATAGCGATAGATCAAAGATGATAGCAGTGGCTGCTCCCACGCAAGCGCCCGCTGAAACGCCTAGAAGATCAGGGCTAACTAGCTGGTTTTTAAAGACGCCTTGATAGGCCGCACCACTCACGCTAAGAGCGGCTCCTACAAGGATAGCTGCGATGATGCGTGGGATGCGTAAATTTTCTATCACGTTTGTGATGTTGCTAGCTGCGCCATCTCCAAAACCAAAGCTGTGAGCCAGCACGCTAAAGACGTCGTTAAAAGGTATGTAAAATCTACCAACGCCAAGTGCAACAAAGGCGCATAGAAGCGTTAGCAGGGCTAAAAAGATAACAACTATTGAAAAATTTGCGTTTTTCATATCTTACTTGCTGCTACCGTCTGGATTTAGACCTTTTAAGATATAGCCGTACTCTGTATCGCTAAGATCGTGATTTAAGAACTCTTTATAAAACTCTTTTGTTTTTGCTTTTATATCGATATCTTTAAATAGATCTGGTTGGATAGTCTTTGCTGCCCATAAAATTTGAAGCACGTTTTCAGCGCCATATCTATCCCAGCTAAATACACCTTTTGGGTTGCCGTAAATTTTGCCGTTTTTAACAGCGTTTGAGCCAGAGAATGCAGGGTGCTCTTTTATCTTTTTGATCTGTGCGTCTGTGTCATTGCCGCCAACGATGATGATATCAGGATTTGCATTGATGATCTCTTCTGCGCTAACTTCGATCATTGAGCCCTCAGTATTGATAGCATTTACACCGCCACCTAGCTTGATCCAAGTGTTTTGGATAGTGTTTGTGCCATCAACTTTTAGCAAATTCGCTCCGCCAAGCAAGTGAAGTACTTTTGGACGTTTAGCGTCAGGGATGTTTTTTGTTCTTGCTGTTACAAACTCAGAGTTATCATGGATTTTATTAGCAAGTTTTTCAGCTTTTTTTCTAGCGTCATCAGTGCCTATGACTTCAGCTGTTGCGTAGATGCTTTTCTCCATATCTGGATAGTCTCTAAAGATCAAATTTACAGCACTAAAGCCGTTTTTGGTAAGTTCATCTTGATAGTTTTTGTTAAAAACTATGATAACATCAGGGGCAAGCTTAACAAGCTCTTCGATCTGAAGGTCTTTGCCGTTTAGTGCAGCTGGTAAATTTTTAAGTTTTGGATAGACGTGCTCAAACCACTTGTTGGTTTTGATTAGATCAGTTGTGGCTACAACCTTATCCATACCGCCAAGTGCTAGGATGATCTCGTTGTTTGCATTCCATAATGCAGCGATCTTCTCAACCTTCTCAGGCACGCTTACTTTGACGCCTTGCATATCGGTGATACTTCTTGCAGACTCAGCTGCGCTTAGGCTAAGAGCTGCAAAAAGTGAAGCAACAAGGCCTATTTTAGCCACTTTGTGCATGAAATTCATTTGCATATTTTTTCCTTTTTTCGTGTGAAATAGTTTGATTGATATGTTACTGCTATTTACATTAATGTTATGTAAAATTTGCATATACATTGTGAAAAAAATGCATATTTTTGTAAATTTCTATAAAACTAATAGGATAAATATTCTCCTTTTATTGATATATGTCATTAGTCACTATTTTGAAATGAGATAAACTTTCTCCTAAATTTTAAAAAAGGAGAATTGATGCGTGAATACAAAAGATACTGGCTCGCACTCGTTGCTGTGCTGGTGGTTTGCTTCAGTATTTTAGGCTACTACGGCGTTGAGGTTTATAGAAATTCGCCTCCAGTTGTAAATTTCACTGACGAAAATGGCAAGGTCGTGATCGATAAAGAGAGCATCTACAAAGGTCAAGAGGCTTGGCAAAGCATAGGCGGTATGCAAGTTGGCTCTGTTTGGGGGCACGGGGCATATCAAGCGCCTGATTGGAGTGCGGACTGGCTTCACAAAGAGCTAGTTGCCTTTTTAGAGATCAAGGCTGATGAAATTTATCATCTAAAATACGCCGATCTAAACGACGAGCAAAAGGCAAATTTAAAGGTTTTACTTAAAAAAGAGTATAGAGAAAATAGCGTAAAGGACGATAAATTTGTGCTAAGCGCTGATAGGCTAAAGGCGATAAGTCAAGTAGCTAGCGAGTATGCTGCACTTTTTGGGGATGATCCTAAGTTTAAATCATTAAGAGAAGCTTATGCGATGAAGGAAAACACGCTCCCAGGTGCAAGCGACAGAGCCGATCTAAACAACTTCTTCTTTTGGTCGGCCTGGGCGACAGCGACAAACAGACCTGGTAGTGAGGCAACTTACACAAACAACTGGCCGCACGAACCACTAATAGATAACGTGCCAACAAGTGAGAATATCTTTTGGTCGGTTGCAAGCGTCGTGATACTTCTAACAGGCGTTGGACTTCTTGTTTGGTTTAGCTCATTTTACGGCAAAAAAGATGATGAAAAACTTGAGCCAATTAGTGAAGATCCGCTTAAAAAGCTAAATTTAACTCCGTCACAAAAGGCGCTTAAAAAGTATCTCTTTGTCACGCTAGCTCTTTTTGCGTTTCAGATTTTAATAGGTGGCTTTACAGCTCACTACACAGTCGAAGGGCAAGAATTTTATGGCATAAATTTATCAGCCTACATCCCTTATTCGCTTGCTAGAACGTGGCATATACAAGCTAGTATCTTCTGGATAGCGACTGGATTTTTAGCGGCTGGACTATTTTTAGCTCCGATCATAAATGGCGGCAAGGATCCAAAATTTCAAAAGCTTGGCGTTGATCTGCTATTTTACGCGCTACTTATCCTTGTGATTGGCAGTTTTGTGGGCGAATACTTAGCCATCGCAAACATCATGCCTATAAATTTAAGCTTCTGGCTTGGACATCAAGGATATGAATACATCGATCTTGGACGTGTTTGGCAGATCATTTTGTTTGTCGGTCTTGTCATCTGGATGTTGCTTTTACTTCGTGGATTTGCAGGCGGCTTTAAAAACAAAGGCGATAAAAATTTACTTGCTATCTTTGCTATGTCAGCGGTTGCGGTTGGCTTATTTTACGGAGCAGGGCTATTTTATGGACAAAGAAGCCCATTGCCAGTGATGGAATACTGGCGCTGGTGGGTCGTGCATCTTTGGGTTGAGGGCTTTTTTGAGGTATTTGCGACGGCTTCACTCGCCTTTGTCTTTGTCTCGCTGGGTCTTGTTTCAAAAAGATTTGCGACATTTTCAACGCTTGCAAGTGCGTCACTCTTTATGATAGGCGGCATCCCAGGCACATTTCACCACCTCTACTTTGCAGGCACCACAACGCCTATAATGGCAGTTGGCGCTAGCTTTTCAGCGCTTGAGGTCGTGCCTTTAGTTTTACTTGGCGCTGAGGCGTATGAGCACTACAAACTTCAGTTTGCTCAAAGCTGGGCCAAAACGCTTAAATGGCCACTTTACTGCTTCATCGCAGTTGCCTTTTGGAATATGCTAGGCGCTGGCGTCTTTGGATTTTTGATAAATCCTCCGATCTCGCTATTTTACATCCAAGGGCTAAATACAACGCCAGTTCACGGACACGCAGCGCTATTTGGCGTTTATGGATTTTTGGCACTTGGTTTTGTCTGGCTTGTGGCTACTTATCTATATAAAGGGCAAGAATTTGATGAAAATTTGATGAAAGTTGGCTTTTGGGGGCTAAATGCAGGACTTATGCTAATGATCGTGCTTTCACTACTTCCAATAGGCATCTATCAGGCATTTGCAAGCTTGGAGCAGGGCATGTGGTATGCAAGAAGTGCTGAGCTTTTACAACAGTCACACTTGCAAAATTTAAGATGGTTAAGGATGCTTGGCGATACGATTTTAATAATCGGCGGCATCTGCTTCTTTGCTCAGCTTTTAAAATTTATGCTTAATAAAAAGGCTTAAATTTATGGGGGCGCTTTGCCCCTTTATTTAAGCTATCTTTTCATAAAATAGTGCAAATTTAAAGGATAGAAATGATGATATTTTTAAAGAGAATTTGCGTTACATTTGTCGTGCTTTTGCACCTATTTTTGGCGTTTTTGGTTGATTTTTCATTTCCGCACTACGCAAGCGTGCAGATAACTGGCGGCGACGTAAAACGCATGGATAAAGATGGCATAATAGACGCCAAAAACCCAGCCGATGGACCTGTAAGAGACGTCTATTTTATCTACACAAAAGATGCGAAAAACGCTGAAAAAGTTATGGCTTATAGAAACGAAGATACGGCGTGGGGCTTTCCATTTTATTTTAAATTTAACTCAGCCGACATCCAAGCCAAGGCTCAAGGCTTTACAAATAGCGATAAAAACGTCACTATCAAATACTATGGATATAGAATTTCTATGCTAAACGAGTTTAGAAACGCGATCTCGATAAAAGATAGCGGCACAAACACCAGCTGGCCTATCGCTAGCTACGTGCTTTACTTTATCTTATTTATCTCGCTCATCATTTGGATAAGAAAGATAAACAAGGCTTTTGCGCCAAAAGTTGAAAATTTAGAGACAAAAAAAGAGGCTCTTTAAATCAGGGGCTTTATCAGCCCTTTTTGTTTATAAGATCAATGAGCCTAACGTCCTCGCTTCTTACGATTAGGCTCTTTGGCAAGTTAAATTTAGCTATTACCTCGCACTCTTTCTCTCTCATTTGCCCATCATCTTTTTCGTGATCGAAGCCTAAGATATGCAGCAAGCCATGTGTGAAAAGTAGCGCAGTTTCGGCATCTTCGCTGTGATTTAGCTCGGCTGCTTTTTCTTTTACCATATCTTTGTTTATGACTACCGAGCCAAGTGGGGCGTGTATGACAAGCTCAAGGGGGAAGCTTAAGACGTCAGTGGTTTTATCTATACCACGCTCAGTTCTGTTTAGCTCTCTCATCTCATCTTTATTGATAAAAAGCAGCTCAACTTCTCCAGGCGTTAGATATGAGCAAATTTGATCTAAAATTTCTGGATAACTCTCTTCGCAAAGTATCATTTTTGGCTTGTCCTTAGTAAATTTTTGTATAATTTTAGCAAATTTAAAGGGCAAAATATGAAAAAAGCAGTTTGTATAATGAGCGGCGGTATGGATAGCACGCTTTGCGCTGTGATGGCAAAAAGGGCTGGATATGATGTAGTCGCAATTCATTTTGATTACGGACAAAGGACGATGAGACGAGAGAAACGTGCGTTTGACGAGATATGTGAGCGTCTTGGTGTGGTTAAAAAGATAAACCTTGACGTTAGCTTCATCGCTCAAATAGGCGGAAATTCGCTAACCGATAAGAGCCTGCAGATAAGAAAAGATGGCGTTAGTAAGGACGTGCCAAACACCTACGTGCCGTTTAGAAATGGTGTATTTATCTCAATCGCTGCTGCGCTTGCCGAAAAAGAGGGGGCGCAGGCGATCTACATAGGCGTGGTAGAGGAGGATAGCTCTGGGTATCCTGACTGCAAAGAGAGCTTTATAAAAAGCATAAATGAGGCGATAAATTTAGGCACATCGGCTGATTTTTCTTGCGAGATCATAACGCCGCTTGTAAATTTAAGCAAGGCTGATATCGTCTCAAAGTCGCTTGAGCTTGGCTCGCCAATAGAGCTAACATGGAGCTGCTACGAGAGCGAGGACGAGGCGTGCGGGCTTTGTGATAGCTGCAGGCTAAGGCTAAATGGCTTTAAAAAAGCAAACGCCGTTGATAAAATTCCTTATAAAAAGTGAAATTTGTCTTGAAATTTAAAAGCTAGCCACTATAAATTTAGTAGCTAGCCTAAAATTTACTCTAAATTTAGCTCGCTTATCTGTTTTGCAAGCTTCTCTTTGTACTCAGCCAAAGAGCTTTTGATGATATTTGCATAGTCATTTTGATTTATTAAGAGATACTCCTCTTTGCGTTTTACAACCGTGCTTAGCTCTTTATTATTTACGCTTAAAGTGGTGCTTATATCAGCGTTTAGACCAACTTTTACCGCACCAAGCGTCATATAAGTCCAAAGTTTTTCTATCCTTGCATTAACGCTTATCGTATCCTTATCTATCTCGTTTTCGTTTTTTACGACCTGGTAGCCGTTGCTTCTAAAGACATCCTCTATGCGCGCCCTTACTATGCTAGTTGTCCTTTGTTTATTTTCTAAAATGACGTTCCAAAGCCCTTTGCCGTAGCTATTTCTCGTTCTACCGATGTATTTTTGCTTCTCTTTTGCGCTAACTTCATTTACATTGTGCTTGTATAAAGATGGGGTGCTGGCTTGTTTTGGGTCGTTTTCAAAGGCTCTCACATCTTTGACGCTTTCGATGTAAATTTTTGTCTTTTTGCTAACATTTGAAGGTGCTTGCTCTTCTGGTAAGCTCACAAATATCCCCTTTGGAGCGCAGCCACAAAGCATAAAGGCAGCAAATACCACTAGTAATAAATTTTTCATTTTCATCCTTTTAAATAAATTTCAAATGTAAATCGTTTTTTTGTAAATTTTATTAACTCTTTGTGCTAAATTTCAAATTTATATTTTGATATCCATAATCATAAAACCTTAAATTTAACAACTAAAATTTAAATTTAACTTTTCTTGACTGCTATCAACCAAAATGGCTAGCCACCTAGGATAAAATCCGCTTAAATTTTTAAATTTACAAGGAGAGACGATGAAAGATATGAAGATGTTTTGCCATCAGTGCGAGATGAGCGCTGAGGATGGATGCGGTGCAAAGGGCCAGCCTATGGGCACCTGTGGCAAGAGTGACACGCTAGCACTTTTGCAAGATACGATGGTTTTTGGCTTAAAAGGCCTTAGCGCATACCGCCACCACGCACACGAGCTTGGCGCTGATACTAGCAACGTTGATCGCGTTATGGCTGATACGCTTTATTTCACGCTTACAAACTCAAATTTCAACTTCGATGAGCACATCAAGCAGCTTCTTGAAGTAGGCGGTGCTGGCGTTGAGGTGATGAACCTACTAAGCGAGGCTCACACGGCTAAATTTGGCATCCCAACACCAGTTAGAGTGAGCCAAAACAAGGTCGAGGGCAAGGCGATCTTAGTAAGCGGTCACAACCTGCACGCTCTAAAAGCACTACTTGAGGCGACAAAAGATAAGGGCATCAACATCTACACTCACTCAGAGATGCTCCCAGCTCACGGATACCCAGAACTACGCAAGTACAGCCACCTAAAAGGCAACGTCGGCAAGGCGTGGTTTGACCAAACTAAGCTATTTAACGAATTTAAGGGCGCGATTTTGATGACCACAAACTGCATCGTGCCACTACGCTCAAACTGCACATACGCTGACAGACTATTTGGCTACTCGATCGCAGGCACAAACGGCGTAAAACACATCGAAAACGACGACTTCACACCACTTATCGAGTGCGCACTAGCCTGTGGCGACGTTAGCGGCTTTGATAGCGACGAGAGCCTAGTAACTGGCGGCCACTACAAGACTATCCTAACTTTAGCCCCACAAATTTTAGACGCGATAAACTCAGGCAAGATCCGCAGATTTTTCGTGATCGCTGGCTGTGACGCACCTGGCAAGGGACGTGAGTACTATAGAGAGCTAGCTGCTAGCCTTCCAAAAGACTGCGTCATACTTACTTCAAGCTGCGGCAAATTTAGATTTAACGATATCGACTTTGGCAACGTCCCAGGCACCGAACTACCACGCTACATCGACCTTGGCCAGTGCAACGATAGCAACGGCGCAGTTAAGATCGCTCTTGCGCTTAGCGAGGCAACAGGCATCGCAGTAAATGACCTACCAGTTTCTATCGTGCTAATGTGGATGGAGCAAAAAGCGGTCATCATATTGCTAGCGCTATTTAGCCTTGGTATAAAAAATATCAACGTAGGACCAAGTTTGCCTAAATTTTTCAATGAAGAGATCATAAATTTCTTAGTGGATAAATTTAACGTTAGACCAATTAGCGGCGACGCGCAAGCTGATCTAAAATACTTCTTAGGTGAGTAAAAAACTGCCAGAGCTTAGGCTCTGGCTCTAAATTTAAAAAAGTCCGTCTTGCTCTTTGCTTTGACTTAGGCTATCAAGAAGTTCTTCTTTTTTGCAAAGCACAAGGGCGTAGACGAAATTTTGTAGCTTCTTTATCTCGTCTAAATTTTCATAAAAAATGGCGTTTTCAACCTTTAGCGTGCTATCTTTTGGCAGGCAAAATTTAAGCTCGCTCTCGCTGAAATTTCGCCTTAGAAATATGCTTTCAGTCAAAAATAGCTCCTCGTCTTCTTCAGTTATCACCGCTCTAAAACTGCTACCAAAGCCAACTGGTTTAAAGTCTTTGTCGATAAAGACTGGGTCAAAGTGCGATGAAATCCTGCTCTCTGTCACTTTAAAGCTGATATTGTTTTTCTTAAGATAGCCAAGAAGTCCGCAAAACATCCCAGCAAAAACTCTAGGGATGGATAAATTTTGATAGTATTTGTCGTCGTAAATGAGCGTTGTAAAAAAGATCGAGCTTGGATTTAGCACGCTTATGTTTGTGTCAGTCCATGCTGTCTCATAAAGTAGCGAGAGCCTTTGAAGTATCCTTGTATCGTCGCTAAAAAATGTGTCAAACAAATTTGCATGAAAAATTTTGTAAAAAAGCTCGGTTAAATTTTCAGGTATGACGTGGGCGTTTTTTTCAAGGTGCGACTTCTCTAAAAGCGCTTTTATGAAGGGATTGACCGCGCAAAATTTTATATTTTTGTGGATCGCCTCAAAGCGCATGAGCTTGATGATAGCCGTTTGCAGGCTTGCTACCTTGATAAAGGCTATCTCATCGTCGCTTGGCGTGATCTCCTCTTCGCTAATGATAGCGTAGGCACCTTGCTTTATCGCAGGTGCGATCTGATCGCTTTGCGTGGCGATGAGAGCGTAGCCTCGTTTTATATTTTTAGCCTCAAACGCGAAGCTAGTCACGCTTGAGATGCTTGGGTTGTTTAAAATTTGCCCATTTATTATGTGGGTTAAATTTTCTATCGTCATTTAGCCAACGATCGCGCCGTTTTTGACCTTGCCCTGCGTGCCAAGAAGCGTTAGCGAGCCGTCTGATGCGCTTAGGATCATGCCTTGTGAGACATATTTTTTCATCATCGTTCGCTCTTTTAAATTTGCTAAAACGCAAACTTGCTTGCCCACAAGCGAGCTAGGCTCGTAGTATTTGGCGATGCCTGATAAAATTTGACGTGGCTGCTCCTCGCCAAGATCTATCTTAAATTTAAGCAGCTTCTCACTGCCCTCAACCCTCTCACACTCGAGCACTTCGCCTACTTTTATCACGATCTTGGCAAAGTCATCGATGCTAATGATACCTTCTTCTTTTTTCTCCTCTTTTGGCTCAGCTTTTGCCTCTACTTTTGGCTTGCTAGCCTCGCCCATTAGCTCTTTTTCTATCCTTGGGAAAAGTGGCTCAGTAGCTTTTGCAGTAAAATTTGAAATTTCATTTTTTAATACAAGAGTTTCATAAGAAGCTGTATCTATGCTAAAGCCAAGCGTATCAGCTATCTTAGCGCAAGTTTTTGGCATAGCTGGGCTAAGCAGTATCGCCACTTTTGCAAGTAAATTTGCGCAAAGTGCCACAAGTGCGTTTGCCTCGTCACTTTTGCCAGCTTTTACGAGCGACCATGGCTCATACTTCGCAACGGCTGCGTTTGCAAGCGTTACAACCTTCCAAAGATCCTCTAAATAGCGGTTTGTCGCTAAATTTTCTAAATTTTTAATAGCCTCATCAAGGTAGCCCTTCGCCTCATCAAGCTCGGCTTTATGAAATTTGATCACATCTTTTGAGTCGATTTTATAGTCGCTATACTTTGCGCTCATGCCCACAATTCGGCTTAGCAGGTTGCCAAGTCCGTTGCCAAGCTCTGAGTTTATGCGCTCGATCAAGGCTTTTTGGCTGTAGTCGCCATCTTGTCCAAAAGGCACCTCTCTAAGCAAAAAGTATCTGAAATTTTCAAGTCCATAAGCGTTTGCGACCTCTCTTGGGTTGATGACGTTGCCCTTGCTTTTGCTCATCTTTTCGCCATCTATCGTCCACCAGCCGTGCGCTGCGACGTGTTTTGGTAGTGGCAAGCCAAGGCTCATCAAAAATGCCGGCCAATAAACTGCGTGAAAACGCAAAATGTCTTTGCCGACAATGTGTGTCGTATGCGGCCAAAAGTTCATTCTAGCGTTATCTCTTGAGTATCCTAGTGTTGTTAGGTAGTTTATGAGCGCGTCAAGCCATACATACATAACGTGCTTGTCGTCATTTGCGCTCTTTGGTAGCTTTATGCCCCAGTCAAAGCTCGTTCTTGTCACAGATAGGTCTTTTAGTCCGCCTTTTACAAAGCTTACGACCTCGTTTTTCTTACCCTTTGGGATGACGCAAAGCTCGTCGTTTTCGTACCATTTTAAAAGTGCGTCTTCGTATTTTGAAAGCTTGAAAAAGTAGCTCTCTTCTTTAACCAAAGATGTCACGCGGCCGCAGTCTGGACAGCGGTTGTCCTCAAGTAGGTCTCTTTGGTTAAAAAATGTCTCGCAGCTAACGCAGTAAAAGCCCTCGTATTCGCCCTTGTAGATATCGCCGTTTGTTTGCATCTTTTCAAAGACATTTTGCACGGTTTGCTTATGCTCTTCGTCGGTCGTCCTTATAAAATGGTCGTAGCTTATCTCAAATTCGTCCCAAAGCGATCTAAATTTGCCGCTGATCTCATCAGCATACTCTTTTGGTGTTTTACCTCTAGCGCGAGCTGCTTGCTCGATCTTTTGACCATGCTCGTCTGTGCCAGTCATGAAGTAGGTCTCTTTGCCTTGCAAGCGGTTAAATCTAGCTAGCGTATCAGCGATGATGGTCGTGTAGGCGTGGCCGATGTGTGGCACGTCATTTACGTAATAAATCGGAGTGGTTATATAAGCTTTTTCTTTCATATTTTTCCTTTAAATTTAAAAATCAAATCCGCCGTCACTGCCGGTGTTGCCTTTTGACATCGAGTTGTAGCAGCTATTTACATACTCTATCCTAGTCTCGCAGTCAAAAAATGCCTCGCAGTTAAAACAGCTTTTGCGCCCTTTTTGCTCTTGGCACTCTTGCATGATTTTAGCCTTTTGTTTTAGGGCTAGCTCAAATGCGTCAAGTGGCTCGTTTGCTTGTGCTTCTTGCATTATTTTTGCTCGTAAAATTTATGCAAAAGTGAAATTTCATCACGTGAGCCAAAGAAGCATGGCGTAGTTTGGTGAATTTTTTCTATTTTTATATCAAAAAGTGTTTGGTTTTTGCCGTTTGAGGTTGCGCCCTTTGCGTTTTCATATATAAAGGCAAATGGCAACACTTCAAAGACAACCCTTAGCTTGCCATTTGGATGATCGCTCGTTGCTGGGTAGCTAAAAAGACCGCCGCCTTTTAGTAAAATTTGATGCAAGTCGCTCACCATCGCACCTGAGTATCTTAGCCTGTAGCCCTCGTTAAATAGCTCGTTTATGAAATTTCTATGCGTTTGACTCCAGCCTTTTTGCGTAGCTCCTGTAGCGTTTAGCTTGCCTTTTTCTTTTAGCTCAAGCTCTTTTACAAATTTAAACTCGCCATCTTTGCCAAGTCTATAAAATTTAGGCAAAGCGCCCTTTTTCTCGGCAATTACTAGCTCAAGCCTTGGACCATAGATGCTGTAAGCTGCGGCTATTAAATTTTCTGGTTTTACCTCGTCTTCGTAGATGCCAAAGATCGAGCCAACAGCGAAATTTACATCAACTAGGCTTGAGCCATCGAGCGGATCGTAAGCGATGATAAATTTAGCATTTTTATTTATCTCAAGCTCGTCCTCTTTCTCTTCGCTAATTAGCGCTTTTACGCATGAAAGCTGCTTAAATTTAGCCGTGATGATCTCATCGCTTTTGACATCAAGCTTTAGCTGGGTGTCGCCAGTTGCATTTTCGTGAGTTGTGTAGCCAAGATCGGCGTATTTTATGACCTCGCTTATCTCTTTTGCGATATCTTTAATGGTGTTAAAAATTTGGTTTAGTTCTTGCATTATACAGCCTTTGCATTTTTGATTATCCACGCACAAATGGCGTCTATATCGTCTAAATTTAGATTTGTTATCTCGTAGGGGATCTGCTCTTTATAAGTGGCGATCGCGTCTGAAAAGCTAAGATAAGCTTCATCGATCTCGCCTCTAAAGACGCTTAGTCTTGGCAGTGGCAGTGTCTTTAGCCCCTCAACTAAGAGCATGTCAAACTCGCCGATCATCCTTATGACCTCGTCTATGCCTTGCGAGCTTTGTGAAAAGTAAGTCGTTCTAGTCGGACTCATCACGACTACGTCAGCTCCTGCCTGAGAAAATTTAAAGCTATCCTTGCCTTCAACGTCAAATTTGGCCTTGTCGCCTGGGTCGTGCTTAACCACAACGACCTTTAGCCCATCATCTATAAATTTTTTTGCGACTTTTAAGATAAGCGTCGTTTTTCCGCTATTTGAAGGGCCAGAAAAAGCAATGGCAAGTCTTTTCATAAGAGCCTTTTTAGTTAAAATTTCTTGCGATTATAGCTCATATTGGCTTTAAAATTTATGAGTGAAATTTAAAAAATAAAATGCTAAAATGCGAGAAAATTTAATGTTTTAAGAGTTTTTTATGAGAAGATTTACACTATTTTTTATATTTATTTTGATGATATTTGGCTGCGCCGATCAAAAAGTGATCGTGCATGAGCCACTAAAAAATGAGCTTTTAGCCTACACAAGCAAGAGTGAGATCATTGATGGCACCGAAAGAACGCTCATAATCGCAACCTATCTAAATCCTATATATAACTCAAATTTAGACGAGAGCAAAGAGCACTTTTTAGTAGCTATAAACCCAAAAGAGCATGCGCAAAATTTGAGCAACATAAAGGTAAATGGCGACTCAAATGCCACAAGCGCAAGACTGCTTGATGAAAGTGACGAGATGCTTAAATTTGCTGGATTCTCTATGCCTTGGGCGGTCTATTACGAAGTGACCGCACCAAGTAAGCAAAGTGACGATCTCGCACTTAGTTTCGAAATTTATCAGTCAAAGCCGGTTTTGTTAAATTTTCGAAAAGTTGCGAAATCTTTATACTGGAACCATTAAGCGCCATATAGATCACGTAGTTTGCAAGCACCTTCTTGCCGTAGTTTCTAGTCTCAGCCACAGGGACTAGCTCGATTGATAAAAACGGCTCAAATTTACCCTCTTTAAACATATCATCTCTTGTGATGACTTTTTTGGTAAAACCGATACCGCCGTTATACGCGTAGGCTGTAAAGAGCGGATGGTAAAGAAATTTATCAAGGTAGTTTAGGTGGTGATTTGCAAATTTAAAGGCAACATCAGTTTTAAAAAGATCGTCCTGGTCAAAATTTGGAATTTTTAGCTCTTTTTTGCCGATCGCATTTGCAAGAAATGGCATAAACTGCATCATACCAAGGGCGTATGAGGTAGAAACGACGCTTGGGATAAAGAGGCTCTCTTGCCTAGCAAGTGCGTAGATCATCGACTTTCGCTCAGTGCTGATGCCCTCAAGCTCTGGTGAGCTTGGCATCAAAAAGTACTGCTTCTCCCAGCTATGTGCCTTTTGCATGAAGTATGCGTATGCACCGATGCTCTCGTTTGTGTAAAATTTCATCGCAAATTCGCTTGCCTGCGTGGCGTTCATATCCTTTGCAAGGGCCGCGGTTTTGTTCCATAAAAATGGATCGCTCACATCAAAATTTTCGATATTTTGCTTGCTAGGCCTTGGCACTATCACCTCAAGTGGCTCGCCACCGACCAAATCTCTTGCGTAAAGTGAGTAGATATTTGCATCTTTGCTAGCACTTAGCTCTTTTAAAAAGCTCTCATCACCGCTTAGCTCATACTGCCAAAATGTGGCATTGTCTCTTTGCCAAGCCCTATCAAAGGTATTTTTAGCCCTTGTGAAAAAACTAAATGCAACGTCATTTTGACCAAGCAAGATAGCGTTTAGCCCAAGTGTAAATGCGTCGCTTTTTTCAGTGACTGCAGGATCTATGCTAAGTAAATTTCTTCTAAAGCTTTCGTATTTTTTATTAAATACGACATCGTTTAATAAATTTGTAAAGCCCTTTTGCATGTAGAGCTTATTCATAAAATTTGCTTCAAAATTTACGCTAAAAAGAGCACTTTTGCTTTGCGGACTTGAAGCATTAAAAAGCTCTAAAAAGCTCTTTGTATCGTTTGCATTTGCAAAGCTAAGAGCCGGGTTTGGCTCGTTTAAAGTGCGTAAAATTCTAGCTTTTTCTGGATTTGTGCTTGCAAGATTTGCCGCTAAAATTTCACGAGTTTTGCTATCAAGTTTTAGAGAAAAGCTCATCGTTGTTAGTAAATTTTGGCAAGCCAAGCTAGCACTTGTAATGTTACTTGCGTTTATGCCAGGACACTTGCTAGGGGCTGCTTTGGGAGGTAAAATTTTATTGATTGATTTTTGAACTAAGCCACTTTTTCTAAAAACGTCGCGTGAAAGCTCAGCTATCTGCTCCTTTGTATAGCTACCCTCGTTTATAAGGCGGTTTATGTAGTAGTCTTTTGCAAGGCTTTTTGGCTCGTTTTTTAGCTCCTCGTAGGTGTAAATTTTAGCTAAAAGAGCAACGCAGGCTAAAGAGAGGATACTAAAGTGACGCAGCAAAAACAAATAAAAGCCTTATTAAAAATTGATCTATGAGTTGAAGTGCTAAAAGCACGATGAGTGGGGCAAAGTCGATGCCGTTAAATTCTGTTTTGATGTAGCGTCTGATGAAGCTATAAACAGGATCAGTCAGCCTATAAAGTAGCTGCACGACTGGCGAGCTAGGATCAGGCTTGACCCAGCTAATGAGAGCTGCTGCGATGACGATCCACGTATAGACCGTGATGATAAGGTGCAAAATGTTTGCGACCGCTGAAAATAGGGTGGAAAGTATCATTTTTGCTCCTAGATTAAAATGTTGCCTAGATCATCTTTGATGAGCGGATAGAGCTCGCTAAGCTCAGGGCCGTGAAGGTCGTTTGTAAGAAGCGCACGTAGTGGCATGAAAAAGTTTTTGCCTTTTAAATTTGTAGCGCTCATAAGCTCTTTTTTAAACTCATCAAATGTTTCGCACGGTTTTAAATTTAGAGCTGCTTTTTTGATGATCTCAAATTCGTTTTTATACTCATCTGGAGCTATTTTTGGTGAGTAAATAGCCTCTACTTTTGCCTTTATCTCAGGCACTAGAGAGCTCTCTTGAGTGTAAAATTTAACTAGCTCAACCTTGCTCTCATCCACACCAAAGATCTCTTTTATGCGCTCTTTTGAGGCAATTTTGATGTGCTCTCTATTTATCTGCTCAAGTTTTTTCACGTCAAATCTAGCAGGTGAGCGTGAAATTTTGGTTATATCAAACCACTTCACCGCATCTTCTATCGTAAAAATTTCAGTTGGAGTTTTATTGCCAAGAAGTATCAGATAGTTTGCGATCGCCTCAGGTAAAAATCCCTGCTCAAAGAGCCATTTTACGCTTGATTCGTTCTCGCGTTTGCTCATCTTTTTGCCCTCTATATTTAAAAGGATGGGCAAATGCGCATAGTTCATCTTGCCGGTGTATCCAAGCCCCTCACGTATGAGGTCTTGCTTTGGCGTGTTGCTCACGTGATCCTCGCCGCGTATGACAAAGGTTACGCCCTCAAGCATATCATCAACCGCGCAGGCGAAGTTATAAGTTGGAGTTTTGTCTGCTCTCATGATGACAAAGCTATCAACAGCGTCTGGCTCGAAGCTTAGCTCGCCTTTGATCGCATCTGTAAAGCTCATCGTGCGTGTTGGTTTTTTCATGCGGATGACAAATGGCTTCTCGCAGTTTAAAACTTCAGCGTCGCTTAGTCTCTCGCAGGTGCCGTCATATCTATATGCCACGCCTTGCTCTTTTGCTTTTTGTTTTTTTGCTTCGAGCTCTTCTTCGGTGCAAAAGCAAGCAAAGGCTTTTTTATCGATGAGAAGCTTTGATGCAAGCTGTCTGTGGAATTTTAAATTTTCACTTTGGATGTAAATTTGCTCTGGTTTTATGCCAAATTTGCTCAAAATTTCTAAGATATCTTTCTCTTTTCCCTCGATATTTCGCTCTTTGTCGGTATCTTCTATGCGTAAAATAAAGCCACTTTTATCTTGCAAAGAACAAATATAGTTGAAAATAGCAGCACGTAAATTTCCTATGTGCATATCTCCTGTTGGAGAGGGTGCAAAACGATACATAAGCTCATTCCTTACGTTAAATTTGAAGTTTGGATTATAACACTCGCTTGATAAATTTAAAGTTATGTAATTTTAAATTTTTAGGCTAAGCAAAGCATATTTTTTATAAAATCCGCACGAAAATTTAACTATTTATAGGAGAAAGAATGAGTTTTATCAGCGAATTTAAAGAATTTGCGATGCGCGGAAATGTCATAGATATGGCAGTTGGTGTTGTTATCGGTGGGGCATTTGGAAAGATCGTTTCATCGCTAGTTGGTGATATTATTATGCCAGTTGTTGGTGTTATAACAGGCGGTGTAAATTTCACTGATCTTAAGCTAACACTAAAAGAAGCTGCAGAAGGTGCGCCAGCTGTTACGATAAACTATGGCTCATTTATACAAACAATGGTTGATTTTTTAATCATTGCATTTTGTATTTTTTGCGTCATCAAAGCTTTAAATACACTTAAAAATAAATTACCAAAAGAAGAAGAGGCAGCTCCTGTAGAGCCTGAAACTCCAGCTGATATAGCACTTCTAACAGAGATCAGAGATCTTCTTAAAAAATAAATTCTTAAATCAAAGGGAGAAAGCTCCCTTTGAAATCCGTTAAATTTTGTCCTATTTTTTATGCTAAAATGCTTTTTCATCTTAAAAGCGAGTGAAATATGATAGAACAAATCCCATTTTTTCAAGGTCTTAGCGCCGAGGACCTAGCCAAACTTGAAGCAATAAGTGTTGTTAAAAAATACAAAAAAGGCGAGTTTTTATTTATAGAGGGCGAGGAGCCAAAGTGGCTTACGTTTTTGATAACTGGCTCAGTTAAGCTTTATAAAACTACGGCAAATGGCAAAGAAATTTTTATCCATCAGCTTGCACCTATGAATTTTGTAGCTGAAGTCGTAAATTTTGAAAATATCCCTTATCCTGCAAGCGCCATTTTTACTATCTCTGGTGAAGTTTTAAAGATAAATTATGAAAAATTTGAAGCACAATTTTTAACAAAGCCAGAAATTTGCATGAAATTTCTAAAGTCAATGGCTCAAAAGATAAGAATAACTACAAATTTACTCCACCAAGAGCTAATACTAAGCTCTGAAGAGAAGGTCGCTAGGTTTATTTTAGATCATGAAGATCTATTTAATGAGTTAAAGCATACAAAAATTTCATCAATACTCAATATGACTCCAGAAACTTTTTCGAGAATTTTAAATAAATTTAAAACAAATGGTTTAGTCAAACTTGATGAGAAGAACCAAATTTTGGAAAAAGATATAGGTGGGCTACAAGAAATTTATTCTTATTGAAAGTTAATATCAAATAAATATTTTCATTTACTTAAAGAAAAAATTTATATATTTTTGGATAGTATTCGTCTAAAATTTTCGTAAAAATTTACGATATATTGATAAATTCAGGAGGAAAATTTGGCTGAAGTTAAGAAGAAATTTTTTGTTTGGTCATCTGTGATAATAGGCATCGTAATCGGCCTTATCGCTTCTATGGGCATAGCTGATGCACTTCATGCGACTGGTAGCGGATTTGTCTGTACCATGTGTCACACGATGGATCCTATGAATGCTGCATATCATGAAGATGTACACGGCGGCAATAACAAGCTTGGCATAAAAGCTGAATGTTCAGCCTGTCACCTAAATCATACAAGTGCCTATACCTATGTGCTTACAAAACTTAAAGTATCGATAAATGATGGCTATAAGACATTTTTTACAGATACAGACAAGATCGACTGGCGTAAAAAACGCGAGCATGCATCTCACTTTGTATATGATAGTGGATGTTTGACTTGCCACTCAAATTTAAAAAATGTTATTCAAGCTGGTAAATCATTCTTGCCACATAGAGATTATTTCGTTCTTGGAAATCCTAATAAAAAATCATGTGTTGACTGCCACGAGCATGTTGGTCACAAGAATTTAGGACTACAAATCGATAAATTTGAAGCAATTAAAAAACAAGAAAACAATAAAACCAAGTAAGGAGGAGAGATGTTTAAAAAGTCGCTAATGTTATTAGCCTGTCTAATGTCTTTTGGCTTTGCCGCAAACATGGATGCAAATAAATCTGATGCTTTAAACCTTAATGTTGTAAAAAACATTAAAGTTGCTCACAAAATGTCAGACTTATCAAAAAGCTGTGTTGAGTGCCACGCTAAAGAGACACCCGGCATAGTTGCCGATTGGAAAAATAGTCGCCACGCTCACGTTGGCGTAAGTTGTATGGATTGCCACTCTGTAAATGCAGATAATCCTATGGCTTCAGTTAAGGTGCATCCAAAAGATTCTAACAACCATGTTTCAATGCTAGTTAGCCCAAAAACTTGTGCTAAGTGCCACGAAAACGAAGTTGATGAACTAGTAAAGAGCGGTCACGCAAGAGCTGCTATGCAAATGTATGCTAATCCTGCAATGGTGAAACTAATGTATCACTATGAGGGAGCAGATCATCCTGACTTTAAAATGGCTCCAGATGCCACTGGTTGTTCTCAGTGCCACGGAACCGTCATCAAACTAGACGCTGATCACAAACCTACAAAAGAGACTTGGCCAAACTATGGTATAGGCAATGTTTATCCAGATGGTGGCGTAGGTAACTGTAAATCATGTCACAGCGCGCACACATTTAGTATAGCTGAAGCTAGAAAACCAGCTGCTTGTGCATCTTGCCACCTTGGACCTGATCACCCAGATATTGAGATCTTTAACAACTCAATGCACGGACATATCTATAACAGTGAAGCTCACAAATGGAACTTTGATGCTGCTCCTGATACATGGGATGTACCAGACTTTAGAGCTCCAACTTGTGCAGCTTGTCATATGAGCGGTGTTGGTGAAACAACAACAACTCACAACGTTTCAAGAAGACTAAAATGGAACCTATGGGGCATCAGCAGTAAGCTAAGAACAGCTGGTGATGAACAAGCTGCTGCTATTTACGAAAAAACTGGCAAACTAAACATAGGAACACCTCTAGCAGGTCACCCAAGTGGCGATCCTGAAAAAGCACGTGCTGAGATGAAACTAGTTTGTAAAGCTTGCCACTCTACAACTCACACAGATAACTTCTTCATTATGGGTGATAAACAAGTAGAGCTTTATAACGTTTATAGCGCTGAAGCAACTAAGATGCTTGAAGAGTTGAAAGCTAAAAACCTACTACTAGAAGATGCTTGGTCAGATGAATTCCAAGATGTCTATTATCATATGTGGCACCATGAAGGTCGTCGTATGAGACAAGGCGCTCTAATGGGTGGCCCTGACTACTCACACTGGCATGGTGTATTCGAAGTTAAAAATGATATAAGAAAACTTCGCGAGATCTACAAAAAAAGAATGGAATCTGGTAAAGTAGAGTAATGCTTTTTAGGGTGGGAGTTTTTCCCACCTTTTTATTTTTAAATTCCAAAATTTTATCTTTTAGTTATTATCCTAAAGCAAATACCTTTTAACAATTATTTTTATAAATTTAAATTATAAAATCATACGGCTTAGCACTACAAATTGTTCTAAATAATTAATAAAATTTATAATGTAAATTTAAAAATATAAAATATAATCCTTGTTTTCAAGGAGATATTTTGGGACTTTTTCGGATAATTATTGGGGCATTTATCTTTAGTGTTCTTACAAATTTATACTCATACAAACGTTTTATCAAAAAGGTATCGTTTTTTACACCGCATCTTAAAAAAATTCGTATATTTTTCTATATTATTAGTGTGCTTGAGTTTATATTTGTTCTTCAACTAAGATTTTCTTTTTTAAATATAGAACTCTATCTGATAGCAGGGACGCTCATTGGTTTTTCTCTATTTTTATTTGGTGTTAGTTTGTTTTATGATGTTGTTAGATCTATTTGTTCAAAAGCTCATTTTAATCCCACAAGACGAAAATTTATTAAATTTTGCTTTGATGTGACATTTGTTGTTTTTATAGTTGCTTGCTTTTTAAAAGGAATTTTTAATGCACTTACTCCGCCAAAAATTAGACAAATTAGTATAAAAATAAAAAATTTACAAAATGATCTAAAAATAGCCATGATAACAGATGTGCATATTGGTGAGTTTTTGCAAAAGGACTTTGTTGCTGAGCTTGCAAAAGAGATAAATTTAGCTAGACCAGACCTAGTGGTGATAGTTGGCGACTTGGTTGATATGAGAGCCGAGCTTATAGGCGATTTTTTAGATCCATTAAAAAATCTTAAAAGCACCTATGGCACCTTTTATGTTCCTGGTAATCACGAATACTACCACGGAGTTGATGGGATATTAGAAAAAATTCGCGCTCTTGGCATTAGGATACTTGGCAATAAAAATGAAAAAATAGCTGGCATAAATTTAGCTGGGGTCTATGATCTAGCTGGCATAAGGTTTAAAAATTTAGAGCCAAATTTAAACGAAGCGCTAGCAGGATGTGACCCAAATTTGCCTACCATCCTACTCTCTCATCAGCCAAAATTTATAAAAACTATGCAAAAAGATGTCGATCTAGTGCTTTGCGGGCACACGCACGCTGGACAAATTTTCCCTTTTAGTATCCTAGTTTTGCTGGATCAAGGTTTTTTACATGGGCTTTATAAGATTAATGATAAAATGCAAGCTTATGTTAGTAGTGGTGCAGGATTTTGGGGACCTCCGGTTAGGATATTTGCTCCTAGTGAGATCGCTATTTTAAATTTAAGCAAGGACTAAAATGAACAAGGACAATCTCTTTTCTCAAATTTTTGGCAAGGTTGCAAAAATAAACTTTTTCAAGCCGCTTCAAGAGCTTATCAACTCCTTTTATGTAAAGCTATTTAAGATCGATATGAGCGAGTTTAAGCCAGCAAGTGAGTATAAAAATTTAAACAAACTTTTCACCAGAGAGCTTTTGAAGCCAAGAGAATTTGACGCAGCAGATGAGATATTTATAAGTCCTGTTGATGGTACCTGCCTTAGTTTTGGCACCACGAAAGAGCTAGAAGCTTTTAGTATAAAAGGCATGAGCTACGGCGTGAAGGAGCTTTTGGGGCAGGGCGAGCTTGAGGGCGAGTATGACTTTGCTAACATCTATCTTAGCCCAAAAGACTATCATCACTATCATGCACCTTGTGATATTACGATAAAAAAAGCGGTCTATATCCCTGGCAAGCTTTACAGTGTGGCGGTAAAATGGCTTGGCAAGGTCGATAGCCTTTATACCAAAAACGAGCGTGTGGCGCTACTTTGTGAGATGAAAAATGGCAAAAAACTTTGGCTAGTTTTTGTGGGTGCGCTAAACGTTGGCAAGATGAAATTTTGCTTTGATGAACGCATCCAGACAAATGCGATGGCAAATTTTACACAAATTTATGAGTATGAAAATTTACACATCAAAAAGGGCGAGCGTCTTGGAAATTTCGAGCTTGGCTCAACTATCGTCATACTTAGCGAAAAAGATGCGATCGAATACAACCTTTTTGAAAATAAAGAGCTTAAATTCGCTGAAGCTATCGGTAGGATAAAAGAGCAAAATTGATCCAAAGCTAGCCTAATGCCAAATTTACAGGCTAGTTAAATTTCTATTTTTACCTATGCCGTTTTAAGAATAAATTTGATCTACTATCGGCTTAAATAAATTCAAAAACCTGCAAATCCTTAGCTAGAATTTGATTAAAATCGCTTTGTCAAAAATGCAAGCTACATTAAATCAAAGCGGCAAATTTACCAGCAAAAATTTAAATTTTATCTCACATAAATTTACTAAAGATGCAAGCCTAGAAATTTAGTTTAAATTTACAAGCTAGCCAAACACTCAACTCTTAAATTTTATAAACTTAAAGTTGTTCTTTAGTTCATTTTGGGTCGAATTTATCTCACCAAGCTCTGATTTTACAAAGTTTGTAAGCTCTATCTTGCTCACACTTGGAGATAGGATTTTTATATACTCTTTTTGATTTTTAAGCTCCAAGTTGTTGCTAAAAAGTAGCACTCTAGCATCTAGCTTTAGCCCCGATCTAAGCTCAGATATCGTGGCTATTAGCTCTTTTATATCAAAGCCCTCTGCTGCTTCATCCACAAGCGCTAACGAGCAAGGTTTTGTCTTTATCTTTATCAAAAGCTCGCTAAAGCTATTTGCGATCTCAAGCGTGTTTTGAAACTCGCCAAGAGCGCCAGCAAATATCTTATTTTCAAGCTTCGTGCTCTTGTAAATCACTATATTTTCATTTTTGCTAAAGTATCTATTTTCTTTGCTTGGCTTATAGTTTTTTATAAATTTAGGCAAAATTTGATTTAGATCATCTTTGCTAAAAGGCTTTCTGATCTTCTCATCAAAAGCAGGTAGCAGTTCTCTTTCAGGGATATTTGAGGTGTTTGAGACCACAGCGACTAAATTTATCTTCTCTTCTTGAAGCGATCTTATCTCTTTTACGAAATTTGCCACGCCATTTTCAAAAAATGAAGCATCAATAAATACCGCGTTAAACCTATTTAAAAGTAGTGCTTGCTTAAGCTCTTTATGACTGCTAACGCCTATAACTTCGCAGTCTAAGAAGCTAAAAGCGCGCGAAAACATCTCAAGACTAAGCGGATTTTTATCACATAGCAAAAAGAGCACTTTCTCTTCAGTCAAGCTCTCGCCCTTGTTCTTCTCCATATAGACAAGCCGCGCAACACTAAGTGGCGTGAGCGGATCTTTTAGCAAGACCGCATTTTTTATATTTATATTTTTACTAGCACTCTGCCTTGCAAAGACGATGTCGTAGTTTTTCGCTAGTGCTTGGTTATTTGAGATAATATTTTGAAACCTAAGCCCCATATCTTCTAAAGTAGCTGCGAAAAATTCATTGTATTTTGCATTTATATCAGGCAGATACGCGATCCTTAGCTCGTGATTTAGGCTGAAATTTTGCAGTTTTTGCACCTTTTTTAGGCTAAGGATAAATTTAAACTCATTGCCAGCTCCGCCAAGCGTGCTTATGTCAAGGCTTGAGTTAAAAAGCTTTAGATAAAAGCCGGCAAGTCTTAGATAAAACTCGCTCTCTTCGTCATTTATCTCATTTTCATCTTCTGCGCTTAAAGCCTTTATCTGCTCTTCATTTATGAAAATTTGATTTGTCCTTATCTTTGTTTCGATTAGCAAAAGACCACTTTGACTAAGGGCGTCGCTGACATTTTTTATCTCTACTATCAAGTTGGCAAATTTATCGCATTTTGTCACGACAGCTTGCATGATAGAGCCAAAGACGACGCTTATCTTCTCGCTATCTCCCTCTAGCTCGTCGCTAATGTTTGCGTCAAGATAGGTTAAGAAATTTAGCTTTTTCTCTTGCGTAAAAGGTATCTGCGCTTCAAGTATGTTTGAAAATAAAATTTGTGGGTTAAATGGCTTTAAATTTAGTCCAACTTCGCCATTTTTGCTATCAAGCAAGCCTTTTATATTGCTATAATTTAGCGCGATTATTTGGCTATTTTTTTCTAAATTTTCAAAAAGAAGCTCATTTTTAAGGACGTTTTCATCTTTTTTTAGGGTAGCGACCGAGCTAAAGATCTGCTCTTTTGCTTGATAAAATTTCTTACTTAGCCTAACAAGCAGTCTATCTTTTATAGCAGCAAAGCTTCTTTCTTGCTCATATTTTTGAAGTAGCTCTTTATATAGGGTTATGAAATTTTCTATTAAATTTTGTGGATTTCTATCCCCTCTTTTAAAAATTTCATCTCTTACAAACTTCATTTTTTGATTTAAATTCTCTAGATCTTTTAGCCAGATGTATGTTTTATAGCCAGCGTAAAAGAGCCAAAGAGAAAGAAAAAACATCAAAAGCGTTAGACAAAGCACCTTTACTCTAAAGTTATCATTTAATCTCTTTAGCTCGTCACTTAAGACATTTGCTATCTTGCTAAAGAGCTTGGCTCTATTGCTTTCAAAGGTATATATCTGCAAAATTTCATCACGTGTTAGCTCATTTTTTAGCTTTAGCTTAAAGCGGATCTCGTCATAGCCCTGAGAGGTCTCTATATTATCAAGCCTTTCTATATCTCTTATTATGTTGTCTTTTATGTCGCCATTTGGGAGTAAATTTGCATTTATATCATTGTATTTAAGGCTATTTAGAAATTGTTTTAGCGAACTTTCGGTAATTTTTTCTTTACCCATAAGCACAGCCAAGATATGCTCTTTTGTGGTATTTACGTTTTGAAGCAGCTCATAGGCTCTGAGTAAAGAGAGTATATAGCGCTTGATATCAATGTCTAAAGCAATATCTCTAAATAAAATTTGCCCACTTTCAACAGCAGAATTTGCTAACTCAACAAAGCTAAGAAACGAGAGATTAGAGCTCTCCCAACTTGCATTTGCGTTTTTTAAAACTTCATTTAGCCTATCTCTCATTCTTATGTCATCTGATGTGTTAGAAAGGCTATTTAAAAATATTTTTACAGCTAGATTTTTAGCAGCATTTGCTTTTCTTAGTGTTATTTCGTCTTGTGGCGACCTAGTTTTTTCATATCTTTCGTAAGCAATTCTTTCTGAAACGATCACATCTAAGGTTTTTCTTATCAAACTTTCTTTTTTTACCTCGCTATTTATGTCATAAGAGATCCTAAATTTATCAAAGTAGAGTGCGCCATTATAAAAGCAAGTGATAGCAGCCAAAAATATCGGCAAAAGAACCAAAAATTTACTAACCCTCATGGCCAAGCCTTTTTGAAAATTTATTGCAAAGCGTGTTTATTTCGCCTAGTCTTTCATTGATATGAGCGATCTTTTTCATTTTGTTTGGTCTGGTAAGTAGTGCATCGAAATTTGCCACAAGCGGAGTGATCTTTAAATTTAGAGCCGGCTCTTTTAATATCTTTATGCTCTCTTCTAAAAATTTAGTATCTCTTGCTTGCACCGCACTTTGGATAAATATCATCTTATCTTTTGCTTTGCTTAAAAATATACCAAGATAGGTCGCAAACTCGCTTTTGCTTAAATTTAAAAAGCTAGCCGTCTCGCTAAACCAGCTCTCGTTTAAAACCTCTTCTTCTTTGTCTAAAAGCTCTTTTTCATCTACCTTTAAATTTGGCAAGCGAAGCTTTGTCTTTGCTTTCATCGCAGCTTGTTGGTTTTGGCTGTAAATTTCTGTTTGATCTAGGATTAGAAGCTCGAAATACTCTTCGTTTTTTACTGAGCTGATCTTTGAAAATTTAAGCGTCGCATTTAAAATTTTGCCGTTTTTAGTCTTTAAATTTACTCTTAAATTTGGTCTTTTAGCTAGATAATCTATAAAAACTCCAGGCTCTTTGTAATCCAAAACTAGCTCGTCAATGTCTTTATGCTCGCTTAAAAACTCCCTTATATCTTTAAATTCAAGCAGACCAAGAGAGATATCTCCCATCGCTAAAATTTGACCGTTTTTGTCGTATATTATCACTTCAAATTTCCTTCTTTGAGCGTTAAAAGCTTTGCTGCCACGCTTTTGTTTGTTATTTTTGCCACTTCGTCTAAATTTGCTTCGCTGATTTTATCAAAACTTCCGTAAAAGCTTATTAATTTTGCGATACTGCCCTCTGATACGCCAGCTTGTCTTAGCACTGATCTTTGCATATCGTTTTTCTGCCTTGTTTTTCTGTGAAAACTGATGACAAATCTATGGCTCTCATCGCGCATTTTTTGGAAAAACTGCAGCTTTTTATCGCTCGTGCTTAGGCTAAAACTGCCATTTTTTGTATAAATTTTATCCTTTGCCTCGCCCTTTGCGCGGTGAGCTTTGGCATCTATTTTCTCTTTTGAGATAGCGATCACATCGACGTTTGCGCCGCTACTTGCTAAAATTTCATAGGCTAAGTTTAAAAGCGCCTCACCACCGTCTATGACCCAAAGATCAGGCGGACTAAGCTTATCAAACCTAAGCGCTCTAGCAGTGAGGCTCTCTCTCATCTGATCGTAGTCGTTTTTAGAGCTTAGATGCATGTGGCGGTAGTTTTGCTTCGCCCACTCGCCATGCTCATAGCGCACCATCGCTCCGACACTTGCCTCGCCAAAAAGGTGCGAGTTGTCGTAAGCCTCGACCACGTAAGGTGTATGAGCTAGATTAAAATACTCTTTTATCTCGTTTAGCAGCTCGTTATCGTGCGTTTTTAGGTATTTTTCGATGCTAACTTCGGCGTTTTTGGTGGCGATCTCACAAATTTTACGCTTATCGCCTATTTTTGGGCAAGTGATGCTAAATTTACGCCCAAACCTCTCGTTTAAAATTTCCTCCACTAGCTCGCTATCTTCAAAGTCCTCATGGACATAAATTTTAGTGCTGATTATTGGCTGACCAGCGATGAAGCTTTTTAAAATAGCCTGCTTATAAGCCTCGTTTATCTCGTCTTTTTGAGCGTTTTTAGCCTGCGTGATGTCAGTTTTTACGCCTGTTATCTTGCCGCTTTGCACGCTAAATCTCACCGCGCAGATCATATCATGCACGCAAGCGACCGAGTAGGCCTCAAAGTCCTCAAGCTTAGCAAGATCAACCTCGACCTTTGTTTGCATATTTTTAAGTGTTTGCATCTTATCTCTAGTCGCGGCTGCTTGCTCGTAGTCTTCGGCCTTGGCGTAGTTTAGCATGAGCTCTTCAAGGCGAGCGATGAGTAAATTTGGATTTTGCAAAGCTGTGATAGCCTCAGTGACTATTTTGGCGTAGCTCTCTTTTGAAATTTTACCCTCACATGGGGCGTAGCAACGTTTTAGCTGGTGAAAAAGGCAGGCTTTTTTGCCTTTGATGCAGGACTTTTTCTGAACTAGGTTGAAATTTAGATAAAGCGCCTCAAGTAGTTCGCCAGCTCCACTAAAATATGGCCCAAAATAGCGTATATTTGAGCCTTTTACTACCTTTCTAGTGATCTCAAATCTCGGAAATTCGTCATTTAAATTTATAAAGATATAAGGGTAGGTCTTGTCGTCACGAAGCAAGATGTTGTATTTTGGCTTAAGCTGCTTGATGAAGGAATTTTCTAAGATAAGTGCGTCTGCCTCGCTTGGCGTGACGATGTATTCAAGGTGCACGGCCTCGCTTATCATCTTTGCAATTCTTGGGCTTAGCTTTTCAGCTGGGGCTAGGCTTGGAGTAAATTTAAAGTAGCTTTTGACCCTGTTTTTTAAAATTTTGGCCTTGCCAACATATAAAAGTCTGTTTTGAGCGTCAAAATATTGATATACGCCAGGCTCGTTTGGAAGCGTTCTTATATCGTCTATTAGCATCTTGCCTGCTCATTTTTCTTTAGCAAAATTTCTCTTAGCTCTTCAAATTTCTTATAAATTTGCTCATTTGTGGCTAAATTTTTAAACTCACCCTTGCTTGCTGGCATTATAAAATTTGATCTTTGCGTAGGTTGCGGCGTAAAAAATTTTAGATATTTGCTCACGATAAATCTTATATTTTCTTCTTTTTTGTTTTTTATATAGTTGATCTCGCTAAGAGGTTTTGGCTCGATGACGCTTGCAAAAATGCTATCTTTTTTGACCTTGCAAAATGTTTTTAATAACTCTTTTATATCATTTATACTACTATCACGTCTAAGCTCCAAAAGCCCTGAGGGATGAGTGAGAACGAAGGTTAATATACCTTCTCTAACATAGCAAAAAGCTATGTAAAATCGCTTTGCTTTACCCATGAGGCGCAGAAGCTCTCGGCACTCGTCTGCCATGCTTAATTTTTCTTTATACAAAGGATTTTCGTGGATAGCATCTATCATAAATTTGGCGTCTTTCATAAGGCAATCTTATCATCTTTTATTTTAATTTTAGCTCTTTTTGCACTTAGTGGTTGCGGCTACAAGGACGATCCATTTTATGGCGATGCACCTGTAAAAGAGAAAAAAACTGACAAGATCAATAAAATTTGATCTTAAATTTGGCGTAAGATAAAAATGTAATGCAAGCTTAATAAATTTAACTAACCTAAATTTTAGGCTCATTTAAGTAAAATACGCAAATTTTTATCTTACAAGGAGAGTATATGAGGTTATTTGGACTTCTAAGTTTGTTTTTTGCTTTAGCCTTTGGTGCTGACGGAGAAGCTGCGGCTATTGACTTAACTACTACATGGGCGGGAATTTTATCGCTTATCATTTTTGTTGTTGGATATTTTTTCATAGCAGCAGAAGAGAATTTCCACATCGACAAGGCAAAACCTGCCATTTTTATCGGCACTTTTATGTTCCTACTTATCGGCGTTTATATGCTTATAAATGGCATGGATGTGCATTTGCTAGAGCACGAGGTAAATCACCTGATCTTAGAGATAGCTCAGATCGTCTTTTTCTTGATGGTGGCGATGACATTTATCGAGGCACTTGTTGAAAGAGATGTGTTTAACGCACTTAAATACAACCTAGTTTCAAAAGGCTACACTTACAGAAAGCTATTTTGGCTAACTGGTATTTTGGCATTTTTCATTAGCCCAGTGGCTGATAACCTAACAACAGCACTTATCCTATCAACCGTTCTTTTAACGATAGATAGAAATAATACAAATTTCCTAGTCGCAGGTGCTATAAACATCGTCGTAGCAGCAAACGCAGGCGGAGCGTGGAGTCCATTTGGCGACATCACTACACTTATGGTTTGGGCAGCTGGCAAGTCACCATTTTTAGACTTTTTTGCACTTTTCCCAGCTTCATTTATCGGCTGGTTTGTGACAGCGTTTTTACTTTCACGCATCGTGCCAAATACTGCGCCTCATTTTGACGTGGCAAATGAGCCAAAAGTGGTTATGAAAAAGGGTGGTAAAGCGGTTATCTTTATAGGTGCATTTACTATCTTTTGTGCAGTTATGATGCATCAGTTATTTCACTTGCCAGCTATGTGGGGCATGATGTTTGGCTTCTCGCTACTTAGCCTTTATACGTATTATTTCAAAAAAGCTCACAAAGACGAAGAACCTATGAATGTCTTTCACTATATGTCAAAGATCGAGAACAACACGCTATTTTTCTTCTTTGGAATTTTAGCTGCAGTTGGCGCTCTTCACTTTGCTGGATTTTTAAATTACGCTGTGTCACTTTATGATAAATTTGGCTCAACACCTGTAAATATCGGTGTTGGCTTCCTCTCAGCAGTCGTTGATAACGTCCCTGTTATGTCAGCTGTGCTAAAAGCAAATCCAGCCATGGGAGCTGATGCAGGCGAGTCTATGAGTCAGTGGCTACTTGTGACACTTACAGCTGGTATCGGCGGTTCGATGATTAGTTTTGGCTCAGCAGCTGGCGTTGGAGTAATGGGTAAATTAAAAGGAATTTATACCTTTGGTGCGCATATGAAATATGCATGGATGGTAGTTTTGGGATACATCGTATCACTCATTGTTTGGTATGTGCAGTTTGAAATTTTTCACATCTACTTTTAAAAGGTTATAAATGAACAATACGATTATAGTTTTGGACTTTGGTTCGCAGTATACTCAGCTAATAGCTAGAAGGCTAAGAGAAGAGGGAGTTTATACTGAAATTTTGCCATTTAACGCAAAACTAAGCGATATAAAGGCAAAAGATCCAAAAGGTATCATTTTAAGTGGTGGTCCAGCTAGCGTTTATGCTAAAGACGCTTACTTTTGTGATAATGGCGTTTTTGAGTTAAATATCCCTATACTTGGCGTTTGCTACGGCATGCAGCTACTTGCTCACACGCATGGTGCTGAGGTTTTAGCAGCTGATCACAAAGAGTACGGCAAGGCTGAACTTAGTGTGGTAAAAGAGCACGATCTTTTTAAAGATACACCTTCAAAACAAATCGTATGGATGAGCCATAGTGACTATGTAAAAGATCTGCCAAAGGGCTTTGAGGCGATTGCGGTCAGCGAAAATTCGCCTTATTGCGCCTTTGGCGATGATAAACGCAAATTTTATGCGATCCAGTTTCACGCAGAGGTACAACACAGCGAGTATGGCACGCAAATTTTAAAGAATTTTGCTAAATATATTTGCGGCTGCGAGAGCACATGGAATATGGGAAGCTTTGCTAAAAATAAGATAGAAGAGATAAGAAAAACAGTCGGCACGCACAAGGTGCTTTGCGCAGTTAGCGGTGGCGTGGATAGCTCTGTGACTGCAGCACTTTTAGCAGCCGCTGTGCCTGAAAATTTGATCCTTGTATTTGTTGATAACGGACTTCTTAGAACAAACGAAAAAGAGCAAGTTGAGGCTACATTTAGAACAAAGCTTGGCGTTGAGCTAGTTAGCATAGATGCGAGCGAAACATTTTTAGGTCGCTTGGCTGGCGTCGTTGATCCTGAGAAAAAACGCAAGATCATAGGCGAGACATTTATAGAAATTTTTGAAAAAGAGGCTAAAAAGCATGGCGATGTGAAATTTCTAGCTCAAGGCACTCTTTATACTGATATCATCGAAAGCTCAGTCGTTGGCTCAAGCAAGACCATAAAGAGCCACCATAACGTTGGAGGCTTGCCTGATTGGATGACATTTGAGCTAATAGAGCCTTTAAGAGAGATTTTTAAAGACGAGGTTAGAAAGCTAGGACTTGAGCTTGGACTAAGCCGCGAGCTAGTCTTCCGCCATCCTTTCCCAGGACCTGGTCTTGCGATCCGCATAATGGGCGAGGTAAATAAACCAAGCCTAGAGCTACTTCGCAAAGCTGATGTGATCTTACGCGACGAGCTAAAAAGCACTGGCTGGTATAACAAAACTTGGCAGGCATTTTGCGTACTTTTAAATGTAAATTCTGTTGGCGTTATGGGCGATAATCGCACCTACGAAAACGCTGTTTGCGTGCGCGTAGTCGATGCAAGTGATGGCATGACTGCAAGTTTTTCAAGGCTTCCTTATGATCTGCTTGAAAACGTAAGCCGCCGCATTATAAACGAAGTAAATGGCATAAACCGCGTAGTTTATGACATCTCAAGCAAGCCACCTGCAACTATCGAGTGGGAGTAAAACTAAAGGTGGTTCGCCACCTTTTGCTCTTTTAAATTTGTAAATTTAATCTCTTAAAAATTTTCTCCGTAAATTTCATTTTAACTGGCTTTTTGTTTATAAATTTTTTAGTTAAATTTGTATTGTTTAGTGTTGGTGAGCGAGTTTTTTGACACCAGAGAAGCCACCATTATCGGCTCACGTGTGGGATATAGAAGTTATAGCGGAGATAGGTTTCCGATAATTGGCGCTTTGCACGATGAGGTGTTTTACAAGCAAAACTACAAGGGGCTATTTTGGAGTAAAAATAAAGATAACAATCCAAAAGCAAGCTACGAAAAAAATGTCTTTGTAAATTTCGCTCACGGATCACGTGGCCTTGGCACGGCGATACTTGGAGCAAATTTGATAATGGATCTTGTGCTTGCTCGCCCACTTTGCATAGAAAGATCGCTATTTTTTGAGCTTCATCCTGCTAGATTTTTGATAAGAAAGCTAAAAAAAGGACTAAAGGTATAAATTTAACAAGCTTGATCTCATAGAAATTTCAAGCATTTTGGCATAGTTGGCGGAGCTAGTGCAAATTTAAATTTACGCAAAAGGCTTGAAACTCTTTGCCAAAAAAATGGGTGCGAGCTTTTGTTAGCTCCACTTGCGTTTTGCTCTGATAATGCGCTGATGATAGCAAGAGCTGGACGTGAGAAATACTTAAAAAAAGAGTTTATCTCGCATGATAAACTAACTATAAATCCAAGGGTTAGTTTTAAGAAATTTGAAATTTAAAATTAGAGTAAATTTGATGGTGGCTAAAGCTAGCCACCTTGTTTAAATTTAAAGCCTTGTCTTCATCTTTTCAAATTCATCTTTTATCACTTGTTCGTGTGGCTCGCTAGTCATTTTATTTATCGCGTCGCCCCAGATACTTACCATGATGATGGCTAGGCTTGAGGTTAAAATGCCAGGTAAAATTTCATAAACATAGGCATTTAGCCCTGATGTTATCCAAAATATCACGGTAGCACCGCCAGCTATCATACCAGCAAGTGCTCCAAGTGCGCTCATACGTTTCCAGTAAAGGCTAAAAAGAAGCACCGGACCAAAGCTCGCGCCAAATCCAGCCCAAGCGTTGCCAACAACGTTTAAAACGTTATCTGTAGAGATAAAGGCAAGCACAGTGGCAATTATCGCCACGACCACGACTGCATAGCGGCTGATCGCTGTTTGCGTGCTTTGGCTAACTTCTTTTTTATAAAAGGCAAAGATGAAGTCCTTTGTGACCGAGCTTGAAGTGACCAAAAGCTGGCTTGAGATGGTGCTCATGATCGCTGAAAGCACGGCTGAGATGATGATACCTATAAAAAATGGTGGGAAAAGTAGCTCACCAAGCTTTAAAAACACGGTCTCAGGATCGCTTAGTCCGCCTCTTTGGCTAAAATAGACAAATCCGATAAGTCCGCTCATGATAGCACCTAGTAGACCGATCGTCATCCAGCCGATGCCGATCCTTCTTGCCTTTGCAAGCTCTTTTGAGTCGCGTATCGCCATAAATCTAACGATGATATGTGGTTGCCCAAAGTAGCCAAAGCCCCAAGCTAGAAGGCCCAAAATGCCCCAGAAAGTCTGATCTCTAAATGGATTTAGGTGATTTGCGTCAAGTCTGCTTATCTCTTTTATCAAATTTGTATCGCTTGGCAGGTCTAAATTTAGATATGCCACGACTGGGATCGAGACTAGGACGCAAAACATCAAAAGTCCCTGAAATGCGTCAGTTATGCTAACAGCCTTAAATCCGCCAAAAAATGTGTAAAAGACTACGATGATTAGCGTAAAGACCGCTCCGTATGCAAATTTTAAGCCAAAAAAGCTCTCAAATGTCTTGCCGCCAGCGATGATGCCACTACTTACGTATAGTGTGAAAAATATCAAGATGATAAGACCTGATATGATCCTTAAAATTTTCGTCCTATCTTTAAAGCGGTTTTCTAAAAAATCAGGTATCGTAATACTGTCGCTCGCAACCTCGGTATAGACCCTAAGCCTTTTTGCTAGAAATAAGTAGTTGCAGTAAGCTCCCACGATAAGGCCAGCTATCATCCAGATATTTGCCACGCCAGTCGCGTATAATGCCCCGGGCACGCCAAGTAGCATCCAACCACTCATATCAGAAGCGCCAGCGCTAAGTGCGGTGACGACTGGACCCATTTGGCGGTTATCCAGTAGATACTCGTTCATACTTGCATTTTTATCGTAGAAATATCGTCCGATGAAGAGCAAGAAACCAAAATAGATGGCGATGGCTAAATAAGACCCAAAGCTCATAAATTTCCTTTCAAATAAAATAAAACGCTTATGTTATTACAAATTTATTTAAATTTCAATGCTAGGCAATCCTTAAATTCATTTAAGCAAAATGATATAATTTTTTTCGTATCATTTGAGGCTACATTTTAAAGAAAGGACGAAGTTGAACGCTCAAAACTTAGCCAAATTTCTATTTTTTATAATAATTGTCTCACTTGGAACATACTTTTTCTATCCAAGAGATCTTAGCGAGGCGCAAGAGATCGCATATATCAAGAGCTACGGAGTGACGCTGGGGCTTACTATCGGTGGTGTCGCCATAGGTATTACGCTTGGATTTATCTTGGCGTTTATTAAATTTTTAAACATCAAAGTTATAAATTTTATAATAGACGAATACATCGACATTTTGCGTGGAACGCCTGTAATACTTCAACTTCTTATATTTTCAGTGGTCATTTTCGCCACTTGGAGTGACAACTTCTACGTCGCTGTGATCGCACTTGGACTAAATAGCTCAGCATACGTCGCTGAGATCGTAAGAAGCGGCATAAATAGCGTTGATAAAGGCCAGATGGAGGCAGCTCGCGCGATGGGCCTAAACTACTACGTTTCTATGCGTGAGGTGGTTTTTCCGCAGGCTACAAAAAATATCTTGCCAGCGCTTGCAAATGAGTTTATCTCACTTTTTAAAGAGACTTCAGTCGTTGGCTATATAAGTGTCGTTGATATCACAATGCAAAGTAAGAGCCTTCAGGCGGTGTTTTACAGCCCAGAGCCAGTCATTTTTACAGGCATCGTTTACTATGTGAGCGTTAAATTTTTCACCTTCTTGGTGAAACTACTTGAGAGGAGACTAAATCGCCATGATTGAGATTAAAAATTTAAATAAAAGCTATGGCGATCTACTCGTTTTAAACGGCATCAGCGTAAATATCAAAAAAGGTGAGGTTATAGCGATAATTGGCCCAAGTGGTGGCGGCAAAAGTACATTTTTACGCTGCATAAACCGCCTTGAAGAGCCAGATAGTGGGCATATCAAGATAAACGGCGAAGATATCTTGGATAAAAAATCAGACATAAATAAAATTCGACAAAAAGTGAGTATGGTGTTTCAGCACTTTAACCTTTTTGCAAACAAAAACGTCTTGCAAAATTTGACCCTAGCTCCGATAAAAGCTGGGATTTTAGACAAAGAGAGTGCCGAGAAGAGGGCTGAGGAGCTGTTAAAGAGCGTTGGGCTAAGCGATAAGAAATTTGCCTATCCGCATAAGCTCTCAGGCGGTCAAAAACAGCGTATCGCGATCGCTAGAAGCCTAGCAATGGAGCCGGAGGTGATACTATTTGACGAGCCAACAAGTGCGCTCGATCCTGAGATGATCGGTGAGGTGCTTGATATCATGAAAGATGTCGCAGCAAGGGGCATAACTATGCTTGTGGTGACTCACGAGATGGGCTTTGCAAGAAACGTGGCAAATAGAATTTTCTTTATGGACAAAGGCAAGATAGCCGTTGATGACACGCCAAAAAACGTCTTTACAAATCCGCAACATGAGCGTCTACAAGAGTTTTTAGGCAAAATTTTAAACCACTAATAAAGGAGAAAAATGAAAAATTTATTAAAAGTTCTAGCGTTAGGGTTGGTTCTGTTTTTTATAGGTTGTGGTGATGATAACGGCAAAAAAACCGCTGCAAATGCGCCAGAAGCTAGCAAAGAGGTAGTTTATAAGGTCGGATCAAGTGCTGATTATCCTCCATTTGAGTATCTTGATGATAAAAATCAAATCGTTGGCTTTGAGATAGATCTTCTAAATGAGATCACTAAAAAAACTGGGATCAAATTTGACGTTGCAAATATGAGTTTTGATGGGCTAATACCAGCTTTAAAAACAGGCAAGATCGATATCGCGATAAGCGGTATGAGCGCGACTGATGAGAGAAGAAAGTCAGTTGATTTTACTAAGCCATATTATTTTTCAGAGAATTTATTTATTCACAAAAAAGGTTCAGATGTAAATAAAGACAATCTTAAAGATAAGAAAATTTCAGCTCAAGTTGGCACAATCCAAGAGGATGCAGCTAAAAAGATCACAACTCAGTCAATCCCAGCTGAAAACGTAGCGGCAGCTATAATGTCACTAAATGCCGGTAAGATCGATGTTGTGCTCACTGATAGTCCAATAGGTGTTGAGTTTTTGAAACAAAATCCAGACTTAGAGGAGTTTTTAAGACTTCCTGACGGCACAGAGGGCTTTGCGATGGCATTTGATAAGGGCAAACACACTGATCTTATCAAAAAGATAGATGCTGCGATCGAAGAGCTTCAAAAATCTGGCGAATTTGACAAAATGCTCGCTAAATACGGCCTTAAAAAATAAATCCTAATATAAATTGCAAGAGGCAAAATGCTTCTTGCAAAAAATCTCACAAATTTCTAATTTATAAAATTAAATATTATTTAAATATATTGTAATAAAATTGTCAACTTGATTTAATTTAAGGAGAACGCAATGAAGTCACTCAGGATGAGAACGGCACTTGTGCTAAGTGTCATGCTTTTGGTTTGTGTTAGTGTGGTTGGTCTTGTGACCTATAACATGGCTAAAAATTTATATACCGATAGAGTTGAAAGCAAAGAATTTCCACTTGCAGTCAATGAAGTTGGTTATAAAATAGAATCTTACATCGATAAGATAATCGACGCTTCTTATCAAATAACTCAAAATAGCTTTTTAATAGACTGGGTCAAAAATGGCGAGGACGAGCACGGCAGAAAGGTCTTGTTTGACTATTTTCAAACTCTTGCTAAAAATTTAAAGCTAGATACAATAATGTTTGGCTCAGATAGAACCCTAAACTACTACGTCGAAGATAAAATTTTAAAGGTCATTAACCCAGAAAATGACAAATGGTACTATGCTTTAAAAGATGGCAGCAGCCCAAGCCTAATCGACATCAACAAGGCTGAAGACGGCAGCGGCAAGATAATGATGTATATAAACTACAAAGTTCAAAAAGATGATAAATTTTATGGTATCGCAGCGACTGGCGTAAATTTAAGCGAGATAGTAAATTTTGTCCAGTCACAAAAGATAGGCCGCGGCGGTAAATTTCTACTAGTCGATGAAAAAGGCGACATCAAGATCGGCAAAGACGTAAGCGGCAATCTAAAAGATATAGTTGGCGAAGCAAATCTCAAAAAACTTCTCAGTGAAAATGGTGGCTATGTCTCACTAGAAATAGATGGCAGAAATTTATTGATTGGCTCAAAATATATCAAAAATATGGGCTGGTATCTTATCGGTGAGCTTGATAAAGATGAGCTTTTGGAGGATCTAAACTCACTTGCATATGCATCTGTTGGTGTTCTTGTAGTGGTGCTTATTTTAGGACTATTGCTCTCACTTTACCTATCTTCATATCTTTTAAAAATCATCCTCAAACTAAAAACAGGCCTACTATCTTTCTTTGATCTACTTAACTATAAGACAAATAAAGCAGACCCTATATATATAAATTCTAAAGATGAATTCGGCGTTATGGCAGAACTCATCAACGAAAACATCAAAAAGATACAAGACACTGCTAATCAAGATGCTACTGCTGTTAATCAATCAGTATCAACAGCTAAAGAGATAGAAAAAGGAAATTTAAAAGCTAGGATCACAGAAAACC
>NZ_PIRS01000009.1:0-83112 GCF_003048985.1 Campylobacter concisus
AAGCCTTTGGTATGCCTATTTCGCTCCTATCTTGCTTTGTAATTATTTGATAGTTTTTATATACACTAAGAGCCTCGTCAGTTATCCTTGTTGTACCACCTTGCAGCACAAGACCTTGCTCGTTTTTGTCTTTAAATTTCACGCTATAAATGCTTTGCTGTGTATCTTTTATGAGCTAAAGAATTTATAAATTTCGTGCAATGTCTTTTATTATTTGCAAGAGCGTTTTGAAATTTGGCACTTTTTGACTGCTCTCTTTGAAGTATCCTTGCTTTTGCCCCAGTTACTACTGAGATATACTTTATAAAAATAGTCGTGACTTTTTTGGGAGGTGATTATAAAAATTTAATTTTTAAATTTAGCTCAAAAGGGCAAAAATGAAGAGTTAAATTTACTCTTCACTGCCTTCATTGATACCAAAAAATGTATCTGTGTGGATGTTTTCAAATGCTGCTTTAAGCGAAGTGAAGAGCTTTGGATTTTCTTTCTCTAAATTTGCTAGAAGTTGCTTGGTCTCATATCTAGCGTGTGGCATCTTCACGTCAAATCTCATCGCAGGACACGCCTCATCGCCAACAACTCTTAGCTCATTTTTGATCGCATTTTCGCGAAGCTGTCTCTCACGCACAAAGATAAATGGCCTGATCACGACGATGCCATTTTTTGCTTTATATTTTGGAGCAAGCGTCCTTAGCGCGCCATTGTAGGTGAAATTCATAAAAAAGCTCTCTGCTGCATCGTCCAAGTGGTGAGCGATCGCAAGCTTGTTAAAGCCGTGATTTAGCGCATAAGTGTAAAGATAGCCCCTTCTCATGCGCGAGAAAAAGCTGCAAAAGCTAGAATTTTTGCGGATCTTCTCCTTTGATATCTCAAATATCGAGCTATCGATCACCTCGTGCTCTATGCCATGCTCGTTGCAGTGCTTGGTAAGATATGCGTAGTCTTCGCCCATGCCGTAGCTTAGCGTCACAGCCTTAAACTCAAATTTCTCAGGCGTGACATTTTGGATGTGCTTTAGCACGTGAGCGAGTGCGAGGCTATCTTTGCCGCCGCTAAGACCAAGCAAGATCTTATCTCCGCCCTCTATCATCTTGTATCTAGCGTTTGTCTGACCAACTTGCCTTAGTAGCCTTTTGCTAAGCTCTATCATAAGCTCTCCACCATTTCTAGGATAAATTTAGCGCTGACGTTTGCTGAGTCTTGCAAAAATTTATCAAAGTCAAATTCAGCCTCATTGCCAGCTCCGTCGCTGATGGCTCTAAGGATGAAAAATGGCACGCCAAGCGTCTCGCAAACTAGCGCAACGCTCGCACCTTCCATCTCGGTAGCACTCGCGTTAAATATCTTTTTGATCCACTCTTTTTTCTCGTTGTCACAGATGAACTGATCGCCAGTTGCGATAATACCTGAATTTAAGCTCATGCCCTTTTTGCTAGCGACATTTTTAGCTAGCTCATTTAGACCTTCATCGCTTTTTACAAATATGCTAGTCCCTGGCACAAAGCCGTATGGATGCCCAAATGCCGTGATGTCAAGGTCGTGCTGCACAAGGCTAGTGGCATATAGCATATCGCCTATCTTTAAGCTCTCATCAAGCGAGCCAGCAACGCCCGTAAAAAGCAGCTTTGAAGCCTTAAATTTCTCTATCATCAAGGTCGCAGTGATCGCCGCATTTACCTTGCCGATCTTCGAGTAGGCGATGACTAGGTCCTTGCCTTTATAGTTTGCCTCGTAAAATTTGTTATTTGCATATTCGGTAGTTTTATACTCGCCAACCATCTCAAGGATCGGCGTTATCTCCTCTTGCATCGCTCCAAGTATCGCTATCATCTCTCCTCCAAAATCTTCACAACCTCTTCAAAGCTCGCCATGTCAGTGGCGCTGTATGTTGGTTTTTCTGTGATCTTTTTGTTTATGCCTTTAAGTGTCGCAGCACCTAGTTCGATAAAGCAATCAACCTCGTTTTCATAGTTTTTGATGCTTTGCTTATAGCGAACTGGATGCGTTAGCTGCTCTTTTAAAAGCACTAGCGCTTCGTTTTTATCAGTGTAAATTTTTGCATTTACGTTTGAAACGACTGGGGCAAAATTTGCAGCCAAAACGCCCTCAAGCTCGTTTGCTAGTTTAACGCTAGCTGGCTCAAGTATCGGGCAGTGGCTAGCTACTGACATATTTAAAAGCATCGCTCTTTTTGCACCTGCTTCTTTAAATTTTGCTTCGTATTTAGCAAGGTCAGCCCTCACGCCAGCTACAACTATCTGACCATCGCAATTGTAGTTCGCAGCGTAAATTTGCAGTCCCTCATCCTGAGCTTCCTTACAAATCCCCTCAACGACTTCATCGCTAAGACCTAGCACCACCATCATGCCGGCGTCTTTGCCAACGCAAGCTTCTTGCATAAATTTACCACGTAAATTTACAAGTCTAATCGCTTCAACAAAGCTAAACGCACCACTAACCGCAAGGGCTGTAAATTCTCCTAGCGAGTGACCTAGGCTAAACTCTGGCTTAGCTTTTATGCGCTCACTAAAAGCTAGATAGCTCATAAGCGAGTTTAAAACGATAGCAGGCTGAGTAAATTCTGTCTTATCTAGCTTGTCGTTTTGAGTAAATAAAAGCTCTTCAAAATCAATGCCTGTGTCGTTGCAAGCGTCATTTAATAGAAGTTTTGCCGAAGAGAAATTTTCATAAAAATCTTTCCCCATGCCAACACTTTGCGAGCCTTGACCCGCAAAAATAAAAGCAAATTTCTTCATTTTGACTTCTTAGTGGTGGTGATGTCCATGACCGCCGCAACCGCAACCACCTTCGCCATGTCCGTGACCGCCGCAGCACTCATGCTCGTGATCATGATCATGTCCTCCACAACCGCAAGTGTGAGCGCCTGCTACCATGCCAGTTGCTTTTTCATCTTCAGTTGCGTCTCTAACTTCTAAAATTTCAACATTAAATAGCAAGTCTTTGCCAGCGTATGGGTGGTTAAAATCAACTGTTACTTCATCATCTTTGATCTCTTTAACGATGACGCGAACACTTGAGCCATCTTCGTTTTGACCAAAAAGCTCCATGCCTTCATGTAGGTCTATACCAGCAAATTGCTCTTTTGGAAGTGACTGGATGGCATCTTTATTGTATTCGCCGCAACCCTCAACTGCTTTAATGTTTATAGTAGCTTTGTCGCCTGATTTTAGTTTGCTAACTTCTTCTTCAAGCTTTTCTATAATATGGCCATGTCCTGTAATAAAAGAAATTTGACCACCTTCTTGCATATTTGACTCTAAAATTTCGCCAGTATTAGCGTCTTTTAGTTCATAAAACATTGTTATAACTTGATCTTTACTCACAATAATCTCCTTGGAATTTAGTTTTGATTAATGTGAGATTATATCTAAAAAAGAGTAAATTTTAGTTTCTGTTGGGAGCGGCTTTGGCTTCTTTGCTATCTGGATAGCCTACTTTTAAAGCCTTATAAAACCTGTTGGCACTTTGAGTATCACCGATCTTATCAAAGCTTATAGCTGTGTGATACAAAAGTTTTGGAGTGTAATCAGCCTTATCTTCACTTTGTATACTTTTTTTATAGTATTGTATGGCTGTGCTGTATGATTTTTGACTATAAGCAACTTCACCTAGATAATAATTTGAAGCACCAGTTTTATAGCCTTTTTTATTTAAATATTCAAAATATTCAGCTGCTTCTGTGCTATTGCCAGAATTTAAAAGCTTAATGCCATCAGCTAAAATGTCTTTGTCGCTTTTGCCACTAAAATTTGAAGTTGGCTTATTTTGTTGTTTTGCATTTGCATTTTGCTTTGGTTGAGCAGCGTTTTTATCCATTATTGCACCTAATTTATTTAAGGCAGCAGTAATATTTTTATAGTTTTTATCTTGTATATCTCTAGTCTCATCAACATAAGCTTTTAATGATGTCAAACTTACACCAGAATCGCTTATACCGCCATTGACTTTGGTTTCGATATCGTTCATTCTTTGCTCAAGCTTGTTCATTCTAGCACTCATGCTCTCGATTAAGCTTTGCAAACCTTGAAGTTGCTCTGAAACATTATCCATGTTTTCTTCGATATTTTGAACGCTTCTTTTGTTGCTTAGAGTTGCCTTTTCATCATCTGTTAGTCCATACGGATTTGCGCTATCCATATTACCTGCATCAAATGCTGAAACTTCTTGAGCTGAACCTATAGAGAAAGCGGCTCCAAGAAGAGCCGCAATGATTATTTTTTTATTCATTATTACTTACAGATTAAGGAAGTACTTTGAAATCTGCACGTCTGTTTTGAGCGTCGCAAGCTTTTGTTTTGTCTGTACAAACTGGGTTGCTTTCGCCAAAGCTTACTACAGCGATTCTATCAGCGCTAACGCCATTTCTTACAAGAGCGTCTTTAGCACTTTTAGCACGTTTTAGACCAAGAGCATAGTTATACTCATCTGTACCCCACTCGTCGCAGTTACCTTCTACTTTTATAGAAAGAGCTTGAGCGTCAGCTTGGTTAAATACTGATGCATTTGAGCTAACAACACCTTGTTGGTCAGCTTTGATATTAAATTTATCAAAGTCAAAGTATACACTTTTAACTTGGCTCTCGATGTTAGCGATAAGAGCTGCTAATCTATCAGCATCACTCATGCTACCTGAGTTATCTGCAGATTGATTTGAATTTGCATTCATATCAACTTCAGGGTTTTTAGAGCTACAACCGCTCAACAATAAAGTTGCAACTGCAACACTTGCTAGAACTACTTTTTTCATTCCTTATCCTTTTTGAAAAATTTGGTCGAATTATAACATATTTTTTTTAAATATTACCAATCAATAGATTGAATTTTACCTACTTTTAGTGGAAATTGGAAACTTCTGTTTTCATTTAATCTAACAACGCCAAGCGAGCTTTGACCACCAAGTTCTTTGATAAATACGACACTTTGACCGTCACTTGAAAATCTTGGATAGTTATTTTTACCATTTGCTGTAAGCTGACGGATAAAATCTGTTTGAGTTGAGATTAGATAGATATTAAAGCCACCACTAGCCTCTCTACTTGAATAAACTACATAGTTTTCAAAAGTGCTTACTGAGTTGTTGTTTTTACCATGAAATACCATTTGCTCAACGCTTCCGCCTGAAGTTGCAGGTGTTGCAAAGATGTTTGGATATCCAAGTCTATCTGAGACAAAAACTATTCTGCTGTCATTATCTACGAAATTTCCATTTACATCAATGCCTGGATAGTTTGTGATCTGAGTTAATTTTTTGCTACCTGTATTATAGATGAAAATATCTGGTTGATCTTTTGGAGCCATAGTTAATAGAATTTTACTTCCATCTTTGCTAACATCAGATGCTATAAGCATACCCATACTATCTATTATCTTTGTTTTTGTGCCTGAATTTAGATCATATCTAAACAAAGTTGGTCTATTATTTACATAAGATGTATAGTAAAATTTACTCTGATCAGCGCCTGCCCATTTAGGGAAGATATTTAGACCGCCACTTACGATTGTCTTTTGATATGTAAGTGTGTAATCAGCCACTATAATAGAGCTTTGGCGAGCTGAAGTGTATTTTGCTAGAATGATAAATTTCTCCATCCAGCCAACTGGTGGTAAATTTAGCTCGTTTGTTAGCTCAACTATACTTTTGTGTGCCAAAAACGGATACTTTGCGCCATCTGGCATATTATAGACTCTCTCATACCTTGTAGTTGCAGTCTTTGCATCGATGAGTTTTACTCTTAAAGTAAGAGGTGAGCCCATAGAGCCCTCAAGAGCATATCTAAAGATAAGCTCAACACCTTTGTCACTCATTGTATTTGTAGCTGCTGTTCCTTCATAGCTTGAAGGCACGTGATCTTCGATAACCTCAAAGTCAGAGCTAACTTTCAAGTCGCCTAGCATGATCTTAAAGAATTTATCTTTAAAGCCTGCATCACTAACAGCTGTAGTTGCATCTTGCAAAGCTATCTTTGGCAAAGCAACACCTTGGTTTATAACAGATATGGTCGCATCAGCAGCATAAAGCCCTAGAGCAACGCACAAAAAAAGAAAAATTTTCTTCATCTCTACTCCGTAAATTTATAAATTTTAGTTTATTTTATCTTCTAAATTTAAATTAAAAGTAGTACTTTTGTCTGGATTAAATGGAAATTTCTCTGCAGTAAGCTTTTCCAGGCACTCTCTAACCTTTGCATTAAACTCTTCATTATATGATAGCTCTAAAATTTCATAGCTAAAATTTCCACTCTGATCTATCATGACTTTTACTTTGGCAAGATTTGCAGAGTCAGCTTTATAGCTTTGCCATCTTCTTTGAATTTGCTTTGTTATGGCTCCCATCAATGGATCATAAGTGCCGGTCATTTGTGACTTTGGAGCTGTTGGGTTTTGATCTATCTTTAAGCTCTTGATGATGTCGCTAGCCTCTTTTGCAGCTTTTGAGCTAGAAGCCTCGCTTTTTTTGCGACTTTGCACTTTATTTTCAGCCTTTTTTATACCATCATCTTTTTTAAGCTTAGTCGAGTCTATGTCGCTAAAGAGATCTTTTATATTTGGCTCTTTTGGTTTTGGCTTTTCAACTGGCTTTGGTGTAGGTTTAGGCTCAGGTTTTGGCTCTGGTTTGACATCCTCTTTAGGCTCTTCACTAGGTTTTGGGATTTCAGGCTTTGGTTCTGGTTTTTTAGGCTCAGGTTTTGGCTCTTCTTTTGGAGGAGTTGGCAAGCTTGGGGTTGGCAATGGCTCATCTGGCACAACAGGTTTATTTGTAGTCTCTTGTTTATCTTCTTCTGACTCTTTTTTAGGTTCTGGTTTTGTCTCTTTTACGACCTCTTTTGCTTGTTTTGGCGCTTTTATGGTTTGGTCAACTTCTCTATCAACCATAACTACATCCATAATAGCATCTTTGTCATCAGTATATTTTTTAGGAGGTTCGCTAAAAAAAGTAAGCTTTATAAACAAAGCAAGCACAATGATAATGTAAATACAAAACGCTACAAAAAACGAACTAAGCGTTGGAAATTTAACTTTATTAGGCATCTTAACCGTTTGTCTCTAAAGCTACTTTATTAAAACCAGCACCCTTTAAAGTCTTTAATACAAACATAACATCATCGTATTTTAAATTTTTATCAGCCTTTATATATATAGGCGAGGTTTTGTCATATTTTGCACTAATTAGTGCAATGTTATCTGGAAGTTCAGCAAGGCTCATTGTACTTTGATCTATTCTAACTTGTCCTTGTGCATTTATAGACACTATAAGATCTTTTTGTTTAGATGTAGATGTTTTTGCCTTTGAGCCATCTGGCAATGTTATATCTTCTTGATATGTTATAGTTGGCATTGTAACCATTAAAATAGCCAGCAAAACAAGCATGATATCAACAAGAGGCGTTATGTTTAGCTCTGGTGTTTCGTCGTCAAATTTAAGAGCCATCTATAACGTCTCGTCATCTTTTTTAAGTGCTATCATAACGTCAGCTTGACGCTCGATAACGCTCATTAATTCATAAGCTTTTCTTTTTATAAGCAAGTTAAATGTATATGCTGGGATGGCAACAAAAATTCCACAACCTGTCGCAACAAGCGCTTCTGAAATAGCTGGGGCTATAACTCCAAGAGATGAGCCTGCACCATTTCCTAGCTGCGAAAATGTCTCCAAGATAGATACGACTGTTCCAAAAAGACCGATAAATGGAGAAGTAGAAGCTATTACGCTAAGCCATGTAAGCCCACTTGTAGCATTTTTTTCGGCAATGCTTATGCAGACATTTAGCTTTTCTTTTGAGATTCTACCGCTTGCACATTTCTTTAAAGATGAGTCATTTGGTATATTCTTAGCGCCCATAAGCAATGCTTCAAGCGCATTTTGCTCGCGTTTTTGCCAAGCTCCTATGCCAGCCATTCTTGAAAAAAGAATTGTAAAACTAACTATAAAATATATTGACAACCAAGTTAAAACTATAATTGTAATAAAACTACTTCTTTGAATGTAATTTAAAAATATATCTATTCCGCCCACTTATCTTGCTCTCACTACATTTTCCATTTTTGATATAGTTGCTGCAAAAGCATTTGTATCACTGCTCATACTCTCTATCAAATTTCTAGCAGCTTCTAATGAATTTGCAAGCTCGCTTTCGCTGTTGCCAGAGACATAGACCGCGCCGTCAGCTAGTATAACTACTTTGCCCTCATCGATCTTTGCATAGCCCCAGTTGATAGCAACTACATCATGCTTTTTATGCTTATCTTCTATATCTATAATACCTGCTTTTAAAAGAGATATTAATGAGGCGTGGTTTGGCAAAACACCAAACTCACCCTCGCTACCTGGAAGCACTACACTACTCACGTCATCATTAAATATCTGACCTTGAGGAGTTACGATCTCTAAATGTAATTTATCCATTACGCTTCCTTTTTAAATTTAAGCCTTAAGTTTCTCAGCTTTAGCTAAAGCCTCATCTATATTTCCAACCATATAAAATGCTGCTTCTGGTAGATGGTCATATTTACCTTCCAAAATTCCCTTAAAGCCAGCGATATTTTCGTCAAGACTTACATATTTACCAGGGCTGCCAGTAAATACTTCAGCAACGAAGAATGGCTGAGATAAGAATCTCTCTATCTTTCTTGCTCTATCAACTGTTAGCTTATCTTCTTCGCTAAGCTCATCCATACCAAGGATGGCGATGATATCTTGAAGGTCTTTATATTTTTGAAGCACAGCTTGAACGCCGCGAGCTACCTTATAGTGATCTGCTCCTAAAATTTGAGGATCAAGCATTCTTGATGTTGAATCAAGTGGATCAACAGCCGGATAGATACCTTTTTCTGCGATCGATCTATTAAGAACTGTTGTAGCATCAAGGTGAGCAAAAACAGTTGCAGGAGCTGGGTCTGTAAGGTCGTCAGCTGGAACATAAACAGCTTGAACAGAAGTAATCGAACCTTTTTTGGTTGATGTGATCCTCTCTTGGAATTTACCCATCTCACTTGCAAGAGTTGGCTGATAACCAACAGCTGACGGGATACGTCCAAGTAGAGCTGACATCTCTGCACCTGACTGAGAGAAACGGAAGATGTTATCTATAAACATCAAAACGTCAAGTCCCATCTCATCACGGAAGTACTCAGCCATTGTAAGACCAGTTAGCGCGATACGGTTTCTTGCTCCTGGTGGCTCGTTCATTTGGCCATAGCACAAGGCAACTTTATCCAAAACGTTACTTTCTTTCATTTCGTGATAAAGGTCGTTTCCTTCACGAGTTCTCTCACCAACGCCTGCAAATACAGAATAACCGCTATGTTTAAACGCAACATTGTGGATAAGCTCCATAATAATAACTGTTTTACCAACACCAGCACCACCAAATAGACCAACTTTACCACCCTTTGCATAAGGAGCTAGAAGATCAACTACCTTTATACCAGTTTCGAAAATTTCACTCTTAGTGCTTTGCTCTTCAAATGGAGGAGGATCGCGGTGGATAGACCAGTGCTTATCAAAATTTATACCCTCGCCCTCGTCGATCAAATCACCAACTACGTTAAAAATTCTACCCAAAACTTTTTCGCCAACTGGCACACTTATAGGTGCACCAAGCGCTTTAGCCTCTAAGCCACGAGTAAGACCCTCACTCATATCCATAGCGATCGTTCTAACTCTATTATCACCTAGGTGAGCAGCAACTTCTAATATTAGTTTATGTTTCTTGCCCTCAACCTCAAAGAAAACTTCGATAGCTTCATTGATCTTCGGCAAGTAGTCATTAAAGTCAACATCGACCACAGGGCCCATAACTTGACTAATAACACCCTTCATTCATACTCCTTTTATTTCATTGATTCAACACCACTGATGATCTCGATAAGCTCAGTGGTAATAGACTCTTGTCTTGCTTTGTTGTAAGCAAGATTTAACTGTTTGACGCGTTGTTTAGCATTGTTTGTTGCATTATCCATAGCTTGCATTCTAGCGCTGTGCTCAGCCGCCAAAGAGTCAACTAAAGCATAATACATACTATACTCAAAATATTTATTGAGCAATTCATCCATAATCTTAGTATAGTTGTCCTCTGGCTCAAATTCCATCAAAGAATTTGTCTCAACCGCAACTATCTTAGAGGGCTCTATAGGCACAATATCATTTACTCTAATCTCTTGAGAAATCATATTTTTATAGCCATTGTGTATTAGCACAACCTTATCTGTTATGCCGTTTGTAAAATCATCAATAGCGTCTTTTATGATCTTTTGAGCTTTTTCATAAGTAGGAGAAGAGCTAGCTCCGACGTAAGTCTCAAGTAGTTCAACACCTTGAAAATTGAAAAATTCAATGCCTTTTTTACCAACAGCTCTTAGTCTAACTTTGATCTTTTTGGCTTTTAGCTCATCGATCATGCGCCTAACTGTCTTTATAGTCTGGACATTAAAGCCACCGCAAAGCCCTTTATCAGCGGTAACAAATATAATATCAACCTTTTCTACACTTTTTGTTGTGTTAAAAAATTTACTCTCAGTCATAACTGAAGCGTATTGATTGATCTTATAAGCTATCTCTGATAAAACCTCATTGATTTTAAGTGCGTAAACTCTAGAGTAGCGTGCAGCCTCTTCGGCTTTGCGAAGCTTTGCTGTTGAGACAAGCTTCATCGCACGCGTCGTCTTTTGAGTGTTCTGGACGCTCTTGATCTTTCGTTTTATATCTTTTAAATTTGACATATCTTAGCCCTAGTTAGCGGCAAAAGTCGCTTTAAAATCTTTCAACGCTTTATGTAAAATTTCTTCTACTTCTTTATCAAGAACTTTTTTAGTTCTGATCTGCTCAAAAATTTCAGGGTATTTTGCCTCGATATATGGATATAACTCAGCTTCAAATTTTGTTACATTTGCAGTTGCAACGTCATCTAAATAGCCCTTAGCACCAGCAAATATAATAACTACTTGATTCTCAACTGGAAGCGGAGAATATGGAGGTTGTTTTAGTACTTCAACCATCTTTTGACCACGCTCTAGTTGTTTTCTTGAGCTCTCGTCAAGGTCGCTTGCAAACTGAGCAAAAGCTTGTAGTTCGCGGTACTGAGCAAGGTCTAGTCTTAACGTACCAGAAACTTGCTTGATAGCTTTGATCTGAGCTGCACCACCGACACGAGATACAGAAAGACCAACGTTGATCGCTGGGCGGATACCTGAGTTAAATAGGTCGCTCTCAAGGAAAATTTGACCATCTGTAATAGAAATAACGTTTGTTGGAATATAAGCTGAAACGTCGCCCGCTTGTGTCTCAATAATAGGCAGAGCTGTCAAAGATCCAGCACCTAGTGCGTCATTTAGCTTACTTGCTCTTTCTAGAAGTCTTGAGTGAAGGTAGAAAACGTCACCTGGGTAAGCTTCACGACCTGGTGGTCTTCTTAAGATCAAAGACATCTCACGATAAGCAACCGCGTGTTTTGACAAGTCATCATAGATGATTAGCGCGTGGCGAGAGTTATCTCTAAAGTATTCACCCATTGTTACGCCAGCGTATGGTGCAAGGTATTGAAGCGCAGCTGCGTCACTAGCACCAGCGTTTACAACTATTGTGTAGTCCATAGCGCCATACTCTTCAAGTTTTTTAACGACTTGAGCAACGGTTGATTGTTTTTGACCGATAGCTACATAGATACAAATGACATCTTGACCTTTTTGGTTGATGATAGTATCGATAGCAACTGTTGTTTTACCAGTTTGGCGGTCGCCGATGATTAGCTCTCTTTGACCTCTACCGATTGGCACAAGTGCATCGATAGCTTTAATACCTGTTTGAAGTGGCTCATGAACGCTTTTTCTTGCCATGATACCTTTTGCTTTTTCTTCGACGAAGCGAGATTCAGTAGCTTCGATTGGACCTTTTGCGTCGATTGGCTCACCAAGTGAATTTACAACACGGCCGATCAATGCGTCGCCAACTGGCACACGTAGAAGTTTTTTTAGTCTTTTTACAGAGCTTCCTTCTGTAATGCCGCTAGTTTTTCCAAGGATAACTATACCAACACTGCTCTCTTCAAGGTTAAGAGCCATACCCTTTTCGCCGCTTTCAAACTCAACCATCTCACCAGCCATAACGTTTTTCAAACCATAAACGTTAGCAACGCCATCAGCGACTGAGATGACTTTACCGGTCTCTTCTACATCAACACTTAAATCAAAATTTTCAATACGCTCTTTGATTATCGTGCTAATTTCGTCAGCTTTAATTTTTGCACTCACGCTTTCACTCCTTTTTAAATTGCTTTTAATATATATTCACTCATTTGACTTTTTAGTCTGTCGATAGAGAAATTTACCTCGACACCTAAATCATCTAACTCAACTTTTACACCGTTGTAATCGCTCTTTGAGCCATCAAGCTTGATCTTAGAGTTAAATTTCTTAGAGAAATTCTCTTCCAAAGCTTTTAGCTGCTCAGCGCTTAGATCAAAATTTCCAACAACCTCGCCGCGATATGTATTTTCAAGTAAAGATTGCTCTATCTTCATCTCATCTAGTATCGCAGGTATAAGCTCTAGCCTTTTGTTTGCACCAAGAAGCTTTATAAAATTTGCAAATTTAACATCTTGATTTTTAACCAAAGATAGTACAAATTCAACCTTTTGTGAAGCCTTTAATGTCGGCAAACTTATAATGCTTTTAAATTTATCGCTAGCAAAAGCAGCAGCTAGTTCTGATAAATTTTCAACAAATGCATTAAGTTCATTGGACTTTACGTCGCTTAAGATCGCCTTTACGTATTTTTTAGCTACTACTTCATTCATTAGCTAACCTTTTTAAGTATGATATTTACAAGCTCTTTTTGATCGACTTTTAGGCTATCACTTGAGAAAATGTCGCTCAAAATTTCATTTACAACGCCTTTTGTCATCTTGCGCTCTTCAAATTCTTTTTGCTCTTTGTAGCCTTTTTCGATATTTGCGATATCGTTTTGAGCCTCTTTTTTAACTTTAGCAGCTAAATTTACAGCCTCTTTTTTCGCAGTTTCGATTAGAGCATTTGCATTTTGCTTAGCCTCTTCTACACGCTTTAAAACGTCATCTTTTTTAGCTTTTGACTCACGAAGCTTCTCTTGAATGCTCTCAAGCTTATTTGCGATCCTATCGATCCTGCTTTGATAAAGAGCTTTTAGTGGCTTAGCAGCAAAATAGACCAAAATAGCAAAGAAAAGTAAGAAGTTTAGCGTTCTCTCGACTATGTCGTAGTTTGTTCCACCATGCTCGCTAGCGTATGCTAGAAATGGAAGTGCTAGAAAAAATAAAATTTTTATCTTCATAAATTTCCTTTAAATTTTAGAGAGCTTAGCGTTTAAAGCTGCTCTAAGTTCAGGTAGTTTAGCTGATAGATCTGCCTTTAGGCTATCTTTTTGAGAGCTTAAAGCGTTTAAAAACTCATTATAATCAGCCTCTAAACTACTTTTTACCGCATTTATCTCTTTTAAAGACTCTTCTTTTGCCAAATTTAAGGCTTCTTGTCTTATTTTGTTAGCCTCAGATCTTGCATTTTGTATGATCTCCTCGATCTCTTTTTCATGAACGCTTAAGTCGCTTGCATTTTTGCTAGTGCTCTCTTCGTCATTTTTTATAGAGGCATTTCTGTCATCTATAAATTTAAGCATTGGCTTGTATAGCAAAGGATTTAAAATGGCGATCAAGACAAAGAGAACGATAGCCGTTAAAAGCATCAATGGCACATCTATTTCTAACATCCACTCTCCTTATTTTGTTATTAAGTTTTATTTAATATTCAAATCAAAGTCTGATTTTACAATAAAATACTAAAAATAAAAATAAATTTGTAATTCTATTTTAGCTTAGCGATAAATTCTTCTACCTGCGAAATGTCGCTAAATTCTAATATTAAATTTTTAGATTTTACTTTTGTTTTTATCTTCAAATTTTTAAAAATTTCTTGTAAATTTGATAACTTTTTGCTCATTTCCTCTGAAATTGGAGGCTTTGGCTCTTTTACTTCTTCTTTACTTTTTATCTTTTTTACTAAGATTTCTGTATCTCTAACACTTAGTTTTTGTCCGATGATCGTATCAACAACCATTCTTTCTTCTTCGCTACTAAGTCCTACGATGACTTTAGCGTGGCCTTGCGTGAGCTTGTCTTCTTGCAAAAGTCTTTGTGTGTAGTCGCTAAGTAGCAAAAGTCTCATTGTATTTGTTATCTGGGTTCTACTCTTATGGATGATGTTCGCTAAGCCATCTTGCGTGATCTTATACTCATTTATGAGCTCTTTATATGACTTTGCAAGTTCGATTGGATTTAAATTTTCACGTTGTATGTTTTCGATAAGCGCAAGCTCTCTTAAATTTTGAGACTTGATATCAGCGATGATCGCCTTTATCTTGCTTGCTCCAAGCATCTTTGTGGCGCGGTATCTACGCTCACCAGCTATTAGCATATAGCCGTCATCTTTTTTGATGACGATTATTGGTTGTATTAGTCCGTGTCTTTTGATGCTGGCGCTTAGCTCCTTTAAAGCCTCTTCGTCAAAATGCGTCCTTGGCTGGTAAGGGTTTGGTAAAATTTCATCTATATTTATCTCTTCGACTATCTCAGAGTCGTTTAAATTTGCGATCTCTTTGCTGTAGGCCTGCTCTACATCTTCAAGTATCGCGCTAAGTCCGCGCCCTAATCCACCTTTTTTCGCCATTTTTTTCCTTATTTTTTAGTTTAAAATACAATATGCCAAATTTTGATATGCGATCGAGCCTGGTGATTTTATATCATAAAGTATCACCGGCTTACCAAAACTTGGGCTTTCAGCAAGTTTTACATTTCTTGGGACGACTACAAATTCCTCCTTGCCGTCCTTGCTTTTAAAGAGCTTATTTTCAAAATGCTGCTTTAAATTTGCAATTGTCTCTTTTGAGAGATTATTTTGCGAGCTAAACATAGTTGGCAAAAAGCCCTTTATATTTAGCTTTGGATTTATCGTTTTTTTGATGATCTTAACTGTGTTTAGGATCTGCGCCAAGCCCTCAAGTGCGTAAAATTCGCACTGGATCGGGATGATCACACTATCGCTTGCGCTAAGAGCATTTATCGTGATGCTGCCAAGCGCTGGAGGACTGTCGATGATGATAAAATCATAGTCATCTACAACTTCTGAAATTTTGTTTTTAAGGATTAGTTTATAGTCTTTGCTTTGATCGTTAAATTCTTGCTCGATGCCGACAAGTCCAATGTTTGACGGAGCTAGAAAAAGCGTTGGGATCTCAGTTTTTAGCACTATTTGTGAGAGCTTTTTCCTATCTGTTAAGACGTGATAGATGTTAAACTCGTAGTCGCTTCTGCTAAAACCAAGCCCAGTCGTCGCGTTTGCCTGTGGATCGATGTCTATTAATAATACTTTTTTCTCAGCAACCGCCAGTGATGCGGCTAAATTTACGGCTGTTGTGGTCTTGCCAACGCCGCCTTTTTGGTTAGCTATTGTTATTATCTCGCTCATCTTAACGAATATACCTTTTCCCCATTTAATAATATCGCTCCATCCTCGCAAATTTCAGCATCCTGAAGCGAAACAGCTCTATTTGCAATATGCGTAATAAAACTTTTTGACTTGCAAAAGTCTATCCTAAATTTGCTAAAAATTGGCTTCCATAAAATCTTTTTATTAAGCATGCTAACAAAGCCCCAAACTAGCTCATCTACGCTAGCTTTTATATCCAAAATGCCCGCATTTTCAGGCGCGCTAGCTAAATTTATCCCCATGCCGCAAATGTAAATTTCATCAACTTTATTTGTCAAAGTACCGCCTATTTTACGATCGTCCACGTAAAAATCATTTGGCCATTTTAGCCAGCACCTTGAGCCAAGTTCGCTCAAGACTTCACGCATCAACATAGAAAAATATATCGAGATCGAGGGCGGAGGTATGTCACTTGGCAGCTCATCTTCGCCTATGCAAAATGACATAAATAAATTCCCGCCAAGCCCCTCCCAGCTGTTGCCGCGGCTGCCGATCCCTTTAGTTTGATTGTGCGCCACGATCATGTGCGGTGGCTTTATCTCTCCGTTTTTTAGGGCGTCTATCAAAAATTCCTGCGTCGAAGGCAGACTTTGAAAAAACTCTACTTTCAAATCACACCTTAAATTTATAGAAGTGATTTACTGGATTTTGTCCGCCGCCGATGATGACTGCGTTTTTGATAGCATTAAAGATATAATCATGCGCGTTTTTTACGCTCTCTTTTAGGCTAAGCCCATTTGCTAAATTTGAAGCGATCGCACTTGATAGCGAGCAGCCTGAGCCATGTGTCGCAGTCGTTTTTATGCGCTCGTCGCTAAAAATTTCATACTCTTTGCCATCATAAAATATATCAAGCGACTTGCCTTCTATCTCGCCACACTTTAGATAGACGCTCTTTGTGCCAAATTTCAAAAGCTCCTTGCAAGCCTCTTTTAGCTCGCCCTCGCCATTTAGCTCACGCTTTAAAATTTCGCGCGCTTCAAAGATATTTGGCGTGATCACGCTTGCAAGTGGGAAAAGCTCCTCCACGATCGCGTCTTTTGCAGCGCCCTCTAGCCAGATGTCGCCATTTTTACAGCTCATTACAGGATCTAGCACGACTGGCGGTAAATTTTTGATCTCTCTTAGCGTTTTTGCGACGCTTTTGATGATCTCAACGCTTGGGACAACGCCTATTTTTATCACATCAACTCTTATATCATCAAATATCGCTCTTATCTGATCCTCGATGAGCTTTGGCTCAACTAGCTGCATGCCAAATATGCCCTTTGTATTTTGAGCAGTGACCGCTGTGATCGCTCCCATCGCATATACTCCGTGTGCTATAAATACCTTTATATCAGCTAAAACTCCAGCTCCGCCGCTTGGATCAACCCCTGCTATACTTAGCGCATTTTTCATAACCGCTCCTTTAAATTTATTTTAATTCATCGCCAACGCTAAGGCGCTTACCATTTATATATGCTTTTGCGTTTGTTGGCTTTTTGCTTGGCTCTTGAAGCTCGTAAATTTTAACTGCCCCACCCTTGCAAGCAACCACGACGTGGTCCTTTTCTACGCTTAAAATTTCTCCGCTTTTGCCACTTTTTTCGCTTAGCTCAAGCGATAAAATTTTTAGTCCGCTTGCTAGATAAATCCCTGGCCAAGGTGTGAGCGCGCGAAATTTATTATAAATTTGCCCTGCCTCTTCATCAAAGCTAAAAAGTCCGTCGCTCTTGCTTATCTTTTTGCAGTGCGTGGCCTGCGCGTCGTCTTGCTTTTGTGGCTTTAAATTTTCAAAATTCTTAAGCACTTTTACGATTAGCTCGCCGCCAAGCTCGCCTAGCTCACTAAAAAGCTCACTTGACATCTTACTCTCGCAAGGCGTGTAGATGAAGTCTAGCATATCGCCAGTGTCAAGCCCAGCGTCCATTAACATAGCTGTGACGCCAGTTTGCTTCTCGCCTGCTAAGATCGCGCTTTGGATTGGGCTTGCGCCTCTATATTTTGGCAAGATTGAAGCGTGTAAATTTATACAAGTTACCACGTCAAGCACGCTCCCAGGCAAAATTTTGCCATAAGCTGCCACCACGATAAATTTAGGCTCAAATGCCTTTAGCTCAGCAACCACCGCCTCATCTTTTAGCGTATTTGGTGTAAAGACTGGCACGCCTACTAGCTCATTTTGTGCGTAAATTTTGACCTCACTTGGGGTTAAAATTTGCTTTCTGCCAACTGGCTTATCAGGCTGGGTAAAGACCGCTTTTATGTTAAAGCCAGCTTCTTTTAAATGCCTAAGTATCCTAACAGCATAATCAGGCGTCCCCATAAAAACTACATTCATCACTTTCCTTTAAATTTCAACGACTTTTATTTTGATCTGCGTTTTTACTGCTTGGCGGCCAAGAGGCGCATGGATCTTTCTGCCAGCTAATCTTTTGCAATACCAAATTTCTTAGCTCATTAACGCTAACTTTGCCATTTTGATCGGCATCTAAGCTCTTAAATTCCTCACTAGTGCATAGATCTGGCGCTATTTTTAGTTCAGAAGGCGCCTTGCACGCCACCCACTCATCTAAATTTAGCATGCCGTCGCGATCTATGTCATTAAAATCCAAAAACATATATATTGGATCCGCTGGATCGCAGCTATATGCACCAAGACAAAATAGCATAATGCAAAAAATTTTCTTCATTTTATCTTCTTAAATTTTTAAGTTTAAAGCACCAAAAATTCGCAACTCAAAGCTCCTTTTTTAGCAGCTCAAGCAGTGCAAATTTAAGCTCGTCGATGTTCTCGTTTGTCGCTGATGAGATCGGCAAGACAAAGTATGGCTTTTTCGCGTCAAAGCTGTATAGGTCTTGCTTATAGACAAATTTACCAACTTGTTTTGGCTCTAAATTTATACTTTTCATAAATTCTTTTATATTTTCATCTAAATTTTCAGCCGCATCGACTCTGGTGATCGCGATAGCATAGTCCCTGCTAGCAAGCACACTTGAAAATTTAGCAACCTCCTCTTTTAGCACGCTAAACTGCTCGCTCATGCTTCTGTAGTTCGCACTATCTATCATAAAAAGCAAAATTTTATTTCTCTCGATATGCTTTAAAAACTGCACGCCAAGTCCGCGTCCATCACTTGCTCCCTCGATGATGCCAGGGATATCAGCCATGACAAAACCGCTAAACTCATCGACCTCGACAAGTCCGAGCTTTGGCGTAAGCGTGGTAAATTCGTAGTTTGCTATCTGTGGTTTGGCGTTTGAGACGGCTGAGATGAGGGTTGATTTGCCGACATTTGGAAAGCCAACAAGTCCCACGTCAGCTATCAGCTTTAGCTCGAGCCTGACCTCTACGCTCTCTTCTGGCATGCCCTTTTGAGCGTACTCTGGAGCTTGGTTGATAGAGTTTTTAAAGTGAAAATTTCCTAGTCCGCCCTTGCCACCTTTTAATAATAGCGTCCTTTGCCCCTCTTCTACCATGTCGCAAAGCAGCTCATTTGTCTGTGCGTCATAGACTGCCGTTCCTGGTGGCACGATGAGCTCTAGGCTCTCGCCCTTTTTACCAGTCATTCTTTTGCCCATGCCAGCCTCGCCGTCGCTCGCTCTCATCGCCCTTTTGCCCTTGTAGTTTGCCAGTGTGTGGGTGTTGTTGTCGCAGACAAAATATACATCTCCGCCGTCACCGCCATCACCGCCGTCTGGACCGCCTAAAATGACGTGCTTTTCGCGGCGAAAGCTTACTGCACCAGCTCCGCCATGCCCTGAGCTTAGGGTTAATTTCACGCTATCTATAAACATTTTTTACCTTAAATTTATCTATTATTTAGTTTGAATTTTAGGCGAGATTATATCTTTTAAATGATTAAAATTTGTTTTGCGTTTAAAATCTCACTTTGCTTTTAGCATCTGATAAATTTATAAAATCAGCCAAATTTTTGCCTAAATTTCATAAAATGGCGCAAAAGGATAGAGAATGAAAACACTTACGATTATTGATACTTTTGGCTTCTTTTTTAGGCTTTACTACGCTATGAGCGGGCTTAAAAATCGCGAGGGCAAACCAAGTGGCATGATAAGTGGCTTTGCAAATTTCATAGCGAGCCTAAAAGATGAGTACCAAAGCGACTACCTCATCTTCGCACTTGATAGCAAGGGCAAGACCCTGCGCCACGAAATTTTGGGCGAATACAAAGCAAACAGGAGCGAGCCGCCAGCTCAGCTAAAAGAGCAGCTGCCAGTTTGCATAGATATGATAGAAAAAATGGGACTTTACAGCCTTAGCCGCGATGGCTACGAGGCCGATGACATCATCGCGAGCGCGGTTAAAATTTGCAAAGACAAAGATATATTTGTGCGAATAGTCACGCATGATAAAGACCTTTACCAGCTCATAGAGGACGGCAAAGTGAGCATCTACAGCCCACAAAGCAAGATCGACCACGATAGCGCTAGTTGCTTTGAAAAATATGGCGTCTATCCAGCTCAGGTGAGGGACTTTCTAGCCATCGCAGGAGACAGCTCAGACAACATCCCAGGTGTCAAAGGTATCGGCGCAGTGGGAGCTAAAAAGCTTTTGGCTGAGTATGGCAGCTTAGAGGGAATTTATGAAAATTTAGCCCTTATTAGAAACGAGCGCACCAAAAATATGTTAGCAGCCGCAAGAGACGAGGCGTTTTTGAGCAAAAAACTAGCCACGCTCTTTGATGATGCGATCACTTCGCTTGATCTTGAGCAGTCCAAATTTCCAGAGCAAAATCCTTTGATAAACATCTCAGAAATTTTAAAAGAGTACGATCTAAACAGGCTTCTTAAGAGCTTGCAAAAAGAAGAAAATGCTGAATTTAAGCTTGGCTTTAGAGCAAATTTACTACTTGATGAGGCAAGCATCGAAAAGCTACTCTCAAGTGTCACGCCAGAGACCATAGTCGCCTTTGACACTGAGACCACGGGCGTTGATAGCAAGAGCGCAAAGATCGTTGGTTTTAGCTTTTGCTTTAACGACGAGGACGCCTACTACGTGCCAGTGGCCCACAACTACCTAGGCGCGCCAAAGCAAATAGACCTAAAATTTGCCACTTGGGCGGTAGGGCAAATTTATAAAGGTTGCGTGATCGGACAAAATTTAAAATATGACTTTGAGATCGTGAAAAACAACCTTGGGCTCAATCCTCCAGCAAATTTTAAAGATACGATGATACTTGCGTGGCTTAACGATCCAAACTCAAGTGTCGGCATGGACGCGCTGGCAAAGAGACTTTATGACTACGACACGATCAAATTTGAAGATGTGGTCAAAAAGGGGCAGACTTTTGGCGATGTGCCGCTAGAAAATGCCGCTAAATACGCGAGCGAGGACGCTTGGATAACGCTTAAATTTTATAAAACTTTTCAAAACACGCTTGATAAAAATTTACTAGCCCTTGCCGATACACACGAGTTTCCTTTTATCCTCACGCTCTTTGACATGGAGCAAAACGGCATCAAGATAAACGAAGCTAAGATGCAAAAGCTCATCCTTGAAAACGACACCAAACTAAAGGCGCTAACAAGCGAAATTTACGAGCTAAGCGGCGAAAATTTCAATATAAACTCCGTAAAACAGCTTGGCGTCATACTTTTTGAACACCTAAAACTCCCAACCAAAAAGAAGACAAAAACAGGATATAGCACCGATGAGAGCGTGCTAGCTGAGCTTACGGACGCTCATCCAGTGATAGAGAAAATTTTATCTTACCGCGAGCTATATAAACTACAAAGCACCTACTGCGAGCCGCTTTTGGCGCTTGCGAAAAAGGATGAGGGCTCACGAATTTACACGAGCTTTTTACAAACTGGCACGAGTACTGGCAGGCTTTCAAGTAAAAATCCAAATTTACAAAATATCCCAGCTCGTGGCAGCCTCGCAAAGGACGTCAGAGAGTGCTTTGAGGCGCGCGAGGGATATAGCTTTGTGGGGCTTGACTACAGTCAGATCGAGCTTAGACTGCTAGCTCACTTTAGCCGTGATCCTGCGCTGCTTGAGGCGTTTAAAAATGACGAAGATATCCATGCAAGGACGGCTATTAGTATATTTGGTAGCAGCGACGGGCAAAATAGAGCCGTGGCAAAGAGTATAAATTTTGGCCTAATTTATGGCATGGGCTCAAGCAAACTGGCAAATCAAGTAAATATCACAAGAGCCGAGGCAAAAGAGTATATAGAGCGCTATTTCAAGGCATTTGCGACGATCAAAGACTTTTTGGAGAGCATAAAAATTTCAGCCAAAAACGACGGCTTTGTGCAGACACTGCTTGGCAGAAAGCGCTACTTTGACTTTAAAAGTGCCACACCTATGCAAATAGCGATGTTTGAACGCGAGGCGGTAAATACGGTCTTTCAAGGCTCCGCGGCAGATCTAGTTAAGATGGCGATGGTAAAAGTTAGAGCAAATTTAGATGAAAAAGCGAGTATGTTGCTTCAGATCCACGACGAGCTGATCTTTGAAGTAAAAGACGAGTTTGCGCAGGAATTTGGCAGAGCGACGCAAAAGACGATGGAGGAAATTTACACGCTAAATGTGCCACTTAAAACATCGCTAAATATCGCCAAAAACTGGGGCGAGCTGAAGTAGAGTAATTTTGGGCTGGCCTATCTAAATTTAAATGAGCTAGCCTATTTTTATCTTGTTTTTATCTTGTAATTTAAACGGCATATATAATAGATATAAATTTAGTGCGCTTTGCTTTTTTGCATAGATAAATTTTCAAACATATAAGCCAAAATGCAGCCAACCAGGTAGTAAATAATGTCCGCCCAGTCAAAGGTCCCACCAAAAATTATCCGTAATATTGAGCTTTTGACACCTAAAATTTCAAGAATTTTGAGGTATTGTAAGGCTTCTATAAAAAGCGAAATGACAAAAACGAAAATGGCTAAATTTATAGGAGCTACCCTAAATATAGCTCGCCCAAACGCATAAAGCATCGCAGTAGCTAGCACATCGCCGATATAGTGCCTTATAAAACCGCCTTTTATAAAGATAGCAATGTAAATTTCTATCACCAAAATAATAACGCCAGTCACCGCCCAACCTACTCTTCTTTTTTGGCTAAACTCATCTTTTTTTACAGGCAAATTTATAGCTTCTTTAGCATCTTCTTTCAAATTTATCCTTTTAAATTTATATCGCAGATTTTAACACAGATAAAAAATACTTCACAACTTTTTGCAATAATATAAAATAAAACTTAAATTTTTTTATTAATAATTTTTAAAAACAAAGCATGAAAAATTTAGATTTTATAGTTTATACAAAGTAAAATTTATAAATTTTAAAAGAGTGGTAATGATGCAGAAATTTAGACCAAAACCACCTAACACAAGCTTTTATCTAATACAAAACTCTCGCTTTTGTCAAATTAATCTTAAAATATAAGTTTAATCTCAATTCATAAGAGATATAATCAACATTAAATTTACATTTAACTTAGGAGGTTTCATGGATTTTCTCATGAATTTAAGTGAAGGCGTGCAGTTTGCTATCCAGCTTCTCATCGTCCTTATCTGTTTGTTCTACGGAGCTAAAAAAGGCGGTATAGCGCTTGGTATGCTAGGCGGTATCGGTCTTATAGTTCTAGTTTTTGGATTTAACATCGAACCTGGTAAGCCTGCTATCGATGTTATGCTAACCATCCTTGCTGTCGTTGTGGCAAGTGCTACACTTCAAGCTAGTGGCGGTCTTGACGTCATGCTTCAAATAGCAGAAACCATACTTAGAAAAAATCCAAAATATGTAAGTATCTTAGCTCCATTTGTAACATGTACGCTTACTATTTTATGCGGAACTGGACACGTTGTTTATACCGTGCTTCCTATCGTTTATGATATCGCTATCAAAAACGGCATCCGCCCAGAGCGTCCTATGGCTGCAAGCTCGATAGCTTCACAAATGGGTATCATCGCTAGCCCAGTTTCTGTTGCTGTTGTAACCCTCACTAGCTTTCTTATCAACGCCAAAACTCACTTAGCTGGTTTTGATGGATACTTAGACCTTTTAAAGATCACTATCCCATCAACATTTTGTGGCGTTTTGGCGATAGGAATTTTTAGCTGGTTTAGAGGCAAAGACCTTGATAAAGACGAAGTCTTTCAAGCAAAACTTCAAGACCCTGAGTTTAAAAAATACGTTTATGGCGACAGCGCAACACTTCTAGGCAAAAAACTTCCTATGCACCAATGGGCTGCAATGTGGATATTTTTAGGCTCTATCCTTGTAGTCGCACTTCTTGGATACTTTAAAGATCTTCGCCCAAGCTGGACTACTTATAAAGACGCAACAGTCGTTCAAATAGTAGCAAACCTTCCAACTGAGCAAAAAGTCTTAAAAACCTTAAAGATAAAAGACGCCAGCATCCAAACTGAAGCTGCTGAGCTAAAAGTTTCAAATGACAAGCTAAACTCAAATCAAAAAGCTCAATCAGTCAAAATCATCGGCAAAGATGCAAATCAAACTCTTACTCGCACAGCTGATGGTGCAGTAACATATATAAATGAAAAAGGCGCAAAAGAAGAATTTCAAGGCGCTTATATAAACATAAGCAACAAACTAGCCTCTTCAAAGAGCCTAAGCATGGTTCATGTTATCCAAATTTTCATGCTTTTAACAGGTGCACTCATCTTGATATTTACTCCAACAGATGCTAGCAAGATCAGCAAAAACGAGATCTTTAGATCAGGCATGATCGCGCTTGTTGCGGTATTTGGTATCTCTTGGATGGCTGAGACAATGTTCGCAGTGCATACTCCGATGATGAAAGAAGCTCTTGGTGGCATCGTAAAAGAGCACCCTTGGACCTATGCGGTTATGCTACTTATCATCTCTAAATTTGTTAACTCTCAAGCTGCAGCCTTGGTTGCATTCGTGCCATTAGCACTAAACATCGACGTTAACCCAGCTGTAATCCTAGCCTTTGCGCCGGCTTGCTATGGATACTACATCCTACCAACATACCCAAGCGACCTTGCGGCTATTCAGTTTGATAGAAGTGGTACAACGCATATTGGTAAATTTGTTATCAACCACAGCTTCATCTTCCCAGGCCTTATCGGCGTTATAGTCTCTTGTATATTTGGCTATATCTTCGCTACTGCGTTTGGCTATCTATAATAGATAAATTTCTTGCTGCCTTTTGGTGGCAAGAAATTTTTTCATCAAAGTTTATCTTGAAATTTCTGCTTATTACTCATATAAACAAAGCTTAGCACTTCAGCCACAGCCCTAAAAAGGTGCGCTGGTATCGTGTCATCTACCTCACAAACCCTATAAAGCTCCCTTGCAAGAGGTGGATTTTCATAAATTTGCACTCCATTTTCAACCGCTACCTTTTTTATCTGAAGCGCTAAGAAATCAACCCCTTTAGCAAGTATTATCGGTGCCTCGTCGCGGCTTTTGTCGTATCTGATCGCCACGGCGTAGTGAGTTGGGTTTGTGATGACGACGTCAGCTTGCGGGATGTTTTGCATCATTCGGCGCTTGGCTGCACGCATTTGCGCTTGGCGGATCCTGCCCTTAACCTGCGGATCACCCTCCATCTGCTTGTACTCGTCTTTGATCTCTTGCTTGCTCATGCGAAGGTCTTTAAAATACTGAAAACGCACGATGAGTAGGTCAGCAAGACCGATCACAAAAAGTATAAAAAGCATGACGCTAACTAGGATGATGAGCTTCTCTTTTAGCCACGCGAGCTGGTCAAACATAGAAAAAAAGAGCGTGTGCGGAAGCTCTTTTATAAACTGCAAGAAAAAGTAAAATCCAACTCCAAAGACGATGCTTACCTTAACGACGATCTTTACGCTCTCGATCGCCTTTTTCATCGAAAAGAGGTTTTTTAGCCCTTTTAGCGGATTTATCTTGCCAAAATTTGGCGTTATAGGCTTTGTGGTAAATATAAAGCCAAACTGCATTACATTTGCGATTATGCCAGCAACCGCGACGCAGATGCAAACTGGCAGGATCATCAGAAGTGCCCTGCCAAAGGTATTTACAACGATCATTTTTACCGTTGGCAAAGTCAGTGGCTGACCGATAAATTTAGAGTAGTAAATGTAAAGCGAGATGACCTGATCTTTCATAAAATTTAGCATCGCAAGCAGCACGCCAATAGCAATAACTAGGGTCACAAAGCCTGATAGATCCTGACTTTTGGGGACGTTGCCGTCCTTTTTGGCGTCTTCTATCTTTTTGGGGGTCGCTTCTTCGGTTTTTTCCTGATCTTCGCCTGCCATCTTTGTCCTAAGCTCGCTTAAATTTGGGGCGATTATAGCCAAAATGCGGTTAAACTATCCGCTAAATTTAACTTTTGCAATTCAAAAAAACTAAGCCATTTTAGGCGTTTTTGGCTAAAATTAGCAAAATTAAGGAGAGGCAAAATGTCATTTTTAGAAAGCTTATTTAACATTTTTAAAGCCAAAAAATCGCCAAAAAGCGATGAAGAGCTACTTTTAGACGAGTATGCAAGCATTTACGCCGAGATAAAAGAGAAAAATTTAAACGAATACGACTTTTTGTGTGAGCTCATACGATTACTCTCTTTTTCAAGAGCTAGACGCTACGACTTTTGCCTTGAAAAGTGCCTAGCTGATGGCGACGCCGAGGCACTAAATGATCTCATTTTTCAATACGCTAAGCTAAATTTACTCCCAGGATGCAGCGGTGGATATGACCAGTGCGAGAAGCTCATACCAGCATTTTTTGCTATCGCTTGTGGCGACACAGATAGTATGGCAAGTATATTTCCAAAAGGCCTGCCACCTAGCAAAAACGGCTATAAATTTCTATGCGTCATGCATGATCTGCTCACGGCGATGCTTTGGCAAGATGAAAATTTACTCGCCCCTGCCCTAGAAAAAGCTAGCACCTTTGCAGAGTCTAAAAAGCCAGCAAATGAAAGAGAGGCGGTTAAATTTGTGCTTGCCTTGCATGAAAAAGATACGGCCGCTATGAGCGAGCATTTGCAGAAATTTTGCTCCACTTTTGGCAGGACAGATGCACCCAAATTTGAAAAACGCCTCTACATTTTCGCGCACGGACTTCACGCCTTAGCGCGCTACTTTTTACCGCCTGAACTCTTTAAAGAGATAAAGCTACCAAAAAATGAAAATTTTAGTAAATTTTACGCAAAGAGGCTCTTTCAAAATGAAATTCCCAAGCCAAAACTTTATTTTACTTTTCCGCCTGAATTTAAACTGATAAATGTGATCTTAAGTGCGCCAGTAGCTAAAACGCTGGTATATCAGCCACATTTGCCAAGTGATAAAACATTTTTCTTAGATCACACATCTATGATAAGAAATTTAGCCGATGAGATCATAAGATCAGGGGCATTAAAGTAGAATTTATAAACTTTTGGCTAATATTCACACCTTACAACCAACAAAGCTCCATAAATCTTTTGCAAAAAAGTGCTTTTTGGTCTTACCAAATTTTAGAAAGGTAGAGTATGTCAAAATACGCTATATTTAAGCATGGCGGTAAGCAATATCGTGTTAGCGAGGGCGAGTTCCTTAAGCTAGATCACTTTAGTGCTGAAGCTAAATCAACCGTTGAGATTACAGAAGTTTTAGCTGTAAATGACGGTGAAGTAAAGGTAGGTGCGCCATTTGTTAAGGGTGCAAAAGTTGTTCTTGAGGTCGTTAATGAAGGCAAAGACAAAAAAGTAGTTATCTACAAAAAACGCAGACGTAAAGACTCAAAACTAAAACGCGGCTTTAGAAGACAATTTACACGTGTAAAAGTCGTAAGTATCGCAGCTTAAGGAGATAAGATATGGCACACAAAAAAGGTCAAGGTTCAACCCAAAATAACCGTGATAGTATCGGACGCCGATTAGGTGTTAAGAAATTTGGTGGCGAGTTCGTTCGTGCTGGAAATATAATCATCCGCCAAAGAGGAACAGCAACTCACGCTGGAAATAACGTAGGTCTTGGCAAAGATCACACTATTTTTGCATTAGTCGATGGCTTTGTAAAATTTGAAAGACTTGATAAAAACAGAAAAAAAGTATCTGTTTATCCAGCTGCATAACCCCAGGGGCGTTTGCCCCTTTTTCTTTTAAATCCACTCAAAATTTAGCAATTTTAATTTATCTTACTTATTATATAGCTTGGCATTTTAGCAAAACACCAAACTATTAAATTTATTTTATTTCGCTTTTAACAAAGCAAGCTCTTGCGCTAGAAATTCCCCAGTATAGCTGCCAGTTTTTTTGTAGTTTTTAGCTACATCTTTGACACTGCCGCACGCTATTACTTTACCGCCTTTTGCGCCGCCTTCTGGTCCCATATCTACGATATAGTCGCAGTTTTTGATGACATCCATATTATGCTCGATCACAAAGACAGAATTTCCAAGATCGACTAGGTGATTTAGCACCTTTACTAGCCTATCAACATCGGCAAAATGAAGTCCCGTCGTTGGCTCATCAAGGATATAAAGCGTATTTCCAGTGTCACTTCTACTAAGCTCTTTTGCTAACTTCACGCGCTGCGCCTCGCCGCCACTAAGTGTAACTGCATTTTGTCCAAGCGTGATATAGCCAAGCCCCACGTCTTGCAGCGTGGTGAGCTTTGAAGCGATCTTTGGCACAGCCTTGAAAAACTCAACCGCCTCATCTATGCTCATATTTAGCACCTCAGCGATGTTTTTGCCTTTGTATAAAATTTCCAAGGTCTGAGCGTTATATCTAGCGCCGTTACAGACGTCACAAACCACGTTTATATCAGGCAAAAAGTGCATCTCGATCGTGATCTCACCCTCGCCTTGGCACTTCTCGCAGCGCCCACCTTTGACGTTGAAGCTAAAGCGCCCTATTTTATAGCCCCTAAGTTTAGCCTCTTTGGTCTGCGCAAACAAATTCCTGATTTCATCCATCACGCCAGTATAAGTCGCTGGATTTGAGCGTGGAGTGCGGCCTATCGGGCTTTGATCGAGATATATGACCTTGTCTAAATTCTCAAGTCCGCTTAAATTTACCCCAGCTATCTTTTTCACTTTTTTAGCTCTGTTTAGCTGCTCCTGCGCCTCTGGAAGCAAGGTCTGAAGTACTAGCGAGCTCTTGCCAGATCCTGAGACACCGGTGATGCCAACTAAATTTCTAAGTGGAAATTTAGCGGTTAAATTTGAGATATTGTTGATATTTACATTTGAAATTTCAAGCCACTTTTCAGCTTTCCTATTTTTTTGATAGTCGATCTTTTTCTTACCATTTATGTATTGTGCAGTCTGAGTGTCTGAGCTTAAAAGCTCTTTTGCCGCGCCTGCAAAGACCACGCTGCCGCCAAATTTACCAGCTCCAGGGCCGATATCTACGATATAGTCAGCCTCCTCTATCGTCTTTTTATCATGCTCAACGACGATTACGGAGTTGCCTTTGGCTTGCAAATTTCTAAGCGTCTTTATGAGCTTTATCGTATCACGCTCGTGCAGACCGATACTTGGCTCATCAAGCACGTACATGACGCCACTTAGCCCACTTCCTATCTGGCTCGCTATCCTGATGCGCTGCGCCTCACCACCGCTAATCGTCCTAGCATCACGTCCAAGCGACAAGTAGCCAAGTCCCACGTCATACAAAAAGAAAAGCCTCTCGTTGATCTCTTTTAAGATGGGCTTTGCGATCGCCTTGTCATAGTCGCTAAGATAGGCAAAATTTTTCTCATTTGAGAAAAATGCGGTGCAGTTTTCTATACTCATATCTAAAATTTCACCAAGCCCAAGGCCAGCGACCTTGACCGCTAAGCTTTGAGGCTTTAGTCTATGACCGTTACAAGCGTCACAAATTTTCTCGCTCATATACTCGTCAAAGTCTTTGTAATCCTTCAAGAGCCCGTGTGAAATTTTAACTACTCCGTCAAATTTTCTAAGTAGCTTGTTTCGTTTCCAAAAGAACTCAACATCCTTGACGTTGCCATATAAAACAAGCCTCTTTTCATCCTCACTAAGCTCATAATATGGCTTTTTGATATCGATGCTGTTTTGCTCACAAAAGGCAAGTAAAAATTTATAATAATAGCTCATGTTGTAGCCGTAAAGTAGCTTGATAGCGCCGTTTTCTATCGACTTTTCCTCATCAATGATCTTGCTCATATCTAGGCTATACCTTATACCAAGTCCGTCGCAGTGCTCGCAAGCGCCCTTTGGCGAGTTGAAGCTAAAACTTAGCGGCTCAAGCGGTGTAAATGAAATTTTGCAGTCAAAACAAGCCATGTGCTCGCTGTAATGTATAAAACTCTCTTTTAAGCCAAGCTCATCGGCATTTGCGATCTCTATCTCGACCTCGCCAAAGCTCTCATTTAGCGCCTTTTCAACGTCGCTTGCTAGGCGCTCGTGATTTTGCTCGTCGATGGCGATCCTATCAACGATGACCTTTATCGTATGTTTTTTCGTTTTTGCAAGCTCGATCTCCTCATCAAGCCTCACCACCACGCCATCTATCTGCGCCCTTACAAAGCCTTTTTGACGTAAATTTTCGATCAGATCCGCCCATGTGCCCTTTTTTTCACGCACTAGCGGCGCATAGATGATCACTTTTGCGCCAAGTGGGAGCTTTGAAATTTCATTTATGATGTCGCTCGCACTCATTTTTGAGATAGGTTTGCCGCATTTATGGCAGTGCTGCACGCCAACCCTTGCGTATAAAAGCCTTAGATAATCATAAATTTCAGTGATCGTACCAACCGTTGAGCGAGGATTTTTTGAAGTTGTCTTTTGATCGATCGCGATTGCAGGCGTTAGGCCCTCGATCTTATCAACATCAGGCTTGCCCACGCGGTCTAAAAACTGCCTAGCATAGCTACTAAGGCTCTCCATGTATCTGCGCTGCCCCTCGGCATAGAGCGTGTCAAAGGCTAGCGTGCTCTTGCCACTGCCGCTAAGACCAGTAAAAACTACTAGTTTGTTTTTTGGAATTTTAAGATTTATATTTTTTAAGTTATGTTCTCTTGCGCCAGTTATTTCAATAATATCGTTCATTAAATTTATACAACCTTTTTAAAATTTTAATCTGTAAATTTAGTCTAAAAGTGATAAAAACTTTATAAAGTAGTTTAGAGAAATTAAGCGTGTTATGAAAATTTAAGAGTATATTTATATCATTTTCAGTTTTTTTTGATATTCTACGCCAAAATTTTATTTAAGGAGAAAAAATGTCTGTAAAAATAACCGATATATGCATAAGCTGTGGCTCATGCATCGATGAGTGTCCAGTTTCAGCTATTGTTGATGATAGCGATAACCCAACTGGAGCAGATACATACTATGTTTATTCAAACAAATGCGTTGAGTGCGTAGGCTATAACGACGAGCCAGCCTGTGCATCTGCCTGTCCAACTGATGGTTGCATCGTTTGGGATGCCGTAGTAGCAGGACAACCTTCACGTGATCAAATCGGTGCTGATGCTCGCACTGGCAGCACTCCAGTTATCCAATAAATTTACAAAATTTAGGCTCAAATTTGAGCCTATTTTATTTTTAAGCTTTATTTGATATAATTGCCAACTTCATTTAAATAACCTAAATTTTAAGGAAAATTTATGCAAAGAACACTTTCTATTATTAAGCCTGACGCTGTTAAGAAAAATGTTGTTGGAAAGATTATAGATAGATTTGAAAGCAATGGCTTAAGAATCGCAGCTGCAAAGAAAATAAAACTTAGCAAATGCGATGCAAAAGCATTTTATGCAGTTCATAAAGATAGACCTTTCTTCAACGATCTAGTTGATTTTATGGTAAGCGGACCAGTTGTAGTTATGGTTTTAGAGGGCGAAAATGCAGTTGCTAAAAACCGCGAGCTAATGGGTGCAACTAACCCAAAAGAAGCAGCTCCTGGCACAATTAGAGCTGATTTTGCTGATAGCATTGATGCAAACGCAGTTCACGGAAGCGATAGCCTAGAAAATGCTGTAAATGAGATAAATTTCTTCTTTGCTTCAAGAGAAATTTGCTAATTTTGGACTAAAACTTGATCATTCCGTTTTCTAAAATAGCAAACAAAGAGATAAACTTTGAGCTAGTAAGAAACAATGATCTAGTTTTTAGTGGAATTTTAAAAAGAAAAGACCCTTTTTTAGTAAAATGCCAAGGCACTATAAAGGGCGAGATAAAATATATTTGCGATCGATGCGGTGATGAATTTATGTTGCCTATCGATCAAGACGTAGAGCTAAATTTAAGTGACGGTGTCTATAAAGACAGAGAAAATGAGCTTAGCGATACGGTTGAATTTTTTGATGGCAATATTGATTTAAAAGAAGTTTTTGAAAGTGAGTTAGAAGCTTTTAAGAGCGATTATTTTTATTGTGAAAAATGTAAAAATTTATAAAGGAGAGTAAAATGGCAGTACCAAAGCGAAGAGTGAGTCATTCTCGTGCAGCAAAACGTAGAACACATTACAAAGTTACACTTCCAGTGCCTGTAAAAGACAAAGATGGTTCTTGGAAAATGCCTCACCGCATAAACAAAACAACAGGTGAATACTAAAATATGATTCGCATTGCTATTGATGCTATGGGTGGTGATTTTGGTGCAGAGCCAATAATATCTGGCGTTATCGAGGCACTGAAAGAGGCAGAATTTAAAGCTGTATTAGTTGGCGATAGCAATGCCATAAAACCACTCATCCCACAACCCTATTTAAAAAATATAGAATTTATAGAAGCTACTGAAGTCATCTCGATGTCAGACGGAGCTACAGACGCACTAAAAAGAAAAGATAGCACGATCTACAAAGCTGTCGAGCTTTTAAAAGATAAAAATGTTGATGCTGTTGTTTCTGCTGGTCACAGCGGTGCTACTATGAGTTTAGCTACGTTAAGAGTTGGTAGATTGAAAAATGTATCTCGCCCAGCAATCGCTACGCTTATGCCGAATTCAAAAGAGACAGCTACTTTGGTTTTGGACGTTGGTGCGAATGTTGATTGCAGAAGCGAACACTTATTTCAATTTGCCATCATGGGCGAAGCCTATGCAAAAGAAATTCTAGGCAGAAAAGAGCCAAAAGTGGGTCTTTTGTCAAACGGCGAAGAAGAGAGCAAAGGCAATGAAGTCAGCAAAGAGGCTTTTAAACTAGTTTCTAGGCTTGATAGCTTTGTTGGCAATGCAGAGGGCAATCAAATTTTTGATGGCAGCATTGATGTCATGGTTTGCGATGGTTTTATGGGAAATATCCTACTAAAAACGAGCGAAGGTGTCGCTGACGCCATAGGCAAGATCATCAAAAAGCAAGTCAAAAAATCGCCCCTTGCCATGGCTGGATCAGTGCTTATGAGAAAAGTCTTTAAAACCCTAAAAAAACAGGTCAGCTACGATGAGTATGGCGGTGCTCCGCTTCTTGGCGTAAATGGTTGCGTCATCATAAGTCACGGCAAAAGCAACTCAAAAGCTATAAAAAATGCAATCTTTCAAGCAATTAAATTTGCTAATTCAAATATAAATAAAGTTATAGAAGAAGAACTTTCACACTTTGCAAGGTAAAATATGCCAAAAGCTTCATTGATCTCCATTGCGTCATATGTCCCAGAAAAAATTTTAACAAATTTTGATTTTGAAAAAATGGTCGACACGAGCGATGAGTGGATAGTGAAGCGAACCGGTATAGAGCAAAGACATATCGCAACGACTGAGATAACAAGCGATCTTGGCACAAAAGCTGCTGAGCTAGCTATAAAACGCTCAGGGCTTGAAAAATCACAAATCGATGCGGTAATCTGCGCTACGATATCTCCAGATCATCTTTGCATGCCTTCAACTGCTTGCAAGATAGCTTCAAATTTAGGCTTAAATTTTGGCATTACAGCTTTTGATATAAGTGCGGCTTGCACAGGATTTATCTATCTTTTGGAGCTTGCCAATTCTCTTATCGTAAGTGGTGCTAAAAAAAATGTCTTGATCATAGGAGCTGAAAAATTAAGCTCGATAGTTGATTATACAGATAGAAGCACATGCATACTTTTTGGTGACGGAGCAGGAGCAGCAGTGATAAGTGCTAGCGAAGAAAACGAGATCATCGACATCCACACTGCAAGCGATGGCAGACAGGCTGAGCTTTTGATAACTCCAGGATGTGGTAGTGCATTTCCAGCTAGCGATGAGACGCTAAAAAATAGACTAAATTTCATCCACATGAGTGGAAATGAGGTCTTTAAGATAGCGGTTCAAACGCTTAGCAAAAGCGTGATAGAAATTTTACACGCAAACAAAATGCAAAGCGAAGATATTGACTTTTTCATACCTCATCAAGCAAATATCAGGATAATAGACGCTGTAAAAAATAGGCTAAATTTCACTGACGAGCAGTGCGTTTTGACGGTTGCAAAATATGGCAACACAAGCTCTGCTTCGATCCCAATGGCGATAAATGATGCTTACGAAGATGGACGCATCAAAAATGGCTCTGTTTTGCTTCTTGATGCATTTGGTGGTGGCTTTACTTGGGGTTCGGCGATACTAAAATTTGGCGGTAGAAATTTTAGCGATCTGTAATTAACCGCTTCTATACCCAAAACTCTAAATTTAATAAAATTTCTACAACATCTTCTATAAATTTTTAAAAATTTCCATTCATTTTCAAATGCATATTAAAATTACAATGTTTTAAATTTCTAGATCTATTTAATTAGAATTTAAATTTTTATGGATATAATTTCGCAATCAATAAAATTTATTATTAAGGAGAAAATATGTTAGTAACAAAAAAAGCACCTGACTTTACAGCTGCAGCAGTTTTAGGAAACAATCAAATTGTAAATGATTTCAACCTTTACAAAAACATTGGCGAAAAAGGCGCTGTTGTCTTCTTCTACCCAATGGACTTTACATTCGTTTGCCCAAGCGAGATCATCGCATTTGATAAAAGATATGACGAGTTCAAGTCACGCGGTATCGAAGTTATCGCGGTTTCTTGCGACAACCAGTTCTCACACTTTGCATGGAAAGAGACTCCAGTAAATAAAGGCGGTATCGGCAAAGTTCGCTTCCCGATCGTAGCTGACATGACAAAATCAATCGCTCGCGGCTTTGACGTACTTCTAGAAGACGCTGGCGTAGCACTTCGTGGATCATTCCTACTTGACAAAGATGGCACAGTTCGCCACGCAGTTATAAACGACCTACCACTTGGTAGAAACATCGACGAAATGATCAGAATGGTAGATACTATGCTATTTACAAACGAGCACGGCGAAGTTTGCCCAGCTGGTTGGCACAAAGGTGACGCTGGTATGAAACCAAGCACTGAAGGCGTTGCTGACTACCTTTCACATAACGAAAGCAAACTATAATTATTCAAATTTCTAGGCAGCTTTGCCTAGAAATTTCCTCTCTACACAAATTTAAATATTTTTTTAATATAACTTTATATATGATAGCGATGTTTTAATAAATAACCTTTTTTGGAGACCCCATGGAGTTTAAGGGCAGGCAAGAACTTGTCGAAAATTGCGAGGATTGCATACTTGGTTTAAGAGCTAAATTTATAGATGAGGGCATCAAATTTTGCAGACAACTAACCCTTGTAGTGCCACACGAGCAGATGAAAATTTGCCTTGAGAGTATCTTTGACGCGCTATTCATCCAAAAGCCAAATGCCACACAAATTCGCGACGACTTAAACAGCCTAATACCAAAACTAAATGCAAAAGATGAGCTAGTAAATTTCTTGCTCTTAAATTTGACACTAAATTTTAGTCATGCCTGCGACAATGCGGTGTATGTTGGCTATTTTGTAAATGCCATTTCAAGGATGAAGGAAATTTTATATAATACGCAGGATCACCAAGAAGCCACGGTAAAAACGATGATCGATACTGGCTCATTTTTCTACGAAGATCCGATCAACACATTTACACGCATGAAAAATGCCAAGGTCCGCCCTGAGTTTTTAAATTTATACGACGGACTAAATATAAAATACGAAGCCGAAATTTTAGAGGTTAAAGAAGATAGCGTCGTTTTTCGCGTAGATATGATGCAAATTTTAGCCATGAAGCAAGATAACAGAGGCTTTATTTTACCAAACAACTATTTATCAAAACCACTTTGCGCTGATATCCTTGATTATAATATCGTAGATAAATGTGTTGCCTTTTCAAACTTTTCACGAAATACAACTATGTGTGCATATAAGAGAAAATTCCAGCGCGTCTTGCCAAACCGCTTTACAAAAATTTCTCTAAAAGGAGAGCAAGGCGAGCTTGTTGGCAGCCTTTATGACATCTCAGAGGGCGGTATGAGCATATTAAGCTCACAAGCTACAAATTTTAAAGACGGAGAAGAGTTGGAAGCAAATTTTGACATCATGCTCTCACCAGATGAAGTAAAAAACGTCTCTTTAAAGCTAAGGCTAGTCACTGAACTAGCATACAAGGGCTACATCAGATACTGCATGCAGCTAGTTGATGATGATAAAACGATAAAAGACTTCACGCAAAAGCGCGTCAAAGAGACACTTGACGAGCTTCGCTCACGCATAAATTTATACGAATAAGGCAATTAGTGAAAACCATACAAGAAAATTTAAAACTTTTTTACATCGGACTAAAAGATAAAGAGCCATTTTTTTATAAAAATAAGGACCTAACAACCCACGCAGCCATTATCGGCATGACTGGTAGCGGCAAAACAGGCCTTGGTATCACACTTTTAGAAGAGGCCTGCATAGACAACATCCCCTCTATCATCATCGATCCAAAGGGCGATATCACAAATTTAGCCCTCACCTTTCCGCAGATGAGAGCGGAGGATTTTTTACCTTATGTCGATGAAGCAGAGGCGGCAAACAAAGGTCAAAGCGTAGAGGAATTTGCCGCCTCTCAGGCCGAGCTTTGGAGAAACGGCATAGAGTCGAGCTTTCAAGACCTTGAGCGCGTAAAAATTTTAAAAGATAGCGCTAGCTTTAACATCTACACGCCAAAAAGCTCAGCTGGCATAGGCGTGGCGCTACTTAGCGACTTTGTCTGCCCAAATATTAGTGACGAAGAAATTTTTAGCAACTATATAAACTCACTCGCAGCGTCGGTGCTATCGCTTATTGGCATGAGTTCTGAGGATATGAGCTCAAAAGAGCAGCTGCTTATCTCCACTATATTTGAGAGCAAATTTAAAGAGCAAAAAGATGTCGGCATTGAAGAGCTTATCAATTTCATAGCAAATCCGCCGTTTAAAAAGATAGGCGTTTTTGACGTGGATACCTTCTATCCAAGCAGTGAGCGCCTAAAGCTTGCCATGAAGATAAATGCTCTCATCGCAAGCCCAAGCTTTAAGGGCTGGACGCAGGGCGTTAGACTAGAAATTTCAAAGATGCTTTTTGATGAAAACGGCAAAGCAAAGTGCAATATCTTTACGATATCACACCTAAATGACGCTGAGAGGATGTTTTTTGTCACACTTTTGCTAAACGAGATCATCGCGTGGATGCGCGGCACAGAGGGCACTAGCTCACTTAGAGCGATCCTATATATGGATGAAATTTTTGGCTTTTTCCCGCCAAATGCAAATCCGCCGTCAAAAACACCTATGCTCACACTCTTAAAACAAGCCCGTGCTTTTGGTCTTGGCTGCGTCTTGAGCACGCAAAACCCAGTCGATCTTGACTACAAAGGTTTAAGCAACATCGGCACTTGGTTCATCGGCCGCCTCCAAACAGCGCAGGACAAAGCCCGCGTGATCGACGGCCTAAGCGGCATCGCAGGCTCAAGCTTAGATAAAGCCTCGCTTGAAAATCTCATATCAAATTTAGCCAAAAGAAATTTCTTACTCAAAAATATAAACGAGGACGGACTAAACGTCATCTCCACGCGCTGGGCACTTAGCTATCTAAAAGGCCCGCTAAGCCGCGAGCAAATTTCAAATTTGATGAAAGATAAAAAAGAAAATTTACGCACTCAAAGCGTGGATAAAAGTGAGATGAAATTTAGCGCAAAGCCTATCATCTCAAGTGCTATCACGCAGCTTTATGCTAACTCAAAAAGCCTCACGCCAAATTTACTTGCAAGCGCAAAGGTTAGAATTTATGATGCTAAAAAGGGCATAGACAGCGTTTGCGAGGTGAGCTATCTTTACGAGCTTAGTGAAAATGACAAAGAGCCAAACTGGAGCGAGGCTAGCGAAGGCATGCACGTTGATGCGAGTGAAAATGAGCCAAGCGGCGCAAGCTTTGCTGCTGTGCCAAATTTCATAACGAGCGCTAAAAATTTTGACGTTTTAGAGAAAGATTTTAAAGAATTTTTGTATAGAAATTTCAAATTTAACACCTTTGAGGCGATGGGAATTTACTCAAAAGAAAACGAGCCAAAAGAGGAGTTTTTCATAAGACTTCAGGATAAGTGCAACGAAATTTTAGAGGAGCAAACCGCAAAACTCACGGCTAAATTTGAAAAAGAGCAAAAAAGCTTGCAAGATAAGCTAAATAAAGCCCTTGCAAAGCTCGATAAAGAGCAAAAAGAGATGACCACAAGCGGCCTTGACGCAGCTATAAATATAGGCGCAAGCATATTTGGAGCGCTATTTGGCAACAAGCTCTTATCTCGCCAAAACGCCGGCAAGATCGCATCAAGTGCAAGAAGCGCAAATAAGGTCTTAAAAGAGCGAAGCGATGTCAAGCTTAGCGAGCAAAGCGTAAATGATATAAATTTGGCAATAAGCGAGCTCGAAGAGAAATTTACCCAAGAGTGCGATGCGCTAAAAGAGGCAAATGATGTTAAAAACATCACGATAAATGAAACGCAAATTTCGCCAAAGAAAAGCGACATCTACGACGAAAAAATCGTGCTTTTGTGGAGATGATTTATAAAAAAATTAGTATTTTTTTAATATCATTTCTCTTTAAATTTAAAAGGTAAAATATGCAAAATTTAATACTTTATGCCGTTAGCTACCTGCTTGGTAGCATCCCATCAGGGCTCATACTAGCAAAAATTTTTGGACATGTTGATATAAAAAAAGAGGGCAGCAAAAGCATAGGCGCGACAAATGTTTTAAGGGTTTTAAAGCAAACAAACCCAAAACTCGCCAAAAAGCTAGCCATTTTAACCGTAGTTTGTGATGTGCTAAAGGGTGTTTTGCCACTCATCGTAGCCTCTTTGCTTGGAGCTAGCCAAAGCGTGCTTTGGACGATGGCAGTTTTAAGCGTTGCGGGACATTGTTTTTCTATATTTTTAGGCTTTCAGGGTGGCAAAGGCGTGGCGACTGGGGCTGGCGTGCTCGCATTTTTCTTACCAGTTGAGATAATAATCGCTCTTGTAGTTTGGTTTTTAGTCGGTAAATTTTTAAAGATAAGCTCGTTAGCATCGCTATGCGCGCTGATAGCTCTCATCGCATCAAGCTTTATCGTCCACCCAGAGCTTGATGAAATTTACACTCACGCGCCGATACTTATCATCGCATTTTTGGTAGTTTATAAACACATACCAAATATCGTTCGCCTGCTTTCAGGCAAGGAGCAAAAAGTCGTATGAAAAGTGAAATAACAACGATCATTAAGGATTATAAATTTCAAACCGTTATCGGGATGTTTGACTTTGAGCGAGTTGCAAAGCAAGAGGTAAAAGTAAGCTTAGAATTTCGCTCAACTAGCTTGATTGATTATGTTTTGGTGGCTGATTTTATAAAAGAATTTTACAATGAGATGAAATTTCAAAGCGTAGAAGAGTCGCTAGAAGCGACCTGCAAAGCGCTAAAAGAGAGGTTTAGCTCGCTTACTAGCTTGGATATGGAGATTTTAAAAACCGAGATTTTACCAAATGCAATTGTCGGTGCAAAAATCAGCACTGTTTTTTAAAAATTTATTAAAGTATCTTGAAATATTTCTTAATTTATGATACAATCGACCATAAATTTTAGTTTAAGGAAAAGAAATGCGTATTTTAATAGTAGAAGACGAAGTAACGCTAAATAAGACGATTGCTGAGGGGTTGCAAGAGTTTGGTTATCAGACAGATAGCTCTGAAAATTTCAAAGACGCTGAGTACTACATCGGCATCAGAAACTATGACTTAGTTTTGACTGACTGGATGCTTCAAGATGGTGACGGCGTTGATCTTATAAACATTATAAAACATAAATCTCCACGCACTTCAGTTGTAGTTCTTTCTGCAAAAGACGACAAAGAGAGCGAGATAAAAGCGCTTAGAGCTGGTGCTGATGACTACATCAAAAAACCATTTGATTTTGACATTTTAGTAGCTAGACTAGAGGCTAGACTACGCTTTGGTGGCACAAATATCATTAAGATAGACGAGCTTATCATCAACCCTGACGAAGAGAAGATCACATATCTTGGCCGCGACATCGAGCTAAAAGGTAAGCCATTTGAGGTGCTTACTCACCTTGCAAGACACTCAGATCAAATCGTATCTAAAGAGCAACTACTTGACGCTATCTGGGAAGAGCCAGAGCTCGTAACTCCAAACGTTATAGAGGTTGCTATCAACCAAATCCGCCAAAAAATGGACAAACCACTAAATATTTCGACAATAGAAACTGTTAGAAGACGCGGATATAGATTTTGCTTTCCCAAAAAAGCTTAAGAAATAGATTTATACTGCAATTAGCATCTGGTGCGATGATGCTAATTGCCGTTGTTTCGGTGATGCTCTATCACTACATAAGAGTCACCGTTTTTCAAAGCGTAGTTAGTGAGCTAAACCAGCAAGCCACAGCATACAAGAACAATCCTCAAAATTTCAATCCAAACAATCTAAAATCTTTTACTATAGAAATCCCAAACAAAACTCTAGCCACCGTAAAAGCAGGCGAGCTTAAAGGTGAAAAGCCCTACCTTGTGATGCAAAAGATAAAAGATAAGAGCATAACCACTCTAACAACAAGGCTAGATGACAGCAGCTACTTAGTCCTAGAAAAAGAGACGACGCTTCAAAGCCAGATAGTCGAAGAAATTTTTATAGATATTATAATCGTAAATGTCACAGCGATACTTTTGGTGCTATTTTATGCACTATTTTTATCAAGAATGCTTTTAATACCTATAAAAATTTTAAGTCACAAGCTTACAAATTTAGATGAGAAATTTCTAAAAGAGATCGATATCAAAAGCCTGCCAGATGAGTTTTTATCACTTGGTAACAGCATAAATAGGCTAATTACTCGCATACAAACTTTTGTCTTATACCAAAAAGAGCTTTTTGTAGGCGTTGCACACGAGCTAAAAACTCCACTTGCCGTCATGAAAACCAAAAACGAGGTGACACTTTTAAAGCCAAGAGATAGCGAAAAATACATAGAAGCGCTAAAATCAAACAACGAAGCGATCAACGGCATGAACGCTATGATAGGCTCAGTCCTTGAGATAGGTCGTCAAGAGGGCGCGCAGTTTGAAGAGCCAGTAAATACCGACGTGATCGCATTTTTGAAAAAACTTGGCAAAAACTACGAGGTGCTCGCAAAAGGCGAAGAAAAAAATCTCGCACTCGATCTAAAACCAGAAATTTTTAACCTAAATATCCAAACCAGCCTGCTAACTCACATAGTGCAAAATTTCGTCCAAAATGCTATCAAATTTTCTCCAAAAAATAGCACTATTACGATTAACTCAAGGCTTGAAAAGAGCAAATTTATCATCGAGGTTACCGACGAGGGCGTGGGCATAGACGAGAGTAAGGACTTGTTTGCTCCATTTAAAAGATACGGCAACAAAGGTGGTGCTGGACTTGGACTATTTCTCGCAAAAGGCGCAGCACAGGCACTTGGCGCTGAGATATCTATCAAAAATAGAGAGAACACAAACGGAGCAGTTGCAAGCCTCGTTTTAAATTTAAAAGGATAAAAAATGGCAAAGAGAACCGCAGTGATCGATCTTGGCTCAAATTCTATGCGTATGGCGATATTTGAGCGCACATCACGCTTAGCATTTTTTATACTAGCTGAATACAAAACCAAAGTGCGACTAGGCGAAGGTGGATACGGCTCAAACAACGAAATTTCAGAAGCTTCAATGCAAAAAGCGATCAAAGCTTTTGGCGAATTTGATAACATCATAAAAAGCTACAAATGCTCCAAAGTCCTATGCGTAGGCACTTCAGCGCTTAGAGATGCTCCAAACTCAAGCGTTTTGATCTCTCTTTTAAGAAAAAAACTTGGCATAAATTTAAAAGTGATTGACGGCAAGGAGGAGGCTACTTTTGGAGCGATAGCGGCTAAAAATTTGCTTCATAATCTAGCCGAGTGCGTCACTATCGATATCGGGGGAGGCTCGACCGAGCTTGCTAGGATAAGTAACGGCAAGATAGTTGATGTCCTCTCGCTTGATATAGGCACAGTGAGGCTAAAAGAGCTGTTTTTTGATAAGAAAAATTTAAACAAACTACCAAAATTTCTATCGCAGATCACGGCGCAGATAGATGAGCGATTTAAGTGCCCAAATTTAATAGCGATCGGCGGCTCTTTAAGAGCGATCTCATCAGCCATAATGAGTAAAAATTTATATCCGCTCTCATCACTGCATGGCTTTTGCTACAAGCTTAGCGACGAGCAAGCCTACATCGAGAGCATCGCAAACGTGAGCGTGCTTGAACTAAATAAATTTCCTATAAAAAAAGATAGATATGACACCATTAGAGAGGGCGCACATATATTTTTAGCCCTTGCCAAGGCGCTAAACGCCAAAAACGTCATCACAAGTGGCGTTGGCGTAAGAGAGGGCGTCTTTTTAAAAGATTTTTTGCGCCCAAGTCTTAAATTTCCAGAAAATTTTAACCCAAGCGTCAAAAGCCTACAAGATCGCTTTATCCTCTCTTGTAACAAAGCCGTGGCAAGATACGCAAAGGATATTTTTGTGGCGCTTAAAAAGCTTCATGGGCTAAATGAGAGCTATCTTGAGACGCTGCTAATTGCCGCAAAGCTCCACAACGTCGGTCAAGAGATAGGCTTTTATGGCGATCACAAAAACTCAGCCTATATCATACTAAATGCCCTAAACTACGGCTTCTCGCATGAGCAAAAGGCACTAATAGCCGCAGTCATCGGCACAAATGGCAAGAAAAATATTTATGAGTTTGAAAAGTATAAAAATTTATTACCAAAGGCTGAGTGCGTAAGGTGGCTAAGCTTCATCCTTGCGCTAGCCAAGGCACTTGATATAACCTGTGAGAAGCTAAATTTAAGCTTTGAGTTTAGCGGCCACACACTAAAAATAGAGGGCGCAAAAGAATTTGCCATGGCAAAAGAAGAGATAAAAAAGATCGCAAAACCTGAAATTTTTGCCATTTCGTTTGTGTAGGGTAAAAGTAGTTGATATTTTTAAAAAACGCTAGTGTATTTGGGTAAATTTTAAATTTCTTTCATTTTTGTAAATTTGCTTTATTAAAACAGGTAAGTGTCAGGCAAATTTTAAAATTTCATGAACGAGTAATTTCGGCTCTAAAATTTGAGCTAAGCGGTAAGTGAAGCCAAATTTTAGTAGTCAATTCTTAGGGGTGAATGGAATTTTAAAATTTGCAAAATAGATTTTTAGAAATTTAAATTTTGCTTCTTTGTTAAGGGGGAAGAGGCTTGAATTACGGTCTGCTTGCAGTTGCGAGCTAGCGAAGCAAAGAAGTTCTCTTCCCCCTTAACAATCCCCTAACCCCGACAACGTTAGAAGTGGCATGCAATGGTGCATACGCACTGCATGCGGTTAAAAAAATACGATAAATTTTAAAATTTCATGAGCGAGCAATTTCGGCTCTAAAATTTGAGCTAAGCGGTAAGCGAAGCCAAATTTTAGTAGTCAATTCTTAGGGGTGAATGGAATTTTAAAATTTGCAAAGACAGCTTGACTAAGTTTGTAAATTTCTTTTTATCCAAAAGGGAGACAAGGGGACTTGAATTACGAGGCCGTCCCCTTATCCCCCTTTTTAAATCCCCTAAACCCCTCGCACGTTCAAGGGGCATGCGATAGCGTTTTGCGCCGCATGCGTTTTATCATCATGTAAGTGTCAAGCAAATTTTAAAATTTATGAACGAGCATATCACGGCTCTAAATTTAGTGCTAAACGAAGTGCAGCCTAAATTTAGTAGTCTGCTAAGGCGAGTGAGTAAGATTTTAAAATTTGCGAAAATGCTCTTCTAAATTTTTAAATTTAGTAGCAAAACGGGACTAAAATTCCCCGCTCATTTTATCTTTGTAGTTATTTAGGCTATTTTGACGCTCTTGTAAAAATGAGCCAAGTTTTTTCTTATTTTCTTCAAAAAATACCGCAAAGTCCTGCTCATTTTGGATCTTATCCTCGCCAAAGCTATCAAGCATGACGTTTGAGCTGCCAACTATCACTAAATAGCGTCTATTTTCGTAGCTTAGAAGCATTAGCTTGTTTGTGCGATCAAGGTATTTTTCGTAGATGATATTGACGCCGCTATTTTGGTTTTTAAGCAGCCAGTTCATCGACTTTGTGTCGTTTTGTGGCTGATTTTGTGGTGTTTTAAACCCGCTAAAGTCACTACTTTTTGAAGTGATATATCTTTTAAAAACATATAAAAATATAAGAAGCGCGATGAGCACACTTAGGACGATGAAGTATCTCGAATCAATATTAACCATAGGTTCATTTTCTGTCTTTGGCGTGCTAGCAGTTTCTATCTTTGCGCTTGCTTGAGGCATATTTTGCACCTGAGTTTTTGTATTTTTTAGTGTTACGCGGATGCGAAGTCCGAAGCTGTCAGTTGTCTTTGAAGCATTTACGATGATCGCATCGTTTGAGCGTAAATTTAAAACTAAAGAGTTTTGCTTTGGCTCTATCTCTAGCTCTTGAATGATCTTTGAGTTTATATCCTTGCTCGCGCTTTGATCGTAGCTTAGAGAATTTAGTATCAAAGAGGTCGTATCTTTTTCTCGCTTTTGAAAGATGTTGCCCTCGTAAGGCGCATCAAAGCTAAGCATGATATCAACCCTGTCGGTGCGCTCATAGATGTTGTATGTTAGCAAGTTTGAGGCAAATATCTGCGTAGCAAAAAGCACAAAAAATAGTATAAATTTCATAAAAGTTCTTTTTTGAAGTACTGAATAACTGACTTTGAGTCCAAAATTTCATTTATCCTGATGGCTAAATTTTTCTCATAAACCATTACTTCGCCTTTTCCAAAAATTCTATTATTTATATATAGCTCCACGCTCTCGCCAGCTGGTTTTTCGAGGTCTATGACCGAGCCAGCTTCAAATTTCAAAAGCTCATTTATGCTAACTGTGGTAGTTCCTAGCTCAGCTATAAAATCAACGCTTATATCCATAAGCTCATCATAGCTCTTAAAAAGCCCTAGCTGTTCTAGTGTCTCTATCGCACCTTCGTCGTTCATTGTATCTTGTAGCCTATTTGAAATGTTCTATTTTTTATCTTATATATAAATTTCTCTTTTAGCTTTATGCCAAAATTCTCAACCTCGCCCAAAAATTCAGGCGTTCCGAGTTTATAAGCATTTGGCTCTTTTTCATTTAGCAAATTTTTAGCCTTGCCGATGATCTGATTAGCTATCTCTTTACAAAGATCGTCCAGATCGCCACCATCGACATCTTCATGACCAAAAAAGGCATTCATGAAAATTTTCAAAGTATCTTTTTTAAAAAATAGATAAAACTGATACTCGCTTTTGCCCTTATAAACTGGTATGCTAGCCCCGTAAAATCCCTTACCAAGGCTCTTGCCAACCTCTAAATCCAGCCCCAAAGTATCCTTGCAAAGATAGCTCGTGGCTTCATCTATAACTTTTCTCATATCTCTTCCTTAAGACTTGAAATGCGCGTTAATTATACTTTGGTTTTACTAAATTAGCTATAAATTTATTAAGCATTTTAAAAGAGTTTATCGACCTCTTTAACTAGCTCTTTTACGCTAAATTTGGCGCAAAGCTTGACTATTTGCGTGCCTATGATCGCAGCGTCAGCATATTTTTTCACTTCACTAACATCATCTTTATTTTTGATGCCAAAGCCCACAGCCACTGGTAGATCGCTCTTTTTCTTAAGCTCTAGGACTAAATTTTTTATCCTATCCTCATCGGCTCTTTTTGAGCCGCTAACGCCGATAGCACCTAGCACGTAGATAAATCCTGAGCCAAATTTTAATATCTCATCCGCCCTGCCCCCAGAGGTGACGCTAATAAGTGGCACAAGGCATAAATTTAGCTCCTTGCACTTTAGAGCAAACTCCTCGCACTCCTCACAAGGCAGATCCGGCACGATAAAGCCACTCACTCCAGCTTCACGTGATCTTTTTAGAAATTTATCAACGCCATAAGCAAAGATGATGTTGTAATAAACTAAAAAAACAAGCGGCTTTGTCACTTTTGCCTTGCAGCTCTCAAGCATATCAAAGACAACGTCGGTATTTACGCCACTTTGAGCTGTCTCAAAGCTAGCTTGCGCGATGAGTTTGCCATCAGCCAGTGGGTCAGAGTATGGGATGCCGATCTCAAGCAGATCAAGCGCGCTCTCATCTAAATTTTCTAAAAATTCCTTAGTTTTCTCTAGGCTTGGATATCCAGCCACGATGTAGCCGATGTTTGCTTTTTTGCTGTTAAATGCGCTTCTTACCTTATCCATAAATTTTTCCTTTTTCGTAGCCGATAACTGTGTTTATGTCCTTATCACCCCTGCCTGAGATATTTACGACGATGACGCTTTTTTTATCAAGTTTTGGGCAAAGCTTCTCCAGATACGCCACCGCATGCGCGCTCTCGATAGCTGGGATGATGCCCTCCATCTTGCTTAGAAAATACAACGCATTTATGCACTCATCGTCGGTCACAGCTTCATATCTTACCCTTTTGATGTCGTTTAGATGGGCGTGCTCTGGGCCGATACCTGGGTAGTCTAGGCCTGCTGAGATGCTGTGAACTGGCGAGATCATGCCGTATTCATCTTGCAAGACCGTCGTTTTCATGCCGTGGATGATGCCGGTTTTGCCTTTGCTAAGCGTAGCTGCGTGATAAGGGGTATCTATGCCAAGGCCGCCAGCTTCTATACCTACTAAATTTACGATATCATCGTCCAAAAATGCGCTAAAAATGCCAATAGCATTACTGCCGCCACCAACGCAAGCGATGACGTAGTCCGCCTTTTTGCCATAATTTTCAAGCTGGGCTTTTGCCTCTGTGCCGATCACGCTTTGAAAGTCACGCACGATCTTTGGATATGGGTGTGGGCCAACGGCTGAGCCGATGACATAAAATGCACTCTCTATCTCATTTACCCACGCTTGTATGGCCGCAGTAGTCGCCTCTTTTAGCGTTTTTAAGCCATCTTCTACGCTCACCACTTTTGCGCCAAGAAGCTGCATACGAAAGGCATTTAGCTGCTGTCTAGCCACGTCTGTTGCGCCCATATAGACATCACACTCTAAACCAAGAAGTGCCGCTGCAGTCGCTGTTGCCACGCCGTGCTGACCGGCTCCAGTCTCAGCTAAAATTTTCTTTTTACCCATCTTTTTAGCAAGTAGCGCTTGAGCCAGGGCGTTATTTATCTTGTGCGCGCCCGTGTGGTTTAGATCCTCACGCTTGAGGTAAATTTCATGTCCGTAGTGCTCGCTTAGGCGCTTTGCAAAAAAGAGCGGACTAGGCCTGCCAACGTAGTTTTTCAAAAGATCATCAAGCTCGTCTTTAAACTCTTTTGTCTTTGCGATGCTCTCATAAGCATTTTCTAGCTCATCAAGGGCAAACATCACCGTCTCAGGCACGAACTGCCCGCCAAATTTTCCAAAATACGCCTTACTATTCATCTTCTACCTCGCCTATGATCTTTAAAATTCTCTCTATCTTTTTCGCATCTTTTATGCCGTTTTCGTCCTCGACTTTGGAGTTGATATCGACTAGGTATGGCTTAAATTTCAGCGCTTCTTTGATATTGTGCTCGCCTATACCCCCAGCCATGCCAAATTTAAATTTAACCTCTTTTAAAATTTCCCACTCAAAGCTAGTGCCGTTTCCGCCAGCATTTTCGCCCTTGCAGTCAAAAAGCGCCATGTCAAAATGCTTAAAATCAACCTCTGGCAAGCTATCTTTCACGCTAAAAACCTGCCAAATCTCAAGCCCCATATCTTTTAAATTTGCCTCTAAATTTTCACTCACCACTCCATGCACCTGAGCCACGTCAAGACCAGCAAACTGGCAAATTTCCATTATCTCACAATCACTTTGCTCCGCAAAAACTCCAACTACTTTTTTACCCTTGCTGTGGGCAAATTTCGCTATCTGCCTAGCTAAATTTAGCTCGACCCTTCTTTTGCTTTTGGCAAAGATTAGCCCGATAAAATCAACATCCAAAGCGCAAACCGCACTTGCCTCATCTAGCGTTTTGATGCCACAAATTTTAACTAGTGCCATTAGCCCCAGCCTTTATAAACTCTTCATAAAATTTATACGCCTTACCTGAATTTATTGCCTCAAGCACCATTTTTTTGGCCTCGTCTGGGCTCTTTGCGCCATCAGCCGCGTAGAGTGCAAACATCGCGTTAAAGACCACTATGTCAAATTTTGCCCCCTGCTCCTCGCCTTTTAGCGTGCGGATCAAGGTTTTGGCGTTTTCTTCAGGTGTGCCGCCCTCGATGTCGCTGTGAAGCGCTCTTTTAAAGCCAAACTGCTCTGGCGTGATGCTGTATTCAAAAATTTCGCCATTTTTTAGCTCCACAACGCTTGTTTCATTGCAAAGCGTGATCTCATCAAGCCCATCATCGCCGCGAACGACTAGAGCATGCTTTCTGCCAAGGATTTTAAGCGTCTGGGCGTAGAGTTTTAGAACAGGCTTATGATAGACGCCAACTAGCTGGTTTGTAAGGTTTAAATTTGGATTTAAAAGCGGTCCAAGCACGTTAAATACGGTTCTTATACCAAGTCTTTGGCGCACTTCTCTCACCTCGCCAACTAGCGGATGGAAAAATGGCGCGTGGAAAAAGGCTAAATTTTTACTAGCTAAATTTTCACGCTGTTTTGCCAGTGATTTTTCACTTTTTACGCCTAAAATTTCAAGCACATCAGAGCTGCCTGACTTGCTTGAAACTGCCTTGTTGCCGTGTTTTGCGACCTTTATGCCAAGGCTTGCAAGGATAAATGCCACCGTGGTTGAGATATTTATCGTCTTAAAGCCATCGCCTCCAGTGCCGCAAAGATCGATCATAGGTGTATCGTCGCGGTAAGTTTGCGAGTATTTTAGGATATTTTTTGCAAGCGCAGCGAGGCTTTTTGGGTATAAGCTCTTTTCGCTAATGAGCACCAAAAGGGCTGAGAGCTGCACGATCTCGTACTCTTTGCTGGCTATTATCTCGCAAATTTGCTCAAAGTCACTATCATCAAGTGGGATATTCTCTTGAAGCTTGATAAGATAGGGCTTAAGTGAGCGGATTTTAGGCTCTTTTACCTCTTCTTTTGCCTTGTAATTTACAAAATTTTCAACGATCTTTTTGCCGTATTGCGTAAAGTAGCTCTCAGGGTGAAACTGGATGCCAAAGATCGGCTTATCTTTAACGCTGAGCGCCATAACTACGCCATCATCGCTCACCGCATCGGCGCTTAAGCAAGCTGGGAGCTCATCGACATAGAGCGAGTGGTAGCGCATAACCTCAAAGCGCTCAGGCAGCCCTGCAAAGAGTGGCTCTTTGTTTTTCACGTCGATAAATGAGGTCTTGCCGTGAAGTGGGTCGTCTAGTCTTTTTATCTTTGCACCAAAACTAAGCCCTATGGCTTGGTGTCCAAGGCAAATTCCAAGCACTGGCACGCCAAGGTCTGCTTTTAAAATTTCTAAGCAAACTCCGCTATCTTTTGGGTGCTTTGGCCCTGGGCTTAGGATGATCTTACTTGGGTTTAGTTTTTTGATCTCTTCAAGCGTTATCTTGTCGTTTCTAACGCATCTAACCTCTTCGTTTGTGAGCTCTTTTACGTACTGCTCAACGTTGAAGACAAAACTATCGTAGTTATCTATAAGTAAAATCAATCTCTATCCTTTTAAATTTAGCGGCGATTGCGCGGACTAAATATTATAAATTTAGGTGAGATTATAACTAAAAGAAATTTTAATTAGGCTTTTGTGCGGCTCTCGTAGGCTTTTAAGAGTGAGAGCATATCGACATTTTCTAAATTTACACCAGTTGGCACGCCCTGAGCGATCTTGCTAAATGAAATTTCACTCATGCCAAGCTTATCCTCGACGTAAAGCATGAGCGCGTCTGAATTTAGCCCTGGCGTAAAGGCGAAAACGACCTCTTTTGAGCCATTTTGCTTGATAGCACTTCGTAGCCTCTCTATGGCGTCCTCGTCGATCTCGTCAAGCACGAAGTAAAGGCCATTGTAGATGCCATTTTGCTCAAAAACCAAGATATCTTTTGGGCTCTCAACTAGCAAGATGACCTCGCTATCCCTGCTCTCGTCGCTGCAAATGTCGCAAATTTCATTTTCGCTTAACCCACCGCAACGCTCGCAACGCTTGATAAATCTCACCGCATCCTCGATATTTTGCGCGAGCCTTAGCCCTGCAAAGCTATCTTGCATGCAGACAAAGTAGGCAAATCTTGCGGCTGATTTTTTACCGACACCTGGGAGCTTAGCAAATGACTCAGTTAGCTCGTTAAATTTCTCTAAGCCCCTTTTCATGCGCGTTTTGCCTTTGCTCGAAGTAAAATTTTAAAGACGTGATAGCCGTCTTCGTAGTCATAAACTAGTTCAAATTTTTGCATCTGGCAAATTTGCTCGATGATGTAAAGTCCAAGCCCCATGCCACTTCCCGCACTCACCTTGTCGCCTCTAACAAAGGCTTGTTTGTAGTAATCAATCGGATGATTTAGCTTTTTGCCTAAATTTTTAACTGCTATAAATTCGCTATCGCAGATCAAAATAGCCTTTTTATCCTCTGCGTATTTTAGGGCATTGTCTATCAAATTTTTAATCGCCAAACTAAAAAGCTGAAAATCCACTCTTAATATGACGTCATCTCTGATGTCGCAGCTCACTCGCTCTTCAAATTTATCAAGCATGAGCATATCTTGCACCTGCTCTAAAATGAGCGAGAAATGGCACTCTTGATAGTTTAGCGCGTAGCTTTTTGAAAGAAGCTGCTCGACCTTACTAAATTCATTTATCAGCATCTCAAGGCGCTCAAAAACGTTTATTAGCCTCATCTTTTGAGTGTCGTTTGCGACCATCTCAGAGACGATCCTACCCTTGCCTATAGGCGTCTTTAGCTCATGCATGATCGCACGTAAAAATAGCTGCCTTGAGCGAATGAGCTCTCTGATCTTGCAAACGGCGTTATCAAACTCGACCGCAACCTGCCCGATCTCATCTTGCTCGTTTTCATTTAGCCTAGCAGTCATCGCCATCTCCATGTTACCGCTGGCAAATTTCCTGATATCTTTGCTAAGTCTTCTAAGCGGTAAAAGGCTTCTAAGCACCGAGACATAAAGCGAGATAAGTAGAGCTGAGATGATCAAAAATGCCACCCAAAGCGGGTCATTTACGTGCCTTGCGTCGTTGCTCTCAAGCAAGAGCTGAAAAGATGGATTTTTGATAAGCAGATACAAATCGCCTTTGTAATTAACCGACTGCATCATACCAAGAGGCGTGTGCTGCGTAAAAATGGCGTTTCCGCTTGTAGTAACTGAGGTGGCTAAATTTTTATTGCCGACGTATTCTAAGTTGAAATTTTTAAAGTAGTGCTCCAAATCTCTTGGAGGATTACCACGCTCGTAAAGCGCCACAAGATAGTTCATGGCGCTTATTTGCTTATCTTTTAGCTTCTCAAGCGCACTTTCTTGCTGAATGTTTGCAAATGTCACAAAGAGCAAGCACATCAGCGAGAAAGCGATGGCAAAGATGATAGTTATCTTGGTGGTTATGGAGTATTTCATCCGATAAGCTTATATCCTATGCCTCTAACTGAAAATATATGTTTTGGCGCTTTTGAACTATCGCCGATCTTTGTTCTAAGGCGTCCGATGATGACATCTAGGCTCTTTGAGTCCTTATCTTTTAGGCTCTTGCAGTTATAAACTAGCTGCTCTCTTGATACTGAAAAGCTGTGCTGTTTGATGAGATAGGTTAAAATTTCATATTCAGCTGGTGTAAGTGCAAGGGCTTCATTATTAAAGTAAATTTCATGGCGCTTGTCGTCTATCCTAAATGCGCTATCAACGACCTCTTCTTGAACTTCGTTTGTCTTTTTATATCTTCTAATAAGACTTGTGATACGAGCATACATCTCTTTTGGATCGTATGGTTTTGGCAAATAATCATCCGCTCCAAGCTGAAGTCCGACGACCTTGTCGCTGATATCACTGCGAGCTGAGCTTATGATGATAGGGATGTCGTATTTTTGGCGAATTTCTTTACAAACTTCAAGACCATCAATGCCCGGTAATGTAAGGTCAAGTATGAGCAGGTCATAGTTTTTTATGCCGGCACTTAGCCCTAGATATGGGTCTTCAAAGTTAGTCACTTTTATATTAAAACTATCAAGATATTCAGATAAAATTTGTGCAAATTCTGGATCGTCTTCTATCATTAAAACGTTAATCATAAATCATCCTTTTCATTGAAAAATAGTAGAGATTATACGGCAAAAATGTAAATTTTTTTTTAAATTTAAACTTTTTTGGATAAAATCTCACATTTAAAATAAGCTTAATAAACAAGGAAAAATGTGGAGTTTGATTATTACGAGATCCTTGAAATTTCAAGAAATGCAACTGGCGACGAGATAAAAAAAGCCTTTAGAAAGCTCGCTTTAAAATACCATCCAGACAGAAACGCTGGCGACAAAGAGGCTGAGCAGAAATTTAAACAGATAAACGAAGCCTATCAGGTCTTAAGCGATGAGCAAAAGCGCTCAATATATGACAGATACGGCAAAGAAGGGCTTGAGGGTAGATTTGGCAGTGGCGGCGGCTTTAGCGCTGATTTTGACCTTTCAGACATTTTTGACTCGTTTTTTGGTGGCGGTTTTGGCGGTGGCGCTAGACAGAGAAAAAGACGAAGCGAAAAATACTCAGCCGACCTTGAAATTCCTATAAATTTAGAGTTTAACGAAGCTGTTTTTGGCTGCGAAAAAGAGATCAAATTTGATCAAAAAGTGCCTTGCCCAACATGCAATGCAACAGGTAGCAAAGATGGCAAAAACAAAACTTGCCAGCACTGCGGCGGAAGCGGCAGAATCACACGTGGAAATGGCTTTATGAATATCGTTCAAGAGTGCCCATACTGCCACGGATCTGGCGAAGTGATAAGCGAGCCATGTCCTGACTGCAACGCAAAAGCCTATAAAATCCAGCAACAAAGCGTCAAGATCACGATCCCAGAGGGCGTTGATAGTGGCATGAGGATGAGGGTCGCTGGTAAAGGTAACATCGGTGCAAACGGCGTTCAAGGCGATCTTTACGTGAGCATAAACGTAAAAGAGGACAAGCACTTCATCCGCCACAACGACGATGTTTATATAGAAATTCCAGTCTTTTTCACCCAAGCCGTTCTTGGCGAGAGCATAAAAATCCCAACACTTCGCGGTGAAGCCGAGCTAAAACTGCCAGTTGGCGCGAAAGATAAACAGCAATTTATCTTTGAAAATGAGGGCATCAAGGGCGTAAATTCACGCAAAAAAGGCAGACTTGTAGCTCAAATTTCTATCCAAACGCCTGATAAGCTAAGCGACGAGCAAAAAGAACTTTTAAACAAGCTTCAAGCTAGCTTTGGCATAGTTTCAGGCAAGTCAAGCACCGATGAGAGCGTCTTTGACAAGATAAAAAGCTGGTTTAAAGGCGACGAGCCAAAAGGCAAAAAGAAAAAATAAATTTAGATTTGTGGCGTTAAATTTGGCATCACAAATTTAAACATAAATAACAAATAATTTTGTATATAAAGCATTAATAATTCTATAACTTAATTTAATAAGTTATAATCACATTTTTCAATTATTTAATAGTCTTAATCATAATGTAATAGGAGGAATTATGAAGAAAAATACAGTCAGCAAAAAAATAGCTATAAGTATGATTTTAGTCTTATTTGTCAGCTTTGCCATAATACAGTCCATCATAAGCAAAGAGTTCAAAGATACTACTTTAAATTTAAGTGAAGAAAATCTAAATATGTTAAGTCTATCAATAGCTCAAACTATCCAAGCTACAATGAACTCTGGCGATTCTGCGATGATAAATAAATCCATACAAGAAGCAGCTAAGATAAATGGTGTAAATACAATAGACATCTACCGCGCTAATAGCGTTAGTGAGATATTTAGCTTAGAACAATTAAATATAAAAGATCAAATTATAGCTGATCAATTTAATAACCCAAAAGATTTAAATTTAAATATCGAAAATGATAAGGGACATTTTTTACGACTAATTAGGCCATTTAAAGCCAAAAACGAATGCATTACTTGCCATGCAAATGTCAAAGAAGGTGATGTATTGGGAGTAATGGATTTAACGTATTCTTACCAATGGATAGATGAAGATCTTAGTGAAAAAAGAAATATATTTATAGCCACATTTGTCTTTGCTTTACTAATCACCACCGTAGTTGTGCTCTTAATGCTTCGAAGCATAGTAGGTAAGCCTATTTCTGAACTGTCCAAAAAGACAAAGGATCTATCACAGGGCGAGGGTGATCTAACCGCGAGAATACAAGTAAAAAGTAATGACGAAATCGGACAAGTATGCCACGACGTAAATAAATTTATCGAAAAGACCCAAGATACTATAAAAACAGTCAAGGACATAGCACATAATGTAGAAATGCAGACTAAAGACCTAGGACAAAGTGCTAAAAATCTATTTGAATCTTCAAAAGAAGATAAAAAACAGGCCAAAACCTCAAATGAATTGACAAAAAGTGTTGGTAAAACTCTAGAAATATCAAAGAATATCTCAATACAAGCATCGTCATCAAATAAAGAATCTTATATTGAGCTTGAAGAAATGATAACAAATCTAAAAGATGTGGTTTCAAAAGTAAATACCGCAAGTTCAAAAGAACAAGAGATGGTTTATGGTATAAAATCAGTAGTAACTCAAACAGAAGAGATACGTAAAGTTTTGGAGATGATACAAGATGTATCAGACCAAACAAATCTCCTTGCTTTAAATGCAGGCATAGAAGCTGCACGAGCAGGAGAGAATGGGCGTGGCTTTGCCGTGGTAGCAGAAGAGATACGCATTCTAGCAGAGAAGTCAGAAAAATCTCTTGATGAGATAGGCTCTATCACTAAAAAAATAGTGGAAAGCATAAACGAGCTTAGTAAAGATTTAAATGCTAATGCGGCTAGTATCGTAACGTTAAGCACTGATGCAAACAACCTAATGAGTAAAGCCGAAAGCACTAAAGAGCGGACACTAAAATCTATAGAAATGTCAAACGATGTTGAGCATAAAGCTATCGAGATAGGTGAAAGTCTAGAAAAACTATTAGACGAAATGGATAGCCTTGTGACACTTTCTGATAGAAATGAAGAAATTTCAAATAGTCTTATGCAAGTCGTTGAAAATTTAAAAAATGCTTCAATGACACTTGAGAAGGATCTAAGTAAATTTAAAGTTTAAAATTCAAAATTTGAGCTAAGCTGCAAGCGAAGCCAAATTTTAGTCAATTCTTAGGGGTGAATGGATTTTAAAATTTGCAAAGCAATCTAATCAAATTTAAATGTTTGTTTTCTTTGTTAAGGGGGAAGAGGCTTGAATTACGGTCTGCTTGCAGTTGCGAGCTTGCGAAGCAAAGAAGCTCTCTTCCCCCTTAACGATCACTCCGACAACGTTAGAAGTGCATGCTTCAGTGCTTCGCACTGCATGCGGTTTATTTTTAGAAAATTCTGACAAGTTTTAAAATTTATGAGCGAGCATATCACGGCTCTAAATTTAGTGCTAAACGTAGTGCAGCCTAAATTTAGTAGTCTGCTAAGGCGAGTGAGTAAAGTTTTAAAATTTGCAAAGACAGCTTTATTAAATTTGTAAATTTCTTTTTATTCAAAAAGGGTGACAAGGGGACTTAAATTACGAAGCCGTCCCCTTATCCCCCTTTTTAAATCCCCCAATCCCCTCGCACGTTCAAGGTGGCATGTTTCAGTGCTAAAGCACTACATGCATTTAAAAACCATGGCGAAAATTTCTTTATCTAGTCATCGTCAAGTAAATTTTAAAATTTCATGAACGAGTAATTTCGGCTCTAAAATTTGAGCTAAGCGGTAAGCGAAGCCAAATTTTAGTAGTCAATTCTTGCGAGTGAATGGAATTTTAAAATTTGTCGCTACGAACTAAAAATTTAATTTTTACAAAAAAGATCAAGCGAATTTTAAAATTTACGGGCGAGCATATCACGCTTCTAAATTTAGTGGCAAAAATGAAGAATTTAAATTCAGTAAATTTTCAAGGCGAGTGCATAAAAGCGCATAAATTTAAAAGAAATTTTAGTGCCCGAAATATCAGGCACTAAATCCATAAATTTACTCGGTTGCAAGGTCTAAGTAATAATCAAGCTGGTCGCGTCTGATGATACGTATGAGGTTTGTGCTGCCCTCTACGCCTGTTGGGTGGCCAGCTGTTACAAGATAGGTCTTGTCATGCTCGACATATCCAGCGTCGTAAGCCTTTTTGATGACATTTGCAAGAAGGACATTTAGCTTTGTCTTTTCAAGCACAAGCGCTGGCGTCACGCCCCAAGCAAGGGTAAGCATGTGAGCTGTCTGCTCGTCGTGTGCGATAGCGATGATGTCGATGTTTGTGCGGTTTCTAGCTAGCTTTATGGCTGATTTGCCTGAGCCTGTGATAGAGAGTATCGCATTTGCCTTGATGCGAACAGCCAGCGAAGCTGCGCTATTTGCGACCATGTCAGTCTCGTCAAAAAAGTCAAATTCGTCAAATTTATTGTATGGATAGATGCTTTGCGTTTGGATGATCGTTTTGCTCATCGCCTCTACGACTGCGACTGGGTTTTTGCCGATCGCGCTCTCCTCGCTTAGCATAACCGCATCAGTGCCGTCTAGCACGGCATTTGCCACGTCGCTAATCTCCGCTCTTGTAGCAGTTTCATGCTCAGCCATGCTTAGCATCATCTGCGTTGCTGTGATGACTGGCTTGCTGGCTGCATTTGCCTTTTTGATGATGAGCTTTTGTATGGTTGGCACATTGTAAAATGGCACTTCTATGCCAAGATCGCCACGAGCTACCATGATACCATCGCTCTTTGCGATGATGTCGTCTATGTTTTCAACCGCGTCAAATTTCTCTATCTTAGATAAGATAGCCGCTTTGGAGCCAAATTCTTTTAAGATATTTCTCGCTTTTATCACGTCATTTGCGTCTTGCACGAAGCTAATGGCGACGAAATTTACGCCGTGTTTTGCGCCAAATTCCATATCTTCTTTATCTTTTGGCGTGATTATCTCGATACCAAGGGTGGTATTTGGGAAATTTACCCCTTTGTTTGAGTTTAAAATCCCGTCATTTTCGATGATCGTTTTTACTACATCTTTGCCCTCACCTGTAACTCTTGCTCTGATCGAGCCGTCGTAGAGATAGACGTACTCGCCAGCCTTTAGCATAGGTAAAATTTGAGGCTGATTTAGGCTCACTCTATAAACTCCCTTTTCGATCTTTTCACCGACGATATCCTCTGCGTAGATGCTAAGCTCGTCGCCAGCTTTTAAGTAAAATGGCTCGCTAAGCTTGCCAACTCTGATCTTTGGACCGCAGATATCTTGCAAGATGCCTATGCGTTTGTTTAGTCTTTTTTCGATGTTTCTTATCTTATCGATGTTTGATTTGTGGTATTCGTGTGTTCCGTGGCTAAAATTTAAACGAAAGACATTAACCCCTGCTTTAACCATCGCTTCCATCGTCTCTTCGTTGTCACTTGCTGGCCCTAAAGTCGCTACAATTTTCGTCTTTTTTATCATTTTTATGCCCTGTAATTTGATTTTTGCGATTATAACACATTTTAATAATGTAAATTTTTTGTATAATATGCAAAATTTTTAAAGGAGAGAGTATGAATAAATTTTTATTAGCATCTCTTGGCCTAGCAGCTCTTGCTTGCGCTGCCATGGGAGATGACAAAGTCTATAAGCTCAAGCTTGCAACCTCATGGGAGAGCACTATGCCAGTGCTTGGTGACGTGCCAAAAGAGCTAAAAGAGAAGGTCGAAAAGATGAGTAACGGCCGCATCGAGATCAGGATCGACTACCCATCAAAGCACAAGTCACCTTTTGCGATGCTTGACTTTGCAAAGAGCGGTCAGTACGACATCGGCTACACAGCTAGCTACTACTACAAGGGCAAAGACCCTAAGACAATGTTCTTTACAGCGACACCATTTATGATGAATACCGACGAGCAAACAGCTTGGTATGAATTTGGCGGCGGCAAAGAGCTAGAGGCGAAAGTTTTTGACCCATATAACATCAAAATTTTTAGAGCTGGCAACACTGGCATGCAAATGGGCGGCTGGTTTAAAAAAGAGATCAAGTCAGTTGATGATATCAAAGGCTTAAAGATAAGAATTCCGGGCTTTGGCGGTGAAATTTACGCTAAACTTGGCGCAAATATCAACACTATCCCAACTGGCGAGCTTTACATGGCACTTGAGATGGGCACGATCGATGCAGTCGAGTGGGTTAGCCCAGCTTATGACATGGCACTTGGCTTCCATAAAGTGGCAAAATACTACTACACAGGCTGGCAAGAGCCAGATGGCGAAACTCAGTTTTTCTTCAACAAAAATGCGTATGAAAAACTTCCAGATGATCTAAAAGCGATCTTCGAAGCGGCTGCTGCTGAAGTGGCAAGAGATGTGAATACTAAGGTATTTTACGCAAACGTAGAGTACTGGGACAAGATGAAGGCTGAGTATCCAGACATCCAAGTAAAATCTTTCCCACCAGAGGTCATCGCAGCTCTTAAAAAGGCTACAAACGAGCTACTTGATGAAGAGAGCGCAAAAGATCCACTATTTAAAGAGATCGTCGAGTCTCAAAGAGCTTTCCTCAAAAAAGCAAGAGAATGGACTAAAATTTCTGACTACGCTTACATCAAAACAAACGAAGAGAAATAATCACAGCAGGGAGCTCTCCCTGCTTTTTACTCTAAATTTGCCAAAGTAACTCTGGCAAATTTAATTTTACCCTTAACAAGGCATTTTTAAAACTTCTACCACTTCACCTTTTGCGATAAATTCTGTCTCTTTAGGGATGATAAGCAGTGCAGCTTCGTTTGTTAGGTTATTTACAATCGCCGAGCTACCAAGCTTTTTGCCGTTTAAATTTACAAAGATCTTGCCATCTCTGTTTTCTAAATTTACCGCTGTAAATTCCAAAAATGGCGAGCGTTTTTTGTAGTCTTCGTCCATTATCGCCGTGATCTTTGGCTCTTCTTGGCTAAACCAAGTGTTTATAAGCACTCTTACATAAAGCACGCACATAACCATCGCCGAATACGGAAATCCAGGTAGCGCAAAGATGTATTTATCGCCTGATTTTGCCACTCTGATGTGGCGGCCTGGTTTTATCGCAGCGCCTTCGATGATGAGCTTAAAGTTTTCATTTAAAGCGCCCTTTACAAAGTCATAGTCTCCCATGCTGATACCACCAGTCGTCACCAAGATATCGGCTGATTTTAGCGCATTTATGATCGCTTTTTCGACAAGCTCGGCCTTATCTCTTACGATCTCACAAAGGATCGGCTCCGCGCCCATTTTGCGTATCTGCATAGCGATGCCTACGTGGTTTGAGCTGTGAATTTGCGCTGGACTATCAAGCGGCTCGCCAAGGTCTTTTATCTCGCTGCCAGTTGCTAGTATCGCCACTCTTGGGCGGATAAAGACGCTTACGTGAAAGACGCCAAGCTCGGCAAGAAGCGCGATCTCAGAGTATGTTAGGCGCGTGCCTTTTTTTATTAAAATTTCGCCTTTTTTGTAGCTCTCACCCACTGCTCGCACGGCAAAACCCTTTGGCACACTCTTTTTGATGATTATTTTTGAGCCGCTTACCTCGACATTTTCAACCGGCACAAGAGTGTCGGTGCCTTCGCTCATTAGCGAGCCGGTGAAGGTTTTGACGCATTTGCTGCTCTCTATATGTAGCCCTTTGTCACTACCTGCTGGCAGATCGGTGATGAGCTCAAGCTCGTTTAGGCCATCTTTAAAGGCAAAAGCGTAGCCGTCCATCGCCGAAACTGGCTTTGCTGGGTAGTTTTCAGCGGCTGTGACATCGTAGGCGATATTTCTATCAAGCGCATCTGTGATAGCTACCTTTTCGACCTTCTCCCACGCATTTATCGTATCTTTTAGAATTTTCAGGCTATCTGCATAGCTCATAAAATCTTTCATTTTTTGTCCTTTTTATGAAATTTTTGCATATTTTAGCCACTTCTGTTTTACAAAAAATTAATCTTTGTTTTATTTAATGATTATTAAAATGTCGTTTAAGAAATCAGTTTGGTTTTACCTTTACACAGGAATTTACATGAACAAAACACTACTTTACATTATCGCAGGTGCGAGCCTTGGCATACTTGGTCCAGTGCTCGTTCATTTTGGCAACCCAGCAAATATGGGCGTTTGCGCGGCTTGCTTTTTACGAGATAGCATGGGTGCGCTTGGCTTTCACCAGGCCAAAGTCGTGCAGTATCTAAGGCCTGAAATTTTAGGGCTTATCATCGGAGGCTTTCTAGCTAGCATGCTTTGGAGTAGAAATTTCACTCCAGTATCTGGTAGCGCGGCATTTTCTAGGTTTTTCTTAGGTGTGTTTGCGATGATAGGCTGCCTCATATTTTTAGGCTGCCCTTGGAGAGCGTTTTTACGTCTTGGAGGCGGAGATATGACCGCTATTGCTGGCGTTGTTGGCTTGTTTGCTGGCGTCTTTGTGGGACGAACTTTTAAGAAAAATGGCTACATTTTGCCTGAGAGCGAAACCACTGCAAAGGCTATCGGGTTTTTGCCGCTGATCATCGCTATTTTGCTTTTACTAGCACTTATCTTTGGTCTAAAACTTGGCGAAAATGGCGCATTATTTAGCTCAGAAAAAGGTCCAGGCTCACAGCATGCAAATTTATTTATCTCACTTATTTGTGCCATCATCATCGGCGCATTTATGCAAAAAAGTAAATTTTGCTCAGTGGGAGCTATCAGCAAAATTTTTGAGCGTGACTTCTCGATGTTTTATGGCGTCATCTCTATCATCGTCTGCGCAAGTATCACAAATTTAGTGCTAAATCAATACAAATTTGGCTTTGAAGGACAACCTATCGCTCACAATGATATGCTTTGGAATTTCTTAGGTATGACGCTCGCTGGCCTTTGCTTTAGTCTAAGCTACGGCTGCCCTGGCAAACATCTAGTGCAAATGGGAGCTGGAAATTTAAGCTCAGCTGTATTTGTTTTAGGCATGGGCGCAGGTGCTGCTATAAGTCATAACTTCGTGCTTGCAAGCTCAGGAGCTGGCATCACACCTTATGCTCCTTATGCCGTAGTGATAGGCTTTATCTACGCTATTTACGTTGGATTTTTCACTAAAAAAGCTTAACTAAATTTGGCTGCTCTTGCAGTCAAATTTACTTTTTTATCTATAAAATTTGTGTGAGATAAATTTTAGCTAAAAATAAGTTCTTAGGTTGTATAATCCAAAACTTATTTTAAGTTGTCAAAGTAGCTCAGCTGGTTAGAGCGCTGGTCTCATAAGCCGGAGGTCGGGAGTTCAATTCTCCCCCTTGACACCATAAATACCTAAACTACAATGTTTCTACAATATTATATTGCAGTCACCTTTCATAAAATATAGCTTAAAGTTTGTAGCAAAATAAAATTTTATGTAGCAAATTTTTAAGCTTGCAGTAATTTTAACACGTTTTTTGTAAAAATTTTAAAATTTTACCAAGACACCAAGACACCAAAAACCATTTGAGCTTATGCGGAAATTATAAAAAAATAACTCATTATATATATTATTTAAGTAAATATTAAAAATAAATTTTAATATTAAAAAAATACTTATTTTAAGTTGCCAAGAAACCATTTTTCCTTCTTGACACACTCATAAAATAATATCATCTATCAATATGCAAGCATCAAGTAATTTTTTCATAGTATGTATGATAATACTTACTTAGCAAACTCAAATTGAGTTTGCTGTAAGGTCTTGGCAGACGGCCAATATTTTTCTTTGGCCGAGCAAAAGAAAAATATGAAAACTTAGACGAAACTTTATTGATCAAAAAATGATTTTTTGTCAATAAAACGTCTAAGTTTTTCTTCGGAAGCTTTTAACGGTCGTCCGTTAAAAGCTTATATGCGGTTGATAATCTAGCATACCCTTCCGCCTTTTTAATCAAATTTTTGTATTTTTCCTCGCTTAGACGCTCCAGTCTCGTTACGTTTTTGCCGTCCTTTTCAAAGGTTACCGCGATGTGCTCGCCGTAAGCGGATAGATCCAAATGCCCCATCGCATTCAAGCGGTGATTAACAGAAACCACTACCACATCGCCCGAGCGGGCCAAATTTTCTCCGTCATAGCTATGTAGATCGTTAGACGCTCCAGACTGAAAGCCTCCTCCGTGAATCCATACCATTACCGCACGTTTTTTGCCATCATTCTTCGGCGCCCATATATTTAAATTTAAGCACTGCTCGCTCTGTGTCATTTCCGGGCCGGTAAAGAAAAACGAACGTCCGCCTATCGGAACTTGCGGACATACATCGCCGTAAGTTAAAGCCATTTTTACGCCCTGCCATTTTGCCACTTTTTGCGGCGGCATAAAACGCTCAGCCATGGCATACGCGATGCCTTTGTAGGTCAAAATATCGTTATGGATATAGCCTTGAATTTTACCAGCTTGAGTATGAACTACAGCGATGTCGCTACCGGCTTGGATCGGATCTTGACTCGCTAACACTGGCGCTATAAAGCCCAAAGCTATAGTTAGCAATGTCGTTCGTGCAAATTTGGTTGATAAATTTGGTTTCATGACATCCTCCCGTAAGATTAAGGTATGGTCTTATTGTAACAAACAACGCTAAAGCGCAAGGTTTTCCAAATTAGGAAACTAAAATTTAAAAATAAATCAAAATAGCGCTCAGATCGCCTAAAATTTCGCAAGCCACTCTTTTATCTCTTTTTCGCTCGGCCTCTCGCCAAAAGACTTTCCTGCTAGCCACTCGCCGCTTCCCGCCATTTTGGCTAAATTTTTATCGCTATTTTCAAGCCCTGAGCTATAAACGGTGCAAAACGGGATCACCTTTTTGCCGCTAAAATCGTTATTTTTTATAAACTCGTCGATCGGCCACGCAGCATCGTGCCACCAGATCGGATAGCCCACGAAAATAGCCTCGTAGCTCTCCCAGCCTTCGATTTTAGCGTTAGCCAAAGGCACTTTCCTAAGCGACGTATCATCATGCTCTCGACTAACGCGACTTTTTGGATCGTTGTAGTTTAGATCAGCGTTCGTGTAGGGCTGCACGGGCTTTAGTTCAACTATATTAGCACCTAAATTTTGTGCTATTAAATTTGCCGCTCTAGCCGTATTGCCGCCTGCTGAAAAATAGACTACGAGCGTCTTTTGGGGCTCAAATTTTATATTTCCTGCTGCACTTTCACCCGCCGCGAAGGAGCACATAACAAGCGCTCCAGCCATTATTTTGCTTAATTTTTTCATTTTATTTTCTTTCCTTTATCTCATCTGTTCTTGCCAAAATTTGACCGCCTCATCTAGCCAGCCCTGTGCTGCCGTGCCGGTGCCTAAGCCAAATCCGTGACCTAAATTTGCGTAGCTACGAAACTGCGTTTTAACGCCCGTAGCGGCTAAATTTCGTATCCGTCTCTCCATCACGCTGGGGCTTGCGATCCAGTCGTTTTCGCCAACGACGGCAAAGGTCGGCGGATCGTTTCGCGTAAAATCCGAATAGCCCGTATATTGCATTATCACGGCTGCAGGTAGTGGATGCGAGCCCTGCTCAAAAGCCTGCGTGCCGCAGCTTCCCAGCATCGCCGCAAGCCTAGCTCCGGCCGAGCCGCCCCACAGCGAATAAAACTCCGCTCCCACCTCAAGCTCCTTTGCGTGCTCAAAAATAAAGCTAATCGCACGAGCAAGGTCTTGCGCCCCGCTCCTAGCGCCCGGGCGGTAGATCAACGCAAAGGCGTTGTAGCCCTTTTTAGAAAGCTCAAGCGCGTGCGGGAAACTATCATGCATCGCGCCCACATAGGCAAAGCCGCCTCCGGCGACCACCACTGCAAACGGCTTGCCCCGCACGCCTTTAAAATAAAAAAGCCCAGTATCATTTTTGCGTGGATCGGCGGCTTTTTCGGTATTTGAGTAAATATCGTAAAATACCTGCTTGCCGGCTTTGGCGCGATCTTTTAGATAGTTTAAAATTTCAACCGTTTTATCGGCATCGATATGCTCGTACCACGTCAAATTTAGCTCGCCAAGCCGTCCGCCGCTAAAGTAACCAGCATCTGTAGGAAAAAGCAGCCTGCCGTAATCACCAAACGCCGCATCATGGACGACGTCTGAAATTTTGCTCTCTTTTGTAAAATTATCGTTCATCTGCCCTCCCGCTAACGCTGCCGCAAATAGCGCCGAAATCAAAAACTTTTTCAAATTTAACCTCTATAACCAAAAACCGCTAAAGACTTTTTAGGGCATCTCTTGCGTTTTGCAGCGCGACTTTTAGTTTGTCCGCATCGCCAGCCGCCGCATAAGCAGCCAAGCTAACGAGCGCTAGCTGTTTGTTGCTAAGCGCCCCGCTAAGCTTTGCTGCGTGCGGAAGCTCGTTAAAATTTATCATCGCTTGCTCCTTTGCCGAGCTTAAATTTAAAGCGAATAAAATAGCTAAAACAATTCTAAAAATTTTTACCGCATACCATTTGTTTTATTCGTTTTTACAAATTTTCTCCGTAAAACTGGGCTAGCTTTTTCATCACGACGTCCACATATTCTGGCTTATAGTAAGTTTCAATATGTAGCGCTCCGTCTATCTTAAAGTACTCCTTCTTCTGCGTACCGCTAGCGCCCGCGAAAGCTCGCTCGCTCATATAGGCGCTGTCGGCTTTGGAGCCTACCATCATCAAAAGCGGCTGATTGATTAGATCCATATTGCTCGCAGCGTCGAAGTTCATGAGATCTAGCAGACTGCTTTTGGTGTAGGCGAAGGTGGAGTTTGGATGCGCGTGCGTGCGGTGGTAGTATTTTAGCCCCTCGCGGTAAAGATCGTTGGTGATTTTGGCTATCTCCTCGTCGGTTATATCTGGATCCGGCACGTATTCAACCTCGCCCGTTAGCACCTCTTTGGCGCGTGCGTCGCTAGCGTCTTTTAGTCGTTGCTGGATAGTCGAAATTTGCGCGTCCAAAAAGCCGTTTCGCCTAGCTAGTCCGCTATCAAAAGCACTTAGCGTTGCCACGGCTTTGAAAATTTTATCAGTCTGCGCGGCTTTTAGCGTATATCCGCCGCCTCCGCAGATGCCTAGCACTCCGATACGGTCGCGATCTACGCCTTTAAATTTAAGCAAAAAATCGGCTGCCGCGCGGATATCCTCGATCCTGTTTGCAGGCGTATCGACGCAGCGCGGCATGCCCCCGCTAGCGCCCTGATAAGCCGCGTCAAAGGCGATCGTGACGTAGCCAAGCTCCGCTAGGTGCTGCGCATAGAGACCTGCTGTCTGCTCCTTCACACCGCCGTTTGGATGCGCCACGACGATGGCCGCGTAACTCTTGTTAGGATCAAAATTTGCGGGCGTATAGACGTTGGCCGCGATATCTAAGCCGCGAGATTTATAGCTTACCGGCGTCAAATTTACCTTGCCCGCCTCGTTTTTGCTTATCGCGTCGCCGTAAACCAGGCCGAACGGATTTTTAGCCGCATTTGCGGCAGCCTCTTTGCTCGGGTTGGCTAATGGGACTTTGAGTTTTTCTACCCTCTCGCCAGCATTGTTTTCTTTTGCATTTAAACTGCTCATAGCTACTGCTCCTCCTACTGAAATTTTCATAAAATCGCGTTTTTTCATTGTTTGCTCCTTATTTATAGTTATTTAGTTTTTTGACCCATTGCGGGTCGCGATGATCGAAAAATAGCGTCTTGCCTGTATCCAGCGCAGCGATAGCAGCCATATCATCAGGCGCAAGCTTAAAATCAAAAATGTCGAAATTTTGCTTCATTCGCTCGATTTTAACGCTTTTTGGAATGACGACGATGCCGCGCTGAATTAACCAGCGCAAAATAACTTGAGCCGAGCTTTTGCCATATTTTTCACCGATACCGCTTAGTACGGCGTTTTTAAATATATCGTTTTTACCCTCGGCAAAGCTAGCCCACGACTCAAACGCTATGCCGTAGTCATCAAGCACGCGCTTTAACGCTTCACGCTGAAAAAATGGATGACACTCAAGCTGATTTACCGCAGGGATGACGCCGCTGTTTTCGCACAGATCGACGATCCGATCGGCGTAGAAGTTGCTAACGCCGATAGAGCGGATGCGACCCTCTTTTTTAAGCCTACTCATCGCTCGCCACGCGCCGTAGATGTCGCTATATGGCTGATGGATGAGATAGAGATCAAGATAATCAAGCCCTAGCTTTTTCATCGACGCATCAAAGGCTTTTAGCGCTCTATCCTCGCTTACGTCGCTCACCCAAAGCTTTGTGGTGATAAAAAGCTCCTCGCGTTTCACGCCGCCGGCTATCGCCGTTTTAACCGCCGCGCCAACGCCCTCTTCGTTGCGATAAGACTGCGCAGTGTCAATGAGGCGGTAGCCCACGCTAATTGCATCCTCAACACATCTTTGAGCCTCCGCAGACTCCACCTGATAGACTCCATAGCCTAAAATCGGCATTTTGTTGCCGTCGTTTAAGGTTAAATACTGCATTTTTGCTCCTTGTAATTTTAATTTTTTAACTGAAGTGATTATAACGGTTTTTAAAAAAAGGAGGTAGAACGATCCTACAAAATCATTGCCTATTTCTGCAAATGTTATAAAAAATGCAAAATTTAGATCAAAATTTGTAGTTATGGTGGGTCAAAAATGTAAATTTAGATAAAAGAGGCTTAGAAGATAAAATCAACGAAAGAGACAGAAGGTCTGCTCGCACTAAATTTAAGCGCCCGTTATGGCTAAGATGTGCGCCTTAGGAGGCATGCCAAACATCTTGGAGTACTCTCTATTAAACTGCGAAGGGCTCGCGTAACCGACGGCAAATGCAGCCTCTGCGGCGTCTAAATTTTGATTTATCAAGAGATTTTTTGCCTTTTCGAGACGGATCTTTTTTTGAAACTGAAGCGGACTAAGCGCCGTAATACGCTTGAAGTTATGATAGAGCGACGATGCGCTGATGCCGAGCTTTTTGGCTAAATTTTCGATATTTATCGCCTCGGTGTAGTTTGATTTTATCTCTTTGGCAGCGCGCGTAACGCGGTTTTCTATGGTTTCTAGCATTGCGTATTGGCGTAGGAAATCGCCGTTTTCGCCCTTTAATAGTATGTATAAAATTTCCTTTATCGCGAGCTTTGCTAAAAATTTAGCATCGTTTGGACGCTCTAGCAAACGGATGAATTTAAATACGGCTTCAAGCAGCTCATCGTCTACCACCCCAAGAGCTAGCCCTGCAAACTCGCCCTTTTTGCTCTCGGCGCCGCCTATACTCTCGATCACGCCCAAGATATCTTCTAGCTCAAAGTTGATCTTTATGGCTAGATACGGGCAGCCTTTGATCTTTGCAACGGCGGGGATATGCGTAGCGGCTAGCAGATAGCGCTGCTCATCGTACTCGTAAAAATCATTACCGACTTTGGCCAGTTTTGAGCCTTTAAAAACCATGCAAAGCGCCGGCTCGTAAACGCCGGTTAAAAACTCGGTCGGCACGCTTGCTCGGTAGACAAATAGCTCCTTTATATCGCTTTGTATCTTGCCGTCTGAGCTAAATTTAGCGTCCAAATACTTGCAAATTTCATCTATCTTGCTCATTGTGCCTTCTTGATTTTTTGAAATTTTAGCAAAAATTTCAAAATTAGACTATTTTTACGCCCAAGCACCCAAGACTCCTTTAACTACATCTCCATCTCACCTCTACTATACATCTTGCCTTTTATCTCATTTTTTATCTCCACAGGCTCATCATTCAGCAGCTTACTAAAATTCGGTATTAAATTGCTTATTTTTGAGATAAAATTAATAACCTTCGTTTTAAAGCTTTCTAATATAGTTAACTTATCCTGTAAATTTTCTATCCTTTCGTCTTTAACTTTTACTTCTCCTTCCAGCTCGGATATTCTTTGATCTTTGCTATTTATAGAAGTTTGTAGTTTAACGATTTGTAGTCGTTTACTATCATTATCTTCCTTTAAGGCATTCTCGTTACTTATCGACGCCTCCAGCTCTTCGTTTCTTTGTTTCAAATACCGATTTGTTTTTTCTTTGCTTTCTAGATCTGCATTAGCTTTTTTAAGCTTGCTTTGCAGGGCATCGCTTTGATCGGCTTTTTGTTTTAGTTTATCTATTTGCACTATGTCAGCTTCAATATTTTCTAATCGGCTTTTTAGTTTATTGTTTTCATTTTCTTTTTGATTTAGCTTGGATGAAAGATCGATTATTTGCAAGGTTTGGTCTCTTATAGTTTCATCTTGATTATTTAGAGCAGTGTTAGTCTCTTTTAGTTTTTCATTTTCCTGCATCAGATTTCTATTCAACTGCTCTAACACTCTATTTCTTGCCAATACTTCACTTTTGTCTAACAGTTGCTCTTTTAGCACTTCAATGTTTTGTTTTAACTCGGCATTAGTAACTATTTTTATCTTTTCTCTTGCTTGTTCTAGGACTAAATTTGTAAGAGCATCTAATAAAGCCTTTTTGTTGTCAACTTTTAACTTAAAATAATTAATTTTGTCACCAAAAAATTTGTTTACTATTTCTGCATGATCTATTATTTCTTTATCTATAAGCTTTCTAATGCTATTTCTTAACTCTTTTTCACTCTTATACTCTCTTTCTGTTTGGTGCATTTGCTTTAAATTTTTATGTCTAAGCTTACTGCCCTTTAGCCCACGATTTGCAATACCATCAAATGCTTCTGCACCCATTTCTTGTAGCCCTCTACCAAAGGCGCTAGTCTTTCCTTTACCATCGAATCTAATATTTTTATGCTCCTCAAATAGGTAGTTTGTAAAAATAAGCTGGTAATGCCTAGTCTTCTCGTCATTATGCTCAGCTATAAGCAGGCACTTTACATTGTATTTCGCACAGTATAAATTTGCAAACCTTTGTACTCTATCTAGCGAAACTTTTGCATTTATAAAATTTACTTCAGTAGAATTTAGCCCCTCTTTTGGCTCTTTATCACGCTCAGTGCCAAAGCTTATGACCACCTCAGAAAAACCGACCATATTATCTCGCCAATGATTTTTAACAACATTGCCATTTTTATATGTTTTTGTTTGGGATTCATAATCATCTTTCATCATCTTATGATATTGCATTATAAGTGACTTTATATACTTCTTGTCGTTAAAGTTTTTATCGGAGCTATTAATCTCCCGCATATTTCCATTGTTATTATATTCGCTTAGGACTATATATCTGTTGTGTGTACTCTTACCCCTAAGATATCCTATCTTGCTAGCATGTTTAGCCTCTCTTGTATTATGCTCATATCTTATAATGGCTTCTTTGGCTGTTAAGAATTCACTTCTAACACAAAGGTTTAGACTAGGCTCATCAACTTTAGGCGTAATCACCCTTCTCCTCCTTGATAAAAATTTACCTCTTCAACTAGATCCTTTAGAATTTTAGGAGTTACTGGTTCGCCATAAGTATTCATAGTGATCTTGTATTGTTGTTCATGTCCTACAAGGGCAGCAATATGTTCAACTCTTTGGCCACTTTGGATGAGCTTGTTTATGAAAGTGTGTCTAAATGAGTGAAATGTTCTTGTTTTATCACCATCTTTTATAACTTTAGTATTGATCTTTTTTCTAAAATATTCAGAGAAGTCTTTATTATCACAGCTAAATAACCTAACTGCTTTGCCACTTTGCTTAGCTAGTTTCTTTTTACTCTCTATAAATTCAAACAGCCCAATGCTATTTAGCTTAGAGTGTATAGGAACTATCCTTACAGAGTTTCTAGTCTTTAAAGTCTTGCTCTTACCAGTTTTTACATCTATTTTTGTATTTAAACTAAAGCATACTATGTTATATTTTTCGACTATGTCATCTGTGTTTAGCTGTATTATCTCATTTAATCTCATGCCAGAGTAAGCTGCTATATGAGTAACGAAAAATAGCTCATCTTTGCTTATCCTTTGACTTTTAGTATCACCACTTGATCTGATCTTACTAACAATATCCAAAAGTGCGTTTACGTCACTATCTTCATAAGGGTTTTTATTTGTAACGTCATCTTGGTTTATACTTATTTGCAGATCTATAGCAGGGTTCTTATCTATATAGTCACTATCGTAGCAGTATTTAAAAAACTCACTAACTCTAACAATATACTTCTTGATGGTTGATTTAGAAATTTTTGGTCTATCTTTTGCCAAAGCTATGATCTCATCTAGGCTTTTATCTTTATAGAGACTATTTTGAGAGAGCTTGGTTGGTAGTTGTAGCAAGATATTTCTGAAATTTAGCAAGTCATCTCTTTTTATCTTTTTGATGTCTAGCTCATCGCCAAATTTTATAGACATTAACCGTCCTACATGTCTGACAAGGCCAAATGTGCTATCACTCCAGTTGTTTGAAATGCTTGTGTTTGATACATAGTTTTCAAAAGTACTCTTTAGCGTGAGAATGTCAGCTTTACTCTCATTTTTAGTAGAAGAGTCTAGTTTATATCTAAGACTTTTAGCTCTATTTGAGAAGAGCTTTTGAAAGAAATTTATAGCTTCATTGAAAGTCATGCAGCTAGCATCACTTGTATCATTCAAAGCAAGATCTTTAGCCTCAATGTCACTTAAAACTATGCCTTTATCTTCATACTTATCTGCCTTGTATAGCTTCACCTGACCACCAAAGGTAGGATCATTTAAATTTCCATATCCAAATTTTAGATCATCGCTTAGCTCGTTATCTCCATCTGGCGATAACTCACAACCAAATATTCTTAGGATATCGTTTTGTGTGAGTGCTCCCTTTTGCCTAGCTAGCTCATTTATGGCATCTCTTAGCTCACTAACAGAGTGCTTTAAGGACTTTTTAGTAAAAGGTAGCACCAAATCCTGCCTTTTTAAAGTCTCTATGTCGTCTTGATAGCTATGCAAGTTACTATCTTTAACGCATTTTACTATCTCGTCTTTGGTGCCATTATCTAAATTTGCACTCTTGTGCTTTTTACCAAGTGGCACAAATGTCTGTTGCTTATCATTTAGTAGCTTTTGATTTTTGCACATCTTATATGATATGTGATTTATGTTATCTATCGTTGCCTCAAGCACTCTTTTGCCAAGAAGCTTTTTGGTGTGAGAGTCAGTGCAAGATAGCTTTTTGCAGATATCATCAACCTCTTTTGATATGACACTAGGCAAGCTATCTTCTTTTAAACTCTGCTTTAAAAACAAATTTAGTGATAGTAGTCCATCTAAATTTATATATCTGCCAAGCATATCATGCTCTTTGATACTTTTGGCCTCCTTGGCTGTTAAAAGCATAAGCACCAAGTGCTCTATAAGTTCGCTGCTCAAATTCATCTTCCATGCCTTTTTGATCGCGTTAAAAATTATAGAGTAGATCTTAGCACGATTTTTTGCTGTATCAAAGCGTTTTGTGAGGAAGGAGGTTATGTATTCGGTTTTATTACCAAAATAAGGCCTCAGATATAGTGGGATAGCTACTCTAAAGTAGTATATGCCATTTCGTTTGATTAGATATTGCATCTTTGTTACCTATGCAATATAACTTTGTAGCAAAATGTAGCAGATACCTAGTGTGAAACTGGCTGTGTGCCGTCTTTTTGGTGCTTACATAAGGTTTATTTTAAACCCTCATAAGCCGGAGGTCGGGAGTTCAAGTCTCCCCCGTGACACCATAACACCCTATTTTAGGCACTAGCAGTGATGCTTTTGTTCTTTCCCTTTCTTTAAAATTTCCTTTAAGAGTGGAACACTTAGTTACTAAAGTGGGACAGTCTCTTAAAAATTCCAACGATTATAAAGCCATCTCCCTTTTAATACCATAAAAAATAGATTTGCTTTAAATTTTTACTTCTAGCTTTTTATCTAGAATCCTTTTAAATACGCACTTTTGGCATTTATCCTTTTACTATTTTTAATTTGTTTTTCTTAAATGACATATTTTTTCACAAAAATTTGCATTTCTAGCGCAGATTTTTTTCAAAATTGGTGTAATTACTATAAATATCTTTTCAAAAGGAAGAAAATGAAAAAAATTTCATTTATAGCAACTAGCACTACTAGTACGAAAGAAAGTTCATATAGTGAGGTGATTTGCCATGGCTAATGCATATACAATAAACGATCACAGCCTAGTCATAAATGTGAGGTCAGGTTTTTTAACATATGGTAGAGCCATAGGCAGGTTTGCACATGCGTGCCGTGAGAAAAATCAAACTGAGCATATAAAGTATCTTAACAAAACCCCAGCCACTATTAATCGCTACAAGCTCCTAAGCGAATTTAATGGCAATGGCAATATGAGAGATGCTAACGGCAAAGATGATGAACTACACAATATAGCTTTTGTAAAGAATTTACTTAAAGGCTTTCAGGATAGCTTTAAAGAAGACTATACCGCGCAGTCCTATACACAAAAGCGAAATGGCAAAGATACTGTTATAAAAAAGTCTTGGCGCAAAGATATGCGTAGCTTTTGTGAGATTATCATCACGTTTGGCACAGATAGGAAGAAAGAGCCAAAAGAAGGGCTAAACGACGAAGAGTCAAAATTTATAAATGAAAACATATGCATGGATAGAGTAATGAGATTTGTAAATGCATACTGCGCGAAGTATGGCGCAAAGTGTCTGCTTGTGGCTGAGCATAATGACGAAAAGACCAAGCACTATCACATCATCTTTACAAACTACAACTTTGAGAAGCATGCAAATTTGAGATTTAGTGGCAGGTCAAAAACAGCAAAATTTGGTAAAGAGCTACAAGATATGGGAGCAGAGGCATTTGAAGGTCAGGTACTTCGTGGTAAGTCAAGTAAAAATAGACACAAGAATTTAACCCAAATGCACCAAATAGCAAGTGAATATAAGAGCGAGCAAGAGCTAAAAGAGAAAATTCAAAAGCTTATAGAAGCGGAAGCAAATAAGTATATGCAAAAGAAAGAGCCTTTGTTGGGCGACGAGTACTTTAGGTTAGAGCCAAATGAAAAAAGAGCTTTAATAGTAGGTCTTAGAAATTCTGTTTTTGAACAAATGCAAGAAAGCATAACCATCACATCTGATGAGCAGCTAAAAGAAAAGGTAGAACTTCTTGATGGGCAAGTAACAGAACAAAACAAGATCATAGAGGAAGATAAAAAGAAAAGCTTAGAAGTCTTAAAAGAAAAAGAGCAGCTAGAAAAAGAGCTAGATGATTTAAAAGAGATTCAAGCTGAGCAAGACAAAGAGATAATGCTTCTTAAAAATAGAGTAAAAGCACATACTAATCAGCAAACAAAGATAGATGAACAAAATGCATTGATAGAGAGTAAGAATAGAGAAAATCAATCTCTAGCACGTAAAAGCAAAAGCTTGCAAAAAGAAAATATCAGGCTAAGAGACTTTAATGACAAAAGCTTAGGTCTTTTACTTGAAATAGCAAGCACCAATCCTGAGCTAAAAGAGATAATAGTAAATGAAATGCCAGAGCTAAGAGGTAAATTTACAAAAGATGATGCTGGGATGGAGATGGGGTAGAGTAATTTTCTGAGATTGGCTTATGTATGCTACATATAGCTATCCATTTATTGTAAATTAAAAATAAACAAATCGAGTAAAAACGTGTAGCTAAAAGTGGCTATTTCTTAGGTATATAGCCTACCTAAAGGCATAAGTCTTTTTTTAGTTTTTGTTTAATAAAATGACAACAAAAATTTAAAAAGGTATCATTATGAAGTCTTATTTACTTGCAGCTACACTTTTGGTTTCATGCCTAAATGCTGATGTGGTTATCAACGTTAAGGGTGATGTTGTTTATAGCATTGACGGCAAAGAGAGTAAGGCTACTACAGCCACAAGCGGTCAAGAGATCAAATTTATATCTGGTAACGGCGTCTTAAAGATAACTGATGATGTTTTAAAGCAAAATTACAACCTAAAATCACCAAATGACACCTACATAGCAGCTACCAAAAAAAGAAGCGGTTTTTTCTCTACACTATTTGCCAAAGCACAAACTACATCTACGACAGCTTCTACGAGAGCAGAAGGAGGATGCGAGGAGATAGATCCTAGTAAAGATGCATTAGTTATAAGCGATCATATCATTAAAATAGAATACCGCCAAGGCGACAAATTTTACGAATTTGACGTTAAAAACAGAAGTATAAGCCCAGAGCTAGACATATCTCCTAAAAATGGCGACAGGATAGATATGATGGATAAAGATGGATATGAGTCTCCTTGTTTTATAGTTAAAACGCGATGAAGTTCTTTACATTTTTAGGCAACAACATTCAAAAGATATTAAAAGGCTCAACAGATTCTGGCTTGTTTCAAAAGTCTAGCAGTATAAAAAAAGCCATATTCTTAGGAATTCTTGCTATGGCATCTTTTGCCATTTACGGCTTAGTCAAAGATCGTGAGATCGTCAGGGTAAATTTTGGTGACTTTGAGTATGACATCATGCAAGAAATTTATGCCAAAGCACCATCAGCAAGCCAATCGCAAAAAATAGCAGTAATCTTAATAGATCAAGAGTACCTAGACAAGCACGACCTAAGCGACGGACAAGGAGGCATCAAATTTAACTTCACCCCAAGAAGTGTTCTTGCTAATGTCTTAGATGATTTTAACAAAACCTTGTCTGGTTCAGGTAGCAAACCAAAAACTTTAGTCTTAGACTACTCTTTAGAGTATCCAAGCGACATTAACTCAACAGTTACCAAGGATGATCTAGGTCTTATAGATAGACTAAATTTATATGCTAGTTCATATCCTATTTATCTGCCAAGAACTATAAATAAGCCATTTTTACAAAACTTCAAGCTAAATCCTAACATCAAATTTACTCAAACAAATATTTCTAGCGATAAAGACGGAGTTACTCGTGGATACACGCCCTATCTTTGCGATGGTGATAAGACTTTAAGGCATCTTGTCCTAGAGCTTGCAAATAGTGAAGCAAAATTTACTTGTCCAAGAGAGTTAAGCTTTGATGAGAGTTTTAAATATAGGATACTTTATAAAGATCTAAAAATTATAGATCAAGGTGATAATAAAACATATACTTCAAACTATGAAAATATCAAATTCTATCATGCAACCAGGCTATCTCAGATAGATGCAGAGGAATTTGATGATGCCATAGTGCTTATAGGCTCGGACTATCCCAGTTCAGGTGACATTCACAAAACTCCTATAGGTGTTATAAGTGGTGTTATAGCCTTAGCCAACGCACTTAATACCGCTCTTAATCTAAAAGATGGCATAAAAACTATACCAGTTTGGCTAGGTATGATATGTTATCTATTATTCTTTGGCTTGTGTGCCTACTTTGTACCAAAGCTAGCAAAAGCACTCCATATCGACGGAAATTTTGATCTTTTGAGATTGTCTTCTTTAGTGATATTTTTTATACCAGCAATAATTCTATTTTTTAAGGGTCATTATGTCACATGGGTTGTGGTCTTGATAGTATTTAAGCTCATAGATATAGTTATCTCAGTCCTTAAAGCAAAAGAGTTAATAAAAAATCTCAGCAAGACTCTTTTGGCTTTAGTTGTTATTGCTGTAATCATAGCTATTATGATAGTCGGCTTACTACTATTTATGGATATTTAATAATTCACATTAAAGGATTAATCATGCTTAGAAAAATTTTGTTAGCTGTTTTTCTAACCGTTTCAGTTGCGTTTAGTGCTACGCTAGATGACGCCAAAAGCTATAGTGCCACTGCATATAAGTATTATCAAGATGGAAACTACCCCAAATCTTTAGAATTTTTAACAAAAGCTTTAGAGATAAGAGAGAAAGCTCTAGGCAAAGATCATCCTGATACAGCTACTAGCTATAATAATATAGGGATTGTTTACAAAAATATGGGCGATTATCCTAAAGCTTTAGAGTTTTATACTAAAGCTTTAGATATATATGAGAAAGTTTTAGGTAAAGATCATCCAAGTACTGCTCTCAGTTATAATAATATAGGCTCTGTTTATAGCGATATAGGTGATTATCCTAAAGCCTTAGAGTTTTATACAAAAGCTTTAAATATAAGAGAGAAAGTTTTAGGCAAAGAACACCCTGATACTGCTATTACTTATGGTGGTATAGGCTATGTTTATAGTGGTATGGGTGATTATCCTAAAGCCTTAGAGTTTTATACAAAAGCTTTAAATATAAGAGAGAAAGTTTTAGGCAAAGAACACCCTGATACTGCAACTAGCTATAGTAATATAGGTTCCGTTTATAGTGATATGGGTGACTATCCTAAAGCTTTAGAGTTTTATACAAAATGTTTAAGCATAAGAGAGAAAGTATTAGGTAAAGATCATTCTAGTACCGCCAATAGCTATAATAATATAGGACTTGTTTATAACAGAATGGGCGATTATCCTAAGGCTTTAGAGTTTCATGCTAAAGCTTTAAATATAAAAGAGAAAGTATTAGGTAAAGATCATTCTAGTACCGCCAATAGCTATAACAATATAGGACTTGTTTATAGTGACATGGGCGATTATCCTAAGGCTTTAGAATTTTATACTAAAGCCTTAAATATATATGAGAAAGTTTTAGGTAAAGACCATACTAATACTGCTACTAGCTATAATAATATAGGCTATGTTTATAACCATATTGGCAACTATCCTAAGGCTTTAGAGTTTTATACTAAAGCTTTAAATATAAGAGAGAAAGTTTTAGGTAAAAATCATACAGATACCGCCAATAGCTATAACAATATAGGATCTGTTTATAATAAGATAGGAGATCATCCTAAAGCTTTAGAGTTTCATACTAAAGCTTTAGATATATTTGAGAAAGTTTTAGGTAAAGACCATCCCTATACTGCTACTAGCTATAATAGTATAGGACTTGTTTATAGTGACATGGGCGATTATCCTAAGGCTTTAGAGTTTTATGCTAAAGCTTTAAGTATAAGAGAGAAAGTATTAGGTAAAGATCATCCTGATACTGCTCTCAGTTATAATAATATAGGATATCTTTATAGCGACATAGGAAACTATCCTAAGGCGTATAATTACTCTAAAGAAGCTTATAATATATTTAAAGCAAATAGAGATAAAAATTTTGAAATATTAAGTAATGAGCAAAAAAAGAAATTTTTAGAAGCTAATCGTTGGTATTTACCACATCTTTTAACAAGTGGTTACTCATATCAGCAAACTACTAAAGATAAAAAAGCTCTAAGTCAAGAAATTTATGAGATCTTTATAAACGATAAGGGCATACTTCTCGATGACGAAAACACCATAGCTATGCTAAAAAATATCTCACAAGATAAGAACCTGATCTCTAAGATAGATAACCTAGACTCTCTAAAAAGAGCATATGCCAAGCTAGCAGGTACTATGCCTAAGTCAGAAGAGGCAAAAAGCTACCAAGAAAAGCTAAAAGCACTGGGCGAAGATATAGAAAAAGCGGAGATAGAGATAGCTAAGATATCACCTAAATTTAAACAAGAGCTTGGCATAAAGGATCTAAAACTAAGTGATCTCACAAACCTTTTAAAACCAAATGAACTCTTTGTAGATATAGGGTATTATGGTAAAAACTACTATATCTTTAGCGTGGATAAAAGTGGCGAAGTGAAGTTTGAAAAACTTAACAATAAAGATAGTGACACAGTAAATACAACTATAAAAGAATTTAGAGCTGATATAGATAAGATCATAAATGCTACAGATGCAAACTCAAGCAAAGCTTTAAAAGAGCTATATAGCATCGTTATAACAAATGGCATAGGAGATAGGATAGATAAATTTAACTCTCTTATCATCTCTACAGATGGTGCTTTGAGGCTACTACCTTTTGAAACGCTTATGGATGGCGATAGATATCTCATAGAGAGCAAGCAGATACGCTATACACCTTCAGCTAAAGAATTTATAAGAACACATAAATTTAATATCAAAGATGAGGGTAAGGATATCACTATGTTTAGTGATCCAAACTATGAGAGTAAAAGCGGAAAGATCATGGAGATGGTTGCAGATACGCCAAATGTAAATAAGGCTGTGCAAACTAGATCTATAAAAAATATGGGGACATTTAAAAGACTAAGAGGCTTTAAGAAAGAAGAAGAGGTTTTACAAAGCTCGTTTAGTGGCGTAAAACTTTTCTCTAGAGAGAACGCTAATGAAGAAAACATACTAGCAGTAAAGTCTCCAAAAATCTTGCATATAACCACACATGGATACTTCATAAGTGATGAGAACATAACAAACCCTATGTTAAAATCAGGAGTTGCGCTTAGCGGTGCAAATATAGGTATAAAACAACAAACTGGCGAGGGTCTTGTAAATGCGCTTAAGCTATCTGGACTAAGCCTAGATGGAACCGATCTGGTTGTGCTATCTGCATGCGAAACAGGCCTAGTAGATGTTAAAGACACGAGCTCTGTGGCAAGTCTGCCTAAGACATTTATACAAGCTGGCTCTAAAAATGTGCTAATGAGTCTGTGGTCTGTAGATGATAATAGCACGGTGGAGCTAATGAAAGAATTTTATACTGATACACAGGGCAATGAAAAGAAATTTAACGAAGTTCTAAGAAATGCAAAGATCAAGATGATAAAGGAAGGCAAACATCCGTTTTACTGGGCTGCTTTTATAATGAGCGGAGAGTAATACGATAGTTAAAAAACCATAGCTACTAGCGATGCCACATAATATCTTGTGGCATCGTACTTCTTATGCTCCTCTTATACTTTTAATGTTTTAAATTTTTCAACGAAGTTTTGTTTTAGCTTATATAGTTTAAAGCTATGCCTAGGTGTAAATTTGTTAAAAATAAATTTTAATGGTTTGCTATTAGTAGCTCATATCAACTTTATTGAGTGCATATGCATCAGTTATCTTTGGAAATTCTTAAACAATAGAAGTAAATACCTTAAGCAAAAACTTAGACATTTTATCGATAAAGGTCATCTTGAATGGATAAAGTTTTGTTTAAGTTGCACTTTGTAAATAAAAATTTCGCCCGTCTGGCTAAGACCTTACAGCAAGCTCAGGTTGAGCTTGCTAAGTAAGTTTATCAACATACTAAAAATGTTGATAAATATGCTAGAAACTGACATTAAATTTTCTTGAATTATAACAGATAAATTCATAACGTAACATACTACATGTGATGTAATGTGCAGTACATGATGTAACATTCAGTATGTGATGTCACATGCAGCACTTGATGTAATGTATAGTACATGATGTAACATGCAGTAGGTGACGTAACGTATAGTATGTGATGTATATTTTCGCAGATGAGAGAGTATTAGGATGAGTGGATATTTATTTTTAGAAAGATATTATTGAAGTTATATGTCTAAAAAGCGCTTGGTGTGTATCTAATAGTAATGATTATAACAGCCTTATCTTTTTCATTGACCTTATAAATCACTGTATAGTTTTTAACAAATAGCTGTCTATAGCCCATATTGGCATATCTGCCAACTTTTCTAATAGCACCACGATTTGGTATCTCATCTAGGCTAAGAATAGCATTTTTGATAGCCTCTAGCGTAGAGTTTGCAGCACCTGACGAGAGCAAAGATAGTGCGATATATTTATAAATCGCCTCGAGCTCTTCATAAGCTTGTGGTGAGATAAGAACTTTATACTTACTCAAGATACTTATCTTTTAAACTAGCAAAAACGTCTTTTGCTTCTAGCATCTTTGTATCTGCTGTTATCTTAGCTTCAGATGATGCGATGGCGCTATCTATATCGGCTGTGGCCACTAGCTTATCATATGTCTTTATACTCATCACAACCAAGTCGCCATAGCCATTTTTAGTTACAAACACTGGCTCATCTTTGCTATTGCATAGCTGTGAAATTTCATTTGTGTTTCTAAGCTCTTTTATAGGTATTATCTGAGGCATATGCTATTTCCTTTTAATAATATGATATTATTATAGCATAATTATGATATAAATTTAGATGGCTTGTCCAAATTTCTAATAGCACACCATTTCAACTTTTGCTTTTAAAACACTAGCATTTATATTTGTAGCATATGTTCCAAGTAAAATTTTATACTGCTTCTCATGTCCTACTATTTGAGCTATGATATTTGGCTCTACTTCTTGTTGGACAAGCGTATCTATAAAATAGTGCCTAAACGAGTAAAAAGTCTTTTGTTTGTCGCTACTTATTAGCTTTCGTTGTATTTGCGATCTAAAAATTTCTGAAAAGTCTTTATTGCTTACTTTGAAGATGCTTTTATTTGCACTAGCTCTTTGTTTTACAAACTCCATTAGTCCAAGCTCTATTAGCTTGCTATGCACTGGCACGAGCCTTATGGAATTTATATTTTTGGTGCTCTTGCCATCATCTCTATTTATACTAAAGCAAAGCACATTATTGTGCTGCACTATGTCACGTGCTCTTAGCTGAACTATCTCATTTATCCTCATGCCACTATATGCTGCTATCATGGTTATATAGTATAGATCATTTGCGCTTATGCGATTGCTTGGTGACTTGTTGGTCTCTTTAAAATTTTGGACTATTTTAAAGATAGCATTAGCCTCTTCCTTGCTATAAGGTAGCACCTTGCGCTCCATTGGGTTTATCTCCACTTTTACGTTTAGGTCATTTATGATGCTCTTACTTATGTAGTCGCTGTTATAACAATACTTAAAGAACTGCACTACTCTTATCATATATTTTTGTATGGTTACTTGTGATAGCTTGGCATCATTTTTGCCTATGCGTATTATCTGCTCTAAGCTTTTGTCTTTATATTTGGCTTTTTGGTTTAGCTTGGTTGGTATGAGAGCTAAAGTATTTCTAAATTTAAGTAGATCATCTCGTGATATGGTTGTGATGTCCTTGTTCGGATGAAAAAATTTAAACAATATATTGCCTACAATATTTACCAGATCCATAGTGCTACTTGACCACTTTTGACTCACGCTAGTATTAGCTGTAAAATTTTCAAATGCTGTTTTTAGTGTGATGATCTCCCTACTCTCCACCTTTCTTTGACTAGGAGAACATGGCACTATCTCGTATTCTTGGACTGCCTCATCATTTAAACTACCCATGCCAAAGCTACTATCTCCAACTTTTATGCGTTTGCCTATTAGACGGCTATTACTAGATAGTATCTGCTCTACACTCCTCTCATCACCTTTTGTTTTTACTAGCTTAAAAGGAGTGTTAAGTCCGTATTGTTGCTCGGCAGTTGCCATTATGGCATGTGAGAAATTTTTAGCTAGACTTTTGATATCTTCTTTTTTAAGAGGTAGCCCATTTGCTTCATCTAGAGCATTGATATTATCTTGAAAGCTATCTATACCAGTTGGCTCAAATTTATAACTTTCATCTTGTTTGCTTAAGAATTTAAGTCTTTTAGACACAAGGTTTGCGCTCTTATCGAGCTTTGATATTAGGTAATTTAGGGACAATATATGTTTTTCAAGCAGGGTTTGAGCTATGCTTGCTTTATCATCTTGATCTATGGCTTTATCTAGACTATTAGATAAAATTTTAGCCATGCTATTTAAAGTCTCATTACTTTTATTAAGTAAATCAGGAAAGCTATCATTTTTTAAAGCCTCTTTAAAATGCTTATTTAGCGCATCTGCAAAGTCAATATCTATCTTTTTATCATAAAGTGAATGCTCTTTTATACTCTTATCCACCTTTGCCTGCATAAAACTATCAACTAATGAATCTATAATTCCTTTATTTAGCTTCATATCAACTGCCTTTGTTATGAGATAGATATATCTATCATAAATTCTAGCAGATTTTCTGGCTTTTAATAAGGAATAAGTCCCCAAGGAGAAAGATAGCTCTCTTGAGCACTTTAAGACTTTTCTTGCGTTTGGTGCGATGACGCTTCGGTAGTAATAAATTCCATTGCGGTTTTTTAGATGTACCATGGATTTGTAGTGGAACAAAAGTGGGACACTTGACTAGTGCTTATTGGGAAAAGTTGTTTGTAATGGCGATGTAGCAAGGCCTTAAGCGATATTTAAAAATTTATCTCATAAGCCGGAGGTCGGGAGTTCAAGTCTCCCCCGTGACACCATAGATGTCCTACTTATCGATACTTTAACTGCCCTTTTTGCAGTTTCCCTTTCTTTAAAATTTCCTAAAAGTATGGTACAGTTTTTATAAAAAGTGGTACATTTTTTCAGGATAGATTTATTTTACAAGATGATTTCTATAAATTTGCTTTTATTTTTACTGATAGATAAAATTTTTATCTCAAAGTGAACAAACTTAAATTTATCTCACTCTTAAATTTTCGGCACAACTTTTGCTTACTCTTTGAAGATAAATTTCAAGGAGTAAGCTATGAAAGTCTCTTATAACTCCATCTTAACAAAACAGCACTACCAAAAACATACAAAAAGCGAAGGCTTTGCAAATTTCTTACCCAACACTCCAAATATAAATTCGATCAGCCAAACCACTATTCCTAAGAATGACTTTGTTTCATCTAGTAGTATCGACTCTCTTTATCAGGCTAAATTTACTTCACAAGAGGGCTATGGATATAGTGTAGATGCTAAAGGATTTATGGGGGCTGATTTTAACAAAGCTGCCAGCTTGCCGCAGGACTTTAAAATCCACAAAAGCACACTTGATGCGATAGTGCTACACAATCAAAAACACCCAAACTATACAAATATTTCAATGGATACAAGAAAGGATAATGCTCTGTTTGGAGAGGATAGCTTTGCAAATATCGATCTAGCAAATACCATCAAGCAATACTATAAAATTTTTGATCAAATTTCAGCTGGAGTTATTAGCAAGGGTAAAGAGTTTTACTCAAATGAAGATCTAGCAAAGATGCCAAAGGGTTACTTTTCAAAAGATAAAAAAATGGATCATTTCGAATACCTAATGGGTAGGATGTCAAGTGATGAGATAGATGGGCTAACTGATAGGAGCAATGAAAAGATAACTCATGTCTTCAGGACAACACAAGATGCAGACGATGCACGTAAGCTAATGAATGATCTAAAAGATATAAACATAAGGGTTAATGGAAATTTCCTTGACTTTTCTCCAGAAGTGATGACAACTGAGCATACTATCCCTTATATGTGGGTTAGCAGTGCTGGATATGACTTCAAGCCTGATATGTCTGTGTATGATAACGAACAAGGCTATACTAAGGAGCAAATCTTTGTTGCATTTTTAAAAAACGAGCAAGGTCTTGTGCTGCAAGGTGGTACAACAAGGATAACTGACGAGGCTCTTAGTGTATATAAAAACTATCAAATAATTACAAAGCAAGATAGGAGCGAAATAGGCATACCAAAGGCTT